>DATIXI010000036.1:0-3968 GCA_035518635.1 Gaiellaceae bacterium
GCCCTCCCTGGGTGACCTTTTTTTGGCAGCGCCGCGAGTTGGTGGACGTGGCCGGTCCTCATCGTGTCGGGGCGGTCGTCATACCGGCACGGTCCGAGGGATCATTACCGGCGAGCTCTTGCCGACAAGCGCGGGCGGCTACTGCGCGCCAGTTTGGCGCCAGTCCGCGCCAGTGCCGAGCGGTCTTTAGCGGTTTCGAGCGGTACAGCGAGGCAAGCCCCAGCGACACCGAAACCCGCCTAGCGAAGCGGGTTTCGGCTTGCTCAGGCGATGCGCCTGGGAGGATTCGAACCTCCGACCCACGGCTTAGAAGGCCGTCGCTCTTCCACTGAGCTACAGGCGCTCTGGAACGAAAGGGTAGCGCCGCGGCGTGCGGGCTATCTGCTGCGGGCGCCGAAGTCGGCGGTGATGATCGTCGCGGCCGAGCCGCCGTAGACACCGGGAGCGCTCGTCGAGTGGACGCCCGAGAGGCCGATCTCGCGCCAGCTCGGGTTGAGCAGGTTCGCCCGGTGCGGCGGGCTCGCGAGCCAGAGCTTGACCGCCCGCGCCGCGTTCAGGTCGGGCGAGGCCCAGACGAGGTTCTCGCCGGCCATCCAGCTGCGGTAGCCGTGCGCGGGGTAGTAGGTGGCGATCCGCCTCGAGAACGGCGTCCCGTTCGCCGAGTTGTGGCTGAAGTAGCCGAGCCGCGCCATCTGCGTCGAGTGAGCGGACGCGGCGGCGTTCAGCGCGGTCGAGAAGTGAAGGCGCACGAGGCCGTGCGCCGAGCGGACGGCGTTGACCTGGGCGAGCAGCGCCGACTGGAGCCGGGCGGAGCCGGTGACCCCGCCGCTCTTGGCGAACGAGCTGGACGCGTGCGCGACCAGCACGGCGGCGAGTGCTGCGAGCGCTGCGAGCCTCTTGCAAGGCATGCGTGCTCCATCGGCACGAGTGCCCGATTCCTGGAGTCCAGGCCAAGAGCCGCTACAGCGCCGCGGGGGCGGGCTGTTCCCGCCGGTGCCTGCGCCAGTCCATCAGCAGCACCTGGATGCTGCCCGCGACAGGGATCGCCGCAAGCGCGCCGAGGATCCCGGCCAGCTCGGCGCCGATCAGGATCGAGATCAGCACCGCGAGCGGCGAGAGCTGCACCGTCCTCCCGTAGATCACCGGCTGGAGCACGTGGTTCTCCACCTGCTGGTAGCCGATGAAGAACACGACGACGATGATTCCCGCGGGGATCGAGTGCAGGAACGCGACGATCCCGATCAGGATCGCGGCCATCGTCGCGCCGGCCAGCGGGATCAGGTCGAGGATCGCGACGATCAGCCCGAGAGCGACCGCATAGGGCACGCCGAGGACGATCAGCACGACCGTGGTCAGCGCCCCGGCGATGAAGCTGATCAGCAGGTTGCCCGTCACGTAGCCCCCGACCGTCCGGTAGATCTCGTCGCCGACCCTGCGCCAGCGCTCCTGCGACTCCTCGGGCAGCACGGAGTAGAAGCGCTCGACCCAGTCCGGGCCTTCGAGGAGCATGAAGAAGGTCATGAAGGCGATCGTGATCGACGCGACGACGATCGTGATGATCCCCTTCGCCACCGAGATCGCCACCCCGGAGAACCCGAGCACCTTCGTCGCGCCGCCGTGGCTGATCGCGTGGCGGATCCGCTCCTGCAGGTGGTACCTCGTCTCGAGGAACCCGAGCCGGCCCCGGCCGTGCGTGATGTCCTGGACGTAGTCGGGCACCTTGTGGACGAAGTCGTTGACCTGGCTCACGAGCGTGGGCACGAAGAGAAAGCCGATCAGCACGAAGAAGGCCATCGTCAGCAGGTAGGCGACTGCCGCCGCGGCCACCCGTCGCCGGAGGCCGTGCCGCTGGAGCCAGCCGACCGCCGGGTTCAGGGCGAGTGCGAGGAACAGCGAGATCAGCACCCACGCCAGCACGTGGCGGGCAATCCAGATCACCTCGAGGACGATCGCGACCGCGATGATCGTCGCCAGCAGTGACAGGACCGTCCGCAGCCGAAAGCGAACGAGACGCTCCGGAATCACTCGGCCAGCATCGCGGAGCGGTCGGACGTGCGGACCGCGCGCGGCCCGAAGAGCGGGCGGCGGGGATCGAACCCGCGTAACCAGCTTGGAAGGCTGGGGCTCTACCACTGAGCTACGCCCGCGCGGCCCAAAGGGTAGCCCGGGAGAATGACGGGCGTGGAACGCGCGATCCTGGCCCGGCACGGCGAGAGCGAGCTCTCGTTCGCGAAGCTCACGAACGGCAACCCCGCTGCCCCGTGCCCGCTGACGGAAGCCGGCCGTGCCGAGGCACGGCACCTCGGCGCCCTCTTGGCCGACACCGCGATCGACCTCTGCGCGGTCAGTGAGTTCGAGCGCGTGCAGGAGACGGCGGATCTCGCGCTCGACGGCCGCGACGTGCCGCGGGTCGTCCTTCCTGGGCTGAATGACATCCGCGTCGGCGGGTTCGAGGGCCAGCCGATCGACGACTACCGCGCCTGGGCTCGCTCGCACGGGCCCGACGACCGGCCCCCTGGCGGCGGCGAGAGCCGGGCGGACGTGATCCGCCGCTACGTCGAGGCGTACCGGACGATCCTGGCGCGGCCGGAGCCGCTGATCCTGGTCGTCGGCCACGCGCTCACCGTCCGCTACCTGATGGACGCAGCCGCCGGGCGACCGCCCGCGCGCAAGGTGGAGTGGGTTCCCTACGCCGAGCCGTTCCCGCTCACGGCGCAGCAGCTCGACGAGGCCGTCGAGCGGCTCGCCGCCTGGACGCGAGACCCGTTCTGGCAGAGCTGACGAGAAGGAGCAGCAGGGCCAGGCCCGCCGAGACGGCGCCGAGCACGAACGGCGCGGCCGGCGAGACGTGCGACCAGAGCAGCCCGGCCACGACGCTTGCCACGAGCAGCGCGGCGCCTGTCGCCGCGGAGAAGATCCCGAACGCGGTGCCGATGGCGCGGCCGGGGACGCGGTCGGCGACCCAGGCCTTGGCCACTCCCTCCGTCGATGCGACGTACGCGCCGTAGAGCGCGAACAGCGGCCACACGGCCCACGACGCGGACGCGACGGCAAAGCCGAGGTAGACGAGGGCGAAGACGAGCAGGCCCCCCGCCAGGACGCTCTCGCGGCGGTGGCGGTCCGACAGCGCGCCGAGCGGCCAGGAGAGCCCCGCGTAGACGAGGTTGTAGAGCGCGTACGCGAGCACCACGAGCGTCGCGCCGAGACCGAGCTCCTTCGACCGAAGGAGCAGGAAGACGTCGCTCGAGTTCCCGAGCGAGAACACGACCCAGATCGCGAGCACGCCCCAGAACGGGCGCGGCAGCGGCCCGTGCTCGACGTGGATTGCCGCGCTCGTCTCCGCCGGGCGGACCTCGCGCACGGCCCGCAGCAGGAAGAGCGCGAACACCCCCGGCACGACCGCGACCCAGAGCACCTGCCGGAACGAGAGGCCGACGGCGAGCAGCACGACCGCCGCGAGTGGCCCGACCACGGCGCCGGCCGTGTCAAGCGCGCGGTGGTAGCCGAACGCCGCTCCGAGCAGCCGCGGCTCGGTGGAGTCACGGATCAGCGCGTCGCGCGGAGGCGTCCTCGCGCCCTTGCCGAGGCGGTCGACGACCCGGCCCAGGAGCACCCAGCCCCACGCAGGAGCCGCAGCGACGATCACGCGCCCGCCGGTCGAGCCCGCATAGCCGCCCCCGATCCACGGCAGCCGCCGCTCGCCCCAACGGTCGGAAAGCCATCCCGACAGCCCACGCAGGCCGACCGAGATCCCCTCCGCGATCCCCTCGATCAGGCCGACCGCCGTGACCGGCGCTCCGAGCGTCACCGTGAGAAACAGAGGCACGACCGGGTAGGCGAGCTCGCTCGCCACGTCGTTCGCGAAGGAGACCCAGCCCAGCGCGCGCACGTTTCGGGGCAGTGTGCGCCTGGCGGCGTTCAGGCGTCGTAACGCGTGGGAGCTAGACAGATCGGTTTCTATTTCGTAG
>DATIXI010000037.1:0-70363 GCA_035518635.1 Gaiellaceae bacterium
AGCGATGGGTTCCGAGCCTGACGATCCGCGCGCCCGTGAGCACCCAGGCAGACTCGACCGAGCCGGCCGGGACCCTGACCGAGCGGCCGCTCTTGGGGTCGTGCACGACCGCGTAGTAGAAGAGCCTGTGCCCGCGCACCAGCGAGGCGGGCACGACAGCGCGCAACACCCGGAGCCGGTCATTCGGCACGGACTGCTGCGACGCCTTTCGCCGGCGCAAGGCGACGCGAGTGAACGCGTGCTGCAGGTTGTTGCGCACGTACAGGAACCCGGTCGCCGTGGCCAGCTTGCGGGTGTCGTATCCAGCCTCCGGACGCTCACCTGGCGCCACCAGCGGGGCCGGAAACTCCAGCTGCGCCACGGCCAACGGCTTTGCAGCCGGCCGTGCCGATGCAGTCCCGACGGCTGCGAGCAACGCACCGCAGCCGACAAACCGCCAAATCCAAACAGCTGAACCTGCCATTCCTGCCCCCTGACCGGACCACCACGAGCATCGCTTTTCGGCCGCGCCCCCGCATCGTCACGGCCGCTGATTCGCGCTACGGGTATCTACTGAGGCTTTACGCGGCAGCGGCCAGGCGGTCGAGCGCCTCTCGCGCGGCCGCCTGCTCGGCGGCCTTCTTCGAGCGGCCGACGCCGACGCCGATCTCTTCCCCGTCGATCACCGCCGCACACGTGAACGTGCGGTCGTGCGGGGGACCTTGCACGTCGCGCACCGTGTAGGCGACCTGGCGGCCCTGGCGGGCGAGCTCCTCCTGGAGCTCGGTCTTGAAGTCGACGTGGCTCGTGAGGGCGTAGGTGATGCGGCCCTCGAACGCCGCGACGACGGCCGACTCGATCGTCTCGAACCCGTGCTCGAGGTAGAGCGCGGCGAGCGAGGCCTCGAGGACGGCGGCGAGGACGTTGCGGTTGCGCGAGAGCTTGAGCAGCTCCTCCTGGGGAGCGAGGTCGGCTCCGCGCTCCGCCAGCATCGCCCCGAGGCCGAGCTCGCGCGCGACGACGGCGCAGCTCGCGCGCGAGACCACGTGCGAGCGAATCTTCGCCAGCCGGCCCTCGGAGAAGTCCGGATGGCGATCGTAGAGCGCCTGGGCGATCGCGAGCTCGAGCACGCTGTCGCCCAGGAACTCGAGCCGCTCGTACGAAGACGCGCGGTCGGTCGCCCAGGAGCTGTGCGTGAACACGTTCGCGAGCCGCTCCTCCGGCAGCTCCGCGATGAGCCTCGTGAGCTGCTCGGGCCTTCCGGCCGGCGCGCGGCTACTGGTGCGTTGTGACGTAGTCGACTGCTTGCCCGACGGTCTGGATCTTCTGCGCGTCCTCGTCGGAGATCTTGATCCCGAACTGGTCCTCCAGCTCCATGATCAGCTCCACGAGATCGAGCGAGTCGGCGTCGAGGTCCTCCTGGAAGGACGCTTCTTCGGTGACCTCGTTTTCGTCCACGCCGAGCTGTTCCGTCAGAACTTCCTTGACCCGCTCGAATACTTCCTCTCGCGTTGCCGCCATGTCACCTCACTTGCCGGGGGTTTCGGAGCGCGCCGATGCTAACACTCTTTCCGGCAGGCGCTGCGCGAGCCTGCCGACGACGTCGTGCTCCACGCCGCGGGCGGCGAGGCGGATCGCATTCCCGATCGCGACGCGCGAGGAGTTGCCGTGGGCGATCACGGCGAGCCCGCGCAGCCCGAGCAGGTACGCACCGCCATAGGTCTCCGGGTCGAGCCGCTGCCGCAGATGCCTCGCGACCGGACGGACGAGCAGGCCGCCGGCCTTGCCGCGCCAGCTCGAGCCGATCTCCTCGCGCAGGGCGTCGAGGACGCCTTTGATGGTCCCCTCCATCAGCTTCAGGGAGACGTTGCCCGTGAAGCCGTCGCAGACGACGACGTCCGCTGCCCCGAGGATCAGGTTGCGGCTCTCCGTGTTGCCCGCGAAGTTGAGGTCGTCGGCGGCGGCGAGCAGCGCGTGCGTCTCGAGCGTGAGCTGGTTCCCCTTCTCCGGCTCCTCGCCGATCGAGAGCAGGCGCACGATCGGGTTGCGCAGCCCGAGGACCTCCTCCGCGAAGACCGAGCCCATGTGCGCGAACTGCAGTAGGTGCTCGGGGCGGGCGTCGGCGTTCGCGCCCGAGTCGAGCAGCACGGACGGGCCGCGCTTGGTCGGCATCACCACCGCGATCGCGGGGCGGGCCACTCCCGGGAGGCGCCGAAGCTCGAGGAAGCAGGCGGCGAGCATCGCGCCGGTGTTCCCGGCCGAGACGACGGCGTCGGCCTGCTTCTCGCCCACCGCGCGACAGGCCGCCACGAGCGAGCTGTCGGGCTTCGCGCGGACCGCCTCGGCGGGCTTGTCGTCCATCTCGAGCACCTGCGTCGTCTCGACGAGCTCGAGGCCGCCGGTGTCGAGGCCGGCCGGACCGAAGAGCACGGGCTGAATCGACGCAGATGCAGCCTCGACTGCGCCGGCGACGACCTCCTCCGGTGCGTTGTCGCCCCCGAGCGCGTCGACGGCGACTCGGACCACGATTACGGGGCGGGAGTTCGGAGCGGTTCGATCTCGCGCCCGCCGTAGGTCTTGCAGGTCGGGCACATCCGATGCGGCTGCTTCGGGTGGCCGCATTGCGGGCAGAGATTCAGCCGCGGCGCCTCGATCCGGTGTGTTGCCCGGCGCTTGTCGCGACGCGACTTGGACGTTTTCTTCTTCGGTACGGCCACGGCCGGCGAGTATAGCCACACGCCCGCTCCGCTCCGCAGTTGCCAAGGCTTAACCAAGGCTTGTCCCGATCCACGCCGCGCAATGCCCCTGCCGAACCCGCGTCGAGCCAGTCTTGAGTCACGCACCGCACTCGACGAAAGGAGCATCGCGATGAAGAAGCTACTGGCAGGCATCGGAGCAGCTCTTCTTCTGGCTGCCGTCGTGGCCGCAGGCGCGCTGACGAGCCTCGGCTCGGCCGGAACACCGGCGATTCGCTCGACACCTCCCCTGGCTGCGGCCTCGCAACACGAGGACCGCACACACGGACGGAACGAGCACGCACGCGGCCGGGGACACGAGCGCGAGCACCACCATCGTGGCCGCACTCACGGCGAAGACGACTAGATGAGACAGGCCCAGTCGAAGGGCAAGGGCGGCCGCCTTTCGTCGGCCGCCGTTGCCGTTTCGCGCTCCGAGCAGAAGAATTGACGCCATGGGTCGCCGGAGGCGACTGATCCTCCTGGTCGAGGACGAGCGCTCGATCACCGAGCCGCTGGCCGAGGCCCTGGACCGCGACGGGTTCGACACGGAGGTCGCGGGCACGATCGCCGAGGCGCTCGAGCTCGCCAGGCGCGACCCCGATCTCGTCCTCCTGGACGTGATGCTCCCGGACGGCTCCGGCTTCGATGTCTGCCGCGAGCTGCGGCGTGACTCGCAGGTCCCGATCATCATGCTCACGGCCCGCGGTGAGGAGCCGGACCGCATCGTCGGTCTCGAGCTCGGCGCGGACGACTACGTGGTCAAGCCGTTCAGCGCCCGGGAGGTGATCGCGCGGATCCGCGCGGTGCTGCGGCGGACCGAGGCGCCCGGCCCCGCCGACGAGAGCGTCCGCGTCGTCGGCGAGGTGCGGCTGGATCCCGGAAAGCGGGAAGCGACCTTCCGCGACGAGCCGCTCGAGCTGAGCCGCAAGGAGTTCGACCTGCTCCACCTCCTGATGAGCAGCGCGGGGACCGTGGTCACGCGCGAGCGGCTGATAGACGAGGTCTGGGACACGAACTGGTTCGGCTCGACGAAGACGCTCGACGTGCACGTCAGCGGGATCCGCCGCAAGCTCGGCGACGACCCCTCGAAGCCCCGCTACGTGCACACGGTTCGCGGCGTCGGCTTTCGCTTCTCGGCGCCCGACGAGTTCGCGTGAGCCTTCGAGTCCGGCTGCTCGGGGCGTTCGCCTACGTCCTGCTCTTGATCCTGCTCGCGCTCGAGATCCCGCTGGCGCTCAACCTCTCCCGCCGCATCGACGCGGAGGTCAGAAACGAGGCAGCTGCCCAGGCGTTCATCGTCTCGGCGTCGGCCTCCGGCCGCATGAACGATCCGCAGGCGCTCAGGAGCTACGTCACACGCGCGGGTCGCGACCTCGGCGCGCGCGTGATCGTCGTCGACTCGCGTGGAATTCTCCGGGCGGACTCGACGGTAGCCTCGCCGAGCCCCCGCGTGTACGCGTCGAGACCCGAGATCGCCGCGGCGCTCACGGGCCGCCGCGCCCAGGGGGAGCGTCACAGCGAGACGCTCGGTCAGGATCTGCTCTACACCGCAGTTCCGGTCACGAACGTGGGCCGGGTCGTGGGCGCGGTCCGCGTGACGCAGAGCGTGAGCTCGGTGCACGCTCGGATCAGGCGCGGCATCTTCGCGCTCGCCGCGATCGGCGCGTTCGCACTGTTGATTGGCCTCGGCGTGGCCTGGATCCTGGCCGGCTCGCTGTCGAAGCCGCTGCTCCGGCTGGCGGCCACGGCGCGCAAGGTCGAGCAGGGCGACCTCGATGCGCGCGCCGACGAGACCGGGCCGACCGAGACTCGCGAGGTCGCGACCGCCTTCAACGAGATGACCGGGCGCCTGGGCACCGTGCTCGCCGCGCAGCGCGAGTTCGTCGCCAACGCGTCGCATCAGCTGCGCACTCCCTTGACGGGTCTCCGCTTGCGGCTCGAGGCCGCGAGGGGGAAGAAGGGCTCCGCCCCGGAGGCCGAGCTCGAGGCGGCCGAGCAGGAGGTCGAGCGCCTTGCGCGGCTGCTGACCTCGCTCCTCACTCTCGCACGCGAGGGCGAGAAGCCGGGCCGGAGCGTGCGCGTGTCGCTCTCGCGGGCCGCCAGGCGGGCGCACGACCGCTGGGCCGCCGCGGCTGCGAGCGAAGGGCGCGAGCTCGACCTCGCGGGTAACGACGACGCAATCATCGAGGCCTCGGAAGAGGACGTCGCGATCGTGCTCGACAACCTGATCGAGAACGCGCTCCGCTACTCGCCGTCGCGGGTGACGGTCGACTGGGGGCACGACGACGGGGAGGCGTGGCTCGCGGTTCTGGACGAGGGACCGGGGCTCGCGCCCGGCGAGGAGGATCGCCTCTTCGAGCGGTTCGCGCGCGGCGGGAGCGACGGCGGCGGCACCGGGCTGGGGCTGGCGATCGTCGAGACGCTGGCGCACCGTTGGCGCGGGACGGCCGCGCTCACGAACCGGCCCGGGGGCGGGACCCGCGCGGAGGTTCGCTTCCCGGCGGCGCCTAGACTGGAGCACGAGTGATGCCTCGAGCGCTCGCCAACCTGGTTCTTGCCCTCGCCGGCCTCCTCTGCGCAGCGGGGATCGGCGCGGCGGCCTACTACGTTTCCCGCGACTCGGTCGGCTTGCCGGTGACGAAGCTCCAGCCGAAGGGCCTCGCCCCGGCCAGCCTGCACCCCGGCCCCGTGGTCCCGACGACCACGCCGAGACCGACGACCACGGTCACCGTCCCTGGCGGCTCCGACGACCGTGGCGGTGGCAGCAATCGCAGCCGCGGGCACGGCGACGACGACTAGGCGTCGCTTGCGAGGCGGTTCTTCAGGTCCGCGAGCGCGGCCCAGCGCGAGTCGGTCTCCGGCTCGCCGTGGTCGTGCGGCTCCTGGTTGAGGTTCTTGCCGCAGACCGGGCACAGCCCGGCGCAGTCTGGCCGGCAGAGGATCTTGTCGGGCAGGGCGAGCGCCAGCGCGTCGTGCGCCCAGGCGGAGAGGTCGAGCCTGTCGTTCTCCAGGTAGGGCGTGCGCAGCTCCTCGTCACTCTCGGGAGAGACGGCCTCGTACTCGCGGACGGAGATCGGCAGGTCGAGCGCGGCGTCGTCCAGGCAGCGCATGCACGGCCCGTGCAGGCGGACGTGGAACGCGAGCTCGAAGACGGTCCCCGTCGACGCCCGCGTGATCGTGAGCTGTGCGGGCACGGTCTCGGGCACCGGCAGGTACCGCTGACCGCCGAGCTCCAGCGGCTCGAGCCGGATCTCGCGCTCCTCGGAGAACTGCTCGCCGGAGCGAAGCTTGAGCGTGCGCAGGTTGAACGTGGTCATCTCGACCACGGTAGCAATGGTCAAACGCGTCGAATGACGTCCTCGAGCGGCCTGCGGTTTGCCTCCGCGCTCCATTCCTCGGCGGTCCGCGACTCCGGGTCGCGCGGCCGCTTCGGGTAGCCGAAGCTGGGGATGTTGACCGGCAGCCAGCCCTCGTCGAGGCCGAGCGCACGGGCCGCAGCCTCGCGGTCGGGCATGCCGTTCGGGCACGACGCCACGCCCTCGTTCCAGGCGACGAGCATCATGTTCTGCATCGCACGGCCGACGTCGAGCGGATAGTTGCCCTCCGCGGTCGCGATCGCCACGGCGAAGGCGCACGTCGCGATGTTGTCACCCGCATAGACGAGCCCCGCAAGCTCCTCCTTGGCCCCGTCGCTACCGACAACGACGAACGTCCACGGCTGCTTGTTGACGGAGCTGCCGCTCAGCCGGCCCGCATCGAGGATCCGCCGCTGGACGTCGTCGGGAACCGGACGGTCGGCATAGCTGCGCCAGTCGCGCTTGCTCGCGATGGCCAGGTACGCATCCAACGGCCAGCCCCCTCTAAGGCGTCGCTCGCGATGCCGACTTTAGGACACGCGGGCTTTGCCTGCGTGTCCGTCTGAAACGACCGGTCGACTCGATGGCCGGATCTCCGAGCTAGTAGGGCTGTTCGTCTTCGGAGCCGTCGGCGCTGGCGCCGACGCCGGCGACGACGGTCTCCTGCGAGCGCTCGTGCAGCCGCTCGCGACCCCTCTTGACCGCGTTCAGGAACTTGTCGAGGTTGACCTCGAGCGTCGAGAGGATCGAGTCGGCCCAGTCCTCCATCTCGAGGCGGGTCTCACGCGCCTGGCGGCGCGCGTCGTCGACGATCTCGCCGGCCTGGCGCTCGGCGAGCTTGACGATCTCGGTCTGCGACGCCTCGCGCACGGCCTGCTCGCGGGCCTCGCCCAGGATCCGGTCGCACTCGCGCTTCGCCTCGGCGAGCATCTCCTGGCGTTCCTTCACGATCCAGCGTGCCTGCTTGATCTCCTCGGGGATCGTCGCCCGCATCTGATCGAGGATGTCGTAGATCTCCTCGCGATCGATCCGGACCTGGTCTGTCAGCGGGACGGCCTTCGCGTTGTGCACGAGGTCGTCGAGCTTGTCGATCAAGACAAGTACATCCATGGATCCGCTGAGTCTACAGAGGGTCCTAGCGTCCCAGCCAGAACCGACGCCACCGGCTCTCGGGCTCGGGTGCCGGCTCGAGCTCGGGCTCGGGCTCGGGTGCCGGCTCGGGCTCGTGTTCGGCCGTGGGTACCAGCGGCTCGCGCGGCGCCTCGCTACCGAAGACCCAGCGGCGCCCGCTCGCACGCAGCTCCTCGAGCAGCTCCCGGGCCTCGTCGCGCGGCAGCACCACCTCGTCGTTGTCCGCCAGCTGCGATTCCAGGCGGTCGGCGCTCTCGCCCCCGCCGCCGCGCACCCGCAGCTTCTGCAGCACCTCCTGCGCGTCGTGCCTCGCCAGCCGCACGTCGCCGCCCGAGGCGAGCAGCGTCTCGAGCTTCTCGGTCTCGGTCATACCTGCGGGTTCTCCGGAGTTCCGGGCCGACCGTCCGGGAACATCTCCTTGAATCTGCGGGCGACGGCCTCGGGCACGAGCTCGTCAACCTTTCCGCCGAACGACGCGATCTCCTTCACCCCGCTAGACGAGACGAAGCTGTACTGCGGGCGGGCCATCACGTAGAGCGTCTCGATCTCCGGCGCGAGCGTCCGGTTGAGGTGGTTCATCTGGAACTCCCACTCGAAGTCCGAGATCACCCGCAGGCCCTTGACCATGGTCTTCGCGCCCCAGCGCTGCGCGAAGTCGACCACGAGCTCCGCGAAGACCTCCACCTCGACGTTGTCGTGGCCGCTGAGGGCGTCCTCGAGGAACGCGACGCGCTCCTCGACCGTGAACATCGTCCCCTTGTGGTGCGGGTCGCGGACGACGCCGACGACGACGCGGTCGAAGATCGCCGCGGCGCGGCTGATGATGTCGAGATGGCCGAACGTGACCGGGTCGTAGGAGCCCGGGCAGATCGCGGTCAGCAGTTGGTCATTCATCGGCGTGCTCGAAGAGCGTGAGGCGCGCTGACCCGTAGCGGCGGCTCGTCCGCTTGGCGAGCGGCGGCAGGTCCGGCTCTTCGGCGGTGGCGGTCTCGACGACGAGCAGCCCGCTCGGCGCGAGGACCACGGGCAGCAGCTGAATCAGGTCGTTTTGCAGGGAAGAAAACCTCCGGTACGGGGGGTCGACCAGCACGAGATCGTAGCTGGTACCTCCGCGGGCATCGCTGCGCAGAGCCGCGAGGGCGTCCTGGCGGAGGACGGTCGCGCCCTCCAGCCCGAGCTTGTCGAGGTTGCGGTTGATCGTCTGGCACGCCGCGAGGTCGGCCTCGACGAACGTGGCTCTCGCCGCCCCGCGCGAGAGCGCCTCGAGCCCCATGGCGCCCGAGCCGGCGAAGAGGTCGAGCACGGTCGCCTCCTCGATGCGGCCGGGGCCGATCAGGTTGAACGCGGCCTCGCGCACGCGGTCGCCGGTCGGCCGGGTGCCCGCTCCCCTGGGCGCGAAGATGCGGGCCCCCTTGCGCGAGCCGGCGATGATCCTCACGCCGCCAGCTCACGCTCGCCGAAGACGCGCTCGACCTCCTCGGCCAGCGGGCCCTCGTAGTCCACCAGGCCCGCGGCGGCCGCCCGCGCGCGCTCGAGCAGGGGTCGGTCATCTCGCCAGTGGACGAAGCGGAGATCTGAGAGCCCCGACTGGCGTGTGCCGAGCAGCTGGCCCTCGCCGCGCAGCTCCAGGTCGCGCTCGGCGAGCTCGAACCCGTCCGTCGAGTCGACGAGCGCCTGCAGACGCTCCTGTGCGTTGTCGGTCAGCTCCTCGCGCTGGCGCGAGATGAGCAGGCAGTACGACTGCTCGCCTCCCCGGCCGACGCGGCCTCGGAGCTGGTGCAGCTGGGCCAGCCCGAAGCGGTCGGCCTCCTGGACGATCATGATCGTCGCGTTGGGCACGTCGACGCCGACCTCGATCACCGTCGTCGCGACGAGCACGTCGAGGTCGCGGGCCTTGAAGCGGGCCATGAGCTCGCGCCGCTCGGCCGGCCGCAGCCGCCCGTGCAGCAGCCCGACGCGGTAGCGGCTGAGCTCGGCCCGCTGCAGGCGCTCGACCTCGGCCTCCGCGGCGCGGGCCTGTGAGGTCTCGGACTCCTCGATCAGCGGACAGACGACGTACGCCTGGCGCCCCGCGTCGAGGTGCTTGCGCAGCCGCGTGTACGCGGCGGACGAGCGCTCGGCGGTCACCCACGAGGTGACGATCGGCTTCCGCTCGGCGGGCGGCCTCGCGATCTCGGTCACCTGCAGGTCGCCGTAGAGCGTCAGCGCGAGCGTGCGCGGGATCGGCGTCGCCGTCATGTGGAGCACGTGGGGGCAGCGCCCTTCGACGAGCGCCCGGCGCTGCTCCACTCCGAAGCGGTGCTGCTCGTCGACGACGGCCACGGCGAGGTCGCCGAGCTCGACGCCCTCCTGGATCAGGGCGTGCGTTCCGACGACGATCCTCGCCGCCTCGACGTCCGACTTGACCGAGCGCGTGAGGAGGGCGACCGGCACGCCGAGCTGCGCGCAGAGCGGCTCGATCGTGAGGAAATGCTGCTCTGCCAGCGTCTCCGTCGGCGCCATCAGCGCGCCGCGGTAGCCGGCCTCGACGGCTCGAACCAGCGCGTAGAGCGCGACCACGGTCTTGCCGGCCCCGACGTCGCCCTGCAGGAGGCGCTGCATCGGCGCCTCGCGCGCGAGGTCGCGGTCGATCTCGGCGATGGCGTGCTCCTGGTCGGGCGTCAGCTCGAACGGGAGCAGGCCGCGGTAGCGCTCGACGAGCTCGCCGGGAGCGCCGAGCGCCGGCGCCACCTCGGCCTCGCGCCCCACTCGTGCCCGCGCGAGGCCGACCTGCAGCACGAGCAGCTCGTCGAACGCGAGCCGCCTGCGCCCCGTCTCGCCCTCTTCCAGAGAGCGCGGCTTGTGCAGCGCCACGAGCGCGTCGGCCTTGAGCGGCAGCCGCTCGCGCGCCCTCAGCTCTGCGGGCAGCGGGTCGGGCACGTCTCGCGCGTGCGGCAGGACCCGCTCGACGAGCCCGCGCAGGCGCTTCGGCGTCACGTCCTCGCTCGCCGGGTAGACCGGCGCGAAGTCGGCCGTCGCCGAGACGCCGTTCAGGTCGTAGGAGCGCACCTGAAAGCCGTTGCGCTCGAGCCGGCCACGCAGGCGAACGCGCGTCCCCGGCTGGAGCCGCTCCGCAAGCCAGGCCTGGTTGAACCAGACCGCGGTGATCTCGTCGCTCCCGTCGGCGACGCGCGCCTGGACGATCGCGAGGTTCCGCCGCGGCCGGCGCACGGACACGCGCTGGACCTCGCCGGAGATCGTCGCCTCCTCGCCCGCCAGCAGGTCGGAGATCGGGCGCTCTGGCACGGCGCTCTCGTAGCGGTGCGGCGCGTAGAGCAGCAGGTCCCGCAGCGTGCGCAGGCCGAGCTTGGCCAGCTTCTTCATCAGCGCGGGGCCGACGCCGGTCAGGCTGTCCAACGAACGATCAAGCGTCTCCGGATGAGGAGACGAGCGAGACGGTGGCCACGTGCCCGGCCGGTCCAGGCCGGCGAAGCCTGCCGGAAGGCTCGGTGGTCGTGGTGCTGCCAGAGCGTCGAGTATAGGAGCCACCGCCGACGCTGCATCCGTCCCCTTTTCGGGGGAACCCGAGCAGCGCGGCGCAAGTTTCCTGGCCGGTCCGGTCTCCTGCGGTTCAGACCCCCCACTCGACCGCGCCCGATCCGAACCCCGTCTTGTCGAACCTTGGTGCGCGGCTGTCCCGCGCTTAACCCGGCGGCTCGTACGGTGAAAGCGATCGAAGGAGGACCCATGGCCCGCACACACGCAGTGATCCTCTCCCTTTTCCTCGGCTTTGCCGCAGGAGCCGGAGCGCTCGCGGTCGTTCAGACCGCCCACCTCGGGCAGTCGTCGGCGGCAGCCGGTGCCTCGACGGCCCAGACTCGCGCCCTCCAGGTGCGAACGAGGGCGCTCGACCGACAACAGGCCGCGCTCACGCGCGCGTTGGCGAAGCACCCGCCGAAGCTCCCGAAGGTTCCGAGGTTCGCGCCGGTCGTCGCCCCGCCGCCCCCGCCGACCCCGGCGGCTCCGGTCTCGGTCGCTGCCGCGGCGCCTGCGGCCGCGCCGCGTGTCCGCTACGTGCGGCCCGCGCCTGTCGTCGTCGTGAAGCACCGCTCCCACGGCGACGACGGCGAGCACGAGAGCGACGACGAGGGCGGCGGCGATGACTAACCACGTCCTTCGGCTCTATGCGCTCGCAGCGGCCCTGCTCGTCTTCTTCCTGACGTGGGCGGCGATCGCCGCGCGCCCCTGGGCGAGCCACTCGAGCGCCAAGGCGGACCCGCGGTGGGCCGCGCTGGCGAGCCGAGAGCACCGGCTCCAGCACGAGGCGATCGCCGTCCGACGAGTCGTCGACAGGCGCTGGCGGGTCTATCGCGTTCGTCTCGGCGCGCGCAGGCGAGCGATCTCGGCAGCCGTGCGGCGGCACCAGCAGGCACTCGCCGCGGCCCGCGCGGCCGCGGTCGCGGTGAGCGCGACCGCGCCGGCGCCCTCCTATTCCGGGTCGACCGCGGCCGCACCCTCGGTGCGGGTCGTGACCCTTCCTCCGCTCACGATCACGAGGACGTCGTGATCCTCCGACGCAGCTTCCGGGCCATGGGGACGGACGTCCAGCTCTTCCTCGCGACGGAGCCCGACCCGCTTTCGAATGCGCTCCTCGACGGCGCGGAGCGGGAGTTCGAGCGGCTCGAGGCGCTGCTCTCCCGCTTTCGCCCAGATTCCGAGCTCTCGAGCCTGAACGAGAACGGCCGCATCCATGCGAGCCCCGACCTCCTAGAGGTCGTCGAGCTCGCGCTCGATGCACGGACCCGAACCTCTGGCCGGTTCGACCCGACCGTCTACGACGCGCTGGTCGCCGCCGGCTACGACCGCACGTTCGAGGAGGTCACCCAGGACGGCCGCTCCGCGGCGTTGCCGGCCGGCCCGTGCGGCGGGACTGTCACCCTCGACCGGTCCGCAGGGATGATCGAGCTCGAGCCCGACGTCCACCTGGATCTGGGCGGAATCGGAAAGGGCTACGCGGTCGACCGCGCCGCGGCGATCCTCGCCGAGGCCGGCCCGGCGCTCGTGGACGCGGGAGGCGACATCGCCGCGATCGGACGCCCAGACGCGCTCGGCTGGCGCGTCGGCGTCGAGACGGGCGAGGGCACGATCACGCTGGGGCTCGAGGACTGCGCGCTCGCCACCTCGGGGCGCGACCGGCGCCGCTGGCGTCGCGACGGCGAGGAGCGTCACCACGTGATCGATCCGGTGACCGGCCGGCCCGCCGAGACGGACCTTCTGCGCGTGACCGTGGTCTGCGAGACCGCCGTCGAGGCGGAGGTGCTCGCAAAGGCCCTCCTCATCGCGGGAGAGCAGGCCGCCACGGCCGAGGCCGAGGCGCTGGGCGTCGCGAGCGTTCTCGTCACGGACGACGGCCGCACGACGCTCGCGGGAGGAATCGTATGAAGGACCCGACGTTCTGGATCCTCGCGCGCGCGTCCGGGCTCACCGCCTACGCGCTCTTGACGTGCTCCGTGCTCGCGGGCCTCGTGGTCAAGTCGAAGCCGCTCGGGAACGCGGTGCGCCAACCGACCGTCGTCGATCTCCACCGGTTCCTCGCGCTGCTCGGCCTCGGGGCGATCGCGGTGCACGGCGTCGCCCTCGTTCTCGACTCGACGGTGAGGATCACACCTGCGGCCCTGCTCGTGCCGGGCCTCTCGCCCTACCGGCCGCTCTGGACCGCGCTCGGCGTCCTTGCGGCGGAGCTGATGGGGCTGGTCTACGTCTCGTTCGCGCTGCGCAGACGCATCGGAGCACGCAACTGGCGGCGGCTGCACTGGGCCACGTACGCGATCTTCGCCATGGCGACGCTCCATGGCCTCGCCGCCGGGACCGACTCGACCCGGCCGTGGGCGATCTGGCTCTACACCGGTGCGGTCGGCGCCGTCGCCGCCGCCACCGCGTGGCGCGTGCTCGGCACGGCCCCGGCGCGAGCCCGGGCCGGCGCTCCCAGCCTTTCGCCGATTCCTGCAACCGAGACATCCACTGGAGGTACATCGAAATGAGCACCTATCGCATTCACATCGACCGCTCGCTGTGCAGCGGGTTCGGCTCCTGCGCGGAGTTGGCTCCGCAGGCCTTCGAGGTCGGCGCCGACGGCATCGCGACCGTTCTCGTCGCAGAGACCGACGACCCCGAGGTCGTCGAGGCGGCGGGCACGTGTCCCATGGGGGCGATCACCGTCGAGGCGGTGGAGGAGGCGGCATGAGCGCACCCGACCGCGTGCTGATCGTCGGCGCCGGCCTGGCCGGGGCACGCTGCGCAGAGACGTTGCGCGCAGGCGGCTTCGAGGGCGAGCTCGGGCTCGTCGGTGCCGAGCCTGTCCCGCCCTACGAGCGGCCGGCCCTGTCGAAGGAGCATTTGGCCGGCGATCGCGATGCTCGCTCGCTCGCGCTCCGACCGCCCGGGTTCTGGGAGGAGAACGGCATCGAGCTGCGTCTCGGTCGTCGGGTGACGGCGGTCGACGTCGCCGCGCGAGTCGTTCACACCGAGGCGGGCGACGAGCTCGGCTGGGACGCGCTCGTGCTCGCCACCGGCGCGAGCCCACGTCTCCTTCCGGACTGGGCCGGCCCCGGCGTCCACACGCTGCGGACGCTCGCCGACGCCGAGTCACTGCGAGGCGAGCTCGGCTCGGGAGCCCGGGTCGCGATCGTCGGCGCCGGGTTCGTCGGCACGGAGGTTGCGTCGACGGCTGCGTCGCTGGGCGTGCCGGTGACCCTCGTCGACGTGACCGCCACCCCGCTCGAGCGGGTGCTAGGAGCCGAGATCGGTGCCGCGCTCGCGGGCCGGTACGCGGAAGCAGGCGTCGAGCTTTGCTTTGGCTCGGGGGTCGAACGCCTCGAACGAGGGCCGACCGGCCGGCCGAAAGCGCTCGTGCTGTCGAATGGCGCGTCGGTGCCCGCAGACGCAGTCGTCCTGGCAATCGGGGTTCGTCCGGAGGTCGATGGCATCCCCGTCGCCGGCGAGAACGGGATCCCCACGGACGCCTGCGGACGAACCGGCGTCCCGGACGTGTTCGCCGCAGGCGACGTCTCGGAGGCGTGGCACCCGCTGCTCGGGCGGAGCCTGCGCGTGGAGCACTGGACGAGCGCCGCAGGACAGGGTGCCGCTGTCGCACACGCGATCCTCGGCGAGGAGATGCCGCACACCGCCCTGCCCTACTTCTGGTCGGACCAGTTCGGCCTGCGGCTCCAGTACGTGGGCCACGCCGAGACCTGGGCAGCAGTCGAGATCGAGGGTGAGCCCGGCTCGCTCGTCGCGCGCTACCTCGACGGCGCCGGCACGACGGTCGCCGCGCTCGCGGTCAACCGCCCCGCAGAAGTCGGCCGGCTGCGCACGGAGCTCACAGCCGCGCTCGCGGAGACGTCCCGGCTCGCTGCCTAGCCGTCGTCGAACCAGAAGAAGCCGACCGTCCCCGGGCCGGCGTGGGCGCCGACGACCGGACCCAGCGTCGTGACCAGCTCGAGGTCGGCCGCAGGTCGCGTCCGGCGCACCATCTCTGCGAGTGCGGCGGCCTTCTCGGGCGCTTCAGCGTGCGCGATGCCGACCCGCAGCGTCTCGGAATCGGCCGTGTCCTCCTCGAAGGCGGAGGCGAACTCGAAAAAGGCCTTCTTGTTCCCGCGCACTCGCTTGAGCGGGACGACCTCACCCTCCTTGATCGTGAGGATCGGCTTGATGTGGAGCAGCTCGCCCGCCCAGGCGCGGGCGCGTCCGATCCGGCCGCCGCGGGCCAGGTACTCGAACGTGTCGACGGTGAAGAGCAGGCCGGCTTCCGCGCGAAAGCGATCGACGAGCGCGTCGACCTCCTCGTCGGTCGTACCGCGCTCGAGGCGGCGCTGGACCGCGAAACCGAGCATCGCGGTGGCCGCGGAGGCGCTCTCGGTGTCGATCGTGCGGACGCGGTCGTCCCCGAGCAGCCCGGCCGCCGTGCGGGCGCTCTCGATCGTGCCCGAGAGCTTCCCCGCGATGTGCAGCGAGAGAATTCGCTCGTACCCGGAGAGCTCCTCGTAGACGGCCAGGAAGTCGCCCGGGGTGGGCTGGGAGGTCGTCGGCGTCTGCTCGGCCGTCCGCAGCCGCGCATAGAACGCGTCGGGGGCGAGCTCGACGTAGTCGCGGAAGCTCTCGTCGCCGAAGCGGACGTAGAGCGGGACGATCCGCCAGTTCGCGAAGCGCCGCGGCGCTTCGGGGAAGTCGGCTGTCGAGTCGACGACGATCGCCGTGTTCTCGACCGTCAGCTCCACTAGGCGGCCGCCGGGCGCGAGGCGTCGCGGATCGCCGCGACGATCGCGTCGAGCCCGTCGTCCTTGCGCAGGAAGCCGACCGCGCCGGCCTCGAGCAGCGCATCGCGCTCGCGCAGGCTCGCCGAGGCGGTCAGGCAGACGACGGCCGTCTCCGGGTAGGCGGTGAGGACGGCGGCCGTTGCCTGCACCCCGTCGAGGCCGGGGAGCCGGTAATCCATCAGCACGACATCGGGCCGAAGATCGGAGACGACCCCCGCCGCGTCCGTGCCGTCCGCGACCGACGCGACGACCAGCATGTCCGTCTGCAGCCCTAGCAGCAGCTCGAGCGCGTCGCGAAAGACCTCGTTGTCCTCGACGAGGACGACCCGGATCGGCGTGCTCACGCGGCGACTCTACTCGGCAGAGAGCAGCAGCGGGTAATGCGGTTGGCCGCCGTCGTGCACGTCGATCTCGAGCTCCGGATGGCGCGCGGTGAGCTCCTCCAGGAGACCGTTCAGCGGGGGCGCATCCTCGCCGGTCAGAAGCGTGAGCAGGTCGCGGGGCTCGGCGAGCAGACCCTCGGCAACTGCTCCTGCGACGTCGGTGAACGCGGGGCCGGCGGCGACCGCCCGCTCGTCCAGGAGGCCGAGGAAATCGCCTTCGCTGGCTGAGACCCCGTCGACGGCGGCGCTCCGCGAGGCGACGGTGACCTCGCCCGTCGCCAGCCCGTCCAGCGCGTCGCGCATCTCGGCCGCGTTCTCCTCTGCAGAGCGCTCGGCATTGAACGCGACGAGCGCAGCGAGCCCCGCCTGGAGGGAGCGCGTGGGAACGACCTGGACCGGCCTGCGCGCGAGACGCGCCGCCTGCTCCGCTGCCATGACCACGTTCGCGTTGTTCGGCAGCAGCACGACCTCGGCGGCGCCCGTCCGCTCGACCGCCGCGAGCAGGTCTGCCGTCGGCGGGTTCATGGTCTGACCGCCCTCGACGAGCCCGATCGCCCCGAGGCTTTCGAACAGCCGCCGGTTCCCTTCGCCCGCCACGACCGCCACGACCGCGCTCCGCGCCTCCTGGTCGGCGACCGCCTCGAGCAACCGCTCCTCGCGCTCCTCGGTCTGCGCGTGCATGTCGGCGATCTCGACCGCCTCGATCACGCCCGCCGCCGTGCCGAGCGAGAGCGCGGACCCCGGGTCGTCCGTGTGGACGTGCACCCGAAGCGCGGTCGGGTCGCCCACGACGAGGAGCGAGTCGCCGAGCCGCTCGAGCTCGCGCTCGAGCCCGTTCGCGTCGAGATCGGTGCCCTCGATCACGAACGTCGTGCAGTAGCGGAACTCCGACAGCTCCTGGTGCACCGCCTCGACCGGCAGGCGCTCGGCGGGCCGGGCCTCGGGCAACTCCTCGCCGGCTGCCGCGGCCGCGAGGCCACGCACGAGCTCGAGAAGGCCCGCGCCGCCCGCGTCGACGACGCCTGCTTGACGGAGGACGTCGAGCTGCTCCTCCGTCCGGGCGACGGCCGCCTCCCCGTGCTGCACGAGCGCCGCGAGCAGGTCGGCCGTGTCGAGCTCGGCGGTCGCGCGGGTCTCGGCCTCCTCCGCCAGCGCGCGGACAACGGTCAGCATCGTCCCCTCGACCGGCTTGCGAACCGCGCGGTAGGCCGCATCGCTTCCTCCCCGAAGCGACCGCGCGATCGCGGGCGCGTCGACCCGACCGGGCCGGCCGAGCTCCTCCGCGACCCCGCGGACGATCTGGGACAGGATCACCCCGGAGTTGCCCCGCGCGCTCATCAACGCGGCGCGCGTGACCTCGTGGGCGAGCTGCTGACGGTCAGTCGTTGTCGCAGTGTCGAGCGCCTCGATGATCCCCTGGACCGTGAGGGCCAGGTTGGTGCCGGTGTCGCCATCGGGCACGGGGTAGACGTTGAGGTCGTCGATCCGCTGCCGGCTGCGCTCGATCGAGGCGCGGGCGGCGCGGACGAGATCTCGAAGGTCGTCCAGCTCCGTCATGCGGACCGCTTCACGGCCTGGATGTGGACGTCGACCGAGACGACCGGGAGGCCCGTCAGCCGCTCGACCTCGTACGCGACGCGAGAGCGGACGGTCGCGGCGACCTCGGCGAGGTTGAGCCCGTACTCGACGACGACGTAGAGGTCGATCGCAGCCGCCCCCTCCTGGTTGCGAACGACGATGCCGCGGCGCGCCCGCCCGCGCGGGAGCATCCGGGTCACCCGCTCGCGCGCGGCGCCCGGGGCCCGCAGCGACATGCCGACGACCCCGTAGCACTCGGCCGCCGTGCGGCCGACGATCTGCGCCACCGCGTCGGGCGAGATCGCGATCCGCCCGAGCGGCGACGGCACGACAAGAGCGCTCTCCGTCTCCTCCACGACCCTTAGACGCTTCTCCCCGGCGGCCGGGTTGCGCCCGCGAGCGCGCGTTCCTCCCGTGGATCGATCGTCACGTTTCCGTCACGGCCGCTTCACACACGCGTGCGCCCTTGCTCGATACGCTCGCAGCGGGGAGGAGGCCGGGTGCGCCGTAAACAGGGATGAAACCGGGAGCGCGGGAGCCCCGGCCTCCGCGACGCTAGACGGCCTTCTCGACGCGGCCGCTCTTCAGGCAGCGCGTGCAGACGTACGCACGCGTCGGCTTCCCGTCGAGCACGAGGCGGACGCGCTGGAGGTTCGGGTCGAAGCGCCGCTTCGTCGCCACCATCGAATGGCTCCGGTTGTGCCCGAACGAGGGCTTCTTTCCACAGATTGCGCAGACCTTTGACACGGCGGTCGAGTGTAGCTGAGGCGACTACGGCGCCGCCTGCGACCGCCCTCCGGCGCAAAGGCCGGAGGCGGATCGGCGATAAGGAACAGATGACCGACGCCGAAGCGATACGCAGGTCACGCGAGGACGCCGAGCTCTTCCGCCCGGTCTTCGAGCGCCACTACGACCCGATTTGGCGTTATCTCCGGCGACGCCTCGGGGCCGACCTGGCGGACGACCTCGCCAGCGAGACCTTCGTCCTCGCGTTCAGGGCGCGTCGCCGTTACGAGCCCCGGGGGGAATCCGCGCTCCCGTGGCTCTACGGCATCGCGGCGAACCTCGTGGCCCGCCACCACCGCTCGGAGACCCGGCGCCTCAGGGCCTACGCCGCGCTCGGTGCTCTGCCGGCCGACGAGCTCGACACGGAAAGCCTGCTCGGGCGCCTCGCCGCGGCAGAGCGCGGCCGTTCGCTCGCCGAGGCGCTGGCTGCCCTCCGGAGAGCCGACCGCGAGACGCTGCTGCTCTCGGCGATCGGCGGCCTGACCCACGAACAAGTCGGCGAAGCCCTGGGAGTCGCCGCGGGCACGGTTGCGGCCCGCCTCCACCGCATGCGACCCGCGCTCGTCGCCGCCATGACCTCGACCTCGATGGGAGCTCTTTCATGACCGACTACCTGTGTCAACTGCGGAACGAGCTTCGCCTCGACGAGCCCCTGAGCGCACCGGAGGCTGCGCGCGACCGGGCCTACGCGCGGCTCGAGGCGCTGATGGCCACCAAGGTAGGCGCAGGCCATCGTGTGCCGCGCCGCAGGGCGGCCCTGGGTCTTGCGCTTCTCATCGCCGTCCTCATCGGCGTGTTCGCGATCGCCTGGACGACCGTGCAACCGTTCGGGTTGCATCTCTTCTCCGGCTCGCACGGGCCTCGGATCTCCGAGACGGCCCGCGAGGCCTTCGCGCTCGAGCCGCGCTCGCCGACCGGCACGATCGACCTCGACACGATCGAGCCCGCCGGGAGCTTCACGCTTCCCCAGGGGCAAGTCACCGTCTACGTGGCCCGCACCAGGACCGGGGTGGGCTGGGCGACCGTCTACGAGACCGGCAGCGGTCGGGTGGTCACCGGATGCTCGACCCGCCTCTCACCCGAGTTCCTGCCGTTCTCGAGCAGCGGTTGCACGCCGCGCGACACGCTCCCTGGCGTCAGCGAGATCAGCGGGCTCGCCGAGCCTCCCGTCGCCTCGGTGACGCTCACGTTCGAGGACGGCCAGAAGCTCCTTCTGCCGCTCCACCACGGGGTGTTCGTCTACCTCCAGGGCGGCGAGCGCTGCGAGCGCGGCCACCGGCCGGCCTTGCTGGTCGCCCGAACCGCCGAAGGAGAGGAGCTCGGCCGGACCGAAGGCCCGTTTGACTGCTGAGGCCCCTACGCCGGCGCTGCGCCCGCGGCGGCGCGCAGCTGCCCGAACACGTCCGCCATCTCGAGCGCGGTGCGCACTGCCTCGGCGCCTTTGTCGAGCCGATCGCGCGCCTGCTGCTCGTTGTCACACGTCAGGACGCCAAAGGCGACCGGGATCCCCGTCTCCAGCCCCGCCAGCTGGAGGCCGCTGGCGGCCTCGCTCGCGATGTAGTCGAAGTGCGGCGTCTCGCCGCGGATGATCGCCCCGAGCGCGACGATGCACGAATACCGCCGCGTCTTCGCGAGCGCCATCGCAGCAAGCGGGAGCTCGAACGCGCCCGGAACGGGAACGACGGTGACCGCCTCACGGCCGACACCGGCTCGCTCGAGCTCGTCGAGCGCACGAGTCAGCAGTTCCCCGGTGAGCCCCCCGTTGAAGCGGCCGACCACGATCCCCACCGACCGCCTGGTGCCGCTCGGCTCGCCCTGGATGACGCCGTAGCCCTCGGGAACCTTGAGCTCGCCCGCGGCGTGGTCGGGCGGCCGGATCCGCGGAAGCTCGTCCTCCTCGGCCGGAAGCTCGTCGGCTTGGGCGGGCAGCTCCTGCGCGGCGGGCGGCTCCTCCTCTTCTTCTTCGTGCGGGGCCACCGGCTCCTCCACCGCCGGCGCGTCGGGATCCGGCCAGGGAAGAAGCTCGTCGTGGCGCTCCGGCTCGGCCTCGAGCCCGACCGGCTCCTGGGACGGCGCCTCGTCCGCCTCCGCGCCGAGGCGGAAGCGAGGCTCCTCCACTCCTCCGCTCACGCGTCGGGCTCCGGCTCGAACCGCAAGTCCTGGTGGTGCAGGCGATGACCGAGCTTCGCGCGCTTCGTCGCGAGGTAGTGCCGGTTCTCGGCGCGCGGCGGCGTCTCGATCGGGACCTGTTCCACCACGGATAGACCATAACCTTCGAGCCCGCTGATCTTCTTCGGATTGTTGGTGAGAATCCGGATCGTCGAGAGCCCGAGGTCGGCGAGGATCTGGTTTCCGATCCCCCACTCGCGCGCGTCGGCCGGAAAGCCGAGCTCGAGGTTCGCCTCGACGGTGTCGAGGCCGCCCTCCTGCAGCTCGTACGCTCGCAGCTTGTTGAGCAGCCCGATTCCGCGCCCCTCCTGGGCCATGTACAGGAGCACGCCGCGATCCTCGGCGGCGATCTGCTGCAGGGCCTGGTCGAGCTGCTCGCCGCAATCGCAGCGCAGCGAGTGGAAGACGTCGCCCGTCAGGCACTCGGAGTGGACCCGCACGAGCACGTTCCGGACGCCGTCCACGTCGCCCTTCACGAGGGCGAGGTGATGCTTGCCGGTCAGCCGCTCCCGGAAGGCGACGGCGGTGAACTCGCCGTAGGCCGTCGGCAGCCGCACGGAGGTCGTGCGCTCGACGAGCTTCTCGGTGCGGCGCCGGTACTCGATCAGGTCGGCGACCGTGATCATCGTGATCCCGTGCCGCTCGCAGTACGGGATCAGGTCGGGGACACGCGCCATCGTCCCGTCGTCGTTCATCACCTCGCAGACCACCCCCGCCGGGTTGAGGCCGGCGAGCCTGGCGAGATCGACGGCCGCCTCGGTCTGGCCGGCGCGGCGCAGCACCCCGCCCGCGCGCGCTCGCAGCGGGAACACGTGGCCGGGTTGGACGAGGTCCTGCGGCCCCCTGCTGGGGTCGATCGCGACCTGGATCGTCCTGGAGCGGTCGGAGGCGGAGATCCCGGTGCTCACGCCTTCCCTCGCCTCGATCGAGATCGTGAACGCGGTGCCGAACGGCGTCTCGTTGCGCTCGGTCATCGGCCGGAGCAGCAGCTCCTCGCAGCGCTCCTCGGTGAGGCAGAGGCAGATTAGGCCGCGCCCGTGCGTGGCCATGAAGTTGATCGCCTCCGGCGTCGCGAACTGCGCGGCGATCGTCAGGTCGCCCTCGTTCTCGCGGTCGGCCGCGTCGACGACGACCACGAACTTGCCCTGGCGAATGTCCTCGATCGCCTCCTCGATGGAGGCGAAAGCCGTTGCTCGCGTGGCGGTGTCCATCCCCGACGGATCGTACTCCTCAGCGCGCAATGAGCCGCTCCACGTACTTGGCGAGCACGTCGACCTCGATGTTCACCCGGTCGCCAGGCCCGAGCGCGGCAAGAGTCGTCTCGTTGAGCGTGTGCGGGACGAGGGCGATCTCGACGCCCTGGTCATCCAGCGAGGCGATCGTCAGCGAGACGCCGTCCACGGTGATCGAGCCCTTCTCGACGCAGTAGCGCAGGAGCTCGTCGGACACGTCGATCCTGATCCGCGATCCGTCCCCTTCTGAGTGCATGGACAGCACCTCGCCCACGCCGTCGACGTGGCCCTGGACGTAGTGCCCGCCGAGCGGCTCGCCGGCCCTGAGAGCCGGCTCGAGGTTGACGTGTGCGCCCTCCGCGAGCTGACCGATGGTGGTGCGCGCGAGCGATTCGGGCACCGCTTCGAACACGAGCTCCCCGTCGTCGGCGGCGATCGCCGTCAGGCAGCAGCCGGCGACGGAGACGGAGTCGCCGAGGCCGGTCCGGGCGGCTGTGAGCGGAGCCGCGATCCGGAGCCGAAGCGCGCCGCCGTCGCCGTTGGGCTCCGCAGACACGACGCGCCCGCGCTCGCGAACGATCCCCGTGAACATGCGCCAAGGCTACCCCCAGCAACTCGCTTCGCACGCGCGCGCCGGTCGTCACGCTTTCGGCACGAATCCGCTGCGGACACGCGCGTCTTTCCCGGATACGCTCGCCTCGGGGAGGAGGCCGGGCGAACCGTACTAAGGGCCGACGGCGGCGCGCGTGCCGCGGCGCGAGTAGCGTCAGGGGTCGCGGAGGTACGCGGTCAGGAGGACGTCCTCGCCCACCGTCTCGCAGGCTAGATGACGGAGCTCGGCCGGCTCGGGCAGCGACGCCACCGGGCCCGGGCCCTCGCCCGAGAGCCGGGGTGCCACGAAGACGAGCAGCTTGTCCACGAGGCCGGCCGCGAGAAAGGACGCGGCCAGCGTAGGCCCGCCCTCGAGGAGGAGGGTCCGCACGCCTTCTCCGGCAAGCACCCGGAGCTCCTCCTCCAACGGCCCCGAGCGGAGCTCGAGCTCCGATCCCTCCGGCAGCGACCTCCGGCCGAAGGCCAGCCTGCGCGGCTGCGTCGTCGCCCCCACGTCGCGGGCCGTCAGGGCGGGATCGTCGGCCAGGACGGTGCCGGTCCCGACCGCGACCGCGTCAGAAGCCGCCCGCAGCTCGTGCACCCGGCGGTGGCTCTCCTCGCCCGTGACCCACCGCGAGCCCGGAACCGTCACGCGCCCGTCGAGTGTCATCGCGACCTTGTAGATGACGAACGGCCGGCCCGCCGAGACCCACACCCGCCAGGCCTCGTTCTGCGCCCGGGCCTCCCACGAGTCGAGCACCTCGACCGCGACTCCCGCCGCGCGCAGCCGCTCGAACCCGTGCCCGTCGACCTTCGGGTTCGGATCGCCGACCCCCGCGACGACCCGCGCGATCCCCGCGGTGACGACCGCGTCCGCGCAGGGCGGCGTCGCCCCGTGGTGCGAGCAGGGCTCCAGCGTCACGTAGAGCGTCGCGCCGCGCGCCGACTCCCCGGCTGCCGAGATCGCCGCCACTTCCGCGTGCGGCGTGCCCGGGCCGTCGTACCACCCCTCCCCGACCACCTCCTCGTCGCAAACGACCACCGCGCCGACGACCGGATGGTCGCGGTCGACGCGGCCGCGCCCTCGTTCCGCCAGCTCCAGTGCCCGCTCCAGGCTCATGTCCCCGGCGTCGCCCGCTCCACGAGACCGCGATACGCCGCAGCCCGGTCCTTGTGCCCGAAGATCGACGCGCCCGCGATGAAGAGCGTCGCCCCGGCCTCCCGAAGCTCTGCGATGTTCTCCAGGCCGACACCGCCGTCCACCTGGATCCGCATCGACTCGGGCAGCAGCTCCCGTAACGCGCGCACGCGCTCGAACGCGTCAGGGATGAACTTCTGGCCCGAGTAGCCGGGGTGCACGCTCATGCACAGCACGAGGTCGACCTCCGCCTCCACCGCCGCGGCCGCGGCCAGCTCGACGCTCGTGTCCGGATTGAGGGCCAGGCCGACCTTGAGCCCGCGGTCCCGCGCGAGAGCGACGACGCCCTGAAGGTCAGGGCAGGTCTCGACGTGAACCGTCACGCTGTCGGCGCCCGCATCGGAGAACTGGCCGATATGCCGTTCCGGCGACTCCACCATCAGGTGGCAATCCAGGGCGCCCCCCACCGCATGCACGAGCGGCGTGACCCGCTGGAGCACGATCGGTCCCATCGTGATCGGGGGGATGAAGTGCCCGTCCCCGACGTCGAAGTGGAAGACGCGCGCTCCGGCGCCGATGAGCCCCTCGACCTCCTCGCCCAGGCGGGAGAAATCTGCCGCGTACAGCGAGGGCTCGACCTCGATGCCGCGGGCCCAGTCCGACCAGCTCATGACCGGATCCTAAGCCGCGCGATGAAGAACCCGGATGTCCTGTCACGCGAAGGAAGGGTGAGCAGGAACTCCGGCCGCCGCGGGTGCGCGAACTGCGGCCACTCCTGACCCAGCGGCTCGATCTCGAGACCGCTCGCGTCGACGACTGCCTCGTTCTCCTCGGCGCTGATCGTGCAGACCGCGTAGACGATCGTCCCGCCCGGCCGGACGCGCTCCGCCGCGACGCCGAGCAGCGCACGTTGCAGCTCCGGAAGGGGCCGCGCCCGCCAACGCAGATCGGGGCGCGAGGCGAGCACGCCGAGCCCGGAGCACGGCGCGTCGACGAGCGCACGGTCGAAGCCGCGCAGCTCGTCGGGAAGCTCGAGGGCATCGGCGTTCACGACGGTGACGTTCGAAGCCCCGAGCCGCGCGCAGTTCTCCTCGAGCTCCCGTGCGCGCCCCGGATGCTTCTCGACCGCCGTCACCTCGCCCGCGAGCTGCGTCGCCTTCCCGCCCGGGGCCGCGCACAGGTCGAGCACGCGCTCGCCGTCGCTGCTCGCGACGCAGAGACCGGCGAGCTGCGAGCCGCGGCTCTGCGGCCAGACCAGCCCCGCTCGGAACGCCTGCTCGTCGACGCGATCCACGTGGATCGCGTCCGGAAGCTCGGGATCCGGCACCCCGTCGACGTGCCCCTCCTTCCGCCGGTTGCGGCGGACGACCGTCTCCGGCGGCTCGTTCTGCGCCGCCATCAGCTCGAGCGCGTCCTCCGGGCCGAGCTCCCGCCACCACAGCTCGGCGACCCAGTTCGGGTATGAATGCTTCAGCGCCGCCTGTGCCGGAGTCGCGGCCGGGAGGGCGTCCACCAGGTCGCGCAGCCCGAGGGCGAGGCGCCGCGTGACGGCGTTCGTGAACGACACCGCCCGCTCGAGGCCCGCGGCGCGCACGAGCTCGACCGTCTCGTTGACCGCGGCGTGGACGGCCACCTCGCTGAACGCGAGCTGGTAGGCGCCGAGACGGAGCGCGGCCCGCACGGGCGGGTCCAGCTTCGCCACCGGTCGGCGCCCCAGCTCCTCGATCCCGTGGTCGAGCGTGCGCACCCGCTGGACGGTCCCGAACGCAAGCCGCTGGGCGAGCGCCCGGTCGCGGCGGTCGAGCCCCGCAGCTGCCGACGGAAACGCGCGGTTGGCGTACGCGCCCTCCTCGAACACGCGCAGCACGGTGTCGAACGCCGCGCGCCGGGCGGGAGCGATCATGCGACTACCGAAGCCCGCGGAGGAACTCGTCGTAGCTCATCCGCCGCCGGCCCTCCGGCTGGACCTCGACCGGAACGAGAGCGCCGTCCTCGACGCGGGCCTTCCAGATCGTGACCGGCCGCCCGTGGAGCTCGGCGCGGGCTCCGATGTGCGGCGAGAGGGCCCGGATGCGCGCGAGGAGCTCGTCCGGTGGCCGGCTCGGGTCGAGCTCGCGGTCGGCGGGCCCGATCTTCTCCGCGTAGGTCACGCCCTCGTCCGGCTGCCGCGCGAAGCTCGGCTCGGGAAGCACGCCGTCGAGCAGCTCGACCGCGACCTCGGCGGCCTTCGCGGCAACGCTGCCGAAGTCGTCGTCCTGCTCGACCGGGAACGCGCGCTGGGCAGCGATCGGCCCGGCGTCGAGCTCCGGCTCGAGCCTGATGATCGTCACGCCCGTCTCGCGGTCGCCCGCCATCAGCGCCCGCTCGATGGGCGCGGCTCCGCGCCAGCGGGGGAGCAACGACGGATGCACATTGAGCCAGAGCGCCCGCTCGAGCACGGGCTCGGGGATCAGGACTCCGTACGCCGCGACGACGACCGTCTCCTCGCCCGGGTCGAAGTCCGGGCCGATCGTCTCCGGCTGGCGCACCTCGATCCCGAGGCGCTCGGCTGTCTCCTTCGCAGGCGGCGGCGCGACTCGACGGCCGCGGCCCCGAGGCCGGTCGGGTCGGGTGAGCAGGTACGCGATCTCGTGCTTCGACGCCAGCCGCTCGAGCACATCGGCGCCGAGCGGCGCCGTCGCGGCGACGGCGAGCCTCAAGGAGCTACCTGGCGATGACGGGCTGCGGGCGCAGGACCGCGAGCGCCTCCCGGCGGGCCTCCGGCGTCGTCCGATCGAGGATCAGGACGCCGTCGAGATGGTCGATCTCGTGCTGCACGATCCGCGCGGCCAGGCCATCGAGCTCGAGCCGCAGGTCGTTCCCCTCCGGGTCGGTCGCCTCGACCGTCACGCGCTCGTGCCGTTCGACGGGCATCACGACGCTGTCCAGCGAGAGGCAGCCCTCGTCGTCGCCGATCCGCTCCTCGGAGGCGTCGACGACCCGCGGGTTGACGAGCGCGACGATCTCCTCCTCTGGGTCGGGATGGAAGACGAAGACCCTGCGCAGGACGCCGATCTGCGTCGCGGCGAGCCCGAGGCCGTTCGCGTCCTCGAGCAGTTGGGAGAGTCGCTCGACGAGCCGCGCGAGCTCGGCGTCGTGCGTCTCGATGTCGTGCGCCTTCATCCGCAGCACCGGATCGGGGTACTGGCGCACCTGGGCAAGCGCGATCAGACGCCGCGCTTCCGCCTCGGCGTCGAGCTTCTCGTCCCGGACTTCGCCCGCCTCGCTCACTTTCGTCATCTTAGTGCGGCCGTACGGGCTCAGAGGCTCTGCGGATCGACGTCGACGACCGCGGTCAACCCCGCGCGGCGCATGGCGGGCGCAGCGGCGGCGAGGAGCTGCGCCGCCCTGGCCGCGAGGCGTCGCGGCTCGCCGGTCTTCGCCGTGAGCTGGGCGCGATGCCGGCCGCGCAACCGGAACAGCGGCGCGGGGCCGAGCAGGTCGGCGCCGCGACCCTCGAGCCCGGGGCGCAGCTCGGCGAGGAGCTTCGTGGCCGCACCCTCCGCAGGCGCCGAGGCGAGCACGCGCACGAGGTGGCGGAACGGCGGGTAGCCGAGCTCGCGGCGGCGGTCGAGCTCGTCGGCGAGGAAGCGCGGCACATCGTGTCGAGCGGCGAGGACCAGGGGCCTCGCGTCGGGCTGGAACGTCTGCACGAGCACGCGGCCGGGTGCGTCGCGCCCGCTGCGACCGGCGAGCTGCGTCACGAGCTGGAACGTCCGTTCCTCCGCGCGCAGGTCGGGAAGACCGAGGCCGGTGTCGGCGTCGACCACTGCCGCGAGTGCGACCCCCGCGAAGTGATGCCCCTTCGCGACCATCTGCGTGCCGAGCAGGACCGCGCGATCGGCCTCGCGGAAGCGCCGCAGGAGGGCGGCGAGTTCCTCCGGGTGCCTGACCGCGTCCGCGTCGAGCCGGATCAGCTCGAGCTCGGGCAGGCGCGCCGCGAGCTCGCGCTCGAGCCGCTGCGTCCCGGCTCCGATCCGGGCGAGCTCGACCGAACGGCAGGCCGGGCACTCCGGCGGCACGGGCTCGGCGTGGCCACAGTGATGGCAGCGAAGCGTCTCGTCCCGGTGGAGCACGAGGGCCACGTCGCAGTCGGGGCAGCGGAAGGTGGTGCCGCAAGCGCGGCAGTGGAGCGCAGGGGCGACCCCTCGCCGGTTCAGGAGCAAGATCGCCTTGCCGCCCTGCTCGGCGATCGCACCGAGCTCCGCGAGGAGCGGCGCCGAGAGCGGATAGCCGGCCTCGCGGCGAAGATCGACGAGCCGGACCGGCGGCAGGCTGCCGCCGAGCCTCTCGCTCAGCTCCAGCCGCTCGAGCGACTCCCAGCTCTCGGGGCGCGGCGTCGCGCTCCCGTACACGGCGACCGCTCCCTCGAGGGCGGCCCGCTTCGCGGCGACCGTGCGCGCGTCGTAGCGCGGGTCGGACTCCTGCTTGTACGAGGGGTCGTGCTCCTCGTCGACGCAGACGAGGCCGAGCCCGTGCATGGGCGCGAAGATCGCCGAGCGGGCGCCGACGACGATCCTGGCCTCGCCGCGGGCGATGCGCTCCCGCTCGTCCCGCCGCTCGGCGTCGGTCAGACCCGAATGGAGCAGCGCGACCGAGTCGCCGAAGCGCGCGCGGAAGCGGCCGACCGTCTGCGGGGCGAGGGCGATCTCGGGAACGAGCACGATCGTCCCGAGCCCCCGCTCGAGGGCAGCCGCCGCGGCCTGGAGGTAGACCTCCGTCTTGCCGCTGCCGGTCGGCCCGTAGAGCAGGAAGTGGCCGCCGCCGCCATCGCCGAGCGCGGCGACGATCCGCGCCAGCGCCACCTCCTGGTCGGGACTCAGGCGCTCGGGAGCAGCCTCGCCCCCGAGGGACTGCCGCTCCACCGGCGATTTCTGCTCCTTGCGCCGGCGGCGGCGGACCGGCGCGACCAGCTCCATCGCACGGGCGGGTGTCGAGCCGTAGTACTCCGCGAGCCAGAGCGCCAGGTCGACGAGCGCGGGCGGCAGCTCGTGCACGACCGAGTCCACGGGCAGCGGCTCCACGCCCGCCGGAGGAGCGTCCACGACCTCGACCACGACCCCACGAGCCCGTGAGCGCCCGAACGGGACGGAGACCACCGCTCCCTTGCCGACGCCGTCGGGCAACTCGTAGGTGAACTCACGCGAGCTCAGCGCACGCGCGGTCACCAGCGGAACGACGGTCCCGAACCTCGCCACGCGGCTGAGGCTAGACGCCGGGCGTGACGTGAAACGGCGTGGGTCGGATGCGAATAGAGTGGAGACGATGGCACAGGGCCATTCCGTCGACGAGTACCTCGAGACGATCTACTTCCTCGCCTTTCCGATCGGGGAGTACAAGCCGCAGACCGGCGGGTCGCCGACGCTCGCCTCGCGCGTGGCCGAGATGCTCGGGGTCTCGCGCGCGTCCGCGGGCGAGATGCTGAAGCGGCTGGAAGCAGAAGGGCTCGTCGAGCGCGGCGAGCACAAAGAGGCGATCCTCACGCCCACGGGCCGCAAGCGCGCGGAGCAGGTCGTCCGTAAGCACCGGATCGTCGAGCGGCTGCTCACCGATTTCATGGGCTACACGCCGGCCGAATCGCACGTCCATGCCGACGAGATCGGGGAGAGCTTCAGCGACGACATGATCGACCGCATCAGCGAGCGGCTCGGCCACCCTGACCGCTGCCCGCACGGCTGGCCGGTCGACACCGACTTCGAGCAGGCCGAGAACCGCGAGCTGGCGCCGCTCTCCGACCTCGGCCCCGGCTCTCGGGCCGAGATCGTCCGCCTCGCGGAGCACGACGGCGACCTCCTGCACTGGTTCTACGACCAGGGCTTCGTGCCGGGCTCCGAGGTCGAGGTGAAGGAGGCCCAGCCCGCGGCGGAGCAGCTCACCGTGCGGCTGAACGGTGGCGAGAAGACGATCGCCGAAAAGGCCGCCGCGGGCCTGTTCGTCCGGCCCACGGCTTGAAGCGCGCCGCGCTGACGTTCGACGACGGCCCCTCGCAGTGGACGCCGGTGGTCCTCGACCTGCTTCGCGAGCACGACGCCCGCGCGACCTTCTTCGTGATCGGCGAGCGCGTGCGGGAGCGGCCGGACGACGTGCGCCGGATCGCCGCAGAGGGTCACGAGCTCGGGAGCCACACGCTCACCCACCCGTGGCTGACGGACATCGGCGACGAGGAGGTCCGCGCTGAGATCTCGGGCGGAGTCGACGCCGCGCAGGAGGTGCTCGGAGAGCGGCTCCCGCTGTTCCGCGCGCCCGGCTTCCACGCAGACGCGCGCGTGCTCGGGATCGTCTCCGAGCTCGAGCTCGAAGCAGTCTTCGCGGACCTCGACCCCGAGGACTGGCGGCCCGGCGTCGACTCGCACACGATCTTCCGGTTCGTCCTGGACGGGCTGCGGCCCGGCGCGATCGTCGATCTCCACGACGGCTATCCGCCGCCGCCCACGAGCGCGCGAGACGACTGCACGCCCACGGTCGAGGCGCTCGAGCACCTGCTCCCGTGCCTTCGCGCGGAGGGCTACGAGCTCGTGACGGTGTCTGAGCTCAGAACCGAGACTTAGTAACAGACTGTTACTTGCGAGAGCTAGGCGGGCGTGCCGACCTCGAGGCCGGCTGCCTTGCGGAGCGCCTCGGCCTTGTCCGTGCGCTCCCAGGTGAAGTCGTGGTCGTCGCGGCCGAAGTGCCCGTACGCGGCGGTCTTCGAATAGATCGGCCGCAGCAGGTCGAGATCGCGGAGGATGGCCGCGGGCCGGAGGTCGAATTGCTCCATGATCAGCTCTTCGATCCGCGACACCTCGACGTACTCGGTCCCGAACGTCCGCGCCGAGATCGAGACGGGCCTCGCGACACCGATCGCGTAGGCGACATTCACCTCACAGCGGTCGGCCAGCCCGGCTGCGACCACGTTCTTCGCGACGTAGCGAGCCGCGTAGGCGGCCGAGCGGTCGACCTTGGTCGGGTCCTTGCCCGAGAACGCGCCGCCGCCGTGCCGCGCCGCGCCGCCGTACGTGTCCACGATGATCTTGCGCCCGGTCAGACCGGTGTCCCCCATCGGACCGCCGATCACGAACTTGCCGGTCGGGTTGACGTAGACGAAATCCCGCTCCTGGAAGCGCTTCTCGTCGTAGAGGTCGGGCGGGAGGATCGGTTTCAGGACGCGCTCGATCAGGTCGGGCTTGATCAGCGTCTCGGCGTCACACCCGTCGGCGTGCTGCGTCGAGACGAGGATTCGCTCGAGCTCGACCGGTGTCTGCCGGCCAGCCTCGTCTACCTCGTACCGCACCGTGACCTGCGCTTTGCCGTCCGGCCGCAGGTACGGGAGCTCTCCCACCTTGCGCACCTCGGCGAGCCGCTTGCAGATCCGGTGCGCGAGCATGATCGGAAGCGGCATCAGCTCGGGCGTCTCCCGACTGGCGTAGCCGAACATCATCCCCTGGTCCCCGGCGCCGACCCGGTCGAGTGGGTCGTCGTCGGCCGGGTCGTGCTGCACCTCGTAGGAGGAGTCGACACCGAGCGCGATGTCCGGCGACTGCTCGTCGATCGCGACCACGACCCCGCAGGTGTGGGCGTCGAAGCCCCACTCCGAGTGCGTGTAGCCGATCTCTGCGATCTTCGCCCGCACGATCGCCGGGATGTCGACGTAGGTCTCCGTCGTGATCTCGCCGCCGACGACGACGAGTCCGGTCGTGATCAGCGTCTCGCAGGCAACGCGGCCGTCGGCGTCGTCCGAGAGCACGGCGTCGAGCACCGTGTCGGAGATCTGGTCGGCGACCTTGTCGGGGTGGCCCTCGGTGACCGACTCGGAGGTGAAGAGAAACTCCCGAACCGCCATTCGGCGGCTCAGGCTACTTGATCTCGAGGAAGAGGTTGAAGGTGCGCGTGTCGCCCGACCCCTCGTTCCAGGCCAAAAACGAGCGCAGCGGCCGCAGGTTCTCGGTCAAGACCGGCGGCGGCTGGGAGCCCGAGAGGCCGGCGAGCCCGAGGATCATCGGGATCGCGTCCTTGAGGTCGATGTAGGCCATGCCGCCGTTCGAGTCCGGCATCCCGGCCGCGTCTCGGGCCTCCTTGAAGTCGGCGCTGTCGGACAGCTTCTCGCCACTCGCGTCGTACGACGACACGCCGTTCGCCGCGTTGGTGACCACGATCTTGCCGTTCGCCGAGCCCCAGTGGATCGTCACGCCGTCGATCGTGATCGACCTCTCGCCCGCGGCGCCTCCGACCTGCCCGCCCGTGAGCACGGCGATCCTCGCGGCGAGCTTGTCGAGCGTCGCCAGGCCGGCCGAGGTGTCGGACGGGTCGAGGACGAGCGTGATCTCGGGGATCCCGATCCCGGGGCGGACGTAGAGGGCGGTCTCGTTCTCGAACAGGCCGAGCAGCTCGTCGAGCGGCATCCCGAGCACCATCGTCAGCGGCGCGCCCGCGTTGCCGAGCGCCGACGCGAGGCCCTTGCCGCCCTGGAAGCTCAGGAACGCCAGGGCGTCGGCCGGTGCCTCGCCGAGCGCAGTCGAGATGTAGTCGCCGGAGCCGAGGAGCGTCTCCGAGCCCGCTCCCTGGACGACGCCCTTCACGCGGACGCCGTCGTCCTCGGCCGTGAGCGCGGCGGTGAGCCAGTCGAGCTTGTCGAGCCCGGCTGCGGCGCCTGCATAGTCGGCGCCGCTCTGCTGGACGACGTGCTCGAGCAGGCGTCCGACCTCGTGGCCGTTCGCGTATGCCTTGACGAGCGCGTCGTCGGGCAGCTTGCCGAGCGCGTCGTTGAACGTGGAGTCGTCGGCCAGCGTCTTCCCGTCGCCGGCGAGAACCTGGTCGATCTCTTTCTGGCTGCCGCTCAGCGCGTACCAGCCGTCGCCGACCTCGCGGTAGGCGGTCGGCTCGCCCGACGAGCCCTTGTCGCCGAGCTTCGCCACGGTCGACTTGAAGACGGCCGGATCGGCGGGCTGGGTCAGCCACGCGTACGAGACGTCCTTCGGCGTCGCGCCCGCCGCCACGGCCAGGTCGACCTCGGGGCCGAGCGCGGGCTTGACGTCCCGCTGGAAGTCGAGGCCCTGCTTGGCGAGCGCGCCCTCGATCTTGCTGAGCGCGAGGTCGCGGCCGGGAAACTTCTTCGAGAGCGCGTTGACCTGCTGCCACTGGCTCGAGCCGAGGTCGGTGTCGAGCGACACGTAGGCGAGCGCGTCGGCGCGGACGAAGGTCGCACCGGACTCAGACGAGGCGGCCGGGCCGCCGCCGCAGCCGGCGGCGATGAGCGCGAGGGCGGCCAAGAACCCGAGCGCGAGTGTCCTGGATGAGCGGGCAGTCATTCTCTCGTCGGTTGTCGGCCCATCAACCCTTCGGCTAAAGCGTGGAGATCACTCCCGTCGAGCACCTGGCAGACGCCTTCGGTGATCGGCAGCTCGATTCCGACGCGATGCGAGAGGTCGCGCAGGAGCGGAGCCGTGGTCAGACCCTCCACCGTGCCGAGCTCGACGATCGCCTCATCGGGGGTCGCTCCCTGCGCGATCAGCTCGCCGGCATGCCGGTTTCGGCCGTGACGGCTCCAGCAGGTGACGATCAGGTCGCCCATCCCTGCCAGCCCGGCGAACGTCTCCGGCCGGGCCCCGCACGCTTCCCCGAGGCGCGCCATCTCGGCCAGCCCGCGGGCGATCAGCGCCGCCTTCGCGTTGTCGCCGAGCCGGAGCCCGTCGACGCCCCCGGCCGCGAGGGCGACCACGTTCTTCGCCGCCGCGCACAGCTCGACGCCGGTCAGGTCGTCGCTGGCGTAGACCCGGAAGGCGAGCGAGCTGAGCGCCCTCTGGAGCTCGAGCGCAAACGCCTCGTCCTCGCTCGCAATCACGGTCGCAGCCGGCAGGCCATCCGCGATCTCCTCCGCGAAGTTCGGCCCCGAGAGGGCGGCGACCGGCCGCCCGGCGACGAGCTCCGAAAGCCGCCCGCCGGTCTGGGGGTCGAGCCCCTTCGTCAAGCTCAGGACCGGTGCGTCGCCGGGCAGCGCCTCCACCACCGCGCGGAACGCCTGGCTTGGGACGGCGACCGCGAACAGGTCGGCCGCCGCGAGATCGGGGTCACCGACGGTCGTGGCCGAGACCCCGGAGAGGTCGGCGCTCGGGAGGTACCGCGGGTTGCGCCCGGTCGCCTCGATCTCCTGCGCCTGCTCCGGATCGCGGCAGGCGAGGGTCACCTCGTGGCCCCTCGCGGCGAGGATGCACGAGAACGCCGTGCCCCACGCGCCCGCACCCACGACCGCCGCCTTCACGCGCGCCTCACGAAGTCGATCGAGACCGGCACCCCCTCCAGCTCGAAGCGCTCGCGCAGCTGGTTCTCGACCCAGTAGCCGTAGTCCCGCGTGATCAGGCCGGGGTCGTTGACGAAGAAGCGGAAGCGCGGCGGCCGCGTCTGCGTCTGCGTCCCGTAGAGAAGGTTCAGGCGGCGCCCTCTCCGCGACGGGGGCTCGCGCGCCTCGCGCAGCTCCTTGATGAACCTGTTCAGCGCCGGAGTCGGGATCCGGCCGGAGTGCTTCTCGAACAGCGTCTCCACCCGGTCGAGGAGACGGCCGATTCCGCGGCCGGTCTTCGACGAGACGGTGACCAGGGCCGGCCGTTGGCGCAGGCGAGCCTCCAGCCGCGGACGCACCTCCTCGATCTTCGTCTCGGAGACGTCCCACTTCGAGAGCACGACGATCGTCGAGCACTGGGCCTTGCGGGCGACATCGGCCACGGCGAGATCCTGATCGACCACGCCCTCGCTCGCATCCACGAGCACGAGCGCAATGTCCGCCTGCTCTGCGGCTGCGAGGGCGCGCAGCTCCGAGTAGTACTCGATCCCCTGCCGCTGGCGACGCTTGCGGCGAAGCCCGGCAGTGTCCACGAGCACGAACGTGGCATCCCCTCGCTTCAGGACAGTGTCGATCGCGTCACGCGTCGTGCCCGGCTGCTCGGAGACGATTACGCGCTCCTCGCCCAGCAGCGCGTTGAGAAGGCTCGACTTGCCGACGTTCGGGCGGCCGAGGATCGCGACGCGGATCGCCTCCTCGCCTACCTCCAGGCGGCCGGTGCCAGGGAGCATGGTCACGATCGCGTCCAGCAGGTCGCCCGTCCCGAGGCCGTGGAGCGCAGACACGGGGACTGGGTCGCCGAGGCCGAGCCGGTGGAACTCGAGCGCGAGCGCGTCCTGGGCGGGATCGTCGATCTTGTTCGCGAGCAGCAGCACCGGTTTCCGCGAGCTGCGCAAGATCGCTGCGAGTTCCTCGTCGCCCGGCATCACGCCGGCCTGCGCATCGGCAACGAACAGCACGAGGTCGGCCTCGGCGATCGCGGCCCGCGCCTGCTCGGCGATCGACCGCGTCAGTGCCGAGCGGTCGGCGATGTCGACGCCGCCCGTGTCGATCAGCAGGAAGCGGCGGCCGTTCCACTCGCACACGAGCTCCTTGCGGTCACGGGTCACGCCGGGTGTCTCGTGGACGACCGCGGTGCGGGTGTCGGTCAGCCGGTTGACGAGCGTCGACTTGCCCACGTTCGGGAAGCCGACGATCGCGACCGTCCCGGCGAGCTCGAGGCTCGCGGTGCCCTCGTCGACCATCGCCGGCGGCCCCTCCTCAGGCGGGCTGACGGGATCGGACGAGCTCTTCGATCTGGGTGACGACGTCCTCGACATCGAGGTTGGTCGTGTCGATCAGGGTGGCGTCTGCCGCCGGCTGCATGCGGGCGGCGTCGCTCTCGTCGCGGAGGCGCAGGTCGGTCGCTAGCGCATCCGCTCCGATCTCCGGCCGTTCCGAGAGGCGCCGTTGCTCGCGCACGTCTCGCTCGGCGTTGAGATAGACCTTCACCTCGGCGTTCGGGGCGACGACGGTGCCGATGTCGCGGCCCTCGATCACCACGTCGCCGTCGTCTGCGAGCTCCCGCTGGCGGGCGCGCATGACCTTCCGCACTTGCGGGTGGCGCGCCACCACCGGCACCATCCGGTCGATCTCGGACTTGCGGATGGAGGAGGTGACATCCGTGTCTGCGATCCAGACGCGCCGCTCCGCGTCGATCGCCACGGGGTACTCGTCGGCGAGCTCTCCGAGCTTCGCGCCGTCGCCGAGCGGAACGCTGCGCGTCATCGCAAGGCAGGTCAGGGCCCGGTACATCGCGCCGGTGTCCAGGTAGCGGAAGCCGAGCCGCTCCGCGAGCCGCTGGGCGACCGTGCTCTTGCCGGCGCCTGCCGGCCCGTCAATGGCGACGATCATCGTTGTGTGACCGAGTCGAGCAGCTCGAAAAACCCGGGGAAGCTTACAGCGACCGCCTGCGCGTCCCCAACCTCGACGCCCTCGCGCGAGACGAGCCCGGCGACGGCCCCGAGCATCGCAATTCGATGGTCTCCGTTGGAGCTCATTCCCCCACCCTTAGGGCGGGTGGGAACACCCCTCACCCCGAAGCCATCGTCGCTCGGATTGATGCGGACGCCAAGAGCGCGGAGCGAAGTCGTCACGGTTTCGATGCGGTCCGTTTCTTTCACGCGCAGGTCTCGTGCGCCTTCGACCGTGCTCTGTCCGCGCGCGCAGGCCGCCGCGAGCGCGAACAGCGGCAGCTCGTCGATCATGCGCGGCACCTCGTCAGGCCGCACCGATGTCGCCGTCAGCTCCGCGGACTGGATCTCCAGGTCACCGACCCGCTCGCCACCGCTGTGCCGCCGGTTGAAGGCGGTGATCCGCGCCCCCATCCGCTCGAGGACGTCCAGCAACCCGGTCCGGCGCGGGTTCAGGCCGAGGTCGTGGATCGTGAGGCTCGAGCCGGGCAGCAGCGTGGCCGCAACCACGAACGGTGCCGCGGCGGAGAAGTCGCCGGGGACGTCCACCTCGACGAGTCGGAGGCTCTCGACCGGCCCGAGCGACACGCGTGACTGGCGCCGCGTCACGCGTACGCCCGCGGCCGCGAGCATCAGCTCCGTGTGGTCGCGTGTCGGAAGCGGCTCGACGACGATCGTCCGGCCTTCCGCGTACAGCCCCGCGAGCAGGATGCACGACTTGACCTGCGCGCTCGCGACGGGGAGCTCGTAGCGGATCCCGCGCAGCGACCCGCCCTCGACCACGAGCGGCGGGAGGCCTTCGGCGGTCTCGACGCGCGCGCCCATCTCGGCGAGCGGCACCGCGATCCGGTCGACCGGGCGACCGCGCAACGAGTCGTCGCCGGTCAGCTCGAAGCGGCCGCTTTGGCCGGCGAGGATCCCTGCAAGCAGGCGCAAGGTCGTCCCGGAGTTGCCACAGTCGATCGGCTCCACTGGCCCGGCGAGCCCCCGCAGCCCTACCCCTTCCACGCGGACCGTGTCCACGTCGTCGTCGACCACGGTCACGCCGAGCGCCCTGAGCGCGGACGCCGTCGCCTCGGTGTCTGCCGAGCGGCCGAAGCCGCGGATCACCGTCTGGCCCTCCCCGATCGCGCCGAGCATCAGGGCTCTGTGCGAGATCGACTTGTCGCCCGGAACACCGATGTGCCCGACGAGGGCCGTCGCCGGCCGGATCTTCATCGTTCGGGGAGGACGGGCGAGACCACGACGCCGTACCCCTGCGCCTCGAGCAAGGCGGCCGCGCGGCGGGCTTCCCCTTCGCCGCCGACGAGCAACGTGAGCGTCCCGCCGCGCTCGGGCGAGACGTGACGGAGCTCGAAATCCTCGATGTTGATCCGCTCGGCGCCGAGTGCCTGGGTAATTCCCGCGAGCACCCCCGGCCGGTCGGGCACGTGCACGCGGAGCTGCTGCAGCTCGCCCGGGTCCGGGTAGGCGTCCGCGAGCATGCGGTGGCGGTTGCCCGCGGCCTCGCCGATCCACCGGGCGAGGAAGCCTGCGTCGCCGGAGTCGAGCGCGGCTTCGAGCTGCTCCACGCGCCGCCGGTGCTCGGCGAGCGACTCCCGGAGTGGAGCGGCGTTGTCGAGGAAGATGTCGACCCAGATCCGCGGGTTTGCACCCGCTACACGCGTCATGTCGCGGAGGGAGCCGCCGGCTGCCGCGAGGGGCTCGTGCCCGTCGACTCGGCCAGAGCCGGCCTGGTTGACGAGCAGGTTCGCGAGCGCGTGCGGCAGGTGGCTCGTCAGCGCCGCGAGCCGGTCGTGTGCCTGTGGATCGACGGCGACCGGCGTGGCGCCGAGACTCGAAACGAAGCCGTGGACGAGGCGGTACCGATCGGGCTCCGTCTCGGCCAGCGGCGTCAGGAACCATGTTGCGCCGTCGAACAGCTCCTCGCTTGCGTGCTCGGCGCCGCGGGCCTCGGAGCCGCAGACCGGGTGGCCGCCGACGAAACGGCTCGAGCCGCGGGCGGCCTCGCAGACGGCGACCTTCGTGGAGCCGACGTCCGTGACGGTGCAGCCCTCACCGCTCGACTCGAGCGCCGTGCGGGCTTGCGTCGCGAGCTGCGCGACCGGGGCCGCCACGACGGCGAGGTCGGCCCCGGCGACCGCCGTGGCGAGCGACTCGGCCCCCTCGTCGACGGCGCCGCGAGCCTTCGCCGCCTCCAGAGCGGCCGGGTCGGGGTCGAAGCCCGCGACCTGGACAGCGCCCGCGCGCTTCGCGGCGAGCGCGACCGAAGCCCCGATCAGGCCCGTCCCGATGAGCGCAAGGCGCTTCGGCTCCACCGGCTCAGGCTATCGCCGTGCGCGCAGCGAAAGCGCGGGTCCCATCCCTAACCCCCACCCTCCCGGGGAAACTCGACGGTAGCTGCACACGTGTGACGCGTGTGTAACCGGATCGTCGAGAGAGCGTGCCGATCGACCCACAGGCCAGCGCGGCGACGTCTGGAGGCCCGTCAGCCGATCCGCTTGCCGAGCAGCTCGACGATCTTGCCGACCTCCTCCGCGAACCCGGCGAACTCCGAGGTCGGGATCTGCTGCGCGGCATCGGAGAGCGCCTCCTCGGGCCTCGGATGGGTCTCGACGATGATCCCATCCGCCCCCACCGCGGCGGCCGCCCGGGCGAGCGGGAGCACGAGGTCGCGCCGCCCCGCGGCATGCGAGGGATCGACGATCACCGGCAGGTGCGTCTCGTTCTTCAGCACCGCGACCGCGCCGAGGTCGAGCGTGAACCGCGTGGCGGTCTCGAACGTCTTGATCCCGCGCTCGCAGAGGATGATCCGCTCGTTCCCCTCCTTCGCCACGTACTCAGCGGCCATCAGCAACTCCTCGACGGACGTCGACAGCCCGCGCTTGAGCAGCACCGGCTTGTCCGCGCGCCCCACCTCCGAGAGCAGCAGGAAGTTCTGGCTGTTCCGCGCGCCGATCTGGATCACGTCCGCCATCTCGAGGACCGGCCCCACGTGCCGCGGGTCCATCAGCTCCGTCACGACGGGGAGCCCCGTCTCATCGCCCGCTTCCCGCAGGATCGCGAGACCCTCGTCGCCGAGCCCCTGGAACGTGTACGGAGAGGTGCGCGGCTTGAAGGCGCCGCCGCGCAGCATCGTCGCGCCTGCCGCCGCGACCGCCCGGGCCGTCTCGAGGGTCTGCTCGCGGTACTCGACCGAGCACGGGCCCGCGATCAGGCCGAACCACATGTCGCCGATCCGGCGGCCGTCGACCTCGATCACGGTCGGGTCCGGCGAGACCTCGCGCGCGACGAGCTTGTAGGGCTTCAGGATCGGGAGCACCTGCTCGACCCCCGGATAGCCCTCGAGCGGCAGCGTCGCCAGCAGCTCGCGCTCCCCGATCGCGCCGATCACCGTCGCCTCGCGCCCGTGCGTCACGCGAGCCTGCACTCCGGCCTCCTGGAGCCGCGCGAGGACGTGCTCGGTCTGGTCCGGGGTCGCCCCCGCACCCATCACGATCAGCAGTTCCGGTGATCCGTTGGTGGCCATGAAGCTCCTGGAAATGTAGTTGCGATACTGAGACGTCCGAATGCGCATCTTTTCCGGAATCCGAGCCTCGGGCGCGAAGACCCTCGGCAACTACAGCGGGGGCTTCCGCCAGTACGCGGCCACGCAGGAGCGAGGCGAGGCCTTCTTCTGCATCGTCGACCTCCACTCGATCACCACGCCGTTCGAGCCGGAGGAGCTGCGCGAGGCGACGCTCGACCTCGGCGCGATGCTCTTCGCGACCGGGCTCGACCCTGAGCGCTCGACCGTCTTCGTGCAGAGCCATGTGCCCGCCCACCCTCAGGCCGCCTGGCTGCTCGGCGCGGTCACGAGCTTCGGCGAGCTGCGCCGGATGACCCAGTTCAAGGACCGCGCGGCCGAGCAGGACTTCGTCTCGGCCGGGCTCTTCACCTACCCGGTGCTGATGGCCGCCGACATCCTGCTCTACCAGGCCGACATCGTCCCGGTCGGAGACGACCAGCGCCAGCACGTCGAGCTCACCCGCGACATCGCGGAGCGCTTCAACCAGCGCTTCGGTGAGACGTTCGTCGTGCCCGAGGTGGCGATCCCCGAGGAGGGAGCCCGCATCCGCAATCTCCAGGAGCCCGAGCGCCTGATGTCGACTACCCGCGGAGCACCGCAGGGCGTCGTGCGCCTCGTCGACCCGCCCGACGTCGTCCGCAAGAAGTTCAAGACCGCGGTCACCGACTCGGGTACAGAGGTCCGGCACGACCCCGAGGAGAAGCCGGGCATCTCGAACCTGCTCGAGATCCTCTCCGTCGCGACCGGCGACCCCGTCCCCGAGCTGGAGTCCCGCTACGACGGGGCCGGCTACGGCCAGTTCAAGGAGGACGTGGCCGAGGCGATCGTCGCGCTGCTCGTGCCGATCCAGGAGCGCTACGAGGCGCTCCGCGCGGACGAGAACGAGCTCCGCGCCATGCTCGCAAGAGGTGCCGAGAAGGCGAGCGAGGTCTCCTCGCCGACGCTCGCGCGGATGTACGAGCGCATGGGCTTCGTCGCGCCGGTCGACGCCTGACCCACGTCTCACCGAATCTCAGAGCGGCGACGGTTCGGTAACGAATCTGCGCGCGCGGGTTGAATCGCGACACGAGCCACTTTAGGGTCGATCGACGAGAACAGCACTACGGGATGAGGAGGTCAGCCATGAAGGGGAGAGGGGCCGTCCTCGCCGCCCTCATCGTCGCAGGCATGGCGGTGTTCGCGGTGCTCGGACTCGGAAACGTCCAGAAGGCAGCCGGTCACAACCAGCCGCCGAACTGCAAGCTGGGCAACGGCGTCAAGCACGTCGTGTACACGATCTTCGACAACGTCCACTTCCTGCGGGACAACCCGAACGTCCCCTCGGATCTGGAGCAGATGCCGCACCTGCTCAACTTCATCCGGGACAACGGGACGCTCATGACGAACGATCACACGGTCCTGATCTCGCACACGGGGAACGGGATCCTGACCGATCTGACCGGGATGTACTCCGACCGGCACGGACAGGCGGTCTCGAACTCCTACCGCTACTTCAAGGCGGACGGGTCGACGGCTTCGTCCTCGTCGTTCAAGTACTGGACCGACCTGACGGACGACGTCAACACGCCCCCGACCGACCCGAACTACAACATGGTCAACGGGGACAGCGGCAGCCCAAAGAACGCCCAAGCACCCTGGGTTCCGTACACGAAGGCAGGCTGCGACTGGGGCGCGACGGCGCTTGCCAACGTCGTTCTCGAGAACACGGGCACAGGTCCGGCAGGCGACATGACGAAGGTCTTCGGCCAGGGCTCGCCCGAGTGGAACGAGGCTCTCGCCTCGAACGCCGCTCCCGCCGGAACGGCGGCGCGGAACCTCGCGCAGACCGACTTCGTCGGCCTAGCGGTCCATTGCGCCAAGGGCACGAAGAGCATCTGCAACGACAACCCGAACGCGAAGCCCGACTCGTTACCCGACGAACCGGGCGGGTACAGCGGGTTCCAGGGCCTGTTCGGGGCGAAGTACGTCAACCCGGCGATCTGCACGGTCTCGACGTCGAACTGCACCACCGCGACCGTCAACGGGCAGGTCGGCCTGAAGAAGCTCGACGGCTCGCTGATCGCGGATCAGTTCGGCCAGCCGGGCTTCCCGGGCTTCGACGGGCTCTTCGCCTCGACGACGCTCTCGTACGTCGCGCAGATGCAGGAGGCCGGCGTCCCCGTGACGTTCGGCTACATCTCGGACGCGCACGACCAGCACGGCGTCGCGGGTGAGATCCACGCGACCCGCGGGCCGGGCGAGGCCGACTACGTCCAGCAGCTGCACAACTACGACACGGCGTTCGGCCAGTTCTTCGACCGCCTCAAGGCGGACGGGATCACCAAGAAGAACACGCTGTTCGTCTTCACCGTCGAGGAGGGCGACCACTTCGTCGGCTCGCTCCCGTCACCCACCGGCTGCGACGGCGTCAACACGCCGTGCACGTACAGCCTCGCGGGTGAGGTGAACGGGAACCTGACCGGCCTGCTGGCCACTCAGCAGGGGATCACGACGCCGTTCACGGTCCACTCCGACATGGCGCCGACGATCTACCTCACCGGCAACCCCGGCCGCACCGACCCGGTCACGCGGTCGTTCGGCCGTGGAGTCGGCGCCCTGACGGCGACGAACCCGTACACCGGCTCGAACGAGAACATGACCGCGGCACTGGCCGACCCGGTGGAGATGAAGACGCTCCACATGGTCACGGTCGACCAGCAGCGGACGCCGACGCTGACGATGTTCGCGGCGCCGGACTACTTCCTGTTCACCGGTGCGCCGAACTGCAACACGCCGTGCATCACGGTGCCGACAACACCGCCCACGTCCACCTTCGCGTGGAACCACGGCGGAATCCAGCCTGAGATCGCGACGACCTGGCTGGGCATGGTCGGACCGGGTGTCAGGCACGAGAACAGCGACGACACGACGTGGGCCGACCACACCGACACGCGACCGACGATGCTCGCGCTGCTCGGGCTGGACGACCCGTACGTGCACGATGGCCGCGTCCTCACCGGCCAGCTCGACGAGAACGTGCTGTCGCACGCTCTCGAGAAGCACCCGGGGACGATCAAGAAGCTCGGCCTGACCTACAAGCAGCTCAATGCACCGTTCGGCGCGTTCGGCATGAACACGCTCGAGGCGTCGACGAAGGCGATCAAGAGTGGAACGTCGAGCGACGACAGCCGCTACACGACGATCGAGGATCAGATCCAGTCGCTGACCGCTTCGCGGGACGCGCTGGCCTCGCAGATCCGCGACGCGCTCGACAACGCAGCGTTCCACAACGACTCGATCAACAAGGACCAGGCGAACCAATGGATCGCCCAGGCCCAGGCGCTGATCGTCCAGTCGGCGGCGCTAGCCGCGATGACCTAGCCTTCGAGACCGGGCCCGACCCGGTGGCAAACGTGTGTGCGCCCCCTTCGCGGAGGGGGCGCACACGTCTCTAGGGCTATCCGGCCGTCAGGCGCTCGAGCTCCGCCGGCTCGAGCTCGCGCCAGGCGCCCGGGTCGAGACCTTCGAGCGTGAGGCCCGCGTAGCGGCTGCGGTGGAGGCGTGTCACCGGATGCCCCACGGCCGCGAGCATCCGCTTGACCTGGTGCTTGCGCCCCTCGTGCAGCGTCAGCTCGACGGTCGACGGCCCGAGCAGCAGGGCGCCGGCCGGCGCGGTGACGCCGTCCTCGAGCTCGACACCGGCGCGCAGCCGCTCGAGCGACGCCTCTGACGGCTCGCCCTCGACCTCCGCCTCGTAGACCTTCTCGACCCCGTAGCGCGGGTGGGCGAGCCGGTGTGCGAGCGGCCCGTCGTTGGTGAGGAGCAGCGCGCCCGTCGTGTCCGCGTCCAGCCGGCCGACGGGGACGACCCGCGCCTGGTGCGGGACGAGCTCGACGACCGTCGGGCGGCCCTGGGGGTCCCGCGCGGTCGTGACCACTCCCGCTGGCTTGTTGAGCAAGATGTACGCGAGCGGCTGCGGCCGCACGCGCTCTCCGTCCACCTCCACGCGGTCGCGGGAGCCGACGAACGTGTTGAGCCGGCCGGGCTCCCCGTTGACCGTCACGCGCCCGGCCTTGATCAGCTCGTCTGCCCTGCGCCGGGACGCGACGCCCGCTCGGGCGAGGTAGGCATTGAGCCGCACAGGCGCCATTATTCGGAGGTCGTGCCGCAGTACGTCACGTTGATGCGCTGGACGTCGCAGGGCGTCGCGGGGCTCCCGGCCTGGCGCGAGCGGGTCGAGGAGGGCGAGCGCGTGATCGAGGACGCCGGCGGGAAGCTGGTCGGCGTCTACGTGACGCTCGGTCGCTACGACGTGGTCGAGATCTTCGAGGCGCCGGACGACGACACGGCCGCCGAGATCCTGATGAAGCTCCAGCGCCACGGCGCCGAGCACACGGAGACGCTCCGGGCGTTCACGCGAGACGAGGCGGAGGAGATCATCCGCCGACTGTGAGGCGCCGTCACGCGCCGCGGCGCTCGGCGACCGTCTCGAGGCGCGCGCGGATCTCGCCCGCGTCGTCGCCGAGGTCGTCGAGGCGCGGGAGCTGCGAGAGCGACTCGAGGCCGAAGACCCGCTCGAACAGCGGCGTCGTCCGGTAGCGCACGGCTCCACCGAGCTGCTCCGAGTCGCGCCCGGCCTCTGCGATCAGCCCGCGCTCGAGGAGCCCAGCCACAACCGAGTCTGCCGCGACGCCGCGGATTCGCGCGATCTCCGGCCGGCTCACAGGCCCGAGGTACGCGACGATCGCGAGCGTCTCCAGCGCGGCGCCCGAGAGGCCGCGCTCGACGGGCCTCTCTACCAGCCGCCCACAAGCCTCCGCGGCCTCGCGCGACGCGCGGAAAGCCCACCCGCCGGCGACGCGCTCGAGCACGATCCCGCTCCGCCCCTCGGCGTAGCGCTCCGTCAGCAGCGACAGCGCGGTCTCGATCCGCTCCGGATCGTCGACCGCCGCCTCGGCCAGCTCGTCGACCGACAGCGGCTGGGAGGCCACCACGAGCAGCGCCTCGAGCGTCCGTGCTAGGCGGTCGACCGGGCTCGCGGTGATCAGGCGGAGCGGGCGATCTCGTTCCATTCCGTCCCCCTTTCGCCGTCGAGCCTCCGAACCCTGATCGGCGCAAACGACGCCGCCTGCTCCAGCGAGATCTCACCCGAGCGCCGCAGCTCCAGCAGCGCCAGGAACGCGACCGCCTGCTCGATCCGCGTCAGCCCCTGAACCTCCGCGTCGAGGTCGAACGCCCGCCGCTTCGAGAGGACCGCACGGAACCGCTCGAGGAACTGCGACACCGGCGGGAAGCGCAGCTCCAGATGGGCGAGCGACACCGCCGGCGGCTCGGCGGCGAGCGCACGGAGCGCGATCACGAGGCCCTCGGGATCCTGCGGAGCGAGACGGCGCTCGACCCGCGGCGCGAGCGGCGCGGGGCCGAGGCGGAAGTAGCGGTCGCTCTCCTGCTCGAGCCGGTCCGAGAGCCATGCAGCCGCCTCTTTCGCGCGCCGGTACTCGGCGAGTCGCCGCGCGAGCTCCTCGGCCGCCTCCTCGGGCTCCAGCTCCGACAGCTCCGCCTCCTCGTCCGGGAAGAGGCTGCGCGCCTTCAGCTCGAGCAGCGCCGCGACCAGGACGAGGAACTCGCCGCACGCCTCGAGGTCGAGCTCGTCGCGCTCGGCGAGCCGCTCGCAGAACGCGATCACGATCCCCGCGATGTCGACCTCCGCGAGGTCGATCTCCTCCTTCAGGACGAGCGTCAGGAGCAGGTCGAACGGGCCCTCGAACGCGTCGAGGTCGAGCTCGAGCTCGCGCACGAACATGCGGCGCAACCTAGCGGGACGGCCGGACGCGGCCCTTCGGGATCGCCATGGCCGGGCCTTCGGGCACGCGGCGCTCCGGCCGGCGCGGCTCCGACTCGCCGCCGCGGAGGAACTGCCACCAGACGAAGAACGCGGTCGAGCACACGAACACGACAAGCGAGACCCACGCGTTCAGCCGCAGCCCGGCGAAGTGGTGCGCGGGGTCGATTCGCAGGAGCTCCTCGAAGAAGCGCCCGAACGTGTAGATCGAGACGTAGAGGGAGAACAGCGCGGGGGGCTTGAAGCGAAAGCGCCGGTCGAGCAGCAGCAGCGCGACCACCCCGGCGCAGTCGTAGATGAGCTCGTAGAGGAAGGTCGGCTGAAAGGTCGAGAACTGCGTGTAGTTCTCGACGCGGTGGTCGAGGTCGATCTTGAGCCCCCACGGGAGGCCGGTCGGCTTGCCGTACAGCTCCTGGTTGAACCAGTTCCCGAGCCGCCCGATGCCCTGGGCGAGCAGGAGGCCCGGCGCGACAGCGTCCATGAAGTCGCGCACACGCTCGCCCGAACGGTGGACGACGAAGGCCCCTGCGAGGCAGCCGAGCAGGATCCCGCCCCAGACGCCGAGCCCTCCCTCCCACACCGCGAAGATCCCCTTCCACTTCGGGCTCGTGACCTCGTTCCAGCTCGTGATGTCGTGGTACGCGCGGGCACCGATGATCCCGAACGCGACGCCCCAGACGGCCACGCGCAGCACGAGGTCCCAGTCGCCGCCGCGCCGCACCCACCGCACGCCGGTCAGCCACACGCACGCCGCGATCGCGACCAGGAGGATCAGGCCGTACATGTGGATCGTCAGCGGCCCGAGCGAGATCGTGCTCTCGTGGGGCGACGGAATGAACGCGAGGCTCACGGGCTGGACATTCTGCCCACGGGCCCCAACGCCTGCCTGCCCGAGCCGAAGCTACGGGTGGGCCACGTGCCTCTGGGCGAACCGCCTGGCGGCTGCGCCACCGAGAAGCCAACCGAGGACCGCGAGCGCGAAGGGCACGACGATCGGCCACTCCTGGTTGTTCGCGAAGATCACCTCGGTGAAGAGCACGCCGACCGCAAACCCGAGAATCGCCCCGACGATCTTGGCGAGCAGCGCCATGCGTAAGAGCTAAGCACCCGGCGCGGGTGCTCGCAACCGTCTCTTAGCCCAGGCGCTAGATCAGGATCTCGATCGCGAGCTCGTACGGGCAACCGATCGAGATGAGTTCAACCGCCCGGTGGAGGTCGATGTCGTGCCTGGCGGCGAGCGCGACCGCGTCGGTCGGGTCGTAACCCGCGCGGATCAGCTCCTCCGCACGCCAGTGCTCGACCCGCTCCATCTCGGAGTCGTTGACGACTCGAAGCTCCGCAGTAGTCATCGTACGGTGTTATTCGGGCGAACCGCGCGCTCGGTTCTCCCCCTGCTGGGGGATATCAGATGCGGCGGCCGATCGAGAGCGCCTGCGCACGCGTCAATTTCCCCTCCAGGCGGAGCGTGACGCCCTCCCGTACCCACACGAGGACATTTCCGTGGATGAGGACCGTCCGCTGGCGGAAGGAGAGATCGCGGCTGAGATAGGTCAGCGTGTGCGGGCCGCCCTCGAGCCAGAGGCCGGGGCGGCCATCCACCTGCACGGGCTCGATCGTCGTCTTGTCGACCGCGAGCTTCTTCAGGGCCTCCACCTGCGGCGAGCGGAATTGTGAGAGCAGGATGGGACGGCCGTAGGCGCGGACGATCACCGTCGCGAGCGAGCCGTCGAGGACGTACACGGTCGGGTTCCCCTCGAGCGGAGGGAGCGCCAGCCGGAAGCCCAGGAGCTGCTCCGCCTGCATGCGCGTCATCGGCCGGCCGAGGCCGACCGCCTTGGTGCGCTCGACGCCCGGCGGGAGGGACTCGACCCGCTCGACGCTCACGCCGCCGAGATGGAACCACCGCAGGACCGCCGTCCGGGCCTGCGGCACGGCGAACGCGACGCCGACCGCGACGACGAGCACGGCCAGCGCGAGGGCCGCCGCGCGCCGCCACGGGAAGGGCCGGCCCGGCCGCTCCTCGAGGCGCGCCCGCACCGCCGGAGCGAGGTCGGGCGCCACCGGAACGTCGAGCTCGTGCCCGAGCGCGAGCAGGCGAAGCTCGAGCTCGCTCACGGCCCTTCCTCCCCGATCTCCGTGCGAAGCCGCTCGAGCCCGCGGGCGAGGCGTGACTTCACCGTTCCGCGGCGGATCCTGAGCACGTTCGCCGTCTCCTCCTCCGAGAGCTCGAGGAAATAGCGGCAGACGACGGTGCCGCGCTGGTCTTCGGGCAGCCTTTCGACCGCGGCGAGCAGCAGCTCGCGCTGCTCTCCTGCGAGCAGGGCCGCCTCGGGGGACGGGACCGCGTCCCCCGGGCGGTCTTCGACGGCCACGCGCAGCGCGAGCCGCTCGCGCCGGAGGGCCGAGCGCCGGCGGTTGCGCGCCTCGTTGGCGACGATCCGCAGCAGCCACGGCCTGAGCGGCGCTCCCCGCCGGAACCTCCCGAGCGCGCGATACGCCTTGACGAAGCCGTCCTGCGCAGCCTCCTCTGCGTCCGCGGCGCTCCCGCTCAGCAGGTAGGCGGTTCGAAACGCGATCCCCTGGTGCATGCGCACGATCGCCTCCCACGCGCCGCGGTCTCCGCGGCGCGCTCGCCCGACGAGCTCCGGTTCGTCCAGTGGCCGGTCCACCACCGGCTCTTGTACACCCGTCGCGCCGTCGAGGTTCCCTGCCGCCGCCGCCTCGCGGCGAGCAGGCCGCGCTCGGTTGTCAGCAGCCGGCTAGAGCCCGAAGCGCTCCGCTGCCGCGTCGAACTCGTCGAACTGGACGATCGTGCACCCATCGTCTGTCCACGCGTCGTGCCCGGCCGGAATGACGAAGACGTCTCCGGCCTTGAGGTCGAGCTCCGCGCCGTCGTCCATCACCGTGTGGATGCTGCCGTCGATCACGTACCCGACGTGGTTGTCGTGGCAGCGGTCGACGCCCATGTCCTTCGAGAACTTCCAGCCCGACGGGTAGCTCGCCCGCTTCACCTTGATGTCGCCGAGGTGGACGACATCGATCTTCACGCCGCCCTTCTCCGCCTGCTCGTCCGGCTGGTCGAGCGACCGGCTCATCGCCTTGCTCATGGTTGCCATGTGCTCTCCTCTGTTCTTGCGGTACGCCTGCCCGCGGAGACCCTATCGCCTCGGCGGCTCGCCCGTCTCGGGCCAGACCTCGCCCTCGACGAGCTCGACCGAGTTGCCTGCGGGATCGCGTAGGTAGAGCGAGCGCCCGCCGGGCGGCCACGTGTGCTCGTCCTCGACCTCGACCCCTCGCTGCAGGAGCCGCTCGGCCAGCGCACCGAGCGAGTCCGGCTCGACCGAGAACGCGATGTGGCCGGGGCCGCGGGCGCCGTGGGATGGAACGATCCGTCCAGGCACCTCGGAGCCGGCCGGGTCGAACAGGAGGAGCACACCGCCGTCGTCGAGACGGAAGACGGCGCTCAGCTCGTTCGGCTCGCGGAGCGGGCGGAGGCCGAGCACCTCCTCGTAGAACGCGGCCGTCGCGGCGACGTCGCTCGCGTAGATCACCGTTTCGTAGACGCGCACCCTGCGAGTCTGACGGAACCTCGACCGGCTCCCCGGTGTAGGTACGGCGACCTTTCGAAAGGAGCTCTCCGATGAAGCGCCTGCTGCTCGTGCTCGCCTTCGCCGCCGCGTTCGCCCCGGCCGCGCTCGCCAAAGGCCCTTCCCAGGCCGCGATCTCCGGGCCCGGGCTCGCCGGCACGCTCTCGTTCGAAGGGAACGGCGAGCATGAGGGAACGGCGCTGTACGACCTCACCCAGGACGCCGGGTTCTTCCCCGCCGTCTTCGGCCAGTCGCCCGACCCGATGCTCCACGGGCGGCCGTCGGGAACCCTCGGCCCGAGGTACACGATCCACTACGTCGTCCCCGACGGCGAGGGCACGAAGTGGCGGGTCGTCCAGGATCTCTACCCGTACGCCCAAGGCGGTCCGGTCACGCACATGACGGCCGGCCAGGGGATCTTCGGCGAGCAGACCCGGGGCGGGTGGTACCGGAGCGACCCCGGGCTCGAGGCGCTTCTCGTTCGCCACGGCCTCCCGCGCGTCGCGCCGAGCTCGGGCGCAGGATCCTCCGCGGCCAGCACCGCAACCGCCCTGGCGATCGGGGCACCCGTCGCGATCCTGATCGCCGGGGCCGCCGCGTTCGTCATGAGGCGGCGCCTGACCCTCGCGCGGTAAGGTCGCGCCGGAAGCCGGCTCGGGCTGCTCCGACCTGACTGCCGCCGACGAGCGGCCAAACGTGCAGCGGAGGGCCGGCTTCGTCTCGGGCGGTTACGCTCGTCGCCTGGAGCTCGACCACGTACTGATCCCTGTGACGAACCTTTCCGCGGGCGCGCAGGAGCTCGAGGCCCGGTTCGGGCTTGCCTCGATCGAGGGCGGCCGACACCCGGGCTTCGGGACGGCCAACAGGATCGTGCCGCTCGGCGATTGCTATCTCGAGCTGGTCGCGGTCGTCGACCAGGCCGAGGCGGAGCAGAACCCGTTCGGCCGCCGGCTGGCTGCGGCCGAGCCGGGGCTCGACCGGCCGCTCGGCTGGGCCGTCCGCACCGACCGGCTCGACGAGGAGGCCGCCCGGCTCGGGCTCGCCGTGAGCTCGGGATCGCGGGCGACCCCCGACGGGCGGACCTTGCGCTGGCGGATGGCCGGGCTCGAGGAGGCCGTGGCAGAGCCCTTCCTTCCGTTCCTGCTCCAGTGGGAGCAGGGGACGGAGCTCCCCGGGCGCGCCCGCGTCGAGCATCCGGCCGGCGACGTCAGCCTCGTCGGGCTCGAGCTCGAAGGCGACCAGGATCGGCTGGATGCCTGGCTCGGTGCCGGCCGGCTCCCGGTGACGTTGCGCGAAGGCCCGCCGCGCGTCGCGACGATCGTCCTCACCGCGACCGCCGGTCCGATCGTGCTCGGCTAGGCGACCGCTGCCTCGCCGAGGAGCGCCTTCACCTCGGCGAAGAAGTCCGGCTCCGGCTTGACCCGGAACTTCGACCCGAGCTGGAACGTCCGTGGGCCCTCGGAGGTGACGAGATCGACCACCACCGGCGCCTCGCCGGGGAACTCGCGAACCACGGCGGCCAGCTCGCGAATGATTCCGGCCCGCGCGGCGCGCGCGTCGAGCTTCAGGCGCACCTCGCGCCGCTCGGGTGTCGCCTCGAACGACGAGACCTCCATCGCGATCAGCTTCGTCTCCCCCTCCTTGTGGTCGACGCGCGCCTTCACGACCAGCACCTCGTCGACGACGAGCAGCTCGCGCGCGGATGCATAGACCGAGTTGAAGACGACGACCTCCGCGCTTCCCAGCACGTCGTCGAGCCGCATGAAGACCATCGGCTCGCCCTTCTTCGTCGTCAGCTGCTTCAGCGCCGAGACGATCCCGGCCACGGTGACGACCTCGCCGTCACGGCGCCGGTCGAGCTCGGCGAGCGAGGCGTCCGTCTTCCGCCTGAGCTGGGGGCGGATCGCCTCGAGCGGGTGCTCGGAGACGTAGAGGCCGAGCGTCTCCTTCTCGAGCCGCAGGAGCTCGTTCTTCTCGAACTCCTCCGAGCCGATCGGCGGATGCTCCAGCTTCTCCTCGACCTCTGCGAAGAGCGAGCTCTGTCCGCGCAGCCGCTCGTCCGACGCGCGCTGCCCGTGGGAGAGCGCGTGCTCGAGCGCCTCCAGCATCCCGCGCCGCGACGCGCCCGTGGAGTCGAGGGCGCCGCACTTGACCAGCGACTCGAGCGCCCGCTTGTTCACGACCTGCGGGTCGACCCGTTCGGTGAAGTCCCACAGCGACGCGAACGGCCCACCCTCCTCGCGCGCGCTGACGATCGCCCGGGCGGCCGAGTCGCCGACGTTCTTGACCGCGTTCAGCCCGAACCGGATGCGGCCCTCGACGACCGCGAAGTCGCATTCGGACGAGTTGACCTCCGGCGGCAGCACGTCGATCCCGATCTCGCGGCACGCGTTGACGTAGAACGGCACCCGGTCCTTCGTGTTCATCACCGAGGAGATGAGCGCCGCCATGTACTCCTTCGCGTGGTGGGCCCGCAGCCACGCGGTGCGGTACGCGATCAGCGCGTAGCAGGCCGCGTGCGACTTGTTGAACGAGTAGTCCTGCGCCTGCTCCATGTCCTTCCAGAGCTGGTTCGCGACCGCAGGCGTGACGGCGTTGGCGGCGCACCCCTCCAGGAACTTGTCCTTGAGCGACGCCATCAGCTTGTGGATCTTCTTGCCGATCGCCTTGCGGAGATCATCGGCTTCCGCGGGCGTGAAGCCCGCGAGCTGCTTGGCGATCTCCATGTACTGCTCCTGGTAGATGCAGATCCCGTACGTGAGGCCGGTGATCGGCTCCAGGCGCGGGTCGGGGAACGCGACCGCCTCCTGCCCGGCCTTGCGCCGCGCGTAGACCGGGATGTACGCCATCGGGCCGGGCCGGTAGAGCGCCACGAGCGCGATCAGGTCCTCGAACTCGGTCGGCTTGACCTGCCGCAGCGCCTCGCGCATCCCCGACGACTCGAACTGGAAGACCCCGGTCGCGTCGCCCCGCTGCAGCATCGCGTAGGTCTCCGGGTCGTCGAGCGGGATCGAGCCGATCTCGACGTTGCCGACGAGCTCGACCGCCTTGTCGATCACGTCGAGGTTGCGGAGCCCGAGGAAGTCGATCTTCAGCAGCCCGAGCGCCTCGACGTCGTTCATCGCGAACTGGGTCACGACCTCCTGGTCGGCGCCCTTCTGCTGGAGCGGGACGACGTCGGTGAGCGGCCTGTCCGAGATCACGACGCCGGCCGCGTGGATCGAGTCCTGGCGGACCAGCCCTTCCAGCGGCTTCGCGAGGTCGACGATCTCCCGAGCGAGCGGGTCGCCGTCGTAGGCCTGCTTCAGCTCCGAGCCGGGTTTGAGGCAGTCGTCGAGGTAGACCTTCGGTCCCTCGGGGATCAGCTTCGCGATCTTGTCGACGGCGCCGTACGGGATCTCCAGCACGCGGCCGGCGTCGCGCACCGCGGCGCGGGCCATCATCGTCCCGAACGTGATGATCTGCGCCACCCGGTCGCGCCCGTACTTCTCGGCGACGTAGTTGATGACGCGGTCGCGGCCCGCGACGGCGAAGTCGATGTCCATGTCCGGCATCGACTTCCGTCCCGGGTTCAGCATCCGCTCGAACAGGAGCCCGTAGCGGATCGGGTCGACGTCGGTGATCTCGAGGCAATAGGCCGCGAGGGAGCCGGCCGCCGAGCCCCGGCCCGGGCCGACCTGGATCCCGTTCCGCTTGGCAAACGAGACGAAGTCCCACACGATCAGGAAGTAGTCGGCGAAGCCCATCTCCTTGATCGTCTTGAGCTCGAACCGGAGGCGCTCCTGAAGCTCCGGGGTCACCTTTTCGTAGCGCTTTTGCAGGCCTTTTTCGCAGAGCTCGACCAGGAACTCGAAGGCGTCCTTGCCCTCGGGGACCGGGAACGTCGGCAGGAGGATCTTCCCGAGCTCGAGCTCGACGTTGCAACGATCCGCGACCTCGAGGGTGCGCGCCATCGCCGCCTCGAGGCCCGGGAAGTCGAGCGCCATCTCGGTCGGTGACTTGAAGTAGAACTGGTCGGTGTCGAAGCGCCAGTGGTTCGGGTTCTTCAACGAGTCGCCCGACTGGATGCAGAGCAGCGCCTCGTGTGCCTTCGCGTCCTCGTGGCGGAGGTAGTGGACGTCGCCCGTCGCGACGAGCGGCAGCCCGACCTCCTCGGCGAGCGCCGTCAGCTGCGGGTTGATCCGCGCCTGCACGTCGATGCCCGCGTTCTGGATCTCGACGTAGGTCGAGTCTCGCCCGAAGATCTGCGCCAGCCGGTCGAGCTCGGCCCGCGCGTCGCCGGCCCGGTTCTCCTCGAGCGCCTTGCAGACCCGACCCGAGAGGCAGCCCGAGAGGGCGACCAGCCCACCCGCGTGGCGCTCGAGCAGCTCCCAGTCCACGCGCGGCTTGTAGTAGTAGCCCTCGAGGTAGCCCGCCGAGGACAGCTTGATCAGGTTCGCGTAGCCGTGGTTGTCCTCCGCGAGAAGCGTGAGGTGCGCGTAGCCCTTCTTCTGCGCGTGCCGATCGTCCGCGACGTAGACCTCGCACCCGATCAGCGGCTTGACGCCGTGCTTACCCGTCTCCCGGACCAGCTCCACGGCTCCGGCCAGCGAGCCGTGGTCGGTGAGCGCCACCGCCGGCATCTCGAGCTCGGCCGCCCGCTCAGCGAGCGCCGGGATCCGGCAGGCACCGTCGAGGATCGAGTACTCGGAATGGACGTGTAGATGGACGAAGCCGGCCTCTGCCACGGGAGGCCTAGTGTAGAACCGCCTCCTGTCGGACTCGCCGTGCGGGCCAACCGGTCATCTGCGTCTGCTCGTTCGCCTCGCGATCACCTCATCTCCCGGACGAGGTCGTCCGCCGCACGGCCTCTCATCCGCTCGTCCCGGGACAGCGCCCGACGACCCGGCGCCCGCCGCCTGCGGGCACGTCGTGGCGCGGCGGCGCAGGGCGCCCGTTCTCGGTCCGCAGCCGGTCGATCAACTCGCTCGCCGCCTCGCGTGTCTCCGGGAACTCCTCGCCGGTACGCTCGCAGAGCGCCGCTGCGAGCGCGTACACCTGCCTCACGGTCGCCCTCATGCGACCATGGAAGCAGGCCCGGAGCGGAGCCGTGTGCCGAAAGTGTGAAAGCCGATCCGCGCGCTACGAGGCGCCCATCTCGGCCATCGCGACCTTGCCGCGCTCGGCCATCTCCTCCTCGGTCAGATCCTCCTTGTGCGTCGCCAGCGACCAGACGTGCCCGAACGGGTCCGTGATGGACCCGAAGCGGTCGCCCCAGAACATGTCGTCGAGCGGCATGGTCACCTCGGCGCCCGCGTCGGTCGCCCGCTCGAACGTCGCGTCGACATCCTCGACGTAGAGGAAGATCGAGCCGGTCGGCCCACCGCGCTCGGCCGGCGGCCGGACGGTCGACTGGTCGAACGGGTCGGAGAGCATCACCTTGGAGTCCCCGATCTGGATGGTGGCGTGGGCGATCTTCCCGTCCGGCCCGGGCATCCGCATCAGCTCCTCGGCACCGAAGGCCTCCTTGTAGAACTCGATCGCCTTGCTCGCGTCCTCGACGGCGAGGTACGGGGTCACGCTGTGGTACCCCTCAGGAATCGGCTTGACAGCCATGTGATCTCCCCTCCGTAGCGGTCGCGGCCAGTGTAGGCAAAGGCACATTCCCTGAGACGGGTCTGCCGAAACCCGCTTCGCGCGCCGATGCGTGACGAAACCCGACCAAGGAGTGAACATGCTTCGCAAGCCGCTGGTCGTGCTCGCCGCCACGGCCTTCCTGCTCGGCGCCGCCGGGCTCGCATTTGCGCGGGGCGGGACGCCGGATTCGCTCACGCCCGTCACGGCGACGTTCGACGCCGGGACCGTGTCGCATCTCAGGTCCTCGAGTTGCGAAGGGCGCGGCGGCACGTACACGAGGACACGTGCCACGTACACCGGCACCGCGACGAGCAACGACGCGCGCTGGGACGGCAAGCTGACCGTGCATGCGCTGTCCGTCTACAACTCGGACACGGGCCTCGGCTACGTCGTCGGCCGCTACTCGGTCGCCACCGAACTCGGCCCGACGTCCGGCTGGTTCCAGGCCGCGAACACCAACGGCTCGCTCACCGGCTTCACCGATGCCTTCATGAAGGAACCGAAGGCGTGGCTGATGGGCAGCCTTTCCTCGACCTTCGACGCGTCAACGGGCTTCAGCGAAGGTCAGCTCGGCACGGGGAACCCGAACGGAGCCGCCGTCCTCGCCTCCGGGCGTTGCGGCGACACCCCCGCTCAGGGCGGAGACGTGTCCGTCTTCACCGTGAAGGCGAGCAAGCAGGCGATGCACGGCAAGCACCACAAGCACCAGAAGAAGGGGCGGCGCGGGCGGAAGTAGAGCCCTGCTGGACCGACTCTCCGAGGGCGCCTACCCGGCGCCCTCGGTCGTTTCGGCCTCGAGCTCGGCCGCGTAGAGGTCGTACGGCAGTCGCTCGAGCTCCCGCAGGCGCGGGTCCGGGACTGCGAAGAACCGGGGCAGCGCCCGCTCGCGCAGCCAGCCGAGCCGCGGCTCGGCCGCGATCACGTCCTCGACGGCCCTCCGGTCGCCGCCGAGCGCCACGTGCTCGACCCGTTCCTCCCAGGGCCGGAGGACGCCGAGCGCCGTTCGAGCCGCGGCCTCGACGAGCGCGCGGGCCTGTTCCTCCCGGCGCCTGCGGAAGCGGTTCGAGGACGAGCCGCCCTTCTTGTGCTTGCCCTTCACGAACCGGGTGCCGACCTTCGACGCGACCAGCCGCTCGCCCTCGAAGACGCCCGCCGCGTAGCCACCGAGCCGAACCAGCAGCGCGGCGACGAGGTGATCCTCGGCCAGCGCGGCAAAGAGCGGCCCGAGCTCGACGCGTTGGTACGCCCCTTCGTGCGCGAGCCCGAACGGCGGCCGCACGGTGATCCTCTCGCCGGGCGCCTCGATCCGGGCCGCACCTCCCGCGTAGACGGTTCGGCCGCGCCCTCCCTCGAGCGGCTCCAGGCGCTTGCGCACGTTCTCGCGTCCGACGTAGCGGGCCACGACCACGGAGCCTAGGCACAGGCGGTTGTGTGGGAGCAAAGAAGAAGGGCGGCCCGTGAGCCGCCCTTCACGCCTGCGCGTCCTTCCGTCTCTGCGGCCCAGACGTCAGGTCGCGCACACCGGATGCTGCCTCGTTTGGGGCGTTCTTCCGTCCCCCAGGTGGGGGATTTGCAGGTGAAAAGACTCAGACAACACAAAGCGGGGCCGCCGCCTGGCCCCGCTTCGGGTGTCTCCTTGGGAGGAGAAGCCGCAGTTGAAATCTGCCGGGCCCCGCCGCATTGAGGCCCTTCAGTCTCCGAGGCGCCCCCGCCGCATCGGGGCGCGCTCTCGGTTGCACGTGGAGTATCGCCAGTTTGGGGCCGCTTCATCCATCACTCGGACTTGGTTGACCGGCCTACTTGACTGAGCTTCTACGATCGCGCGATGCGTTCTCGGCCGGATCGCGTCGAACGGATGCCCGAGCAGTACTTCGGGGCGCTGCTCGGACGCGTCTCCGCCGCCGCGGCGGCCGGTGGGGCGCCGCTGATCGACCTCGGACGGGGGAATCCGGAGACCGGGCCGCCGCCGCACGTGATCGAGGCGCTTTCCGGCGCGGCCGCGCTCGAGACGGCTCACGGCTACGCGCCGTTCCGCGGCCTCCCGGAGCTCCGGGCGGCGCTCGCCGAGCGCTACCGCGAGCACTACGGCGTCTCGCTCGACGCCGACACCGAGGTCGCGGTCGTGCCCGGGACGAAGACGGCGATCGTCGAGCTCTCGCTGGTGCTCGCCGACGAGGGGCAGGTCGTCGTGCTCCCCGACCCGTACTACCCGGACTACCCCTCCGGGCCGGCGCTCGCCGGCGCGCGCACCGGCTACCTGCCGCTCCTGCGCGAGGACGGCTGGGCGCCGGACTTCTCACGGGCGCCGACGGACGACGTCGCCGCGGTGTACCTCAACTACCCGTCCAACCCGTGCGCGGTCGCGGTCCCGGACGGCGCCTTCGAGGGGGCGATCGCGTACGCGCACGAGACCGGCGCCTCGGTCGTGCACGACTTCGCCTACGGCGATCTCGTCTTCGACGGGCGCCGGCCGCGGAGCTTCCTCGCGACCGTCGGAGCGAAGGAGGTCGGGGTCGAGATGTTCTCGATGTCGAAGTCGTACGGCATGGCGGGCTGGCGCGTGGGCTTCGTGGTCGGAAACGCGGAGATCATCGAGCGGGTGAACCTGCTCAACGACCACAGCCGCGTCGGCATCTTCCGGCCGGTCCAGGAGGCGTGCGTCGCGGCGCTGACCGGGCCGCAGGGCTCGGTCGCGGAGCGGCGCGACACGTACGAGCGCCGGCGCGACCGGGTGCTGGAGGTGCTCGGCGACACGGTCTGCGAGGGCACGTTCTACGTCTGGCTCGAGCTTCCGGACGGCGTGACAGCCGAAAGCCTCCTCGCCGAGCAGCGCGTCGCCGTCGCGCCCGGCCAGGGCTTCGGCTCACGGGGCGAGGGCTGGGTGCGCCTGTCGCTCGCTGTCACCGACGAGGCGCTCGCCCTCGGGCTCGAGCGCCTCGCTTCGGTACTTGCGCGCTGACCGCGCGCGTCTCTCGGTCAGACGCGGGCGGTCTCCAGCTCGATGACCGGCGCCTCGTAGAGGTCGATCGACTCGATCGTGATCCCGATGCTGGCCGCGATCTGCTCACGACGGGTGGTGAGCTCCTCCTCCGAGGTTCTCGCCGTCTCCTCGCTGTCCCAGAGGATGATCGCCTTCGCGCGCGCGTTGTCGGCGTCGTACAGGCCGATGTAGCCGGCGAAGCCGTCGACGGTGCGCAGCATCGGGATCACGGTCTCGGTGATCGTCTGGACTGCGTGCTCCCGCTTTTCCGGGTCAGCGCCGGAGAACGAGATGACTCGTGCGTACATGGAGCCCTCCTTGGGTCGGTTGGACGATCAGCCCGCCGCTTGCTCCTTGCTGACGTCCACGACGGCTGCGCCGGTGAGCGCGAGCAGGTCGTGAGTCCGGAGCCGGACCGACCGCTCGTGCGAGCCGGCCTCGAGCACGACCGAGTGCTGCTCGGCGACGCGCGAGTCGACGAGCACGCGCTCTCGGCTCCCGCCGAAGGGCGGGATCGCCCCGAGCTCGAAGTCGGGGTAGTCGCGCGCGAGCTCGTCCTCGCTCGCCAGGTGGACGTTCTTCCCGCCCTCGACGTACGTCCGCACCTTGTGTAGGTCGATCCGCGCCGACGCGGGCAGGACGACGCGGACGTGGCCCTCGGGGGCGTCGAGCACGAGCGTCTTCGCGACCTCGTCTGGCGGCAGGCCGAGCGCCTCCGCCTCGTCGGCAGCACGCTCGGTGTGCGCGTGCTCCAGCAGCTCGTACTCGAAACCAGCCTGGTCGAGGATTCGAGCCAGATCCGTCATCGCCGGTAAGGATCGCGCAGCGCGGCGCGAAATGCCAGCGACTACGTCGCGGTGCGGCCGGTCAGGAGTCGCCGCGGCGGCTGCGCAGGAAGGCCCGCGCGCCGGCGAGGCTCGCCGCGGTCACGGCCATCAGCGCACGGGGTCGCTTCGCGCTCGACTTCTTCAGCTTGCGCCGGACGCGCCTCGCCTGGAGGTACCCCCAGCCGAGGAGCGCGTTTCGGCGGGTGAAGATGGCCATTGCTAGGCGGGCGCCTTCGCCTTGCGCTTGTTCGGGAAGTGGATCGCCCGGCCGAGCGCCAGGAGACCGGCTTCCTTGATCGCCTCGGAGAGGGTCGGATGGGCGGTCATCCCGTCGGCGACCGTCTCCACGGTGGCCTCGGCGTCGAGCGCGACCGTGCCCGCCTCGATCAGGTCGGTCACGTGCGGCCCGACCATCACGACCCCGAGCAGCTCGCCGTAACGGCTCTCGTGGATGGACTTGACCCAGCCGACGGTCTCGTTCTGCATCACCGCGCGCGCGTTCGCGAGCCACGGGAAGACGCCGACCTCGACGTCGTCGCCGTAGCGCTCTCGTGCCTCGGCCTCGGTGAGCCCGACGCTGGCGATCTCCGGATCCGTGTAGATCGGGCGCGGGACGCCGCGGTTGTCGACCACGGCGTCGTGGCCCGTCGCGTTCTCGGCGGCGACCTCGCCCTCGCGGAAGGCGGTGTGCGCGAGCTGCCAGTAGCCGGCGCAGTCTCCGACCGCGTAGATGTGGGGCTGCGTCGTGCGCCTGTGCTCGTCGGCAGCGATCCCGGTGCGCGTGTCGTATTCGACGCCGATCTCCTCGAGGCCCAGGCCCTCGACCGCCGGGCCGCGGCCGGTCGCGACGAGCATCAGGCTCGCCTTGCTCGAGTCGCCGCCGTAATGGACACGGAGGCCGTTTTCGGTCTCCTCGACCCGGTCGCAGGTCGTCTCGAGGTGGACGTTGATGCCGCACTTGCCGAACTGCTTGGTGAGCTCCTTGGCCGCATCGGCATCCTCCTGCGGGATGAGTTGCGGCAGCATCTCGATGATCGTCACCTCGGAGCCGAATCGGTTGAAGATCGAGGCGAACTCGCAGCCGATGATGCCGCCGCCCAGGACTACGAGGCGCTTCGGCACCTCGGTCTGGGCGAGAAGGCCGGTCGAGTCGACGCAGCGGGCCGAGTCGAGACCCTCGATCGGCGGACGGAGCGGGAACGAGCCCGTCGCGATGACGGCCTGCTTGAACGTGACGTCCTCGCCACCCTCGACTGCGATCGTGTTTTGGCCGGTGAACCGGCCCGTGCCCTTGACCCACTCGACGCCGTTCGTCTTGAAGAGGCTCGCGACGCCCGTCGTCATCTGTTTGACGACCCCGGCCTTCCACTCGTTCGCCGCGGCTAGGTCGAGCGTCGGGAGGCCCGTCTGGACGCCGAACTTCGGGAAGCTCTCCTGCGCCTCCTTGAGCGCGAACGCGGTCTGCACCCAGGCCTTCGTCGGGATGCAGCCGACACGCAGGCAGGTGCCGCCGAGCTCCGGCTCCTTGTCGATGCAGACGGCCTTGGCGCCGAGCTGGGCCGCGCGGATCGCGGCGGTGTAGCCGCCCGGGCCGCCGCCGAGGACGGCAACGTCACATTCCATCGTCTCTGGCTCCTCGCTTGGGTTCGGCCGCGATCCTAGCGTCGGGGTGCGAAGTCACGCTTTCGGCACAGCCGCGACACACACGCGTGGCGCTTTCCTCGTTACGCTCATTGCGGGTGGTGGTTCGGGGTGGCCCCGGCTGGCAAGGAGTCGACGAGGCGGCCGGCGGAGAGCTCCACGATCTCGTCCACGTGGTCGAGCCCTTCCGGGCGGTGGGTGATGAGCAGGACCGAGCGATCGGCTGCAGCCGCGAGGATGTCGTCCATCAGCTGCTCGGCCGTCGGCGGGTCAAGATGAGCGGTCGGCTCGTCGAGGACGAGCACGGGGGCGTCGGCGAGCAGCGCCCGGGCGAGGGCAAGCCGCTGGCGCTGGCCGCCCGAGAGCTGCCGCCCCTCCTCCCCGACGAGCGTGCTCCAACCGTCCGGCAGCCCCTCGACCCACTCCCAGAGGCGGGCGCGCCGAAGCGCGGCCTCCACTTCGCCGTCCGTCGCCGCCGGGCGCGCCAGCCTGACGTTCTCGAGGATGCTCGTGGAGAACAGGTGCGAATCCTGGCCCGCGACCGCGATCGCCCGTCGCACGTCCTCCTGGCGGTACTCGCGCAGGTCCCGCCCGCAGAGCGTGACCCGCCCGTCCTCGGGGTCGAGGAAGCGCAGCAGCACGTTCGCAACCGTGGTCTTGCCCGCACCGCTCTCCCCCACGAGCGCGACCCGCCTTCCCGGCTCGAGCCGCAGGCTGACGCCGTCCAGCGCCGGCCGCTCCCCGGGCCCATACCGCGCACGCACGCCCTCGAGCGCGACGCCGAACCCGGACGGCGCCCCGGCCGGCTCGACCGGATCCCGCACGAGCGGCTCCCGGTCCATCAGCTCGAGGACCCTCTCTCCCGCCGCGACCGTCGCCGCCAGCTCGCGCGCCGAGGCCGGCAGCGCCTGAACGGCCTCGAAGGACGCGAGCGCGAGGAGCGCAAGCGCCGCGATCAGCACCCGGTCGAGGTGGCCGCCCGCGTGCGCCGAGACGCTGACCGCGAGGACGCCGGCCACCGTCGCGCCCACGACGACGAGGCCGATCCCGTCGCCGACTCCACCGGCAAGCGCATCCCGGCGCGCGATCCGCACGAGCGCCCGGTCGGCCTCGCGAACCCGACCGAGCCGCTCCTCCTCCTGCCCGTAGACCGCGAGCTCCGGGCTGGCGCGCAGCAGCTCCACGAGCTCGGCCGAGAGCTCGCCGCGGGCCCCTGCCTGCCGCGAGGCCGAGCGGCGGCCGAGCGAGACCGCGATCGCCGGCACCGCGACCCCGCCGACGAGCAGGCCGACCGCGAGCACGAGCCCGGCCCACGGGAGCACGGCCGCGGCCACGCCGACCGAGACCGCTCCCGCGAGGATCGCCACGAGCGGCGGGCCGATCCCGCGCAGGTGGAGGTTCTGCAAGGCGTCGACGTCCGCCACCATCCGCGAGAGCAGATCGCCCTGCCGGTAGCCCTCGAGCTGTGCCGGGGCCAGCGGCTCGAGCCGCTCGTAGGCGCGGACGCGGACGCGGCCGAGGACGCGGAACGCGAGGTCGTGGGAGGCGAGCCGCTCCACGTAGCGGGCAAGCGGGCGCGCCAGCCCGAAGAAGCGCACCAGGACGATCGCGACGGTGAGCGAAAGCACGGCCGGCCGCTCGGCCGCGCGCGAGATCAGGTAGCCGGCGGTCGCCATCAGCCCGACGCCGAAGAGCACGGTCAGCGCGCCGAGCACGACCGAGAGCGCGACGCGCCCGCGCGGCGCATCCGCGAGCGCGAGCAGCCGGCGGAGCGTCGCGGTCATGCCTTGCCTGCTTCGAGCACGACGACCCGATCCGCCCGCTCCACCAGCTCGGGCCGATGGGCAAGGACGAGCACGCTCCGCCCCGGGCGGAGGCGCTCCACGGCCTCGGCGACGACCTCGGCGCTCGCCGGGTCGAGGTCGGCGGTGGGCTCGTCGAGGATGACGAGCGGCGCATCGCGGAGGAATGCGCGGGCCAGCGCGAGGCGGCGGGCCTCTCCGGCGGAGAGCGGCCGACCGCCGTCGCCGACCACGGTCTCGTAGCCCTCAGGAAGGGCGCGGACGAAGCCGTCCGCGCCGGCGAGCGACGCCGCCTCCCGCACCTGCTCGTCCGAGGCCGACGGATCGCCCAGCCGGATGTTCTCCGCGACGGTGCCCCGCAGCAGCGACGTCTGCTGCGGCACCCACGCGACCTGCTGCCGCCACGCCGAGGCCTCGCACGCGGAGAGGTCGACGCCGTCCACGCTGATGCGACCGCCGGTCGGCTCCACGAGCCCGAGCAGCAGCGCCGCGACCGTGCTCTTGCCCGCGCCGCTCTCACCCACGAGCGCGACCGTCTCGCCGGGCTCCAGCTCGAGCGAGAGGCCGTCGAGGACAGGGCCTTTCCGCGACGGGTACGAGTACGAGACGCCGTCCAGGCGTACGGGAACCGCGGCCGGGCTCGGCGCGATCCGGTCGCCGCCGCGGACGCTCTCGGCGGGGGCGTCGAGCAGCGAGAAGATCCGCTCCGCGACAGCAGCCCCGTCCGCGCTCGCGTGGTACTCGGCCCCGAGCCGCCGCACCGGGAGGTAGAGCTCGGGAGCGAGGACGAGCACGGTCAACCCGGCCTGGAGCCCGATGCCGCCGTCCACGAGCCGCACGCCGATCGTCACCGCGACGAGCGCGACCCCGATCGTCGCCGCCAGCTCGAGCACCGAGCCCGAGAGGAAGCTTGCGCGCAGCGTCGCCATCGTCGTGCGGCGGTAGCGCTCGCTCACCTCCGCGATCGACGCCGCCTGCTCGCGACCGCGGTTGAACGCCCGCAGTGTCGGCAGGCCGCGGACGACGTCGAGGAAATGCGCCGAGAGGAGCCGCAGCGCGAGCCAGCGCTCGCGCGTGCGGTGCTCGGTGTAGCGCCCGATCAGCCACATGAAGACCGGCACGAGCGGCAGCGTCAGCAGCATGATCCCTGCGGACTCGAGATCGATCCAGGCGACGAAGCCCAGGACGATCAGCGGCACGACGCAGGCGAGCACGACCTGCGGCAGGTAGCGGGCGTAGTAGGACTCGAGCGCGTCGATGCCCTGCACCACTGCCGCGGCGATCTCTCCGCCCTCCACCCCGTCGACGGCCGCGGGGTGGGCACGGAGCCGGCGCTCGACGAGCGCGAGCCGAAGCTCCGAGAGGACCGAGGACGCCGCTTGCCGTCCGGCGACCTCGAACGACCACGCGAGCACGCCCCGACCTGCGAAGACGAGCGCGAGGCACGCAATCTCGGGCCAGACGTCCTCGAGCGACGCGCCCCGGAATGCGCGCGTGACGATCCACGCGAGCAGCGACGCCTGCACGAGGACGAGGACTGCCGTGAGCAGGCCGATCGCGGTGTCGAGGCCCAGCAGCGCCCGGGCCGGCCGGGCCTGCCGCACGAGTCGCGGGTCGAGAGCGGGCATGCCCTCAGCCGGTCGGCGAATCGCCCGTCTTCCCGGGCAGCACGTCGACCGGGGTGTGCGGCGGCTCCTCGCCGCCGACCCGCGCCCGGAAGACGTGGTAGGTCCAGCTCTGGTAGAGCAGGATGATCGGCACGCAGATGAGCGCGACCACGCTCATCACCGCCAGCGTGTAGTGCTGCGACGAGGCGCCGTCCACGGTGAGGCTGTTCGCGAAGTCGGTGCTCGAGACCATCACGCGAGGGTAGAGGCTGGTGAAGATCGTCGCGACGACGAGCATCGCCCCGAGGGCCGTCATCGCGAACGCCCAGGCGCTGCGGCGCATGAAGACGAAGACGACGGCCAGGACGAGCGCGAGGATCCCGGCGGCAGCGGGCAGGATCGGCGGGAAGACGTCCTTGTCGTTGTGGTTGACCGCGACGTCGACCGTCAGGGCGAGGAAGCCGCCGGCGGCGATCGCCGCAGCGATCGACAGCGAGCGCGCGGCCATCTTCGCCCGCTCGCACAGGTCGCCGGTCGTGCGCAGCGTGAGGAACGTCGCCCCGTGGCAGGCAAACACGAGCACGACCGCGACTCCGCCGAGGACCGTGTACAGGTTGAACAGGTCCCAGAACGTCCCGGAGAAGTCGCCGCTCGAGTTGATCGGCACGCCGTAGAGGAGGGCCGCGAAGGCCACGCCCCAGATCAGCGACGCGCCGAAGCTCCCGACCGCGTTGCACCCGAGCCAGACCGCCCGCCAGCGCGGGCTCTTGCTCTTGCCGCGCCACTCGAACGAGAGCACGCGGATGATCAGGAAGAACAGCAGCAGGAGCAGCGCGATGTAGAAGCCCGAGAACATCGTCGCGTACCAGCTCGGGAACGCCGCGAAGGTCGCGCCGCCCGCGACGACGAGCCAGACCTCGTTGCCGTCCCAGACCGGGCCGATCGTGCTGAACATGAACCCGCGCTCCCGCTCGTTGCGCGGCAGGAACGGCAGCAGCATGCCGACGCCGAAGTCGAACCCCTCGAGCAGGAAGTAGCCGGCCCAGAGGATGCCGATCAGGACGAACCAGAGGTTCTGCAGATCCATCAGTAGGCCACCGCCGGGGGCGACTCCGGTGCCTCCCCCTCACCCGAGTCGGCCTCGCCCGGGTCGAGGTTCGCGTAGTGCCGCATCAGCCCGATGTCGAGCACGAGCAGGAACGCGTAGAGCAGGACGAACGTGGTCAGGCTGATCACGAGCCAGGTCGTGCTGACGGACGGCGAGCTCGCACGGTCGGTCAGCAGCAGGCCCTGGACGATCCAGGGCTGCCGCCCGAGCTCGGTGAGCAGCCAGCCGAAGGTCATCGCCACGAACGGCAGGAAGGCCGTCACCACCCCGACCCAGCAAAACCAGCGCCACTTCTCCAGGCGCTTCTTCCAGTAGAGCATCGCCCCGACGATCGCCACCAACGCGATGAGCGACCCGGCGTAGGCCATCCCGCGCATGCTCCAGTAGATCGCGCGGACAGGCGGCAGATAGCTCTGGGACGCGCCGAACTGCTTCCGGTACTGCTGCTTGTACTGCTGGTTCAGGTTGTTCAGGCCCTGCACGGTCCCGTGGAGCGAGCCCGTCGCCAGGAAGGAGAGCATGTCGGGCACCTCGATCGAAAAGCTCGGCTTCTGGTCGGACTCCGTGAAGCCCCCGATCTGAAAGAGCGAGAACGAGCAACTCGAGCACGTATCCCACTGCGCCTCTGACGCGGCGATCTTCATCGGCTGCAGCTCCTCGACGATGATCCCGAAGTGACTGCCGAACCAGAGGTTGACGCACGAGATCGGCACGAGGACGATCAGCGCGAGCTTCGCGGCCGGCTTGAAGAGTTCGACGTTGCGCCCACGGGCGAAGTGCCAGCAGCAGACGCCGAACACGACGGCCGATCCGGCCGTCAGCCCGGCGAAGATCGTGTGCCCGAACGCCCACAACGCCCACTCGCTCGAGAGCAGGGCCCAGACGCTGGTCAGTACTGCCTCGCCGTTCTCGACCTTGTAGCCAACTGGGTCCTGCATGAAGGAGTTCGCGACGAGAATGAAGTAGGCCGACATCCAACTGCCGATCACCGCGATCCAGAGCGTGGCCAGATGAACGCGCGGCGAGAGCCGATTCCAGCCGAAGATCCAGAGCCCGAGGAACGTCGACTCGAGGAAGAACGCCGCGAGGCCCTCGATCGCGAGCGGCGCGCCGAAGACGTTGCCGACGTACTTCGAGTAGATCGACCAGTTCATTCCGAACTGGAACTCCTGGACGAGGCCGGTCGCGACCCCGATCGCGAAGTTGATCAGGAAGAGCGTCCCGAAGAACTTCGTCAGCCGGAGCCACCGCTCGTCGCCGCTCCGGAGCCACAGCGTCTGCATCGTCGCGACGATCGGGCCGAGGCCGAGCGTCAACGGGACGAACAGGAAGTGGTAGAGCGACGTGGTGGCGAACTGCGCCCGCGCGAGATTGACGGTCGTCGAGGCGAGCACGAACACGACGAGGCAATCATCTCATCGCGCCTGGGCCCGGGCCACCGCGCCCATCCGATTTCACCCGGGTGAACTTCCTCCGGGGTGAGACCCGGGCCGCGTGCCCGGGTGAGAGGATCGCGCGATGCGCAGCTCAACGGCGCTCGTGGCTCTCGCGGTCGGGCTCTTGGCCACGGGCTGCTCCGGCGGACGGTCGCACTCCGAGAGCGTGGCTCCCCGAGCCGTCGTGACGATCCAGACGGTGAGGGTCGGCAGGCCCGGGAACCCGTCGGCTGCGATCGTCCCGTTTCATCCGGGCGTCTACGGAAGCTGCAGCCAGGCACCGTCCCGGCATTCGGGCTGCCGGCTGGTCGGCGGAGTCGGCTACGAGTACGGGATCGGCGAGCTCGAGGTCACGGTTCGCCTGTACGTCGCCTTCCTCAACACCGTCGACCCCTCCGGCGAGAACCGGCATGACCTCTACATCCGCTCGATGAGCCCGTCGAGCTGGCCCAAGTACGGGCCGATTCGCCGGCAGCAAGGGTCGAGCGTGCCCGCGGGGAGGCACTACTCCGTCGCGTACCCGCAGTGGGCGGACAAGCCGATCGGCTTCGCGAACTTCCTGCGGGCCGCGAGCTTCGCGAACGCCCTGACCAACGGCGACATCCTCTCGCGAACGACCTCCTCCGCCGACGGTTTCGGCGTCACCACCTACCGGGTGCGGCTCTCGCGCGACAGCGAGCAGGGCATGTACGACCTGCGCGGCAAGCAAAGCTCCGGGGCCACGCGGACGCGCTCGACCGGCTTCGTCGTCCCGAGCCAGAACGAGTGGATCAAGGCCGCCTACTACGACCCGAAGGGCGTCACGTTCTCGTACTGGATCTACCCGACCGGCCCGTTCGACGCCCCGCACCCCTCGCAGCTCGACTCCGACGGCAACGTCGTCAACGCCGCAACCCAGCCGCTGTCGACCTTCAGCCCGCGGGGCTCGCAGTCGAGCCAGGTGCCGAGCTGGTGCCCGACGCAGGCGGGCGGGAGCTGCGGCAGCGTCAACCCGTTCGGCCTGAGCACGAGCGACTACCAGTCGAGGTACCAAGCCAGCCTGAGCACGGTCGGCCAGACCCGAACCCGCTCTCCCTGGGGAACGCTGGACCAGGGCGGGAACGTGGTCGAATGGACCGACACGGTCGCGCCTTCGCCTCTCGGATCGCGCGACCCGCGCGTCTGGAGGTGGGCCCACGGCGGCGTCGCCAACGCGCCCGTCTACCAGCTGTGGATCTCCGCCGTGGGAAGGTTCCCCCAGGCGGACGCCGTCACCGAGCGGATCAATCCCTGGGAGGGCTTCCGCGTCGGCGTGATCGGCGATCTCGCACCAAAGGGGTAGAGCGGGTCAGGCGGCTGCGCCCGGGCCGCCGATGCCCTGGTGGTCCGCGACCCTGGCACGGTCGAGGTCGACCGAGTCGCCCCAGTGGGAGGCAAGCGTGGCGTCGAGGCGGGCAAGCTCCTCCTCGACGGCCGCGCGATGATCCGGCAGCACCTCTTCGAGCAGCTCCTCGAGCATCGCGCGCATGGCCCGCATCACCTGGATCCCGGCCGCCCCGTACTCGCGGATCTCGGTCGCTCCGAGCGTGAGGAAGTCCTCCCACGTGTGCGTGCGGATGACGACCGCCGCTTCTCCCGCGTCCCCGGCCTCAGGACCGTGGCCGAGCTCGGTCGAGCCGATCATGCGCAGCGTCTCCCCGAGGTGCCCGATCACCTGGGTGGCCGTGGTCGGCGCGTTCACCGCCGGCGAGAGGGCCATCAGCGCGATGTCGACCATGATCCGGATCGCGAAGGCCGGGTCCTGCTGGATCGTCCGCTCGTCGCCGAGCGCGACCATTGTGTTCAGCTCGCGCTCGGCGTCTTCGAGGCTCCCGCTCCCGCCGTACACCGAGATCAGCCGCCCGCCCGTCGGCACGAAGTCGCCGACCGCCTGCTCGAACACCAGCCGCGCATCGTGCTCGCGTGCCCACCGGACAAGGCCGTCCAGGTGGATCGCCTGGATCGCTCCCGGCGAGTCGGCCCGCACGACCCGGCTCGGCTCCGAGCCCGCGGCCGGGGGCACGACTCCGACGTCGGAGCGGGAGACGACCTCCCTGGCATCCTCGAACGCCTTCCGTCCAGCCCGTGCGACCAGCGCGGCGACCGCCACCGGCCGCAGGCGGAACATGCATCGGTCGAAGAAGAGGAGGAACAGGATCAGGCTCGCCACGATCAGCACTCCCGCCGCGCTCACACCCGCGCTTGGCACGTCGTTCGGCTCGATCCGCCGGAGCATCGAGAGGGAGAACGTCAGCGTGCCCGCGAGCAGCGCGAGCGTTCCTTTGAGCAAGGGATCGCGGTACCACAGACGCATGTAGCGCGGAGAGAACGTGCCGGTGACCATCTGCACCATCAGGGTCGTCACCGTCACGACGAACCCGATCAGCGCGGCCGCCGCTCCGACGATCGCCGAGAGGACGGTGCTCGCGGTCGAGGACGAGTACTGGAAGTAGCCGGGCACGTCGAGGTGCTGGTCGAGCTCCCACAGGAGGACGCCGGCGATGACGCCGAGGATCGCGCCGAGGAGCGGGACGATCCAGAGGCTCCCCCTGATCCGCTCGCGCCTTCGGAAGCGGCGGCTCCAGCTCATCGGCGCGATTCAACCATGCTCACGAGCCGCCGCTAGTAGCGTACGGCCGACCAGGGAGGAGGCTCGGATGCGAAGGGCTCTCGCCGACGGAGGTCGGGAAGGAGCTCGGCGAGCACGCCAAGCACACGAAGGAGCAGGCGGAGCACGAGCGCCGCGACCGGCTCATCACGATCGCGGAGGCCGTTCTCCTCTCGGTCGTCACGATCGTCGCCGCCTGGTCGGGCTACTCGGCCGCGAAGTGGAGCACCGAGTCCTCGCTCAAGCTCGCCAAGGCCTCCGCGACCCGCACCAAGGCGAACCGCGCGATCACGGAGTCGTTCGTGCTCCGCACGCAGGATGCCGCGAACTTCAACGCCTGGTTCAGCGCCTACCTCGCGGGAGACACCAAGGGGCAGCAGGTCGCCGAGAAGCGGTTCCGGCCGCAGTACGACGTCGCGTTCAGGGCGTGGCTCGCGACCCATCCGTTCACGTAACCCGAACGCTCCGAAGGGGCCGCAGTACATGCCGCAGTACAAGCCCACGGGAGCAGCGCTCGGGAACGCCCTCGACGCCAGCGCCGACCTGCACTACGCCCAGGGCCAGCACGCGGCCGTCACCGGTGACAAGTACGTGCGGGTGACGGTCATCCTCGCGAGCGTGCTCTTCCTCGTGGGGATCAGCAGCCACTTTCGGATGCGGGGCGTGCGCATAGGCCTCGTCTGCCTCGGGGCCGCGCTGCTGGTCGCTGCGGCCGTCGAGATCCTGCGTCTCCCCGGCCCGCCTAGCTGACACCGGGTGCGATCCCCCACGCCCCGGCCGTCGACTCACCCGGCTCGAGCCGGATCAGCGACTCGCCGCTCCGAAACGCGTTCGGGGGGCACGTCATCGGCTCGACGGCGAGGCTGCGGCGGTCGACGTCGGGAAGCGGATCGCCGGTGAAGAGCATCAGGTACGGGTAGCTCGCGTCGGCCCAGACGGTGACGGCGCGACCGGTCCCGCGGTCTTCGAGCCGGACGCGCGCGAGGTTGTCCCCGTCGCGCTCGAGATCGGTGAAGCAGTGGTCGAGCAGAGTCGCGTCGAGTGGTCTGGGGCTGCGGAAGTCGTACCGAGTGCCGTCGACGGGCTGCGACCCGGTCGGGAGGCCCCGGTCGTCCGAGGCGAGCACGGTCCGCGCGGGAACCCGGAGTACGGCCGCGTCGACGGTTGGCGTCCCGACGGTCACGTACGGGTGCGCGCCTGCCCCGTACGGGCAGCGCTCCGCTCCGGAGTTCGTGGCGGTCGTGTGAACGCGCAGGCCGTCGGCGGACAGGCGGTACTCGACGCGGAGGTCGAGCGAGAACGGGTAGCCCGGCTGCGGGCGGAGCGCGTGCCCCATGACGACGCGGTCTGCCTCGCGCTCTACGGCCGCCCAGCGCGCAGACCGAACGAGGCCGTGGATCGCGTTCCGCCGCTCGGGCTCGTTCAGCGGCAGCTGGTGGCTCTGCCCGTCGAGCTCGTAGCGGCCGTCCTCGAGCCGGTTCGGCCATGGGATCAGCACCTGCCCCCGGCCCGAGGTCGCGGGCTCACCCGCCGCGTAGCCGTCGAGCACGTCGTGCCCGCCGGCCGAGTAGGCGCGCAGGCCTCCGCCCTCCTCGACCACGACCGCGCGCTGGTCCTCCCAGGCGATCTCGACTTCGCTCACGCGGCGCTCCGGCCGGCGACGACGAACGACCAGAGGCCCATGACGACGGCGACGATCGCCGCCACCCCGTAGAGCGTCGACAGCTCGACTCCACTGTCAAGGACCGGCCCGACTCCGAAGGCCGCGATCCCGTACCCGAGCTGGTAGAAGGCGATCACTCCTCCCGCCGCGGCAGCCGACATGGCCGTCAGCTCCTCCTGGCCGAAGCTGATCGTGAGCGGCAGGAGCGCGGAGCACCCGAGCCCCGCGAGCCCAAAGGCGAGCACGCCGAGCCACGGCTTGTCGTGCGGAAGGTGTGCGATGGCAGCGAACGCGCCGACGAGGACGAACGGCAGCACGTGATAGGTCAGCCTGGGCGGGACACGACGCTGAATCGCGGCAAAGAGGACGCGCCCCACGGTCACCATCCCCCAGAACGCGGTCA
>DATIXI010000038.1:0-23974 GCA_035518635.1 Gaiellaceae bacterium
CGTCCGCCGCCTCGATCGACTGCCGGATCTGCTCGCGGCGCTCGTCGATCATCTTCTGGATCGGGCCGAACGCGAACCGCTTCAGAACGTAGAGCGTGATCAGGAAGCAGACGATCGTCCAGATCATCAGACCCGGGGTGACCGAGATGAGTGGGTTCGCGCCGAGCAGCATCAGACCAGCACGTACGCGAGGATCGAGCCGAGCAGGCCGTAGAACACGACGGCCTCGGTCAGTGCGAAGCCGAGCCACTGGATGCCCTGGAGCTCGCCACGGAGCTCGGGCTGACGGGCGACCGACTGGATCATCGAGCCGAAGATGTTGCCGATGCCGACGCCGGCGCCGAGGGCGCCGAGGCCGACGCCGAGCGCCAGGCCGATCGCCTTCCCGGCCTTGGTGACGTCGCCTGTGGTGGCGGCGAGGACAATTCCGAGCACGGTGTGAACCTCCTTAGTGCTGCGGCTCGATTGCCGAGCCGATGTAGATGGCGGACAGGGCGGCAAAGATGAAGGCCTGGATCGAGACGACGATCACGACCTCGAAGACGTAGAACAACGCGGCGATGGGGATCACGAACACGGCCAGGATGAGCGACTGCAGGATGAACAGCAGGCCGATGAACGTGAGGATCAGGATGTGTCCCGCGAGCATGTTCGCGAAGAGGCGGACCGAGAGCGAGATCAGGCGCATGAACTGGCCCAGGATCTCGAGCGGCACGATCAGGAAGAGGAGCGCCTTCGGCGCCTCGGGGATCCAGCTCTTGAAGTAGCGCCTGGGCCCGTTCCAGCGGATGCCCTCGAAGTGGGTGAAGACGAACGTCAGCAGCGAGAGCGCGAGCGTCACGGCGAGCGACGACGTGGCGGCGTAGATGCCCCAGGTGGGAATCCCGTGCCAGGTCTCGCCGGTCAGCGGCAGCGGGATGAAGCCGATGATGTTCACGACCCAGATGAAGAGCAGGAGCGTCGCGCAGTACGGGAACCAGAGCCCGATCGCCTTCGTCGGAAGGCCCTGCTCCGCGATCTGCACCTGCGCGACCTCGTAGATCTGCTCGCCGACCGTATGGCGGCGGTTGAGCACGCGACCGCGCATGAGGAAGAGGCCGAGGAGGATCGTCAGCAGCGAGCCGAGCATCAGGTAGACGACGGCCTTGGTGATCGAGAGGTCGAGCGGGCCGATCTGGATCTTCACCCACTTGTGCTGCTCGAACTCGGTCGTCGGGTCGAAGTGGCCGCGCGCGAAGGCCGGCGCGGGGAGCGCCAGCGCGAGCAGGCACGCGGCGAACACGAGCCGCTTCACGCGGTCGGCTCCTGGCCGTAGTAGCCGAGCAGCGAGAGCCCGAGCTCGGCCGTGTAGGCGAGGCCGTAGACGAGTGCGGCGGCGAGGCCCACGTCGGGGTTCGACGAGGCAACCGCGAGGAGCACCACGAGCACGGCCAGCAACCGGAGCATCATCCCGAATGCGAGCGCGCCGGACCCGGCGATGTTGTCCGGAGAGGGCCTGAGCCGCCCGAGCAGGAGGCCGAACGCCTGCACGCCGACCCACAGCACCGCGGCAATCGCCCAGCCCGAGAGCGGCCAGCCGGCGATGAGGAAGACCGGGAGGGCGAGCGCGATCACGAGCCCGCCGCCGAGCGTGGCCGTCCAGCCGCGAGGGGCCGGGCGGGGTGCTCCGAGGATGCCGATGCGGGTCATATCGCGTGCCGGTAGCGCCAGTAGACGGCGGCGACACCCAGCGGGACGCCGATGAACGCGCCCCCGAGGATCCCGAGCCCGACCGAGCCGGCTGCCCAGCCGATCAGCGCACCCACCGCCACGCAGGCGACGGTAACACCCCCGAGGAGCGCACCGGCGCCGGCCGGCTCGAACGACGCGCTGGGGGTGGGCTCCATCGGGGCGAGCATACCAAACGGGCGTTCGAGCTTGTGACAGCCCAAAGCGGCTCAGCTGCGGGGTTTTTGCAGAACTTTGTACATCGGAACGGAGGTGTCTACGTCACGCTCGGCGCCTGTTCGACGAGGTCGATCTCGAACAGCTTCCCGGCACTGGACAGCCACAGGCGCTGCTTCGAGGTCGCGACCGGGGCCGTGTCCTCCATCTCGGCGTCCGCGATCCGCAGCGGGGAACCGACCAGCGCGTGGCGGCGCGGGTCGATCTGCCAGAGCCGCATGCCGAGCTCGTCCTCGTTGTGCGTGAAGAGCCACACGTAGCCGTCGTTGACCGCCATCTTGTCCGGGACACCGGGCACGCTCAGCGATCGTCCGATCGCTCGGCCTGTTCGTCGGTCGAGCTCTTTCACGATCGCGTTTTCGGTCCGCCGCCCGGCGGCGACGTATCCCGCCCAGACGTTCTTTCCGGACGGCACGAAGGTGTTTGCTCCGTACGGCTGACCTGCCGCGCCTACGGGGAAGATCGACACCTTCACGCCAAGCGGTCCTTCGAGGTGCGGCCCGGCCGGATCGAGCCGATACGTGTGCTCCTGCCCCTCGTTGCCCCAGGCGGCGCCTCCCTGCGTCTTGATCCAGAGGCGGCCGCCGAGAAACACGAGGCCGACGACTTCTGGCGAGACCGAGAACGAGGGCCCGAGCTCGGCCCGAACGGTCGGAGCTGCCGGGGTGGTGCTCGGCTCGGAGCGGAGGAGGCGGTCGGTCCCGAATCCGGCGGCGAACGCGACGACGAGCGCGGCAGCGACGAGCCCCCGCGCCGCGCGCCGGCTCATGCCGTCTTGCGCTCCGATGCCTCGCGGGCCTCCTGCTCGCGGCGGCGGATACGGGGGTTCGCCAGCTTCACGATCTCGAGCAGGTAGATCATGTAGACGGAGGCCGCGAGCGCGACGGCGCCGATCAGGCCGACGGCGGCCGTCCTCCCCGGGTTCCAGACGCCGTGCGCGTGCGGGTGGATGAAGCGAGTCGCAAGGGCTGCGCCGGCCAGGATCGCGCACCAGGCCCACATCGTGAGCGCCGCGCGCCGCTGCGAGAAGCCGATCCGCAGGAAGCGGTGATGCAGGTGCCGGCGGTCGGCCGCGTAGATGGGATCGCCGTACTTGAGCCGCTTCGCAACGACGAACGAGGTGTCGATGATCGGGATCGCGAGCACGAGCAGCGGCAGGAGCAGGGTGGCGACGGCGGCGGTCTTCAAGAGGCCCTGGACGGCAAGCGCGCCAAGCGTGAAGCCGAGCAGGAGCGCACCCGAGTCGCCCATGAAGATCCGCGCCGGGTAGAAGTTGTGGCGGAGGAAGCCGAGGCAGGCGCCGAAGACGATCGCCGCGAGGATCGCCGTGTCGGGCCGGCCGAGCGACAGCGAGATCACACAGAACGTGAAGCCCGAGATCGCGCAGATGCCTGCGGCGAGGCCGTCGAGTCCGTCGAGGAAGTTGACCATGTTCATGATCGCGACGATCCAGAACACGGTCAGCGGCACCCCCACCCACTCCGGCAGCGCGTGCACGCCCACGATCGGGAAGGTGAACCGGTGAACCCAGATCCCGAAGCCGGTCGGGATCGCGGCGGCGGCGATCTGGCCGCCGAGCTTCTCCCACCAGACGAGGCCGCGGAAGTCGTCGATCGCGCCGACCGTCGTCGCGACGGCCATCCCGAGCAGCAGGCCCTTCGTCTCGCGGCCGAGCGGCAGGAACGCGAGCGCGGGCACGAAGATCCCGAAGAAGAGCGCAAGCCCGCCGAGCCGTGGCACTGTCCGACGGTTGAGGCGCCGCGCGCCGGGCCTGTCGACGACGCCGAGCAGCCGCGCCATGCCGCCGACCGCCGGAGTCAGGAGCACCACGATCACCAGAGCGAGGACCGCCCCGTAGACGACCTCAGGGTGGTCTTCGAGCGTTCCCCACACGACTACTTGGTCCCGTAGAGGCGGTCGCCCGCGTCGCCGAGGCCGGGGACGATGTAGCCGCGCTCGTTCAGGCCGCGGTCGATGGCTGCGGTCACGATGTGCACGTCGGGGTGTTCGCTCTGGACGTGCTCGATCCCTTCGGGCGCGGAGACGAGGCAGACGAGCGTGACCGATCTCGCCCCCGCCTCCTTGACCACGGTGATCGCCGCTGCGCTCGAGCGGCCGGTCGCGAGCATCGGGTCGAGCACGATCGCGTCGCGCTCGCCGTCTCCGAGTTCGGGCAGCTTCACGTAGTACTCGACCGGCTGGAGCGTCTCCTCGTCGCGGTAGAGGCCGATGAAGCCCACCCGCGCGCTCGAGACGAGCGAGAGCACGCCGTCGAGCATTCCCAGTCCGGCGCGCAGGACCGGGCAGACGGCCACCTTCTTGCCGGCGATCCGCTGCACGGTCGTGCGCTCGAGCGGCGTCTCGACCTCGTCCGGCTCGGTCGGGAAGTCCTTCGTCGCCTCGTATGTGAGCAAGAGCGTGACCTCGTTCGCGAGCTTGCGGAAGTGGACGGTCGGCGTCTCACGGTCGCGGAGGTACGAGAGCTTGTGCTGGACGAGCGGGTGCGTGACCACCGTCACGCCGCTGGCGGTCTCCGTGCTCACGTCACGTACGTCGTGAAGCCGCGGAAGCCCGGGTAGAGCGGCCGCCGCTCGCAGAGCGCCTCGACCCGCGCTGCGAGCGCGGAAACGTCGGCGCCCTCCCCGAGCGCCTCGACGATCACCCGGCCGATCTCGCGGAAGTCGTCCTCGTCGAAGCCCCGCATCGTGGCGGCAGGCGTGCCCATCCGGATCCCGGACGCGACCGTCGGCGGGCGCTCGTCGAACGGGACGGTGTTCCTGTTCACCGTCAGCTTCACCTTGGCGAGCCGCTCCTCGGCGTCCTTGCCGGTCCAGTCCGTCGCGCGCAGGTCGACCTGCAGCAGGTGTGTGTCGGTGCCGCCGGTGAGGACGTCGAGCCCGCCGTCCTGCAGCGTCTCCGCGAGGGTGTCCGCGTTCGAGCGGATCTGGCCCTGGTAGTCGCGGAACGCCTCCGTCCCCGCAATCCGGAAGCAAGTCGCCTTCGCCGCGATCGTGTGCAGCAGCGGCCCGCCCTGCATTCCCGGGAAGACGGCGCGGTCGACCGCCCGCGCGTGCTCCTCGCGGCAGAGGATGAAGCCCGATCGCGGGCCGGCGAGCGTCTTGTGCGTCGTCGAGGTGACGAAGTCGCAGTGCGGCACCGGGCTCGGGTGCAGGCCCGCCGCGACGAGCCCGGCGAAGTGGGCCATGTCGCAGAGGAGCAGCGCGCCCACCTCGTCGGCGATCTCGCGGAAGCGATCGGCCTCGACCGTGCGCGGGTAAGCCGATCCGCCGCAGACGATCAGGTTCGGTTTGTGCTGCTTCGCGATCGCGAGTACCTCGTCGTAGTCGACGGTGTTCGTCTCGCGGCTCACGCCGTAATGGGCGATCGTGTACAGGCGGCCCGAGAAGTTGACCTTGAGGCCGTGCGTCAGGTGGCCGCCGTGCTCGAGCTGGAGCGAGAGGATCGTGTCGCCCGGTTCGAGGGCCGTCATGTAGACGGCCATGTTCGTCTGGGCGCCCGCGTGCGGCTGGACGTTCGCGTGCTCGGCGCCGAACAGCTCCTTCGCACGGTCGATCGCGGTCTGCTCGATCTCGTCGACGACCTCACAGCCGCCGTAATAGCGCGCGCCCGGATAGCCCTCCGCGTACTTGTTCGTCGGGACGGAGCCGACCGCCTCGAGGATCGACGGCCAGGTGAAGTTCTCGGAGGCGATCAGCTCGACCTGGCCGCGCTGCCGCTCGAGCTCCTGGCCGAGCAGCTCGGCGATCGCGGGATCGACCTCGGCCAGGCCCGCGGTCGCTAGGTGCTCGAAGGTCTCCTGGACGACGGCCACGGGAAGATGCTACTGGCCGATGCGGCGGCGTATGGTCAGGAGCATGTTTCGGCTCGTTCCGATCGTCGCCGCGCTCGTGGTGTGCTCCGGAGCGGCCGCCACGGACGACGCTTCCGGCTGGTGCCGCGCGCCGCAGCCGGCCTCGTGGAAGCGGATCGTCGCGGGGTCTGTCGTCGGGCTCTCCCGGCACGCCTCGGTGCTGCCAATCGTGGGCGCGAACGACGGACGGAGCTTCCTCGCGGAGCTCTACTCGCCGTCGTTCTCCGGAGTCGTCCGGATCGACGCGCGCACGAGCCGGGTCACGCGCATCCGCCGCTTCCCGAGCGCGCGGAACGACCAGGCCGACGGCAGCTGGGACGGACGCTGGCTCGTCTGGAACGAGTATCACTCGCTCTCCGACGACTTCGCGGACTTCACGACCTTCGCGTGGGACTCGCGCAGCGGGCGCGTGACGCAGATCGGAGCGGCGAAACGTGACCCGGACGGGAACTTCTGGCCGAGCGGCTGGCGCCAGCCTGACGTCCGAAACGGCTTCGCGACCTGGACGCAGGGCACGGGGCCTGACGACGAGAGCGAGCTGCACGTCTACGACCTCGCGCGCAGCCGAGACCGCGTCGTGCGGCGCGGCCATCCGCAGGGCTCGTTCTTCGTCAACGGACCGACGGTGATCTGGTCCGAGTCGCTCACGCGGGGTGCGCTGACGAAGATGCTCGCGGCGGACGCGCGCACGGGGAACTCGCTTCCTCCGCCGCCCGCGCTGGCGCACCTACGCGGGATCTCCGGCTTGTTCACGGACGGCCACGCACTCGCGTACCCGAGCGCGAGGTTCACGTCTCTGTGGTGGTCGCCCTCGCTCGGCGGCACGCCGCGCCTGATCTTCAAGCCGCGAAAGGCCGTGAACCACATCGAAAACGGCGTCCGGATCGCCGCCCGGTACGTGATCTTCAGCGACACGGGCAAGGGCTACCTCGCCGACACGCATGTTCGCCGCTACGTCGAGCTCGGCGTCGACCCCGTCGCGGTCGACCGGCACGCGCTGATCGTCTCGAGCTGGACGAAGGGCAAGACGCTGCACCCGCGGAACCGGATCTCGTTCGTCCCGGTCCGATCCCTGCCGCGGCTCGCGCGCTGCGCCGGCTAGAGACGGGCCAGCGCTTCCGCGGCAGGAACGGCTCCTTCGCGGAGGACTCGCGGTTCCGGGCCGGTCAGGTCGAGGACGGTCGAGGGCGTGCCCGGGAGCTCGCCCCCGTCGACGATCGCGCCGCACCCGGCGCAGATCTCCTCCGGGACGTCCTCGAGGCGCCTCGGGTCAGGGCCACCGTGCCGGTTCGCGCTCGTCGCGAGTACGGCCTCGACCCGGGCGAGCACCTCTGCCGCCGTGCCCTCGAGCTCGGGCACCCGGACGCCGATCGTGTCCGGGCGGTCGCCGGCGAGCCACGGGTACCGGCCGGCCGGGTTCGGCACCACCAGCGTGAACGGGCCCGGCAGGAGCGCCCGCAGCTGGCTCTCGACCGGGCCGCGCAGCTCGGGGACCCGCTCGACCAGAGCCGCGACGTCGCTCGCGAGCAGCGCCGTAGGCTGGCCGGCGTCCCGGCCCTTGAGGCGGTAGACCTCGAGCGCGGCCGCCTCCTGCGACGGGTCGGCGCAGAGGCCGTAGACGGTGTCCGTCGGCAGCACGACCGGCCTGCCGGCCTCGATCGCCGCCACCGCTGCCTCGATCACACCTCTGCTGGGACACCGAGGAACGAGAGCACCGCCTCGCGGAAGGCGACCGGCGCCTCGACGAAGATGAAGTGGCCGCTGCCGGGGAGCAGCACCGTCTCGGCACGGTCGATCCCCTCGGCGATCTCCTTCGCGCTGGGCGGGCCGGTGATGAAGTCCTCCTCGCCCGTGATGACGAGCGTCGGTGCGCTGATCCCGGAGAGCTGGGGGCGGAGGTCGAACGAGTCGAAGATCTCGCGCTCCCACTGGTGCAGGGCGTCGGCGTTCGGGACCTCCGCGCGCAGGGTCTCCAGATACGCCTGCTCTTCCTCGCCGAAGCGGGCGAAGTAGAACGGAAACTCCCGCAGGCCGATCTCGGCGAGCTCCTCGTCGGTCGAGAACTGGCCGGCCTGCTCGGCCTCCAGCGCCGCCTTGGCGTCCTCGTACCAGGGCTCGTCGGCGTGGGTCGCCATCGCCGCCTCCATCGCCTCCTTCTGCTCCGAGGCCCAGCGTGCAAGCGAGCTCGCGAGGATCAGGCGCTCGACCCGGTCGGGGTGCGTCGCGGCGTAGTCCATCGCCACGACGCCGCCGTGCGAGTGGCCGAGCAGGCTCATCCGCTCGAGACCGAGGTGCTCCCGGAGCTCCTCGAGGTCGGCGGTGTAGTCGGCGATCCGGTAGCCGTTCGCGTCGGCCGGTCGGTCGGAGGCGCCCGTCCCGCGCGGGTCGAGCAGGACGAGCTCGAGCTTCTCGCCGAGTCCGGCGAGGTCGGCGAGGTAGAGCGACGAGAAGCCGGGCCCGCCGCCGTGGCAGACGAGGGTCGGTCCCTGCCCACTCCGGCGGTAGGCGAGGCGCCGGCCGTCGGCCGTCGTCAGCCCGTCCATCTGCCCTCCACCACGCGATCCCTCCCCGCCAGATCGGGCGTGATCGTAGCGTCGGCATAGCCGAGCTCGTCGAGGGCGCCGCGGACCCGCTCGGCCGCACCGGCAGCGCTCTCGAGGACGAGCCAGCCGCCGGACCGAAGCGCCTCGGTCGCCGCGCTGGCGACGGCCTCGGTGGCTCCGTGCGCGACGAGCGCGACGTGTGGCTCCCAGTCACGGACCTCGGGCTGCAGCGTCTCCAGCTCGTCCGGCTCGACGTACGGCGGGTTCGAGACGACGAGATCGAACTGCGCCTCGCCGAGGCCGCTCGTGAGGTCGTGCTCGACGAGCCGCACGCGCCCGTCGATGCCCGTCAGCTCGGCGTTCTCGCGCGCGAGCGCGAGCGCATCGGAGGAGACGTCGATCGCGGTCACGCGAGCGCCCTCGTGCTCGTCGGCGATCGCGAGCGCGATCGCGCCGGTCCCGGTCCCGACGTCGAGCACCTCGGGCGCGGACCGGTCGCGAATGTGCTCCAGTGCACGTTCGACCACGATCTCGGTCTCCGGCCGCGGGATTAGCGCGCGCCGGTCGGTCTTCAGGGTCAGCCGCCGGAAGCCCCATTCCCCGAGCACGTAGGCGAGCGGCTCACGCTTCACGCGCCGCGCGACGTTCGCCTCGAAGGCGTCGATCTGCTCCTGCGCCAGCTCCCGGTCGAGCTCGGCGTAGAGGAGCGCCCGCGCGCAGTCGTCGCAGGCCCGCGCAAGCAGGAGCTCCGCCTCGAGGCGGGCCGACTCGACCCCGGCCTCCGCGAGCCGCGCGCTCGCGGCTGCGAGCGCGTCGCCGAGCGTCATGCCGAGGCGGTCTCCAGCGCGCGCCGCCGGTCCTCCTCGGCTAGCGCCTCGGTGAACTCGTCCAGCTCCCCCTCGAGGATCTTGTCCAGCCGGTGCACCGTCAGGTGTACGCGGTGGTCGGTCAGGCGGTTCTCGGGGAAGTTGTACGTGCGGACCTTCTCCGCCCGCTCGCCCGAGCCGATCTGGGAGCGCCGCGCCTCGGCCTGCTCGGCCTGCTGGCGCTCTCGCTCGAGCTCGTAGAGGCGGGCGCGGAGCACCCGGAGCGCCTTCGTCTTGTTCTGGAGCTGCGACTTCTCGTCCTGCATCGCGACGACGATCCCGGTCGGGAGGTGCGTCACGCGCACGGCCGAGTCGGTCGTGTTGACGCTCTGGCCGCCCGGCCCGGTCGAGCGGTAGACGTCGATCTTCAGGTCGTTGGGGTCGATCTCGACCTCGACCTCTTCCGCCTCGGGCATGACCGCGACCGTGGCGGTCGACGTGTGGATGCGCCCCTGCGACTCGGTCTCGGGGACGCGCTGGACGCGGTGCGTCCCTGCCTCCCACTTGAACACCGAGTAGGCGCCGTCGCCCTTGACCGCGAACACGATCTCCTTGAAGCCTCCCGCCTCGTTCGGGCTCACCCCGAGCTCCTCGACCGCAAAGCCGCGCCGATCGGCGTAGCGCGTCTCCATCCGGAAGAGGTCGGCGGCCCAGAGCGCGGCCTCGTCGCCGCCGACCCCCTGGCGGATCTCGACGATCACGTCCTTGCGGTCGGCCGGGTCCGACTCGACGAGCGCGAGCTTGAGCTCTTCCTCGAGTGCGGCCACCCGCTCCTCGAGCTCCGGCACGAGCTCGCGCAGGTCGCCGTCGCTGCGAGCTGCTTCGAGGTCGTCGTTCGCCTCGCGCCACGCCGCTGCGAGCTTCGCCGGGCCCTCGAGCTCCTTGACGCGCCGCCCGACGGCCGCTGCCTCGCGGTGGTCGTTGTAGACCGCCGGGTCGGCCAGCCGCTCCTGCGCCTCGGCGTACGAGCGCTCGACCTCCTCGACGAGCTCCTCGATCGCCATCAGGCCATGACCTCGACCCGCTCGGTCTCCGGACCGCCGTGCGCCTCGAGCGCCAGCACCTCCCGGAGCGCGCGGATCGAGACCTCGAGCTGGTCGAGGCTGGGCTCGCGGGTCGTCAACCGCTGGAGCCAGAGGCCGGGCGCGAGGAACGCCATCAGCACCCGGTTGTCCGTGTGCTTGCCCGCGAAGCGGATCAGCTCGTAGGCGATCCCGGCGATCAGGGGCAGGAACGCGATCCTCGTCACGATCAGCCAGTACCAGGGCAGCCGCCCGAAGAACGCGAACACGAAGATCGCGATCACCATCACCCAGAGCAGGAAGGCCGTGCCGCAGCGCGGGTGGATGAGGCTGTAGCGCTGGACGGTCTGCGGCTCGAGCTCCTCGCCTGCCTCGTAGGCGTTGATCGCCTTGTGCTCGGCCGCGTGGTACTGGAAGACGCGGCGGAGGTCGGGCAGGAGCGAGATCAGGATCAGGTAGAGGACGAAGACGGTCACGCGGATCGCGCCCTCGACGAGCACGAACCAGGTGCCGTTCGAGATCGGCAGCAGGTCGGCCAGCAGCGCGGGCCCGACCTTGAAGATCGAGATCGCGAAGCCGATCGCGAGCAGGAACGCGAAGACGAGCGCGCCCCGCGAGAGCTCGGTCTCGGCCTCCTCGTTGTCATCGGCGGCCGCGTAGTTCGCGGAGATCGAGAGCGCCCTGAAACCGATCGCAAGCGACTCTCCGAGCGCGATCACGCCGCGCACGATCGGCAGGCGGAACACCCAGTGGCGCTTCATCACCGACTCGATCGGGCGGCAGACCTCGGCGATCTGCCCGTTCGGCTTCCGGACCGCAACGGCCCAGTTCGAGGGCCCGCGCATCATCACGCCCTCGAGGACCGCCTGTCCTCCGATGGGGGCGGACATGCTGAGCTAGGTCTTTCGGGGGCCGGCCTTCTCGAGGCGGCGCTGGAAGCGCTCGACGCGGCCGCCCGTGTCGACCAGCTTCTGCTTGCCCGTGTAGAACGGATGGCAGGCGGAGCAGATCTCGACGTGCAGCTCGGGCTTCGTCGAGCGGGTCTGGAACTCGTTGCCGCAGGCGCAGCGAACCGTTGCCAGGACGTAGTCGGGGTGGATGCCGGCCTTCATTCTCCGGCCAGGATAGCAACCGCTGTTTCGGGCGCCACGTTGCCGCCGGAGACGATCGCGACCACGTTCTCGCCTGGCTCGAGCGGGATTTTTCCGGCCAGCAGGGCGGCGACAGCCGCTGCTCCGGCCGGCTCGGCGGCGAGCTTCGCGATCCGGTAGCAGAAGCGCATCCCCTCCTTCAACTCGTCCTCGGTGAGGAGCACCACCTGCTCCACGAGCTCGCGGACGATCTCGAAGCAGTTCTGACCGGCGAAGGGCGGCGAGAGGCCGTCCGCGATCGAGTCGGGCTCGACCTGGACCGGATGCCCGGCCTCGAGCGCCGCGTGCATCGCGCGCGAGCGCTCGGGCTCGACGCCGACCACGCGCCGGCCCTGGGCGGCGAGCGCGGTCCCAGAGATCAGCCCTCCGCCCCCGACCGGGACCACGAGGGTCGCCGTCTCGGGAAGCGCCTCGACGATCTCGAGCCCTACCGTCCCCTGGCCGGCGATCGTCAGCGGGTGGTCGAACGCGTGGACGAGCGTCCGACCGGTCTCCTCCTGCAGCTCCGCCAGCCGCTCGAACGCCTCGGCCGGGCTTGTGGTCTCGAGGTCGACCTCGGCGCCGTAGGCGCGCGTCGCCTCGATCTTGGCCTCGCTCGCGCCGCGCCACATGACGAGCAGGGCGTCCAGCCCCTCGACCTTCGCGCCCCAGGCGAGCGCCTGGGCGTGGTTCCCCGCGGAGATCGAGATCACGCCTCGGGCCCTCTGCTCGGGCAAGAGGGCGGCCAGGTTCGTGAGCACGCCGCGCGGCTTGAACGAGCCGGTCTTCTGGAACAGCTCGGCCTTGAGGGAGACGCGTGCGCCCGTGAGCTCGGAGAGCGTCGCCGAGCTGAGCATCGGCGTGCGGTGCAGCCGGCCGGCGATCGCCTCGCGCGCGGCGAGGACGTCCTCGACGGTCACGTCACCGTGTACTCGGGACCGGAGCCCCCTTCGGGCGGCGTCAGGCGCCCGCCCTTGGCCGTGATCGCGCCGCACTGGACGCAGTTGGATGCGGTCACTTCGACACCGCCGTCCACCGCTTCGTAAACCTGCGCCGGGCACATGTGCTCCCAGAGCGTCGCCAGCTCGGGCGGGACGTCGGTGCGCACGCGGATGTGGCTCGGCGCGTCGTCTCTCGTCTTGTTGCCGCTGAGAAAGACCGACGACAGCTTGTCGAAGGTCAGCACGCCGTCCGGCGCGGGATACGACGCGGCGCCCCCGCTGAGCAGCTCCTGGTCGGCGTCTCGCTCGGTGTGGGCGTCGCCCGGCGGGAGCTTCCCGCGCGTCGCGGTCGCCGCTCCGGCGATTGCGCCGCCGAGCCAGAAGCCGCGCTCGAACGCCGGCCGCATGTTCCGCACGCGTTTCAGGTCCTCCCAGACGAAGCTCTCGCGTAGCGACTGGTCGTAGCCGGCGAGCGCGCCTGACCGCCCCGGCGCCTCCCCGCGCTGGAGCGACGCAAAGGCCGCCTCCGCGGCGAGCCTCCCCGACTCGACCGCGTAGTGGATCCCTTTCAGCGCGGGCACGTTCACGAGCCCCGCGCCGTCGCCGCAGATCAGCAGGCCGGGCGCGTTGAGCTGCCTCGGCAGCGAGAGGAAGCCGCCCTCCGGGATCGTCTTCGCGCCCCAGGCGATCCGCTCGCCGCCTTCGAGGATCTTGCGGACGAGCCTGTGCGTCTTGAGCTCCTGGAGCAGGTCGTGCACCGAGAGCTCGACGTCGCGGTAGTCGAGGCCGACGACCATCCCGACCGTGACCATGTCGTCGCCCATGGGGTAGACGAACGAGCCGCCGAACTCGCGGTAGCGCTTGGCGCCGCGCAGCGGCCAGCCCATGGTGTGGATCACGTGGTCCAGCGGCTTCTGGACGCGCCAGACCTCCTTCACGCCGAGCGCCCAGACCTGCGGATTCTCACCCTCGAGGCCGAAGCGGTCGAGCGCGACTCCGGTCAGGTGGCCCTGCGTCCCCTCCGCGAGGACGGTCACGCTGGCGAGCACCTCCGAGCCCGGCTCGAAGTTCGACAGCTCCTCCCCGTCCCTCCCACGGCCGCGGTCGCCGGTCTGGACCCCGCGCACCCGGCCATCGGCGACGAGCAGCTTCGAGGCTGTCGTCTCGGGCAGAATCGTCGCGCCCGCCTCCTCCGCCTGCTCGGCGAGCCAGCGGCCGAGCTGGGAGAGCGACGCGACGTAGTTGCCGCGGTTCCGCATCGTCGGCGGCGCAGGGATCCGCATCGCCCGCTTGGGCGTCAGGTAGTAGACGGACTCGTGCTCGACGCGGCCGAGGAACGGCATGGCGTCTGTCCGCACGCGCCCTTCGAAGAGCGTCCGCAGAGAGCGCGGGTTGACGACCGCGCCCGAGAGCAGGTGCGAGCCGGGCTGCTTGCCCTTCTCCAGCACCGCGACGGGCACGTCGCCGAGCCGCTCTGCCAGCTCGGGCGCGCCCTCGAGCAGCTGCCCGAGCCGGATCGCGCACGCGAGCCCAGCGGGCCCCGCGCCGACGACCAGGACGCCGACTTCGATCTCCGGCTCGGCCGGTGCGACCACGAACTCCGCGGGGTCGAATGGCGGCAGGTAGTCGGACGGCTTCACGCGGCCCTGCGCGCCCGGACGAGCTCGGTGAGCTTCGGCAGGATCTCGTGCAGGTCACCGACGACGCCGAGGTCGGCGTACTCGAAGATCGGCGCGTTCGGGTCCTTGTTGATCGCGACGATCAGGCCCGAGCTCTGCATCCCGACCTTGTGCTGGATCGCGCCCGAGATCCCACACGCGATGTAGAGCTTCGGGGAGACGGTCTTGCCCGTTTGGCCGACCTGCGCCGAGTACGGGTACCAGCCCGCATCGACGACCGCGCGCGTGGCCGCGACCGCTCCGCCGAGCGCCTTGGCCAGCTCCTCGACGAGCGCGAAGTTCTCCGGGCCGCCGAGGCCGCGCCCACCGGCGACGATGACGTCCGCGTCCTCGATCGACGGCCCCTCGCTGTCCTCGTGCGCCTGCTCGAGCATCGTCGCCGCGAGCGAGAACTCCTCGAGCTGCGGGTCGACGCTGACGACCTCGGCGCTCCCTCCCGTCTCGACCGGCTCGAACGTGCCCGACCGGATGAGCGCGAGGCGCGGCTCCGAGCTCCAGCCGACGTCGACGTACACGGAGTCGCCGAGAGCCGGGCGCTTTCCGACCAGCCTGCCGCTCTCCTCGACCAGATCGGTGAGGTCCCAGTTCAGGCCGGCCTCCAGCCGCGCGGCGAGCGCCGCGGCCACGTCGGCCGAGAGCACGGTCGCGGCGAAGACGACGGTGTCGACGCCTCCGTCGCGGACAAGCCGCTCCAGCACGTCGACGCGCGGCTGCGGGAGCGGTGCCTCGAGCCGCGCGTCGTCGGCGACGTGGACGCGCGCCGCCCCGAAGCGCGCTGCCTCGTCCGCGAGCCCCTCGACGCCCGACCCGAGCAGAACCGCCTCGACCTCGCCGCCGAGCGAGGCCGCCTTGGAGAGCACGCCGAGCGAGTCCTTCTGGATCTGGCCGTCGTGATGCTCGAGATAGACGAGCGTCTTCACAGCGGCATCTCCTCCGCATAGAGGTGTCGACTGGTCGTTTCAGACGGACGCACGGGCAGAGCCCGCACGACCTGACGCCGGCACCGCAAGCGGCGTCTCACAGGACTTTCTTCTCCGCGAGGAACTCGAGGATCGCGTCCGCCGCCGAGCCGTCGTCGTCGATCTTGCGCGTCTCCCCTCGCGGCGGCGGGTCGCCGAGCGCGTAGACCTCGGTCGCCGACCCCGCCTCACCCGCGGCACCGGCCTCGAGCCCGAGATCCCCGAGCGCCACGGTCTCCTGCGGCTTTTTCTTCGCGCCCATGATCCCCTTCAGCGACGGGTAGCGCGGCTCGTTGATCGCGTCCGAGACCGCGAGCACCGCGGGCAGCGGCGCCTCGATCACGTCGTAGCCGTACTCCGTCTGCCGCTTCCCCCGAACCTTGCCGTCCTCGCGCGTGAGCTCGGCCACCTGCGAGATCAGCGGCCGGCGCAGCCGGTCGGCGACCGCGGCCCAGAGCACCGCGCCGTCGGAGTCGCTCGCCTGCTGGCCGAAGAGGACGAGGTCAGCCTGCTCCCGCTCCAGCACCGCGGCCAGGATCCGGCTCGTCGCGACGAGGTCGGACCCGGCCGCTTCCTCGTCGCTGACGAGGACCACCCGGTCGGCGCCCATTGCGAGCGCCTTGCGCATCGCCTCGAGCGCGCCCTCCGGGCCGAGCGAGACGATCACGATCTCCCCGTCGCCCGCGGCCTCCTTCAGCCTCAGCGCTTCCTCGATGGCGTTGATGTCGAACGGGTTCAGCGCGCCCTCGCCCGAGCGGTCGAGCCGCTTGGTCGCAGGGTCGAGCCGCAGACGAGCGGCCGCGTCGGGCACGTACTTGGCACAGACGGCGATCTTCATCGCGGCGCGGATGCTACAAGCGAGACCTCTGTTAGGGTCCCGCCCTTCGGCCGCCCGTGAACCCTTCCGGGACGACAGCCCGAGCAGTTCTCGCTCTCGCACTCGCGCTCTTCGTGACCCTCGTGGTCTCGACGGCTGCCGCGGGCCCGAAGGCGACCCCCGCGCCCACCACGCCGGTCGTCTTCCCGGTGCTCGGGCCGACCACCTACACCGACGACTTCGGCGATCCGCGCCCCGGCGGACGACACCAGGGGATCGACATCCTCGCCCCGAAGCGCGCGCTCGCGCTCGCGGCCGAGGCGGGCAAGGTCAAGTTCTGGACGAGGTCGGCCTCGGCCGGCTGCATGCTCTACCTCTACGGCGCGAGCGGCACGACCTACTACTACATCCACCTCAACAACGACCTCACGAAGCAAGACGACAACCGCGGCAAGTGCGTGGCGGGCACGGCCTACGCGAAGGGCCTGAAGAACGGCGCCAAGGTGTCGGCCGGGCAGGTGATCGGGTACGTGGGCGACTCCGGAGACGCGAACGGGCTCCACCCGCACCTGCACTTCGAGGTCCATCCGGGGCGAGGCGCGGCGGTCGACCCCTACCCGACCCTCCAGACGGCCACGCATCTGCTCTTCGCCGTGCCGCGCGGCACGCCGTTCACGCTCAAGCTCCGCGGGAAGATCACGGCGGTCTCGGAGGACGCGATCCGGATCAAGGTCCGTAGCGTGAGCGCCTGGCCGATGGCCCAGAAGCAGCCGTCGATCTCCAGGACCCTGCTCGTGCTCGTCCCGTCCACCGCGATCGTCCAGTCGGTGCGGAAGTTCGGCGCTCCTGGCGCCTCGACCGACCTGATGGACGCGACGGAGGGTGAGTCGGTCGAGCTCTGGACCTCCGCGGCGCCGGCGACGCTCAAAGCTGAACGCGGCGACGACCTCGCCCTCAGCGCCTCGCTGATCTCGGTCGCCGGGCCCTAGCAGCGCCGAGGCGCGGGCTTAGACTCGGCCCGTGACGGTCTGCGTCTCGTGCGGCGCCGAGAATCCGGACGGCTTCCGCTTCTGCGGAAGCTGCGGGGCCGAGCTCGCCGCAGGGCCGCAGGCCGATATGCGCAAGACGGTCACGGTCCTGTTCTGCGACCTCGTCGGCTCGACCGCGCTCGGCGAGCGCACCGATCCGGAGGTGCTCCGGGGGCTGATGGCCGCCTATCACGCGGAGCTGCGCGCGATCCTCGAGCGCCACGGGGGGACCGTGGAGAAGTTCGTCGGCGACGCGGCGATGGCCGTGTTCGGCATCCCGCACGTCCACGAGGACGACGCGTTGCGTGCGGTCCGCGCCGCGGCCGAGATGCGGGAGGCGGTCGGCCGGCTCGGCCTCGATGTCCGCATCGGCCTCAACACCGGCGAGGTCGCCGCGGGATCGGGCGAGACGCTCGTCACAGGCGACGCCGTCAACGTCGCCGCTCGCCTCGAGCAGGCGGCCGGCTCGGGGGAGGTCCTGATCGGCGAGCAGACGGAGCACCTCGTCCGCGACGGTGTGCGCGCCGAGCCTGTGGCGCCCCTCGAGCTCAAAGGAAAGTCGGCCGGCGTTCCGGCCTTCCGCCTGCTCGAGGTGCTGCCGGACGCGCCCGCCTTTACCCAGCCGATCGACGCCCCCTTCGTCGGGCGGGCCCGGGAACTGGAAGCGCTGCGTGGTGCATCCGTCCGGGCCGCCGAGGAGCAGGCGCCCCAGCTCTGCACGATCGTCGGTCCGCCCGGGATCGGAAAGTCGCGCCTCGCCCGCGAGTTCCTCGCGGGCGCTGAAGGCCAAGCGCGGATTCTCGTCGGGCGCTGCTTACCCTACGGAGAGGGCATCACGTACTGGCCGCTCGGCGAAATCGTCCGCCAGGTGGGCGGGGAGAGCCCTCGCGAACTGATCGCCGGGCTCGTCGGCGGCGAGGAGGCCACCTTCGTCGCGGACCGCATCGTCGGCGCGATCTCGCTCGGACCGGCCGGGGGCTCGCCGGAGGAGATCTCCTGGGCGGCGCGCAAGCTCTTCGAGGCGCTGGCTCGCGACCGGCCGTTGATCGTGGTCGTGGACGACATCCACTGGGCGGAACCTCCGCTGCTCGACCTGCTCGAGTACGTGGTGAGCTTCGCCGCGGATGCGCCGCTGCTCGTCCTCTGCACGGCGCGGCCCGACCTGTTCGAGGAGCGCCCGTCCTGGTCGAACCCGCGGCCGAGCACGGTGCTGGTCAGCCTCGAGCCGCTCCCGGTCGCGGACTCGGAGACGCTCGTCGACGAGCTGCAGGAGGTGGACCGCGACGTACGCGCGAGGATCGTCGCGGCCGCCGAGGGAAACCCGCTCTTCGTCGAGCAGCTCCTAGCGATGCGGGCCGAAGGCGGTGAGAGCGAGCTCATGATGCCGCCGACGATCCAGGCGCTGCTCTCGGCCCGCCTGGACCGGCTCGAGCCGGAGGAGCGCGCAGTCGTCGAGCGTGCCTCCGTCGAGGGTCGGCTGTTCCACCGCGGAGCGGTCACGGAGCTCCTTCCGGCCTCGGAACGCGCCGCAGTGAGCTCGCACCTGGTCACGCTCGTCCGCAAGGAGTTCATCCGTCCGGATCGCGCGGTGTTCCTCGGCGACGACGGCTTCCGCTTCGGCCACGTTCTGATCCGCGACACCGCCTACGAGTCGATGCCGAAGAGGCTTCGCGGCGAGCTGCATGAGCGCCTCGTCTCCTGGTTCGAGGAGAAGCTCGCCGAGCGTTCGGAGGAGTACGACGAGATCCTCGGGTACCACCTCGAGCAGGCGGCCCGCTACGGCGACGAGCTCGGAGCGCCCGATCCGGCGCTCGCGGGCCGGGCCGCGGGCAAGCTCGGCGCCGCGGGCAGGCGCGCGCTCGAACGCGGAGACATGGACGGAGCGGTCAACCTCCTGGCGCGGGCCACCGCGTTGCTCCAGCAGGACGATCCGGCTCGCATCGAGCTCGAGGTCGATCGCGGCGAGGCCTTGCTCGAAGGTGGGCGCCTGGCAGAGGCAGAATCGCTCCTCGGCGACACCGTCGCCCGCGCGGCGAGCATCGGCGATCCGCTCCTCGTCGCCAGGGCCCGAGTCGGTTTCGCCAGCGTTCGCGTCCAGACCGAGGGATCGCAGGCACACGGAGACATCCGACGGGAAATCGCGCCACTCGTGGCCGCCCTCGAGCAGGCGGGAGACGACCGAGGAGCGTCAGATGCTCTTCGCCTGCTGGGCAAGCTGGCGACGTGGGACAACGACTACGTGACCGGCACCGAGCTCCAGGACCGCGCGCTCGCGCACGCGCGCCAGGCCGGAGACGAACGGCGCGAGACCGCAATCATCAGGTTCATCGTCTCCGATGCCCTCTGGGGCCCGGAGCATGTCGAGCCGGCACTGGCCCGCTGCAGGGCGATCCTCGACGGGACCTCCAACCGGCGCGTTCAGGCGAACTGCCTGATCCGGATCGGGGGTCTCGAGGCGTTCGCGGGCGATCTCGCCAGGGGACGCGAGACGATCGCCTCTGCCCGAGCCATCATGGACGACCTCGGCCTCCGTCACCTCAGGGCTCACTCGACGGACGTCGCCGTCCTCGTCGAGATGCTGGCCAGAGACTATGAGGCAGCGGAGCACGAGGCGAAAGCTGCCTACGCCATCCTCGAGGAGATGGGCGACCGCACGTATCAGGCCTCCGAGGCCTACCTGGTCAGCAGTGCGCTCACGGCTCAGGGCCGCATGGACGAGGCCGAGACCTGGCTGAGCAGCGCCCAGGCGCTCGGCGACCCGGATGCCCTCGATCTCGTGCTCCAGGCGCGGATCGCCGCGGGCCGTGGTCGTCTGGGAGAAGCGGAGAGCCTCGCCCGCGCCGCGCTCGCCCAGGGCGACGAGCGGCACGTGCCGCTCTTCGAAGACCCACGGTTCACGCTCGCCGAGATTCTCGCCCACTCGGGCAAGAGCGGAGAGGCGCGCGACCAGGCCGGGGCCTGCTTGCGGCGCTTCCAGGCAAAGGGGATCGTCCCGATGATCGAGAGCGTGGAGGCACTGCTGGCGGAGCTTCCGGCCTAGCGGCCGCGGAAGACCGGCTCGCGCTTCTCGGCGAAGGCCGTCAGGCCCTCCCGAGCGTCCTCGGTGCCGAAGAGGCCGCCGAACTCTTCGGCCTCGCGCTCCAGGTTCCGGGCGTGGTCGCCCTGGAGTGCGTCGTTCAGCGCGCGCTTGGCGGCCACGAGCGCGATCGGGCTCTTGGAGGCGAGGAGGCTCGCCACCTTAATCGCCTTCTCCAGCACCGGGTCGTGGACGCCGTTGACGAGGCCGAGCGCGAGCGCCTCCTCGGCGGCGACGAGCCTGCCGGTCAGGATCAGGTCCTTGGCCACGCCGAGCCCGCAGGCGCGCGCGAGCCTCTGCGTGCCGCCCCAGCCGGGGATGATCCCGAGGTTGATCTCGGGTTGGCCCAGCCGCGCTCCCGAGGATGCATAGCGAAAGTCGCACGCGAGCGCGAGCTCGCAGCCGCCTCCGAGCGCGAAGCCGTTGATCGCCGCAATCGTCGGCTTGGGCATCGTCTCGAGCAGCCCTCCCGCCTCGTGGCCCAGCGCCCCCCACTCCTTCGCCTCCTCGACCTCGAGGCCGCTCATGTACTTGATGTCCGCGCCCGCGACGAACGCCTTCTCGCCGGAGCCCGTGAGCACGACGACGCGCGCCTCCGCGTCCTCCGCGAGCTCGGCGAGGCGGTCGCGCAGCTCCTCGAGGGTCGGCCGGTCGAGCGCGTTCATCGCCTCCGGCCGGTCGACCGTGACGATCGCGATCCCGCCCTCCCGCTCGACGAGAACGGCTATGCGGGAACCTTCTCTTGCAGGAACTCGACGATCTCGGACATCGGCGCCCCCGGCGTGAACACCGCCGCGACGCCCTGGGCGCGCAGCTCCTCGGCGTCTTCGGTCGGGATCGTTCCGCCGACGACCACGAGCACGTCCTCGGCACCGTTCTCCTTCAGGCCTTCGAGGATCCGCGGCACGAGCGTCATGTGCGCGCCGGACAGGATCGAGATGCCGACCGCGTCCGCGTCCTCCTGGATCGCGGTCTCGACAATCTGCTCCGGCGTCTGATGAAGTCCCGTGTAGATGACTTCCATGCCCGCGTCCCGGAGCGCCCGTGCGATGATCTTGGCCCCCCGGTCGTGGCCGTCAAGACCGGGCTTTGCTATGACGACACGGATCTTGCGCGCCACGAACCGAAGTATATGAGCCTGAATTTGACCATCGTCGGCTGCTCCCCGGCCTGGCCGAACCCCGGCGGGGCGCAGTCCGGCTACCTCCTCGAGGGCCCCGGCCGGCTGCTGCTCGACTGCGGCCCCGGCGTCCTCGCGCGGCTCAGGGAGTCCGAGGCCTGGCCGACGCTGGACGCGATCGCGATCACCCACTGGCACCTCGACCATTGGGGCGATCTCGTGCCCTGGGTCTGGGGCGCGACGCTCGGGCCGGGCCAGGACGTCGAGCGGCCGGAGCTCTGGGTCCCGCCCGACGGGCGGGAGATGCTCGGCTCGATCGGGGCTCGGATCGGCCAGCCAGGGATGTTCGAGGAAGCCTTCGAGATGCACGAGTACGCCGAGTGCGAGCCGTTCGAGGCCGCAGGCTTCGAGGTCACGGCGCACCGGGTCCTGCACTACGACCTCGTCGCGTTCGGCTTCCGGGCCTCGGCGAACGGGACCGTCCTCAGCTACTCGGGCGACTCGGGCCCGAGCGACGAGCTGGTCGCGCTCGCCCGCGACGCCGACCTGTTCGTCTGCGAGGCGACGCTCCTCGCCCCCAACCCGGAGGGCGGCAAGCGCGGGCATCTGAGCGCCGAGGAGGCGATCGCCGCGTTCGAGGCCTCCGGCGCCAAGCGCCTCCTTCTCACGCACCGACCGTTCGAGCGCCCGCTCGACGCCGGCCTTGAGCAGGCGTGGGACGGGATGGAAGTCGAGATCTAGCCCGCCGGGCTAGCGCGACCTGGAGCCGTAGTCTGGAAGGCGAGGGAGGCTTCGCTCATGCTCGATGCGCGCCCGGCGACCCGCGTGCCAGCCACGGATGGCGAGGACGAGCGGGATCACGAAGATCAGCGAGAGTATGCCCAGCGGTAGAAGCAGCCAGATCGAGCTCAGTCGGGCCTCGGGAGCCGGCGCCTTGCCGATCGCCGGACCGTTCGACCCGTTCGCGGCGGCCATCGCCGAGCCCGGCGACGGCTGCCACTGGTCGACGAGCCACATCTTGTGCCCGCCGTGGCGCACGCGCTTGAGCTCGATGAAGAAGATCATCGCGACCTTCACGCCGGAGTGGGCCCTCGGAAAGACTGCGACGTCGAAGCCGACCGTGTTGCCGTAGTTGTAGTCGAGCTCCCACTTCGCGTGGTCGACCGGGTATGGGACGATCTCCGTGTTCTCGCCGCGGTCCCAGTCCTTGCGCGGGGTGTCGGCCTTCAGTGCCGGAGCGGTGATCGCCCACGCCGAGTGCATGTCCTTGCGGTCGACTGCTTCGTGGACGAAGCGCTGGACGACCGGGAGGACGCTTGCGGCCTCCGTCCTCGTGAACCTGACGTTCTTCGGCTGCGGCGCGGGCACGAACGGCTTCCCGGGCGTCACCGGCGACGACGTGGAGGTGGCCGTGTTGCGCTCGAGCGCGATCAGCAGCCCCACGCCCGCGGCCAGCACGAGGACGATCACGAGCACCAGCAGCCGGCGGCGCCTACGCGGAGACGAGAGAAGTGCCCGCGCGCTCCTGCCCATGCCTAGATTCTAGGGAGACCTTCTGCGGCGTGGGTACGGATTTTCCTCGGCGCCCTTTCGACCCCTACGATCCGACCGGGACCTGCGGGACGCTGTACGGCGCCCAGTAATTGACAACCCAGTGCTTGTGGCCCGGAGCGCCCACCCGTGCGAGGTCCATGATGAACGTCTGCGGCTTGATCTTCTCGCCCTTCTTGGGCGCGAGGGCGAGATAGAGCTCGACCGCGTTCTTGTTCGAGTACTTGACGATCATCCCGGCGTTCTTGCTCGCCGGGTACGGGACGACCGCGATGTCCCCGGTCAGCCACGACTTGTAGCTCTGGCCGCCCTTGATGCTGTCCCCGGTGATGTTCCAGGCCTCGGCGAGGTTCTTGCGGGCGACGGCCGTTGCGATGAAGCGGGCGGCGACGTGCCTCGCATCCTGCGTGAACGGGGCGGGCGGCGGCGGCGGCGGCGCCACCTGGGCGGGCTGGTTGGAGACGGGTGAGTTGATGTTCTCGGCCGTGTTGTTCCACTTGACCACGATGAACGTGAGCACGCCCGCAGCCAGGACGAGGCCCGCAAACAGGGGCAGCCACTTGTTCAGGGACTTCGAAGTCACGATTTGCCTCATCGACGGAGCCGCCTCTCAAGAGGATAGACGCGCGAAACCAGCCCGGAGTTAGCGCGACCTAGAAGACCGGCGTCTCGCGCCAGACGCCCCATACCTCGCGCAGGGCTCCGCACATCTCGCCGAGCGTCGCGTAGGCCCGTGACGCGTCGATGATGAGCGGCATCAGGTTCACGTCTTCGCTCTTCGCGCCCTCGGTGAGCGCCGCGAGCGTGCGCTCGACAGCCGCCGAGTCCCTCCGGGCGCGCGTGGCCTGCACGCGCTCCACCTGCTGCTGCTCGAGCGCCGGATCGATCCGGAGGATCTCGATCTCGGGCTCGTCCGCGAGCTCGTAGCGGTTGACCCCGACGATCACGCGCTGTTTTGCCTCGAGCTCGTGCTGGTACCGGAACGACGCCTCGGCGATCTCACGCTGGAAGAAGTTCTCCTTGATCGCGGCGACGACACCCCCGAGCTTCTCGATCCGGTCGAAGTAGTCGTACGCCTCCGCCTCGAGCCGGTTCGTCAGGTCCTCGAGGTAGTACGAGCCTCCGAGCGGGTCGATCGTGTTGACGACGCCCGTCTCGTGGGCAATCACCTGCTGCGTGCGGAGCGCGATCCGGGCCGCGTCCTCGGTGGGCAGGGCGAGCGCCTCGTCGAACGAGTTGGTGTGCAGTGACTGCGTGCCCCCGAGCACCGCCGCCAGGGCCTCGAGCGCCGTGCGCACGATGTTCACCTCCGGCTGCTGCGCCGTCAGCGACACGCCGGCGGTCTGCGTGTGGAAGCGCATCAGCCACGAGCGCGGGTTCTTCGCCCCGTAGCGCTCGCGGAGCTCGCGCGCCCAGATCCGCCGCGC
>DATIXI010000039.1:0-122355 GCA_035518635.1 Gaiellaceae bacterium
GCGAGCTCGAAGTTGTACGCCGACCACTGCCGCTCGCTCTCGCGGTAGACGTCGCCCCAGGTGACCCCCGGCGCCCACTCCAGGTCGAAAGCGGTGCGCACGCCCTGCAGGAACATGCCGAGCCGTTCGAGCCCGTATGTCATCTCGGCGGGGACGAGCTCGACGTCGATGCCGCCGAGCTGCTGGAAGTACGTCCACTGGGTGATCTCCATCCCGTCGCACCAGACCTCCCAGCCGAGCCCCCAGGCGCCGAGCGTGGGCTGCTCCCAGTCGTCCTCGACGAGCCGGATGTCGTGCCGCCGCAGATCGATCCCGATCGCCTCGAGCGACCCGAAGTACCGGTCGAGGACGTCCTCGGGCGCCGGCTTCAGGATCACCTGGTACTGGAAGTAGTGCTGGAAGCGGTACGGGTTCTCCCCGTAGCGGCCGTCCAGCGGTCGGATGACCGGCTCGACGTAGGCGGTCTTCCACGGCTCGGGGCCGAGGCACCGAAGGAACGTCGCCGGGTTCATCGTCCCCGCCGCGAGCTCGGTGTGGTACGGCTGCATCAGGACGCAGCCCTGGTCGGCCCAGTAGCCCTCGAGCGCGCGGATCATCTCCTGGAAGTTCACCGAGGTGAGCCTAACGGCCCCGCTGGTCTGCGCATCCGGCGCCTACGCCGAGAGCGTGCGCAGGCGGAATCCGCCGTGGTACTCGTACGAGGCGGTGACGACCCGAAGGGCCTCGCGCGCGCCGCGGGCAGTCAGGCCCGCTGCACCGGCGTCGGCCAGCGGCCGGCGGAGAAGGGCCTCGATTCCGAGCAGCCCGTCGCGTGACAGCGGCATCGCGCCGCCGTCCGCGCACGAGCTACAGACGGCACCTCCCGCCTTGGGCGAGTAGCCGGAGAGATCGGTCTCCGCTCCGCACTCGGCGCAGCTCGTGACGTGCGGGAGGTAGCCGGAGAGCCACAGCAGCTTCAGCTGGAACGACAACACGAGCGGATCCACGCTGCACTGGCTCGGATCTCCCGGCTCGAGCGTGTCGAGCAGATCGAGGAAGCGCACCAGGGCCAGAAACGCGCGGTCGTTCGCCTCTTGCTCGGGAAACAGGCGGAGCATCGCCTCCGCCCCGACGAGCCCGACTCCGAGACGGTACGGCTGCTCGCGCGCCTCGCGATGCGACCGGATCAGCTCCACTCCGGTGACGGTCTGGAGCTCGCCCCCGCCCTGGTGGAGCATCACCTCGACGTGGCTGAGAGGCTCGAGACGCCCGCCGAAACGCGACTTCGTCTTTCGCACGCCTTTCGCGACAGCGCCGATCCGGCCGCGCGCGAGCGTGTAGAGGTGCAGAACGCGGTCGGCCTCCCCCAGGCGGAACGACCGCAGGACCACCGCCTCGGTCTTGTACGTTCGGGCCATGCGGCTCAAGTCTAGATTCGGGCCTGGCCGCTACCGCCGCCGCTGACACGACGGGCAGTACCACGTGCCACGGCCTGCGGCCCGGATCTTCTCGATCGGCGTCCCGCAGCGCTCGCACGGCTCGCCTTCGCGGCCGTAGACCTTGAACTCGTGCTGCATCCGACCCGAGCTCCCGTCGGGCGCGCGATAGTCGCTCAGCGTCGCGCCCTGGCGGTCGATTCCGGCCTTCAACGCCGATCGGATCCCCCGGTGGAGGGCGACAAGCTCGGCCGCGTCCAGCTCTCCGGCCGGAGTTTGAGGATGAACGCGGGCTCGCCAGAGCGCCTCGTCCGCGTAGATGTTCCCGACGCCGGCGAGACGGCGCTGATCCAGGACCGCGGCCTTGACCGGCGTTCGCCGGCCCTCGAGTGCCTCCGCGAGCTGCTTCGTCGTGAACCCGCGCGCCAGGGGCTCGGGCCCCACGCGCTCGTCGAGATACGGCTCGAGCTCTCCCGGCTCGAAGAGCTGCCAGGTGCCGAACCGTCTGACGTCCCGGTACACGACGTCCGACTCGTCGTCTAGTCTGACAACAGCCCGCCGGTGGGGATCGCCGGCTGGCAGGGAGCCCCCGTTCGCATGAAGGAGCTGTCCCGTCATCCGGAGGTGAATCAGGAGAGATCGACCACTTTCGAACCGAACAATCAGATACTTGCCGCGGCGCTCGAGTGCTGCGACCCGCTGTCCCTCAAGCTCGGAAGCCACTCCGGCCGGGTCGAACGGACGCGTCAGACGCGGGTCGGCGATCTCGACTCGCACGAGCCGACGCTCGACGAGCGTGGGCTCCAGCTGGACTCGAACCGTCTCGACTTCGGGTAGCTCGGGCATAGAGCCAGCCTAGCCCGGCACGCACATGTCCCGGTTTGTGTGCACCGGCTCGGCCGTGATCTCGCTCGCGCTCTGGGATTCAGCCGAGGGATTCGAGCACCACCGAGTGCTCCGGGGGGGCCTCCTCGGCGAGCTCGTAGGCGGCCTCCAGCTCCCGAGCGGCCTCGGCCGCGGCCACTTCCGTCCTCGCGTGGATCACCGCGAGCGGTTCGCCCTGCGCAACGTGGTCGCCGCGCTTGCGGAGACAGACGATCCCGACCGCGTGGTCGATCGCGTCGTCCCTCGTCTGGCGTCCCGCGCCGAGATGGAGCGCAGCCTGTCCGACGCGGACCGCGCCCAGGCGGGCGATGTGCCCCTCCCGTGGCGAGGCGAGCTCGCGCACGACCGGCGCGGTCGGAAGGGCGGCCTCGTCCGGATCGCCGCCCTGGGCACGGATCCAGCGCTCGTAGCTCTCCGTGGCAGTCCCGTTCTCGATTACCCGCAGCACGCGCTCTCGAGCCTCGCCCTCATCGATGCCGAGGTCCGAGACGGCGAGCAATCTGGTGCTGGCCGCCGTGACGAGCTCCACGAAGTCGGACGGTCCCTCACCCCGGAGCGTCGCCCTGGCCTCGCGGATCTCGAGCGCGTTTCCAACCGCGCGCCCGAGCGGCTGGTCCATGTCGGTCAGCAGACACACAACCTCACGCTCGAAGCGGCTCCCGAGATCGAACATCACCTCGGCGAGAATCCGCGCATCGTCGACCGACTTCATGAACGCGCCGTCGCCAACCTTGACGTCGAGCACGATCGCATCGGCTCCGCCGGCGATCTTCTTCGACATGATGCTCGCGGCGATCAGCGAGTAGTTGTCTACCGTCGCGGTGACGTCCCGCAGCGCGTATAGGCGCTTGTCGGCCGGAACCAGATCGGCGGTCGCCCCGACGATCGCCATGCCTGCGTCCTTGACCTGCGCGATGAACTCGTCCGTCGAGAGCTCGACCCTGAAGCCCGGGATCGACTCGAGCTTGTCGAGCGTCCCTCCCGTGTGCCCGAGGCCGCGGCCGCTCATTTTCGCGAACGGCACGCCGCAGGCAGCGACGATCGGCCCGACCGCGATCGACGTCTTGTCGCCCACGCCGCCCGTCGAATGCTTATCGACCGCCTTGCGGCCGAGGGCCGCATGGAGATCGATCGTCTCTCCGGTCTTGATCATGGCGTGGCACATCGCCTCGGTCTCGGCGCCGGTCAGGCCGCGGAAGAAGACCGCCATGCAGAACGCGGCGAGCTGGTAGTCCGGAATCTCCTCGCGCGCATACCCGACCATGAGCTCCTCCAGCTCCTGCGCGCTCAGCTCCCCGCCGTTCCGCTTGCGCTCGATCAGCTCGACGGGATGGATCATCGCTCCGCCACGAAGACTGTCACGCGCGTCCTGGAGGAGAACGGCCCCTCGATCTCCGGGAGCGGGCGGGGAACAGCATCGGCGAAGAGCGTCGAATCGACGTACTCGCGAAGCGCCTGGCCGTCGGGGAACACGAGCTCCGCGTCCACGTCCCTCCTCTCGACGCTCGCGAAGTGGCGGCGGAGCGGCTCCTCCCCGTTCTCGCGCGAGAACTGGCGCATCGGAACCCCGAAGCCGACGAATTGCCAGACGTCTGCCATGTGCTCCGCTCCGATCGTCGCAGCGACGAGCCGCCCATCCGGCTCGAGCACGCGCGCGAGCTCGGCGAGGGCCCGCTCGAGATCGCTGACGTGGTACAGCATCCAGTTGGCCACCGCACAGTCGAACTCGCCGTCCTCGAACGGCAGCGACTCGACGTCGGCCTGACGCGCATCGAGCCCCCGCGAGGCCGCCAGCTCGACCATCCGCGGCGAGAGGTCGGTGGCCACGACCTTCGCCGAGGTCTCCCTGGCCACGCGCTCGGCGAACTGGCCCATCCCGCACCCGACCTCGAGCACGTGCCGCGGGGCGACCTCCGCCACCGCTGCGAACGCGACGTCGAAACCATCGGGTCCCTTCCGATAGCGCTGCTGCGCTTCGCGCCGCACCGCCAGGCCGGCCTCGGTCTCGTACTGCCGTCGAACGAGCTCGGGGTCGTTCAGCCTCACGGCTCGACGATCGGTTGGCCGGGGAGCGCCCTTCCCGGCGACTTCCCGCCTAGCCAGATGTTGACCGTCGAGCCCACGTCGGCGAACTCGCCCTCGTGGATCCGGCCCGCGGCGTTTCGCCCTTCGACGTAGACGAGCAGCAACGCGTACTCGCGCGAGTGATCGGTCGACGGAGTCGTCGGGTCGCAGCCGTGGTCCGAGGTGAGAATCAGGAGATCCTGCGGCTGGAGCGCAGCCAGCAGGTCCGGGAGCCGTCGGTCGAAGTCCTGGAGGCAGCGGTGGAAGTTGACGGGGTCGTTGCGATGCCCCCAGAGCATGTCCGTCTCGACGAGATTGACGAAGACGAGACCGTCGTCGAGCTCGTTCAGGAGGGTCTCCGTCTGTTGGATCCCCTCGACGTTCGACTTCGTCGGATGCGATTCGTCGATGTCGCAGCCGGCGAAGATGTCGCCGATCTTCCCGACAGCGTGAACCTTGTGCCCGGCCTCGCGCACCAGCGTCAGGTAATTGGGACGGCGCGGCTCGAGCGAGAAGTCGTGGCGATTGGGCGTGCGCTCGTAGGCGCCCGGCTCGCCTAAGAACGGTCGCGCGATCACGCGCCCGACCGCATGCTTCCCGGTCAGGATCTCGCGCGCGATCCGACACGCCTCGTACAGCTCGTCGAGTGGGATCGTCTCCTCGTGGGCGGCGATCTGGAAGACCGAGTCCGCCGACGTGTAGACGATCCACTTCCCTGTTCGTTGGTGCTCCTCGCCGAGCTCCTGGATGATCTCGGTGCCGGAGGCAGGCTTGTTGCCGACGACGCCGCGCCCCGTTCGGTGCATGAACGGGTCGATCACGTCATGCGGAAAGCCCTGCGGGTAGGTGGGAAACGGCGTCGGCGTCACGACCCCCATCAGCTCCCAATGCCCCGCGGTCGTGTCCTTGCCCTTCGACCGTTCGAGCAGCCGGCCGGCGACGGCAGGTGCCCCGGGCTGCGGCGGACAGCCCTCCAGCGGCTCGATGTTGCCGAGGCCGAGAGCCTCGAGGTTCGGGAGGTCGAGCCCGCCGACCGCGCGGGCCACGTTGCCGAGCGTGTCCGAGCCCTCGTCGCCGTACGCAGCCGCATCCGGCAGCGCTCCCGCGCCAACGGCGTCCAGCACGATCACGCAAGCGCGCGGCACCCGGCTATTCTAGGTTGGTCGTGGACAGCGTCTTGGGGCTGATCGGTCTGATCGTCTTCGCGGTGTGCGTCGTCGCCTGCGCCGCCGGCGTCACCTGGGTCGTCGTGAAGGTCAGCCCGGCAAAGAGCAAGCAGAGCCAGAGCCAGAGCTAGCGGCTTTCAGACCGGCGACAGCGGCAGGACGTCCTCGAGCGGGTGGAAGTCGAGGCCGTGTGCCTCCGCCACCGCTTCGTAGGTGATCTTCCCCTCGAGCACGTTGACGCCACGAGCCAGTGCCCGGTCCCGCGCGACCGCCTCGGCCAGCCCGTAGCCGGCGATCGCCTCCACGTACGGCAGCGTCACGTTGGTGAGCGCCTTTGTCGACGTGATGGGTACGGCGCCGGGCATGTTCGCGACGCAGTAGTGAGTCACGCCGTCCACGACGTAGACCGGCTCGCTGTGCGTGGTCGGGTGCGAGGTCTCGGCGCAGCCGCCCTGGTCGATCGCGACGTCGCAGAGGACGGCCCCGTCCTTCATCGCGGTGACCATCTCGCGCGTGACGAGTCTCGGCGCGACCGCGCCCGGGATCAGCACGGCGCCGATCACGACGTCCGCCTCGACGATCGACTCCTCGATCTGGAGGCTCGACGACATGACCAGGCTGACCCGGCCGGAGAGGATGTCGTCCAGGTGGCGCATCCGATCGATCGAACGCTCGAGAATGGTCACGCTCGCACCGAGCCCGAGCGCGATCACCGCGGCGTTGTAGCCGACGATCCCGCCCCCGATCACGAGGGCGTGCCCGGGCGCGACACCCGGGACGCCGCCGAGCAGGAGGCCACGCCCGCCGAGAGGCTTCTCGAGGAAATACGCGCCCGCCTGCGCCGCCAGGCGGCCCGCGATCTCGCTCATCGGCGCGAGTAACGGCAAGGCGCGGTTGTCGGTCTCGACGGTCTCGTAGGCGACGCACGCGGCGCCGCTGTCGGCGAGCGCGCGGGTCAGCTCCTCGCTCGCGGCGAGGTGGAGGTACGTGAAGAGCACGAGCTCTGGCCGCAGCAGCGGGTACTCGGAGGGCAGCGGCTCCTTGACCTTGAGCAGGAGCTCCGCCTCGCCCCAGATCTCCTCGGCCGAAGCCGACCTCGCGCCGACTGCGTGATACGCGTTGTCGGGGAACGAGCTGCCGTTCCCCGCGCCCGTCTCGACCAGCACGTCGTGACCGCGCAGAACGAGCTCCCGCGCGCCCGCCGGGGTGAGCGCGACCCGGTACTCGTCTGCCTTGATCTCCTTGACGACGCCGACCTTCATTGGGCGAGAAACCCTAGCTTGTGGGGTGATTTCACACTGCCGCGTCAGAGCCGCAGACGTTGCACAATCGTGACGATCGCGTCACCCACGCGTGCGCGTTTCGTCGTTACGATCGCCTCGGGGAGGAGGTCGGGCGAACCGTAGTACAGGACCCTTGCGAGATCGTTCGGGCGGGTGCGGCTACGCGCCCGCCAGCTGCTCGACGAGCCGGCGCTCGTCCGGGCCGAGCGAAGGCGGCTCGCCGGCTGCAGCGTTCGCGCGCGCGTGCTCGGGGTCCCGCGTCGCCGGGATGACGACGTCAACGCGCCCGTCCGACAGCGCCCACTTGAGCAGCGCCTGCGGCCAGGTCGTGACGCCCGCGTCCCGTAGCGGCTCGAGCTCGTCAGGCGAAGGCGGGCGGCGGAGGAGCGCTCCCTCCCCGAACGGGCGCATGATGATCACCGCGACGTCGAGCTCCGCCGCGAGCGGCAGCAGCCGCCGCTCGCACTCGCGCTCGTGCGGGTTGAGCGGCAACTGAACGGCCTGGAAGCGCCCGGTGCGCAGCGCCGTCTCCAGCTCGTCGAAGGCGGACGGGTCGTAGTGTGTGACGCCGATCCGACCGATACGGCCCTCGGCCTGCTCCCGCTCGAGCCAGGGAAGATGCTCGCGCCAAGAGACGAGGTTGTGGACCTGCTCCACGTCGACCCGCCCGAACCACTCGAGCTGCCGGCCGTAATGCCGCATTCCGTCCTCCAGGCTCGGCGACCAAATCTTCGTCGCAACCACCGTCTCCTCCCGCCGCCCTTCGAGGGCCGATGAGAGCGAGGCCTCGGCCTCGCCGTACATCGGCGACGAGTCGACCAGTCGCGTCCCCGCCTCGAATGCCGCGTCGACGACCTCGCCCGCAAGCGCCGCGTCGCCGCCGAACGTGTTCCAGGTGCCGAGGCCGACGACAGGGCCGAGCCGGCGTTCCTCCATCACGCCGCGAGGCTCTGAGCCAGCCGCCCCGCTGCGAAGGCCGCCGCGAAGAACCACGGCTCCTGCGCCGGGCCGCGTCCCATATGGGAAAGCGGCAGGCCGGCGCAGGCCTCCTCCCACCCTTCGACGTTGACCTCCTTCCGCGGCTTGACCCAGGCCGGGGCGTCGAGCCCGGACGGCCAGGCGACCGTGACTCCCCCGAAGCAAAGCGCGAGCACGCTCTGCGTGTGGTGCGAGACGCCGCGATGCCGGGCGCGCTCGTCTGTGCTCGAGACCCGGGCCGCGAGCACCGGCGAGCCCCCGAGAGCGGCGGCCGCGTTCACCGCCTCGGCAGCCGCGAGGCCGCCGTGCCCGAGGCGGGATCCGGTGCCCACGATCCCCGGGCCGATCGCGCAGACGACTGCGTCGTGCCCGCCGGCCGCAGCCCAGGCTAGTGCCGAGGCCACCCCGACGCACTCGACGTCCCCGCCGAAGCACGCGCCCGCGGAGATCGTCGTCGCCACCAGCTCCCGCCCCCGGAGCGCGCGCAGCGCATCCGAGAGCGGTAACGGCAGGGCGCCTCCCGCCAGCTGGACGTAGGCGACCCGCAGGCCGCCCCCGAGCCCGGCGCAGACAGGCGCCACCTGGCTGTGGAGGGAGCAGCACACGACGGGCATCCCGCCGAGTTCATCGGCGAGCGGGCCGCCCTCCTCCGCGTGGAGTGCCGCGGCCTGGAGCGGCGTGTACGGCAGCTTCATGACATGCGCGCCCTCTTCCGGGGGCAGGTCGAGCCCACGCGTGAGGTTCGCGTGGAGCACGTCGAAGCCGCCCGAGCCGAGCTCGAGCTCGCGTGCCTGGACGTTCACGAGCACCTCGTCGCCGAGCTCGACCGGCCCGGTGAGCAGTGGGTAGGCGACGCAGGCAGCGCCGTCGACCTCCAAACGAACGAGGCCCTCGTGCTCCTCGAGGATCGCGGTAACGCGCCCACGGCGCAGGCTCAGCGGCACGCTAGTGCTCTTCCGCAGCCGCGGCGTCGACGAGCGCGAGCGTCACGTCGACCATGGTCTCGAGATCGGCCACGGCGATCCGCTCGTCCGGCGTGTGGATGTCCGTCATCCCGTTTGCGAGGTTGACGCACTCGAGGCCGCGCTCGTTGAAGACGTTCGCGTCCGCGCCGCCGCCGGAGAGGATGTAGCTCGGCTCGCACCCGGCCCGCTCGAGCGCCGAGGCGGCGAGCCGCACGGGAAGGGCTTCGCGGCGAAAGCGGTAGCCACGCGCGGAGCCCTCGACCTGCGTCTCGACCTCGCACTCCCCGAGGCTCGCGGCGAAGGTGATCGTCTCGAGCATCTCCTCTACGAGCTCGGCGAGCATGGCCTCGTCGTGGCTCCGCGCCTCGGCCTCGAAGCTGCAGTGCTCGGGGACGACGTTGCGCGCGGTCCCGCCCCGGATCCCGCCGACGTTCGCGGTCGTCTCTTCGTCGAGCCGCCCGAGCCGGAGATCGGCGATCGCGCGGGCGGCGGCCGCGATGGCGGAGCGGCCCTCCTCCGGGAACATCCCCGCGTGGGCGGCACGGCCGTGGAACGTCACGTCCAGCTTGGTCTGGTACGGCGCGCCGAGGATCACCTCGCCGATCGGCCCGGCGTGGTCGTAGACGTAGCCGGTGCGCGCCTCCAGCCACTGCTCGTCGAATGCCTCGGCGCCCCGCAGCCCGACCTCTTCCATCGGCGTGAAGAGCAGCTCGATCCCGGCGTGGCTGCGACCCTCGTCGACGAGGCGCGCCGCCGCCTCGAGCATGGCCGCGACCGCCGCCTTGTTGTCGGCACCGAGGATCGTCCCGGCCGCATTCCGGACGAACTCGTCCTCGCCGACGACGGGCTCGACCGGCCCCTCCAGCGGGACCGTGTCGAGATGAGCGCAGAAAAAGAGCCGAACGCCGCCCGAGCCGGTCGGGGGAATCCGGCCGTAGACGTTGCCCATGGTCGACCCGATCCTCGCGCCCGCGTCGTCCTCGTCGGGCTCGATCCCGAGCGCGCGCAGGTACTCCAGCACACGGTCGGCCACGGCGCGCTCCTCACCGGGCGGGCTCGGCAGCGCCGCGAGCTCGAGGAAGAGCGACAGAACGTCCGGGGCCCAGCCGGGTCTCACCGGGCGATTCTAGGTTCTAACCGGCAGCGCTGACCGCGGCGCCGGCCCGCTCCCGCGAGCGCGCGAAAGCCGCGCCGACGAAGTCGCGGAACAGCGGCGCGGGGCGTGTCGGGCGTGACTTGAACTCGGGGTGGAACTGGCTCGCGACGAACCACGGGTGGTCCGCGAGCTCGACGATCTCGACAAGCCGTCCTTCCTGGAACGTGCCCGAGACGACCAGGCCGGCGTCGACGAGCATCGGCCGGAAGTGGTTGTTGACCTCGTAGCGGTGGCGGTGCCGCTCGTTGATCACGAGCTCGCCGTACGCGCCGAGCGCCCGCGTGCCCTCCGCCAGCTCGACCGCCTGGGCGCCGAGCCGCATTGTCCCGCCGAGGTCCTCGATCTCCTTCTGCTCGGGCAGGAGGTCGATCACCGGGTACGGCGTCTCCGGGTCCATCTCGGTCGAGTTCGCGCCGTCGAGCCCGACGACGTGCCGCGCGTACTCAGAGACGGCCACGTGCATCCCGAGGCAGATCCCGAGGTACGGAATCCCGTGCTCGCGCGCCACTCGGCAGGCAAGGATCTTCCCCTCCCAGCCTCGCGAGCCGAACCCGCCGGGGACGAGGACGCCATCGACTTCCTCGAGCTCGGCCTGCGCCTCCTCGAGTGACATTCCCTCCGCGTCGAACCAGCGCACGTTGACGGTGCAGCCGTGGTGGACGCCCGCGTGCCGCAGCGCCTCGTGCACGGAGAGATAGGCGTCGCGCAGTTTGACGTACTTTCCGACGAGCGCGATCTCGACTTCCCCGTCCCGCGGCGAGCGGATGCGCTCGGTCAGCTCGAGCCATTCGCCGAGATCGGCCTCTCCGGCCGGCAGGCAGAGCTTCTCGCAGACGAGCGCGTCGAAGCCCTCCTTCTGGAGCGCCGACGGGACGAGGTAGAGATCGGAGACGTCGTGGTTCGCGATGACCGCGCCCGGGTCGAGGTCGGCGAAGAGCGCGATCTTGTCGCGGATGTCCGCCGAGATGGAGTCGTGCGAGCGCGCGACGATCACGTCCGGGTGGATGCCGATCCGGCGCAGCTCGTTGACCGAGTGCTGGGTCGGCTTCGTCTTCAGCTCGCCGGCGGTTTCGATGAAGGGGACGAGGGTGACGTGGACGTAGCAGACGTTCTCGGGGCCCGCCTCGCGGCGGAACTGGCGGATCGCCTCGAGGAACGGCAGCGACTCGATGTCGCCGACCGTCCCGCCGATCTCGGTCACGACCACGTCGCAGTCGCTCGCCTCGGTCGCGCTGCGAATCCGCTCCTTGATCTCGTTCGTGATGTGCGGGATCACCTGCACGGTCGAGCCGAGGTACTCGCCCTTTCGCTCCTTGCGGATGACGCGGTCCCAGACCGAGCCTGCGGTGTGGTTGGCCGTGCGCGAGAGGTTCTCGTCGATGAAGCGCTCGTAGTGGCCGATGTCGAGGTCGGTCTCGGCGCCGTCCTCGGTGACGAACACCTCGCCGTGCTGGAACGGGCTCATCGTTCCCGGGTCGACGTTGATGTACGGGTCGAACTTCTGCATCTGCACCTTCAGCCCGCGCGCCTTGAGCAGGCGCCCGAGCGAGGAGGCGGTGATCCCCTTGCCGAGAGACGAGACGACACCGCCGGTGACGAAGACGTACTTCGGCGGCCGTCGGGCCATCAGGCCCGCCCCAGGCGGTCGAGCCCGGAGAGCACCGGGGCGCGCTCGATCAACTCACCCAGCGAACGCGTCTCGCCGAGGACGGTGAGGGCTACGAGCGATGCGATCGCAAGTCGACGCCCCCGAGCCGTGAGCCCTGCCACGGACCCGTAACCTAGCACGGCCCCAAGGACATTCGACCCGGCGTCACCGAGCATCGTCATCTCGCGAAGATCGTACGGAGCGAGCATGACGGCAATCGGGACGTAGGCTCGGGTTGGTCCGCGGAGAAGGGCGGCGCCCGCCAGGAACACCTTGAGCGCACGGCCGGGACGGGTGTCGAGCAGGTTCAGGCCGTTCGCCGAGAGCGAGACGAGCGCGGCACCGGAGAGCGAGCGGGTCGCGGCGAGCGCGAACGCGGGGATCCCGACCGCCTTGAGCACGCCGGTCGTGCGGCCCGTGCCGAGGTGCTGCCGGAAGCCTCGCTCCGGACCGCTGCGCAGGTCGTCGACGAGGCCGAGCAACGCGATCCCGACAACGCTGAGCGCGACGCGTCGCGGCGCACGGAGGCCGCCGAGCACGACGATCACGCCAACGAGCGGCAGCCGCAGGCCGCGGTAGTTGCGGGCGAGCGGGCCGCACGCGAGAGCCGCCTCGACGAGCTGGCGCCCCCGGTGGGCGAAGCCCGCGGCATCGCGTCCGGTCGACCGGTGTCCGAGAGGCAGCTCGAGCTCCTCCACCCGGAGCCCTTCCCGAACCGCGTCGATCGTCATCCGCACCTCGCACCCGAAGCCGGGAGCGGTCGGAAAGCACACCGCTCGTGCGGCAGGCGACAGCGCGCGCTGGCCTGAGAGCGGCTCCCGTGCGTCGAAGCCGGAGAGCGCGCTGATGAGCCACCGTCCGGTGCGCTTCGCGAGCCCGAGCCCGCCGCCCTGCCGCTCGGCGAACGCGGCGATCGCGAGGTCGACATCCGAGTCCAGCAGCGGGGCGAGGTCCCCTTCGAGATCGGCGTCGCAGAGGAGGAGCGCTCCCGGGCCGGCCTCGCGCTCGGCGAGGGACAGCGCCTGGCCCTTGCCAAGGCGTGGCAGCCGGACGACACGCGCCCCCGCCCGCTCCGCCGCGGCAGCGGTGCCGTCGCGCGACCCGTCGTCCGCGACCAGCACCTCGGCCTCGGGGAACGCGGCCCGAAGCGCGCGGACCGTCCGCCCGACGGACGCCTCCTCGTCGCGGGCAGCGACGAGGATCGTCAACGGCTCACCCACCCGTGCGCGCGGCGATCGGGAAGGGCGGGAACGACTGTTTTGCGGTGGACTTGAGGCCGTACTGGCCGGGCTGCGAGCCGGCGAGCAGCAGCACGACGCTCAGGCGGCCGGCAGGCGTGTCGATGTCGTCGACGCTCGAGAGACCCGCGCGCCGAAAGACGGCCACGGCTGAGTGCGCGGCGTCCGTCGTCTCGACCCCGACTGCGGGCAGACCGGACGAGTTCAACCCCTTGTAGAGCCCGAGGAGGAAGCGGCTCGTCCCGGCCCGCTGAGGCGGGACCGTCCGCGCGACGACCACGCCGTCGACGGGCTCCTTCCCGCCGCCGAACTGCTCCTCGACCAGCGTGTCGGTGAGGGCGTCCCAGAGCGGCGTGTCCCCGCCGTTGACCAGCTCCTGGCCCAACGCCTTCCCGAGGTTCTCCAGCTTCCCCTTGCCGAGGTAGCCCTTGTCGTCGCTCTGGCTCGCGAGCCTGGCGTCGACGGTCGCGGCGTCGATCGGCATCTTCAGCGCCCGCAGCCGAACCTGCTGCGCGCCGGCGTCCGTCAGCGCCTGCGAGATGTCGGAGCGCATCTTTCCGTCCACCGAGCCGACGAAGACGACGGCGATGCGCTTGCCCTTCAGGCGGTTGCGTACGAGTACCGGATAGGTCTCGTTCACGTACAGCTGCGCGGCCTTCTGCTCTCGATCCGAGAGCGCCGACTTCTGGGACGCGTGGTCGAGCTGTGTCTGAAGCTGGGCAACTCGCTGCTCGAGCAGGCTCTTCTTCGCGCGGTCGACGAGCCCGCGATCGGCGATACCGACGCCGACGAGGATGCCGATCACGAGCGCCAGGAAGACGGCGGTCAGGGAGGCGACGTGGTAGCGGAGGTCGAACATCTCAGAGCTCGGCAGCAGTCTGGCACAGGGCGTGGAGCCTGTTGAGCGCCGTACGCGGCACCGAGTGGTTGAGGCGGAACCAGCTCCCCTCGACCGTCAGTGTCGCCTGCGTCCGGCTCTCTCCGGCCGGCTCGAGCACGAGTTCGGCCTCGACTCCGTCCTCCGCGAAGAGGACATGAAGGAACTCGTTCTCCCGCACCTCCATGACGACGAGCGTGCGCGTGGTGCGCGGGCTTCCGAGGACGGTTCCGAACAGGCCGCGGCCCTGTGGCGAGGCCGTCAGCTCCCAGCGCGCGCCCGGCGCGAGCCCGCGGCGGTCGGGCTGCACGCCGCGGACGCCCGGCCACCAATCCGAGAGGTGGAACGGCTCGGCGAGGAACCGCCAGACGTCCTCGCGGGACGCGAGGAGCTCACGGGCTGCTACAGCCTTCGGCACGCCTGAAGTGTTGCGATTCCGGCGCAATTCCGCGCGCCACACGCGCAGATTCTCCCGATACGATCGCCTCGGGGAGGAGGTCGGGGCTACCGGTTCGGCAGAAACGCTCGAAGGGCCGCGGCCAGGTCAGCCCAGGCCGAGCAAGGCCCGGATGCGGTCGCTCAGGAGCCCGATGAAGTGGCGCAGTCCGGGTGAGGCGAGAATCGCAACCACGACCGCGGCGAGCCCGGCCAGCGCGAACGCGATCAGCGGCCAGAGGCCGACCTGGCGGCTGACGAGCCGGGAGACGCCCTTCGCGTCGACCAGGATCTCCCCGACCTTCAGCCTGGTCACGAACGTCGAGGACATTCCGGCCCGGTCACGCTCGAGGAACTCGATCAGGTTGAAATGCGTCCCGACGGCGACGATCAGCTCCGCGCCCCGCTCGTAGGCGAGCAGCAGGGCAACGTCCTCGCTGATCCCGGGCGCGGCCACCGAGCTGTACTCGAGGCCGAGCCGTTCGAGCCGGGCAGCCCCGGGCGCCGCGCCGTGACGGTACGCATGGACGACGAGCTCGGCGCCGCTGCGTAGTGCCTCGTCGGAGACCGAGTCCATGTCGCCCACGATCACGTGGGGCTTCACGCCCGCCTGGAGCAGCGCATCTGCTCCGCCGTCGACGCCGACGATCACCGGCTTGAAGTCCCGCACGTACGAGCGCACGATCGCAAGGTCGCGCTTGTAGCCCGGCCCGCGCGCGACGACGAGGACGTGCCGCTCGCGGAAGCGTGTCCTCAGAGGGGGGAAATCGATCCCCTCGGCGAGCAACCGCCCCTCCTCGCGCAGATACAGGAGTGTGTTCTCGGCGAACACCTCGAGCGCGTCGGTCACCCGCGCACGCTGCTCCTCCAACGCTGTCTCGAGCTCCCGCGCGTCGAGCGCCTGGCCAGTCGCGAGACAGCTCCCGTTGCGGAAGAGGCCCGCGCCCCGGACCGTCACGTGCTCGCCGTCGACGAGCTCGTCGAAGAGCGGCGCGCCCGGGGCGTCGATCAGGCGAACTCCGCCGCGGACGAGCAGCAGCGGACCGGGATTCGGGAAGCGCCCGCTCTGCGAGGGCGCCACGTTCACGACGACGCGGACGCCCGATTCGAGCAGCTCTTCGGCGGAGGCCCGGTCGAGATCTTGGTGGTCGATGATCGCGACGTCGCCAGGGCCGAGCCGCCGGACGAGATTCTTGGTTCGGCGCCCCAGGCGGGCCGTGCCGGTGAACTCGATGAAGCTCATCGTGCCTGCTCCGCCTGGACGGCCGCGATGAACTCCTCGCCGCCGAGCATGCGCCGGATCTCCTCAGCCCGCTCTGCCTCGTCGAGAGGCTCGATTCGCGTGTGCGTCGGATCGCCGGGCACCTTCTCGACCCGGAAGTGGCGATCGGCGAGGCTGGCGATCTGCGGCAGGTGGGTGATCGTCACGACCTGCGCACGCGACGCCAGGCGGCGAAGCGTCTCGCCGACGGCGTGCGCCGTCTGCCCTCCGATCCCGGCGTCGATCTCGTCGAAGACCATCGTCTCTCCTCCGCCGACCGCGGCGATCGCCAGCGCGATCCGCGAGAGCTCTCCGCCGGACGCGGTCTCGGCCACCGGCGCGAACGGCAGTCCGGGATTCGGTCGGATCAGAAAGGCGACTTCGTCGGCACCCGTCGGTCCGGTGGCCGCGGGCCGCAGATCGACGCGAAACTCGCCCTCCCCAAGGCCGATGCCCTTCAGCTCCGCCGCCACCGCCTCGGCGAACGGCTCCGCTGCCTGTTCGCGCGCCTCGCGGAGTAGGGACACGAGGCCCTCGACTCGCTTCTCTGCCGCGAGCAACGTCTCGGCCGCAGCAGCGAGCAGGTCCGCTCCTCCGTCCACGGCAGCTATCTCCGTTCTCGCCTCCGCCGCGCGTTCGAGGAGCTCCTCGTAGGTCGTGCAGCCGAACCGCCGCCTTGCCTCGGCGATCCTCTCGAGCTCGCCCTCGACGTGCTCGAGCCGGTCCGGCTCCGCCTCGAGCGACGAGAGGAACACGCGGAGATCCGAGGCCGTCTCGCGAAGCCGCATCTCGGCGTCTCGCAACTCGGCCGCGGCCAGCTCGAGCTCGGGCGCGAGCTGTTCGACGGGCGCTAGCGCCTGGCCGGCAAGCGCCGTCAGCCCGGCGGCGCCCTCGCCTTCCTCGGGTGAGATCGCCTCCCCCGCAGCCGCGATGCCGGCCGCCAGCTCGGTGACGTGGCGCAGGCGCTCCCGCTCCCCTCTGAGGGACTCCTCCGCATTCGGTTCGAGCCCCTCCGTGTCCTCGACGAGCGCGCGGAGCTCGGCGAGTCTCGTCTCGGCGGCGGCGACCCCGTGCGTGAGCTCCTCGTGGCGGTTCCGCGCTGCCCCCAGCTCGCGCCAGGCAAGCCTGAGCTCCGAGCGGCGCTCCGCCTGCTCCTCTCCGGCGAACGAGTCGAGGAGGTCGAGCTGGTACGAGGCACGGGCGAGACGACGCTGCTCGAACTGGCCCGACATGGCGATCAGCCGCTCGGTCGCCGCGGCGAGATCGTCGCGCGCAGTGCCCCGGCCCCAGGCATAGGCCCGGGTTCGGCCGTCTGCGAAGACGCGGCGCGCAAGCACGAGGACGTCCTCGTCGTCGGGTTGTAGCTCGGCGAGCGGCCCCAGCCCCTCATCTTCCAGGAAGCCCGGCGGCGGCTCGAGCTCCGCTTCGACGTACGCCTCCTCGCCATCGGGGCCGACGAACGAGTCGTCTCCGCGACTCCCGAGCAGGAGGCCGATCGCCTGCGCGAGGATCGTCTTGCCGGCGCCGGTCTCGCCGGTGATCGCGTTCAGGCCCGGCGCGAACGTGAGCTCTGCCTCGCGGATGAGAACGAGGTTTTCGATCCGGAGCCGGCGCAACATTGCCTGGATGCTACGCCGAGATTCCCCGCGGGGCGACCCGCTCAAACAGCCGATTCCGCCCCGCGCCGGCCCCTAGATGTTCACGCGCGCCCCAGGGTGGGTGGGGGCTTGGGACGGTACCGGCCGGGCGGGCGCTCCGTGTGCCGATTGTGTGTCGATTTCACACCGGTTTCATGCGCGGGCCTGACGGTGCGGGCTACGACCCGAAGATTCGGCGGTACCGGCTGAAGAACGTACTCTCCGGAAGCGTTGCAAGCAGGCTGCGCTCCCCGGCCAGGCGCACGACCGCCGCCTCTCCCGGTGCGAGCTCGCGCACGCGGTGCCCGTCGACCAGGACCGTCGCAGCAACGTCCTCGGTCCTGTTCGCAATTTCGAGCGTGGACCCGCTCGCAACGACGAGTGGGCGCGCGTGCAGGGAGTGGGGCGCAACGAAGGTGACCGCCATCGCCTCGAGGCCCCAGACGAGAACGGGCCCGCCGTTCGAGAGGTTGTACGCGGTCGAACCAGACGGGGTCGAGCAGATCAGGCCGTCGCAGGGCTGCGAGCCGAGATCCTCGCCGCCGACGGCCCAGCCGAGCTCGATCATCCGCCCGAGCGTCGAGCTCGTGACGACGACGTCGTTCACGGCCATCCAGCTCTCGCCGTCGGACTCGCACTCGAGCGCCGGGAGCTCGACCACGCGATAGTCGCCGCCGAAGGCGCGTCCGACCCCGTCCTCGAGCGCCTCGCCGTCACATGCCGCGAGAAAGCCGACGCGGCCGAAGTTGACCCCGAGCACCGGCACGCCGCTCCCGAGGAACCGCTTGAGCGCGCGCAGCATCGTCCCGTCCCCGCCGAGCACGACCGCCAGATCCGCATCCGCGACATCGCCGTGATCGCTCCCGAGCCCGTGCTTCTCGACCTCCTCGTCCGGGTACAGCAGCTCGACGCCTGCCTCGGCCGCGACCGCCTGGAGGCGCTCGAGCGCCGCCCCGATCGTGTCGGGCTTCCCGTGCGTGATCACGGCGGCTCGCTTCACTTCAGCGGATTGCTTCGTCGATCCAGCTCTCGAGCTCATCGGGGATCTCCGGCTTCTCGCGGTTGACGAGGTGGAGGAAGAACTCCCGGTTCCCTTTCGGGCCGGGCAGTCCAGAGTCTACGACGCCCGTGACCTGCGCCCTCCACGCGACCGTCGCCGCGCCGACCTCCCACAAGACCCGCCGCCAGACATCCGGGTCGCGGACCACTCCGCGGCGGGTCTCTCCTCGGCCGGCCTCGAACTGCGGCTTGACGAGCACGAGCGCCTCCCACCCTGGCGCCGCCAGCGCCAGGGCCGGCGGGAGCGCCGTGCGGACGCTGATGAAGGAGACGTCGCACGTCACGACCACCGGCGCGAACGGAAGCTCCCGCAGGTCGCGGACATTCGTCCGCTCGAGCACGGTCACGCGCGGATCAGCCCGCAGGCGCGGATGGAGCTGTCCGCGGCCGACGTCGAGCGCGATGACCCGCGCGGCGCCGCGCTGCAGCAACACATCGGTGAACCCTCCCGTGGAGGCACCGACGTCGAGGCAGTCCCGCCCGGCCGGATCGACCCCGAGCGCGTCGAGGGCGTGCGCGAGCTTCTCGCCGCCGCGCGAGACGTACGGCGGAGGCGAAAGGACCGTGAGCTCGGCGGAGTCGTCCACCTGCTGGCCGGCCTTCTCGTATCCGGGAACGAGCCCGGCCAGGACGAGCGCCTGCGCCTGGCTGCGGCTCTCCGCGAGGCCGCGCTCGACGAGCAGCAGGTCCAGGCGCTTCTTCGCCACCGCTACGGGACAGCGTGCTCGGCCACGGAGAGCACCGCGTCCCAGGCGAGCTCCGAGGCGACGACGCCGAGCGCGGTCGTATCGAGCAGCGGGTCGCTCTCCAGCCCCCCGGTCGAGACGGCGAACAGCACGTCGCCGTCCTCGAGTGCGTGGAACGGCTGGATCGCTCGCGCCATCGAGGCGTGCACCTGACGGCCGAGAGTCCGCAGCTGCCGCTGGTCGAGCTGCAGGTTCGTGGCGACCACGGTCAGCGTCGTGTTCCCCGGGGGCGTGCGCACCGGGCGGCCGTCAGAGAGCCGCTCCTCGAGGCCCGGAACGAGGGAGCGCCGTAGTCCCCTCTCCGCGTCGTACTGGCCGAGGACGACCTCGCCCGACCGGTTCACGATCGCGCCGACCGCGTTGACGACCGTGAAGACGGCGACCTTCGTCTCCCCCACCTCTCGGAACGCGCCGCCCTGGCCGGCCGCCTCGCGCTGGTCGAAGTCGAACAGCTTCCCGACGGTCGCGGAGCGCCCGGCCCCGCGTGGGCCGAGCGGGAACACACCCGGGCGCGATGCCCGCAGCGCCGCGCGGCCGAGCTCCTTGTCCGGGTACACCGCGTTGTCCCGTGGCCCCCAGTCGTAGACGATCGCACCGGCCACGATCGGGATCTCGAGCCATCCGATCCGGTACTCGCGCCTGGCCAGGTGCTCGGCCGCGACCCCCGCAGCGGCCTCCAGCCCGTAGAGCGAGCCACCCGCGAAACAGACGGAGTCGAGCAGGTCGTAGCCGGCGCCACTGACCCCCGGCGAGCCGCCGCGGACGTCGATGGAGGCCGACGCCCTGTCAAAGAAGGAGAAGACCGTGCAGCCGGTCGGCCCCTCGTCGTACTCGGCGACGCCGACCTCCAGGCCCGGGAAGTCGAAACGGAGCTCGGGCCCCTCGAACGACGTGCGCGTGACGAGCTCCGCCGAATCGTTCGTGAGCCGCGCCACAGCCGGCCTTCGATCAGGACGTTCGAGCCGCGAGGCTCGACACGATCCCGCCAAGCACGGATGTGTCGGCCGGCACCGCGGCCAGCCGGGCCTGCGCGCGGTCCGCCGTCTCGTCCGCGAGCGCCCGTGCTCCCTCGGCGCCCCGCTCGCGGACGTAGCCGTCCTCGTCGAGGATGTCGTCCACGATCTGGAAGAGCAGACCGACCTCCTCGGCGAACGCGCGCCAGGGCGCCTGCTCCCGCTCGGGAACCTCGGCGACCCAGAGCGCGCATGCAACCGCCGCGGAGAAGAGGCAGCCGGTCTTGAGGCGGTGCAGAGCGGCAAGGTCGTCGGCGCCGCCGGTGATGTCGAGGTACTGCCCGCCGATCATCCCCAGCGTCGCCTGCACGAGCTCGCGGGCGACCGCTGGGGTCGGATACGTCAGCGCGAGGCGGAGCGCCTCGGCCAGCAGCGCGTCGCCGGCCAGGATGCCGACCGCCTCGCCGTACTCGGCCCACGTGCTGGCGCGGCCCCGCCGGAGCCGGTCGTCGTCGAGCGCGGGAAGGTCGTCGTGGACGAGCGAGAAGTTGTGCACGAGCTCGAGCGCAGCCGCCGCCGGAAGGGCCGCTTCGGGCTCCGCGCCCGCGGCCTCGGCGGTCGCGAGGCAGAGAACCGGCCTGACCCGCTTGCCGCCGCCCGCGAGCGAGTAGCGCAGCGACCGCTCCAGCCCGCCGAGCTCGGGCGTCAGCGCCAGCTCGTCAACGTACTGCTCGACGAGCTCGAGCAGCTCCTGGGGCGAGCTGGGTGCGCTCAACCGGCCTCCCGCTTCGCCTGCTGCAGCTGTGCCTCGACTTCCTTAGCGATCTCGGACAGCTCCTCGAGGATCCCGATCGCCTCGTCCGGGTCAGACGTCTGCTCGAGCCGCGCCCGCGTCTGCTCGAGCCGCTCGAGCAGCTTCTCGGCGTCCCTGAGCCGATCCTCGGCGCTCACGCGATGCTCACGCTGCTCGCTCCTTCACGATCCGGCCGAGTATGCCGTTCACCAGGCGACCGGCGTCCTCGGAGGAGTACCGCTTGGCGAGAGCAACCGCCTCGTTGATCGCAACCTCCAGAGGCACCTCGCCGCGGTCGAGCTCCAGGATCGCGAGCCGCAGGATGTTGCGCTCGAGCGCGCCGAGTCGGTCGGCGGGCCATTCGTCGGAGGCCTCGGTGATCCGACGGTCGAGCTCCTCGTGCTCCGCGACCACCGCCTCGGCGAGCTCGCGGGAGTACTCGTTCACCTCGCCCTCGTAGAGCGAGGCGAGCTCCTGGCCGGTCACGTCCCACTGGTACAGGAGGACGAGCGCCGTGCGCCGCGCCGCCCGCCGACCGCCGCCCATCAGCTGATCTCCTCCACGCTGACGTCCACGCGCTCCACCTCGAGGCCGCAGGTGGCCACGACCGCCGCAGCGACCCGCTCCTGAACCGTGCGCGCGGTCTCGGAGGCGACGCGACCGTGGTGGACCGCGAGCTCGAACGAGACGGAGGCGCGGCCGCCCCCGTGCGCGACCTCAACCGACCGCCTCGGCCGGCGGACCGTCGCCCCGTCGACCGTCTCGGCGGCGCGCACGACGAGCCTCGTCAGTGCCCCGGGAGAGACCGTGATCGAGCCGCCGGCCCCATCCAGGACAAGCGGATCGGTCACGAGCCCGTCAGCGCGGGCAGCGCGGCGCCGCCCTCCGCGAGGTAGCCCGTCGAGTAGTGGCCGGCCGCGAACCCCTCGCTGCGCAGGATCTCGATCGAGAGCTCGCGCGTCGTCGTGATGCCCTCGAGCTGAAGCTCGCCGAGAGCCCGCAGCGCCCGAGCGATCGCCTCGTCGCGCGTCTCGTCCCAGACGATCAGCTTCCCGACGAGCGAGTCGTAGTGCGGCGGCACGACCATGCCCTCCTCGACGTAGGTGTCGAGCCGCACCCCGCCTCCGAGCGGCGGGCGGAAGCGCGTGATCCGGCCGGGTGTGGGCGCGAAGTCCCGCGCCGGGTCCTCCGCGTTCAGCCGGATCTCGATCGCGTGCCCGCGGCGGTCGGCGCGCCCCGTCCGCGTCAGGCGCTCGCCTGCGGCGATGTGGAGCTGCTCGCGAACGATGTCGATCCCGGTGACCAGCTCGCTGACCGGGTGCTCCACCTGGAGCCGCGCGTTCAGCTCGATGAAGTAGAACGACCCGTCCGGCCCGAGCAGGAACTCGAACGTGCCCGCGTTCCGGTAGTCGATCGTCTGACACGCTCGCTCCGCCGCGGCCTCCATCCGCTCCCGCGTCTCGGGTGTCAGGGCCGGCGACGGCGACTCCTCGATCAGCTTCTGGTGGCGGCGCTGGATCGAGCACTCGCGCTCGCCGAGTGTCAGCACGCCGCCCTGCCCGTCGGCGAGCACCTGGATCTCCACGTGTCGCGCCGGCGAGATCGCCTTCTCGAGGTACAGGCTGCCGTCACCGAACGCGGACTCGGCCTCCAGCGCAGCCATCCCGAACGACGCCTCGAGCTCCTCCGGCCTCTCGACCAGCCGCATCCCCTTGCCGCCGCCCCCGGCCGAGGCTTTGAGGAGGACCGGGTAGCCGATCTCCACGGCGGCCGCCTTCGCCTCGTCTGCGGTGGTCGCCCCGTCGGTTCCGGGGACGATCGGCACGTCCGCCGCGCGCATCTCCGCCTTCGCCTGCACCTTGTCGCCCATGCGCGCCATGGTCGAGGCGCTCGGCCCGATGAAGACGAGGTCGTTGTCCACGCAGGCCTCGACGAACGCAGGGCTCTCGGCGAGGAACCCGAAGCCCGGGTGCACCGCCTCGCAGCGGGTCGTCGCCGCAGCGGCGATCAGGGACGGGATGCGCAGGTAGCTCTCGCTGGCCTGCGGCGGGCCGATGCAGACCGCGCGGTCGGCGAGCCGGACGTGGAGCGAGTCCTCGTCGGCCGTGGAGTAGACCGCGACCGCCTCGATGTCAGACTCGTGCAGCGCGCGGATCACGCGGACGGCGACCTCTCCGCGGTTGGCGACGAGCACACGGTTGAACATGCCTAGACGGCGTCCAGCGGCGGCAGCGTGACCGGCTCGAGCTCGAACAGGAGCTGGCCGAACTCGACCGGCTCCGCGTTGCCGACGTGAATGTGGCGGACGACCCCGGGGACGTCTGCCTTGATCTCGTTCATCAGCTTCATCGCCTCGAGGATGCAGAGCGTCTGGCCGGGGGCGACCGCGTCCCCCTCCTCGACGAACGGCGGTGCGCCGGGCTGCGGCGCCCGGTAGAAGACACCGACCATTGGCGCCTCGACCCGGACGACGCCGTCGGTCTCGGGGAGTGCGTCGAGCGGTTGCTCAGGTGCCTCCTCCTGCTCGGCGGCCGCCGCGAGCCGGGCCTCGAGCGGCTCCGGCGTCCGGCGCACGGAAACGCGCATGCCGGACTCCTCGATCGTGACCTCGCCGACGCCGGACTCCTGGACGATCCGGACGATCTCGCGGATCCGCTCGGCGCGGGCCTGGTCGACGCCGCCGGCGGCGAGGCTCTCGGCGCCCTCCGCCCGCCCGCGGATCGTCCTCAGCAGCGGCTCTGCCTCGTCGCCGAAGAGCCCGAGCAGGAGCAGCTCCTCCTCGCTGGACGCGAGGCCCCCCGCGTCGGCCCGTACCTCGTCGAGCTCGACCGGCTCCTCCTCCATGGGCTCCTCGCCCGCGACGAGCTCCACAGCACGCTTCACCGCCGGGTCGATCGGCCCGGGCGGGGTGCCGAAGCGTCCCTCGATCAGGCCTCGCAGCTCGTCGACGACGGTTTGGTAGCGGGACGCCGAGAGGACGTGGATCAGCGCCTGCGAGCCGAGGATCGCGCCGATCGGCGAGGCGAGCGGCGGCCAGCCCACCTCCTCGCGGATTCGAACGAGCTCCGTCAGCACCTCGTCGTGCCGGTCACCGGCCGCGTGAGTGCGAAGGTGGTTGTCGAGCGCGGCCACGAGGCCCGGCGGCAGGCGGTGCTCGGCGGCGCGCACGGCGATCCTCGGCGCGAGCGGCGTCACCGGCTCGTCGCCGATGTGCTCGTCCACGAGGTCGGACGCACGCCAGAGCGCGTCGACGTCGACGCCGGTGTCGAGCCCGAGCCCCTTGAGCGCCGTGGCGATCGCCTCGCCCGAGACGCGGTGGATCGTCAGCGCCACCGGGTAGACGGCGCACGAGATCAGGTCGGCGCCCGCCCGTGCCGCCTCGAGGCCGGCGGCCATCGCGTTGCCTGCGGCGCCCTGGCAGTAGAGGCCGACGGGCAGCCCGCTCTCGGCCGCGAGCCTCACCGCCAGCTCGTGCGCCTGCTGCGGCTCGAGGGAGCTCGAAGGATCGTGCACGAGAACCCTCGCGGCGCCGAGACCCGGAAGCTTCTTCGCCTGCTCGACGAGCGCATCGGTCTCGCCCGTGTAGCCCGAGCCGTAGACCAGGCCCGCGTCGAACTCCTTGCCGGCCGCGGTGATCGCCTCGCCCGCCTCGCGCAGGTTCTCGACGTCGTTCAGCGGGTCGTGGAGGCGGAAGACCTCGATCCCGCTGTCGGCCGCGCAGGCGACGAAGCGGCGCACGAAGTCGCCGCCGACCGGCCTCGAGCCGACGAGGAACCGGCCGCGCAGCGCCATCGCGAGCGGCGTCTTCGTCCGCTCGTTGAGCGCGCGGATCCGCTCCCACGGGCTCTCGACGCCCCGCCGGACCGCGGTGTCGAACACGCCGCCGCCCGAGACCTCGAGGTAGGCGAACCCGGCGCCGTCGAGGATCTCGGCGAGCCTGAGGATGTCGGCCGTCGGCATCCGCCCCGCGAGCGGTTCCTGGCCGAGCAGCCGGATGGTCGTGTCGACCAGTGCGGGCATCGGCAGGAGCCTAGCGCGGTTCGGACAGCCGGAGGGCTAGGCGCGAGAGATGTAGCGCCCCTCGCGCGGGTCGACCTTGATGCGGTCGCCGACGTTCACGAACAGCGGCACCTGGACGACCGCGCCGGTCTCGAGCTTCGCGGGCTTCGTCACGTTCGAGACCGTGTCCCCGCGCACGCCGGGCTCGGTCTCGGAGACGCCGAGCTCGACGGCCGACGGCAGCTGTAGGCCGACCGGGCTGCCGTTCACCCAAAGCACCTGGACCGAGCTCGACGGCTCGAGGTACGGGAGCGCGTCCTCGACGCTCGCATGCGAGAGCGAGAACTGCTCGTACGTGTCGGTGTCCATGAACACGACCTCGTCGCCCGCGTCGTAGAGGTACTGCACGTCCTTGACCTCGGTGTGCACGCGCGGGAACTTCTCGCCCGCGCGGAAGGTCTTCTCGACGACCGCGCCCGAGTCGAGGTTCCGCAGCTTCGAGCGCACGAACGCGCCGCCCTTGCCCGGCTTGACGTGCTGGAACTCGAGGATGCGCCACACCGAGCCGTCGAGCTCGATGTGCATCCCGTTCTTGAACTGGTTGGTGCTGACGGTCTCGGCCATGCGCCTGAAGTCTAGGAGACGGTGACCGGCTCCTTGGTCGATGTGGTGAGGATCTCGGGCTCGCCGTCGCGGACGATGACGAGGTCCTCGATCCGGATCCCGCCCAGCCCTTCGAGGTAGATCCCCGGCTCGACGGTGACCACGTTGCCCACGACGAGGGTGTCCGTCGACTCGCGGCTGAGCCTCGGCGCCTCGTGGATCTCGACACCGACGCCGTGGCCGAGGCCGTGGCCGAACCGGTCGCCGAACCCGGCCGCGTCGATCACCGAGCGGGCGGCCGCGTCCGCGTCGACGCCGCTCGTGCCGGCGGTGACCGCCTCGAGCCCTGCGAGCTGTCCCCGCAGGCACGCCTCGTACGCCTCCTGGAGCCGCTGCGGGAGCGGTCCCGTCCAGAACGTGCGCGTGCAGTCGGAGCAGTACCCGTCGACGAGCGCGCCCGCGTCGATCACGACCGTCTGCCCGGGCTCGACCTTCTGGTCGGACGGCTGCACATGCGGCTTGGCGCTGTTTGCCCCCGCGGCGACGATCGTGTCGAACGCCGGGCCCTCGGCGCCCAGCTCGACGAAGAGCGAGTCGAGCCGCCACGCGAGCTCGCGCTCGCTCCGGCCGATGAAGGGCTCCTCCGCGAACCGCTCGTAGGCCTGGCTCGTGATCGCGCCGGCCGCGCGGATCGCCTCGAGCTCTGGCTCCTCCTTCACCGCCCGCAGCGCCTCGACCAGGCCGCGTCTGGGGACGAGCTCGAGCCCGCCCGCGGCGAGCATCTCGTACTGCGTGTACGTCATCGCGTCCGCCTCGAAGCCGAACGTCCCGGAGAGGCGCTCGGCGAGCTCGGCCCAGACCTGGCGCTTCGTCTCCACGAACTCGACTCCCTCCACGGCGCGGCCGGCCTCCGCGTAGCGGAAGTCGCTGAACAGGAGCGTGCGATCCGGCTCGACCACGAGGGCGGCGTTCGAGCTCGAGAAGCCGACGAGATAGCCGATGTTCGCGCCGCTCGCGACGAGCAGCGGCTCTTCCAGCGACGGCCGCAGCCGCTCGACCCGATTGCTCACGCGGCCTTCTCCGCCAGGATCTCGAGCGCCTCGCGGTAGCCGTCCGGCCCCTTCCCGATCACGCGGGCCGAGGCGATGTCCGCGAGCACCGAGTGGCGGCGCCACTCCTCGCGCTCCTCGATGTTCGAGAGGTGCACCTCTACGACCGGCACCTCGAAGAGCTCGAGCGCGTCGCGGATGGCGTAGCTGTAGTGCGACCAGGCACCGGGATTCGCGATCACACCTCCGGCCCAGTCGAGCGCGTCGTGGCACCAGGCGACGTACTCGCCTTCGCTGTTCGTCTGACGGCAGTCGGCGAGGAGCTCGAGCTCGCGCGCCCACTCGTAGATCTTGCTCTCGAGCTGGTTGAGGCTGAGCCCGCCGTAGAGCGCCGGGTCGCGGCGCTCGAGCACGTCGAGGTTCACCCCGTTGAGGACGGCCACGCGCACGGCGCTGACTCTACTCGGCGATCAGCTCGTCGAGGGCGGCGCGCACCTGATCGTCTGGAAGCTCGACGCCGGTCACCGGCTTACCCGGAGCCTCGAGGAGGACGAGCCGCGGCTTCCCCGCGCGGCCCTTCTTGTCGCGGGCGAGTGCCGCCCACGCGGCGTCGCGGTCGACACGGACCGGCTCGGGCGAGAGCACCTCCTCGACCGGCGCCGTGTCCAGCTCCGAGAGGCGCAGCGCGGCGAGCAGGCCGAGCGCGACGGCGTCGCCGTGGCTCACCTCCCCGTAGCCGCCTGCCGCCTCCAGTGCGTGCGCGAACGTATGCCCGAGGTTGAGGACGGCGCGCTCGCCCCGCTCGTGCGGGTCGCGCAGGCAGACGGCCGCCTTGTACGCGGCGCAGCGGCGGACGAGCTCGGCGTCCGGGAGCTCCCAGAGCGGCTCGCCCACGAGGAGGCCAGTCTTGACGACCTCGGCCGTCCCCGCACGCCGCTCCGCGGGCGGCAGCGTCTGCAGGAGGTTCGGGTCGACGACCGTCAGCTCGGGCCAGTGGAACGCGCCGACCAGGTTCTTGCCCTCGGGCAGGTTGACAGCGGTCTTGCCGCCGATTGCAGCGTCCACCTGCCCCACGAGCGTGGTCGGCACGGCGACCCACGCGACCCCGCGCAGGTAGGTGGCCGAGACGAACCCCGCCACGTCGGTCGTGCACCCACCGCCGACCGCGACGATCGTCCCGTCCCGGTCGAGCCGCAGGTCGCGCCAGATCCGCCCGACCGCGGCGATGCTCTTCGCCTCCTCGCCGCCCCTGAGCGTGTGGACCGGCGCGTCCAGCGGCTGTGGGTGGATCGCGAGCACGCTCGCGTCCGCGATCAGCTCGACGTCGCCGTCCGGCAGAAGCTCCGGGAGCCGGGCCAGCGCGCCTTCCTCGACGTGGATCCCGGCAGCGGCGAGCACGATCTCCTCCGCGGAGGCCGCGGTCACGTCGGCGGTCTCCTCGTAGAGCGGCAGGCGCCGCTCGTGCAGCGCGCGAAAGCTCTCCTCGTCGCGGGCCAGCGGCCGCCCGGCGCCGCTCGCCCGCGCCCAGGCCGTGCCCGCTCCGACCTCCAGGTAGACGGTGAGCGCTTGCTCGCGCAGCGCCTTCCTGATCTTCGGCGTCTCGACCGCGCCCCCGCCGAGCGCGAGCACCGCCGGGCGCTCGTTCCTGAGCGCCTCGACCGTCGCCTCTGCCTCCAGCACGCGGAACTCCACCTCGCCGCGCTCCTCGAACAGCTCCTGGATCGAGCGGACGGTCGAGCGCTCGATCTGGCGGTCGAGATCCACCAGCCGCCGCCCGAGCCGCTCGGCCACCTGCAGCCCCATCGTCGTCTTGCCCGCGCCCATGAACCCGATCAGCGCGACGTGCCGGTCTAGCGCGTGCGCCACGGGATCCGCTCCACGTACGCGCGGTGGGCGGTGACGAAGTCGGCCAGCGCGTCTCCGCCGAACTTCTCGCGCGCCGCCCGCGCCAGCTCGAACGCGACCGCCGCCTCGGCGACGACGGCCAGCGCCTCGACGGCGGCCACGTCGCTCCGCTCGACGAGCGCCTCGCCCGCCTCGCCCGTCGCGAGGTCGACGGAGCGGAGCGGGCGCATGAGCGTCGGAAGCGGTTTCATCGCCGCGCGGACGACGACCTCCTCGCCGTTCGAGACGCCGCCCTCGATCCCGCCGGCGAAGTTCGTCTCCCGGTAGAGCGCGCCCTCGTCGTCGGCCAGGATCTCGTCGTGCGCCTGCGAGCCGCGCCTCTCGGCCAGCTCGAAGCCGGCGCCGATCTCGACGCCCTTCACGGCCTGGATGCCCATCAGCGCCGCGGCGAGCCTCGCGTCGAGGCGCTCCTCCTTGGTCGCGTACGAGCCTAGGCCCGGCGGCACGCCGCGCGCGACGACCTCGACGACGCCTCCCACGGTGTCGCGCTCGGCCCGCGCTTCGTCGATGCGGCGCTCGAGGTCCTCGCTGACGACCCGGCCCTCGACCGCGATCCCGATCTCCCGCAGGAGCGCCTTCGCGACCGAGCCCGCCGCGACCGCGACGGCGGTCTGCCTCGCGCTCGCCCGCTCGAGCGCGTCGCGAGCGTCGTCGAGCCCGAACTTCTGCGCGCCCGCGAGGTCGGCGTGCCCGGGCCTCGGGAGCGTGACCGGCTTCGTGCCCTTGCCCTCTGGCTTCCCCTCCGGCGGCCAGGGGCTCATCCCCCACGTCCAGTTCTTGTGGTCGCGGTTGTGCACGACGAGCGCGAGCGGCGTCCCGAGCGTGCGCCCGTGCCGGAGGCCCGCGAGCACCTCGACGACGTCCTGCTCCAGCTTCTGCCTGGGGCTGCGGCCGTAGCCCTGTTGCCGGCGCGCGAGGTCTGCGTCGACGGCCGCACGGTCGAGCTCGAGGCCGGCAGGGAGGCCGGTCAGGATCGCAACCAGCGCGGGGCCGTGCGACTCGCCTGCGGTGCTCAGCGTCAGACTCACGGCACTAACCCTAGGGCCGCGCGCATCGCGTCGACGGGCGCCTCGACGCCGGTCCAGAGCTCGAACGAGGCCGCACCCTGGCGAACGAGAGCCTCGAGGCCGTCGACCACGAAGCGGCAGCCGGCTTCGCGGGCCGCGGCGACGAGTGCGGTCGGCCGCCCGTCCGCGTAGTAGGCGAGGTCGACGACCGCCTGCTGCGCGCGCGGCTCGACCAGCACCTCGTCACGCACCGGAGTTGCGTTCACGACCAGGTCGCAGCCGTCCGCGTCGGGCGGCCAGTCACCGCGCCGCGAGAAGACACGCACCTCTCCGGGCAGCGCCGGTCGGAGCGCCTGCGCCGCCCCGCCCGCGCCGATCAGGCAGACGCGCTCGGCCTCGATCCCGGCCACGATCTCCTTGTCCGTGTTGAACCCGTGCAGGCGGCCGTCGCGGAACACGAGCGTGTTCACCGAGTCGCCGTCGGCCTCGTCGCACAACCTCGCGACCGCCTGCTTGTGCGGGATGGTCACGTTCGCGCCGGCAAATCCGAGCGCCGCGAGCCCGGCCACGGCCTCCTGCAGCCGCACCGCCTCGACCTCGAGCGGCACGTAGGCCCAGTCGAGTCCCCGCGCGGCGAACGCGGCGTTCTGCATCCGCGGCGAGAGCGACCCGGAGACCGGCTGCCCGAGCAGGCCGACGAGCCTGGTGGCGCCGCCGATCACCGGTACCCGTGCGCGGCCTTGTACCGCTCGAAGGCGGAGTAGCTCGCGGTGAAGAAATGGTGCTTCTTGTCCGGCTTGCGTACGTAGTAGAGGTAGTCGACGTGCGCCGGATGCGCCGCCGCCTGGATCGACGCCAGGCCCGGGTTCGCGATCGGCGTCGGCGGCAGGCCGCGGCGCTTACTCGTGTTGTACGGGCTCGTGCTTGCGAGCTGCGACTCGCGGATGGCCTGCGTCGGCGGGATGTTCAGCCCGTAGCGGAGCGTCGCGTCGATTCCGAGCGCCATGTGCCGGTGGAGGCGGTTGTAGATGACCGCGGACACGAGCGCGCGCTCCTCGGGCACCGCCGCCTCGCGCTCGATCATGGAGGCGATCGTCAGAACGTCATACGGGGTCAGGTTCTTGGAGCGCGCGTAGCGGAAGTTCACCTTCGCCCAGTTGCGGCGGAACGCATCGAGCTGCTCCGTCTCGAGCTGCGCTTCCGTCGTCTTCCGCGTGAAGTCGTACGTGGCCGGGAAGAGGAAGCCCTCGAGCGGGTAGCGACGATCCCCGAAGCCCGGCTGAAGGCGCTTGTGGCTCGTCGCCTCGAGGTAGCCGCGTGCGGTCAGCTTCGGCGCCTTGCCGCGCTCGCGCTCCGCGATCTTCGCCACGGCCTCCACGCGCGCGGCCATCTGGGCGCGCGTGAAGCCCTCCGGGAAGACGACGCGGAACGGCTTGGGCGGCAGCGCCACGGTCGTCGTCTGGCGCCGGCCTCCGTTTCCGCCTCCGATGCTCGCCACGGCGAACCAGGCAACCGCGAAGCCGGCCGCGAGCACAGCGACCGCGAGGAGGCGCCGCCGGTAGATGACCGTGCGAGGCGTCCGCCTCGGCGGGCGCTCGCGCGGCGGCATCACTCCCTGTCGGCGCTCGTCCACTCGAGGTAGCTCGACAACAGGTGCGCAGCCGCCCGTGCATCGTCCGGTTCGGACAGGGTCGAGGGACCGTCCCTCGGACATGTCCGGGCGAGCCGTGTCGTGAAGCGCTCGTCGAAGCTCTCGACGGGCACGTCGACCGCCGCGCGCAGCGCCTCGACGAACGTCTCCGTCTCGCGCGCCTGCTCCCCGTGCTCCCCGCGCAGCGTCAGCGGCATCCCGACGACGACGCGCTCGGCCTCCTCCGACCGGATCAGCTCGACGAGCCTCGCGAGCCCGGCCTCGCTGCCCACGCGCTCGACCACGCCCAGCGGGCGGGCGATCGTCGCGGAGGGATCCGAGACGGCGACGCCCGTGCGGGCCGAGCCGTAGTCGACCGCGACGATCTTCACCCCAGCGCCCGCCGCAGCGCCTCCTCCGCCTTCGCGAGCGCGTCGTCGAGCTTCTCCGGGTTCTTCCCGCCGGCGCGCGCCATCGTCGCCCGGCCGCCTCCGCCGCCGCCGACCTCCGCCGCGGCCTCCTTGATCACGGCCACGGCGTCGAGCCGGCCCTCCAGCGAGTTGTCGAAGTTCGCGACGAGGTGCACGCGTCCGTCCTCGCTCGAGCCGAGCACCACAGCCGCCGGAGCCCGTTCCTGCTTGATCCGGTCGGACTCGGCCAGCAGCGCGTCCACGTCCACGCCGCTCGCGCGGCCGACATAGACGTTCACGCCGCCGATCTCCTCCTCCCTGCTCGGCTCCAGCCGCACCTCGACCGGCGCCGCCTTCGCCGGCCCTTCCTTGCGCGCCCGCTCGAGCTCGCCGCGCAGCTCGTCCACCTCGCGCGCGCGCGCGTGAAGCAGCGCATAGGCCTCGCCCGAGGTGACCGCCTCGATCCGCCGCGTGCCCGACCCGATCGAGCTCTCCGAGAGGATCACGAACGGGCCGATCTCGGCCGTCGCGCGCACGTGCGTCCCGCCGCACAGCTCCCGTGAGTAGCCCGGGATCTCGACGAGGCGGACCTCATCGCCGTACTTCTCGCCGAAGAGCATCATCGCCCCGAGCCGCCGCGCCTCCTCGATCGGGACGATGAACGCGCGGACGGGCAGGTTCTCGAAGATCCGCTCGTTCACCTCGCGCTCGATCCGTTCCCGCTCCTCGGGCGCGACTGCCTGCGGATGCGTGAAGTCGAAGCGCAGCTTGTCCGGCCGCACCGCGGAGCCGGCCTGGCGCGCGTGCTCGCCGAGCACGTCCTGCAGCGCCTTGTGGAGGAGATGCGTCGCCGTGTGGTTCGCCATCGTCGGGAACCGCACCGCCCAGGGCACGACCGCGCGCACGCGCATCCCCGCCGAGAACCCCTCGCCCTCGAACGTCAGTGCCTGGTCGTCGTCCGGCAGGCGCGTGGCCCCGACCAGCTCGGCCCGCGCGCCCGTCTCCTCGCTAACGATGTAGCCGGCGTCCGAGACCTGGCCGCCGCCCTCCGGGTAGAACGGCGACTGCTCGAGCTTCGCCTGGAAACGGCGGTCGCCGAGGTCCTCGTACGCAACGATCGCGGTGAGGACGTCCGTCTTCTCGTAGCCGACGAACTCGCTCCGCTGCTCGCCGCTCACGCGCACCTCGACCGTGGGAGCCGCCTTCCGCGACCGCTGGCGCTGCTCCTCCATCAGCCGCCGGAAGCCGTCCACGTCGACCGGCAGACCGCGCTCGCGGGCCAGCTCCTCGGTTAGCTCGAGCGGGAAGCCATAGGTGTCGTGCAGGCGAAACGCGTCGTCGCCAGCTATCGCTTCGATGTTCCCTCCCGCGACCTCCTCGAACAGCCGCAGGCCGCGGGCCAGCGTCTCGGAGAAGCGCTCCTCCTCCTCGCGGAGCACGTCACGGATGACGCCCTGCCCCTCCTCGAGCTCGGGGTACGCGTGGCCCATCTGCTCGACGACCACGTCCGCGAGCTCGCTCAGAAACGGCGTCTCGAGCCCGATCCTCCCGGCCTGCAGCACGGCCCGCCTGACGATCCTGCGCATCACGTAGCCGCGCCCCTCGTTGGAAGGCGCGATTCCGTCGGCCGCCATGAACGTCATCCCACGTCCGTGGTCGGCGAGAATCCGGTGCGCCTTCGTCGCCTGCTCGCTCTCGCCGTAGGCGACGCCGGACTGGGCCGCGATCCATTTCATGATGTCCTGGTAGCCGTCGGTGTCGTAGACGGACTCGACGTCCTGCAGGATCCGCGCGCCGCGCTCGAGCCCGAGACCCGTGTCGATGTTCTGCTTCGGCAGCGGCGTCAGCGACCCGTCGGCGTGCAGCTCGAACTCCATGAAGACGAGATTCCAGAACTCGAGGAACCGCTCGCACTCGCAGCCGGGCGCGCACTCGGGCCGGCCGCAGCCGACCTCCTCGCCCCAGTCGTAGAACATCTCCGAGTCCGGCCCGCACGGCCCGGGGCCGCCGACCGACCAGAAGTTGTCGGCGCGCGGCAGCCGGACGATCCGGTCGGGCGGCACGCCCTTCTTCTCCCAGTGCGCGACGGCGACCTCGTCCTCGCCGAGGCCGAGCTCCGGGTCTCCCGCGAAGACGGTCACCCAGAACCGGTCGAAGTCGAGCTTCATGTGCTCGAAGACGAACTCCCAGGCCAGGTCGATCGCGCCTTCCTTGAAGTACTGGCCGAACGAGAAGTTGCCGAGCATCTCGAAGAACGTGAGGTGGTAGCCGTCGAGCCCCACTTCGTCGATGTCCGGAGTCCGGAACACCTTCTGCACGGTGGTCAGGAGCGGCGCGGGCGGCTCCTCCAGCCCGAGGAAGAACGGCATGAGCGGCTGCATCCCGGCCGAGACGAGCAGCGTCGAGCGATCGTCCGCACGCGGGATCAGCGGCGCCGAGGGCCTGAACGCGTGCCCCTTCGACTCGTAGAAGGCGCGGAATCCCGCGCGTAGCTCCGCAGTGGTGCGCATCACCGTGATTCTAGGGACGCGTTCTGCCGGTCAGCCGCTCGCGCGGATGGTGCCCGCGCCGACGACCGCGTCGCCGTCGTAGAGCACCGCGGCCTGGCCCGGCGCGACCCCGTACGCGGGCTCGTCGAGGTGGAGGCGGAAGCCGCTTCCTTCCTCGTGGACAGCCGCGGAGACGGCAGGCGAGCGGTAGCGGAGCTTGACCTCGGCGCGGTCGACGGGAACGTGGAGCCTCCCGCGCGCGACGATCTCGTCGGTGGCGAGCGCCGGACGGGGGCCGACGACGACCGTGTTCGTGAGCGGCTCGCTCCGCAGCGCGTAGAGCGGCTCGCCTCCGGCGACGCCGAGGCCCTTGCGCTGCCCGGGCGTAAAGCGCCAGAAGCCGTCGTGGCGCCCGAGCTCGCGGCCCCGCTCGTCGATGACCGGCCCCTCGGCCACGGGAAGCCCGTGCCGCTCCAGGAACGCGCGGTAGTCGTCGCCCGCGAGGAAACAGGCCTCCTGGCTCTCGGCGCGGCCGGCCACCGCGAGCCCTGCGCTCGCCGCCTCCGCGCGAGTCTCGTCCTTCGTCTGCTCGCCGAGCGGGAACCAGATCCTGCCGAGCAGCCGCGGGTCGAGGCACGCGAGCATGTACGACTGGTCTTTCAGCGGGTCGGCCGCGCGCGCGAGCAGCAACCGCCCCTTGTGCTCCAGTGAACGAGCGTAGTGGCCGGTCGCGAGCCGCTCGGCGCCGGCCCGCCGCGCGAACTCGAGCAGCTCGGCGAAGCGAAAGCTGCCGTTGCAGCGGATGCACGGGTTCGGCGTCTCTCCCTCCGCGTAGCCACGGATGAACGGCCCGACGACCGCGCGGCGGAACTCGTCGCGCAGGTCGAGCGTCACGTGTGGCAGCCCGAGCGAGTGGCACGTCGCGCGGGCGGCGATCACGGCCTCCGGAGAGCAGCAGGCGCGCTCGGCATCGGGCCCGCGAGGGTCGAGCCAGAGCCGGAGTGTCACACCGATCGCGTCGGGCCCAGCGCGCAGGAGCGCGACCGCGCTGTCCACGCCCCCGCTCATCGCAACCGCGACGCGGCCGGGCTTCGGCGGCGCAGAGAAGATCGGGCCGAGCGCGTTCGCGAGCGCATCGACCGCGAGCTCGTCGCCGCCGACCGCCGCCGCCTCGAGCAGCGTCAGCCCCTCGAGCGGGCGCTCGAGCCCTTCGGCCTCCGAGCCGACGATGCGCTCGCCGTCGACGACCAGCCGGACTATCGCCCAGCGGCCGTTCCGCGAAGAGTCTCCGACGACCTCGATCATGAGCCCAGGCTAGCGACCCTGGCGATCGCGTCGTCCGGCGGTCACAGCATGGCCCGCTCACCGGGGCCGAGCAGAAGAACGGGGGAACCGGGGTCCCCCCGCTCCTACTCCACCCTGCCGCTGTCCTGAGCCCGCTTGCGAACCTGGACTAGCCAGGTGGGTGCCGCGTCGCCTCCGGTGCCTTGGCACCTCGGGTCGAACTACAGCTCCCTCTGCGTTGGTGTTGGTTCTACTTTGAGACCCAGGCCACGCACAGGGTCGAGCACGCTCACTTTAACGAGATGTCAACCGGTCGAGGTTCCGGCGAAGACCCAGCGGACCTGCTGGACGCCGTCGAGCCCGAGCTTCTCGGCGAGCTTGGGCGTCAGCTCGAACCGGCGCCCCGGTGGCACCGGCCGGTGCTCGATCACCTGCGTGAGCACCTGCGGGCTGCTCTTGTAGGACATGTACAGCTTGATCCCACACGGGAGGACGGAGTCGGTGATCCCGATCGTGTTCGGGCGCAGGATGATCCCGCAGTTCGTCCGCCGGCCGAAGCGGGCAGCGGTCGCGCCGGCCAGGCTCGTCCGCCAGTGGCCGCCGTCGAGCGTCACCGGCTGGAGCAGGCTCCGCGTCTTCGCCTGGCCTCCGTGCGAGGTGAGCGCCAGTGCGACGATCGCCGCGAGCAGCGCGATCGCAGCCAGCGCGACCTCCCGCTGGGCGACCGCCGCGGTCAGGCCGGCCTCTCCGCCATCGACCAGGTCAGATCCGCCCCGAAAGCCTCGCGCACGAGCGGGTCGAACTCGACCGGCAGGTCGCCGGAGGGATCCGCGAACTGGCGCAGGTTCAGCAGGAGCAGCGCGCGCTCCTCGTCACGGGCGCGGTCGCGGCCCTCTGTCTCGGCGGCGACCTTCTCGAGCTCCCAGACGTTCCATTCGCGCGGGGTCTGGTCTCGCTGGACGAGCGGGACGACCACCTCGGGCTCGGGCTCCGGCTCGGGTTCGGGCTCTGGCTCTGGCTCGGGCTCAGGAGCCGGTAGGGCCGCCAGCGCCACCGGCTCGGGCTCTGGCTCGGGTTCGGGTTCGGGCTCCGGTTCGGGTTCGGGTTCGGACTCTGGTTCAGGCTCTGGCTCTGGTTCGGGCTCCGGCTCGACCTCGGCGACCGGGGCTTCCTCGGGAGCAGGCTCCGGCCCGGGCTCCTCAACCTCGGCCTCCGCATCTTCCTCGTCCTCGTGGGCCGCCGCGCTCGACCGCGCTTCGCTCCGCTCGACGATCGCCACCAGGAGCCAGGCGCAGAACATGATCGCGGCGATCCAGATCCACCCCAGCCCAGCGAGCCCGACGGCTGCCGCAACCAGGATCAGGAACCCCGCTTCGAGCAGGAACCTCACCAGCGGAATGTGGATCTTCACCTCCGGGTCTCCTCCGGCTCGACCCGCTCGTCGTCAGGGCCGCTCGAGCCGAACAGCTCGGCCACCTCCTTCGACGCGCGGCTCGCCTCCGCTGTCGTGCGCCGCGGAAGCAGCTTCACGTGCCGCGGCGGCTCGGGAGGCTCGGGCTCGGGCTCCTGCGAGCGACGCCGCAGTCGGAAGCGGCGGCGCGGCCGCGGTTCCTGGACCGGCGCCTCCTCGGCAGGAGCCGCCTCGGGCTCGCCGGCCGCCTCGACCTCAGCGGGCTCCGGCTCGGGCTCCGGCTCGAGGTGCTCCGGTTCTTCCTCGGGCTCCCGCCCCTCCGGCCGCTCGGGCGGTGCGACCACCGTGCGCTCTTCGGGCCGCGGCCGGAAGATGCGCTCCTCCTCCTCGGCTTCCTCCTCTTCTTCCTCCTCCCGCTTCGCGGTGGGCAGCAGGTACGAGACCGGCGAGCGGTCGATCCGCTCGGCCGTCAGCTCCGCGAGCGCAACCAGCAGCCACGCGGCGGCCATCACGATCACGATGTAGAGGGGCCTGAGGTGCGCGAGCCCCGCGGCCACGGCGAGCACGACGAGGAACAGAGCCTCGAGCGCGAACCGGACTCCCAGCCGGCGCGGAAGCACGCGGAGAGCCTAGCCGCTGCTGTCGTCGTCCTCTGTCTCCGCCTCGGGCGGAGAGGGCGGCGACGGACCCGGCGAGACGGGCGGCGAGAGAGGCGGCTCGGACGAGCCCGTGTCCTCGGCCTCGGGCGCAGCCTCGGCCGGCGCGTCTCTCGGCCCGCGCAGCGCCGATGCCGGTTCGGCTTCTCCCCCTCGAGCCGCCTGGCCGGATGCTTCCACCGAGTCCACGATCGACTGGGCGACTCGGCCGATCGCCTCGTCGCCGAGGCCGGCAGCGCCCAGGAGCTGCTCGGCGCCTTCCTGGGCGCGCCTGATGATCGCGGCTGCCTGCGACCGGGACCACTCGAGCGTCTTCTCGACCTCGGCGCGGGCCGAGTTCGTCAGCTCCGTTGCCTGGTGGCGGGACTGCTCGAGCAGCCGGGCCGCGCGCGACTCGGCCTCCTTGATCTCCTGGGCCGCGTGCTGCTGCGCCTCCTGCACGGTCTTGCGTGCCTCGGCCTTCGCGGCGTTCAGCATCTCGGCCCGCTGGCGCTCGCTCTCGTTGCGGTAGCGCTCCACGTCGCTCTCGTGCTCCTGGAGGTCGCTCTGCTTCCGCGAGACCTCCTCCTCGGTACGGCGGAGCTGGGCGGCGGACGCGTTCTGGGCGTCGCGCTCGATCGTGTCGGCCATCTCAGCCGCAGCGCGGATGAGGTGCAGCGCGTCCATCCGGACGGCGTGCCCGGTCGGCTCGATCCCGCTCTGCCCGGCTGCCTGGAGCACGCGCAGTTGAACCTGGAGCTGCGTCGCATGCCGCCGGAACGCCTCGAATGCCTCACTGACCTTTTCGCGGTCGTAGCCGTCTCGCTCGCTCGGCAAGTCTTCCACGCGTGGCAGCGACGTCAGCGCCGGTGCCTGCGCTCGCTCAGAACCTTCGGGTGCCATCCGCTTCCGTTCGCCTCCTGTTCGACCTTGCTCTTCGCCAGCAGTATGACTGCTCTATCGGCTCGCGCCGACCTTCCCGCTAGCCCTTTTCGTCCTGGGTCAGCGTCGTGATTCCCAGCTCGGCCAGGATCTCCTGCGCGATCGGGGTCGGGGCGCCCGTCATCGGCTCGGAGCCGCTCGCCGTCTTCGGGAACGCGACCACCTCGCGGATGTTCGACTCGCCGGCCAGCAGCATCACGAAGCGCTCGAGGCCGAGCGCGAACCCGCCGTGCGGCGGCGCGCCCATCCGGAGCACCTCGAGCAGGAACCCGAACCGCTCCTCGGCATCCTCCTCGCTGATTCCCATCGCGCGGAACACCCGGCGCTGCAGCGACGGGTCGTGGATCCGGATCGACCCGGAGCCGAGCTCCCAGCCGTTCCAGACGAGGTCGTACGCCTGACTGATCGCGCGGCCGGGGTCGGTCTCGATCAGCTCCTCGTCGCCCGGCCGCACACCGGTGAACGGGTGGTGGCTGAACGTCCAGCGATTGCCGTCCTCGTCCCACTCGAAGAGCGGGAAGTCGGTCACCCAGAGCAGCTCGTCGCGCGTCACGTCGATCAGCTCGTACTCGCGGCCGAGGTGGTTGCGCAGTGCCGAGAGGACTCGAGCCACCGCGCCGGGCTCGTCCGCGCCGAACAGGATCGTCGACGGCTGGTCCGGCCGGAGCGCGTCGATCAGCTCGTCGGAGAGGAACTTGGCGATCGGCGAACGCACCTCGCCAGCCTCGTCGAAGACCAGGTACGCGAGGCCCTTCGCGCCCCACTCCTTCGCCAGCTCCTCGAGCGACGCGAGCTCCGAGCGCGAGAGCTCGCCCGGCATCGTCAGGCACTGGACGCTCGGCGCATCGGCGAACACCTTGAACTCCGACCCACGCGTCAGCTCGGTGACGTCGCGCAGCTCCAGGCCGAAGCGGAGGTCCGGCTTGTCGGACCCGAAGCGCGCCATCGCCTCGTGCCAGGTGATGCGGGGGAACGGCCGGGCCGGCGGCTCGCGGCCGAGCGTCTCGAACGACGCGACCACCGCGCCCTCGAGCGTCTCGAAGACGTCGTCCCGCGTCGGGAACGAGAGCTCGAGGTCGAGCTGGCGGAACTCGAACTGCCGGTCGGCGCGGAGATCCTCGTCCCGGAAGCACGTGGCGATCTGGTAATAGCGGCCGAACCCGGAGACCATCAGGATCTGCTTGAAGATCTGCGGCGACTGCGGCAGCGCGAAGAAGCGGCCGGGCTGGAGCCGGACCGGGACGAGGAAGTCGCGCGCGCCCTCGGGGGTCGCCTTCGTCAGGTTCGGCGTCCAGATGTCCAGGAACCCGTGCTCGTCCATGAAGCGGCGGATCGCGGAGACGACCGTCGCCGAGAGCCGCAGGTTCTGCTGCATCCGCTCGCGGCGGAGGTCGAGGTACCGGTAGCGGAGGCGGACGTTCTCGTCCAGGTTCTCCTCGTCGAGCTGGAACGGCAGCGGCTCCGAGCGGGAGACGATCTCGAGCTCGTCCACCTGCAGCTCGACCTCCCCGGTCGGGAGGCTCGGGTTGACGGCCTCGGGCGCGCGCGCCGCGACCTCCCCCTCGGCCCTGAGCACGAACTCGTTGCGGACCTCGTGCGCCACCGCGGCGGCGTCCGGTGCGCGCTCGGGGTTGATCACGAGCTGTGCGAGGCCGCTCTCGTCGCGGAGGTCGATGAAGACGAGCCCACCGTGGTCGCGGCGGCGCGCGGCCCAGCCCGCGAGCGCGAGGCGCTGCCCCACGTGCTCGAGCCGGAGCTCGCCGGCCTTGATGTCTCGCCATCTCATCGTCGGAGCCTCTCGCCGAGCTCCGCGGTCGGCACCTCCTCGTCCGGCTCACCCGCGCGCCGGATCGTCGAGCGCTCCGGGCCCCAGTGCACGACGGCCTCGGCGCCGAGCCGTCTGGCTTGCGTGAGCTGGCCCTTGAGCGAACGGCCCGCGTAGTCGACGTCCGCACGCAGGCCGGAGCGGCGCAGCTCCGCGACGAGCGGCATCACGCGTGGCTTCAGGCCGTCGTCCTGCAACGCGACGAAGACGTCGAGCCCGGGCTGCTCGGCGGTTACGCCGGCCGCCTCGAGCGAGAGCAGCAGCCGCTCGATCCCTGCGCCGAACCCGATCCCCGGGGTCGGCGGCCCGCCGATCTCCTCGACCAGCCCGTCGTAGCGGCCGCCGCCGCAGATCGAGCTCTTCGCGCCGATCGCCTCGTCCACGAACTCGAAGGCCGTACGTGTGTAGTAGTCGAGCCCGCGCACGAGGGTCGGCGCGAGCGTGTAGCGGATTCCGTAGTCGTCGAGCAGCGCGCGGACCCCCTCGAAGTGCGCGCGGCACTCGTCGCAGAGCGCGTCGCCGATCTTCGGGGCATCCTCGAGCGCCGCTTGGACCCGCTCGCTCTTGACGTCGAACACGCGCAACGGGCTCGTCACGCGCTTCTGGCGCGCCTCGTCGTCGAGGACGTCTTCGTGCTCGTCGAGCCAGGCAGTGAGCCGCTTCACGTACTGCGGCCGGCAACTCTCGTCGCCGATCGAGTTGAGCAGCAGCTCGTAATTCGTCACGCCGAGACGTGCGAGCAGCTCGTCGTAGAGCTGGATCAGCTCGGCGTCGATCGCCGGATCGGCCGAGCCGATCGCCTCGACGGACAGCTGCCAGTGCTCGCGGTAGCGGCCGCGCTGCGGCGCCGAGTACCGGTACATGCTCGCGACCGTGTAGAGCTTCGCCGGCTGGCCCTCGCGGTGCAGGCCGTGCTCGAGGTACGCGCGCGCGATGGGCGCCGTTCCCTCCGGACGGAGCGTCAGCGAGCGGCCGCCGCGGTCCTCGAAGGTGTACATCTCCTTCTGAACTACGTCGCTGCCCTCTCCTGAGGTCCGCGCAAACAGAGCCGTGTCCTCGAAGGCAGGCGTCTGGATCGGGCGGTAGCCGTAGAGCGAGCAGAGCCGCTCCGCCTCGTCGATGACCAGCCGCCAGAGGGGCTGCTCGGCGGGAAGGATGTCGTGGGTGCCTCGCGGCGCCTCGAAGCCCGTCACGAGACGCGCAGCGGTGCGAGGAACGGGTTGCGGGCGAGCTCGGTCCCGAGCGTCGTCGGCGGCCCGTGGCCCGGATAGACGACGGTCTCCGGCGGGAACCGGTGAGTCAGCGCTCGCAGGGTCTCGACGAGCGTCTCGTGGTCGGCGCCGGGGAGGTCGGTGCGCCCGACCGAGCCCGCGAAGAGCACGTCGCCGGAGAAGAGGCTGCCGTCCGCGTGGTAGGCGAGATGGCCGGGAGAGTGGCCGGGGACGCGCAGCGTCTCGAAGCTGATCTCGGCCAGCTCAAGCGTCTCGTCTCCGGCGAGGAGGACGTCCGGCGTGTACGAGCGGGCGGTCGCGCCCGGTGGGACGAGGTCGGGAAGGTTTTCCAGCAACGCACGCTCGTCCGCGGCCATGTGCACGGGCGCGCCGGTGCCCTCGGCGAGATCGGCGACGCCGAGGAGGTGGTCCCAGTGTCCGTGCGTGATCAGGATCGCGGTGCACGTCGCTCCGAGGCGCGCGAGTTCGATCCGAAGCTGCGCCGCGTCGCCGCTCGGGTCGACGACGACCGCCTCGCTCGCGCTGCGCGTCGCGCGCACGACGTAGCAGTTCGTCCCAATGGGGCCGAGCTCGTGGCGGTCGACGACGATGCTCACAGAGCGCTCACCGGACGGTGAGTCTAACGCCGCGCGCTCGGGCCTCCCGCGCCCCCGCAGGCGCTCACGGGCCCTGACCGTACCCAGTATCCCGACGACCGACTCGTCTACCGACAGCCGTCCCGTAGAAAGGCGCGCCCGGCCTCCTCCCCACTGCGAGCCTAACCCTGAAACGCGCACGCGTGGGTGACGGGAATGTGCCGAGAGCGTGCCGAGCGCTCGACGGGAATGTCTGCGACCGGTCCGCTCGGGAGGATCCCCTACCGGCGCCCGGTGCGGGGCGGCGGAGTCTGGCCGCGCCGCCGGAGGTACGAGCGGTACATCGTGCGATCCATCAGGTACATGAACGGGATGAAGAACGCCGTGTAGAGCGCGGTCAGGAGAAGCGTCGTCGCCATGGTCTGGTTGTGGCTCAGGAAGTTGAACGCGACGAAGATCAGCGGCGCAAAGATCAGCGCTCGACGCGCCACCCGGCCCCACGAGGGTGGATCGACCTTCCGGGGAGCGCGGCCGCCGCTCTTGCCCTTCTGCGGAGTCCGTTTGCCGTTGCGACGGGCGTCGCGGTCGCGGGATTTCTCCGGCTCCTCCACGGGATCGGCGTCGACCTCGTGTCCCTCCTGGTCGACGTACACGAACTCGTACTCGTGCCGGCGCTCCTTCTGGCGGCGCCTGCGCTGCTTGCGACTCGGCATCGTGGCTAGCGTAGCGCCGCTCAGCGTTGCCAGGCCAGCTCTCCCCCGCGTACGACGGTGACGACGAGCTCGCCGGCCAGGTGATAGGCGAGATGACGCCAGTCGGACGCGTCCAGGAGCACGAAGTCCGCCTGGTACCCGGGTGCCAGGCGGCCGAGCCGATCGGCCCGGCCGAGGACGTGCGCCGCGTTGACCGTGCACGCGCCCAGAGCCTCGGCCGGCGACATCCCGAGCTGCGTGCACGCGAGCGAGCAGACCAGGGGCAGGCTTTCGCAGAAGGCGCTCCCCGGATTGAAATCCGTCGCGAGCGCGACGGCGGCGCCGGCAGCGATGAGCTGCCTCGCGGGCGGCATCGGCCGTGCGAGAAACAGCGCGCTTGCCGGAAGCAGCACGGCGACGACCTCGCTGGAGGCGAGCGCGCGGACGCCCTCCTCTCCTGTCGCCTCGAGGTGGTCGACGGAGCGCGCGCCCAGCTCGATCGCGAGAGGGACCGCGCCCTGCTCCGCGAACTGGTCGCCGTGCAGGCGCAGCGCGAGGCCGACAGCGCCGCAGGCGTCGAGGTAGCGCCGCGCCTGGCGCACATCGAAGGCCCCCCGCTCGACGAAGACGTCCGCCGCCTCTGCCAGCTTGGCTGCTTCGGGCAAGACCTCTGCGAGCGCGAAGTCCAGATACGCGTCGCCGTCCGCGAATTCCGGCGGCACGGCGTGTGCGCCGAGCCAGGTCGGGATGCCACCCGCCTCTGCGATCGCCCGGAGCGAAGCGATCTCGGTGTCCCGGTCGAGCCCGTACCCCGATTTCGCCTCGAAGGTCGTCGTTCCCGACCGGAGCATCCACTCACCGTGCAGGAGCACGGCATCGCGGAGCCCCTCCGCGCCCGCGGCACGGGTCGCCGTCACCGTCGAGAGGATCCCTCCTCCGGCCGCGTGAAGCTCCTCGTAGCTGGCGCCGGCCGCACGCAGCGCGAACTCCTCGACCCGGTCGCCCGCGTAGCACGCGTGCGTGTGGCAGTCGATGAGCCCCGGAATCGCGCTCAGACCACGGCCGTCGAGCTCGACGAGCTCTCCGGAGACGCTCCCGAGGTCGCGCATCCGACCGCTCGAGACGACAACTCCGTCCTCGCAGAGGAGGAAGGCATCCTCCACGACCTCGACCTCGTCGAGGTCCTTGCCGCGCAGCGGAAAGTCGCCCCCGCTCGGGGTCGCAAGCTGCGCCAGATCGCGGACGAGGAGGCGCGCGGACTCGCCGCCGGTCGCAGCGCCAGGCGTCACGCGCGAGCGGACGGCGGCATCGGAGGCTCGAACCCCTGCCGCTCGGCGGCCTCGATCGCCTCGTCGTAGCCCGCGTCCACGTGCCGCATCACCCCGGTGCCGGGATCGGTGGTCAGCACGCGCTCGAGCCGTTCGGCGCTTTCGGACGAGCCGTCGGCCATCACGACCATCCCTGCGTGGATCGAGTTCCCGATTCCCACGCCACCTCCGTGGTGGACGCTGACCCAGGTCGCGCCGGCCGCCACGTTCAACAGCGCATTGAGGATGGGCCAGTCTGCGATCGCGTCGGAGCCGTCACGCATTGCCTCCGTCTCTCGGTACGGAGACGCGACCGACCCCGAATCCAGGTGGTCGCGACCGATCACCACCGGCGCTTTCACCTGCCCGTTGCGAACGAGCTCGTTGATCGCGAGTCCCGCCTTCGCGCGCGCTCCGTAGCCCAGCCAGCAGATCCGGGCAGGCAGGCCCTGGAATGCGATCCGCTCCGGCGCGACGCTAAGCCAGCGCTGGAGCGCCCGATCATCCGGGAAGAGCTCGAGCAGGGCCGAGTCGATAGCCGAGATGTCGGCCGGGTCGCCCGACAACACCGCCCACCTGAACGGCCCGATGCCCTCGCAGAAGAGTGGCCGGATATAGGCCGGGACGAATCCCGGGTATGTGAATGCATCCTCGACGCCCGCCGCCTCGGCCTCACCTCTCAGGTTGTTGCCATAATCGAAAACATAGCTCCCGGCCCGGACGTACTCCAGAAGCCCGCGAACGTGGTCGGCGATCGACTCGCGCGCCCGCCGGATGTACTCGTCCGGATCGGATTCGCGAAGCGCGTCGGCCTCGTCCACGGTGAGCCCGCTCGGCACGTAGCCGTTGAGCGGGTCGTGGGCTGCGGTCTGGTCGGTCACGAGATCGAAGTGCTCTTCGCGTCGCGCAAGCTCGGGAACGACGTCGGCGGCGTTGGCGAGCAGCCCCACGGAGAGCGCCTGTCCCTCGCTGGCGGCGGAGCGGATGCGGGCGAGCGCCTCGTCGAGCGAGTCGGTTGCCTCGTCCAGGTACCGGGTTTGCAGCCGCCGCTCGATGCGGGCGGGATCGACCTCGATGCAGAGAATCGCAGCGCCGGCGAGCGTCGCGGCGAGCGGCTGGGCCCCACCCATTCCCCCGAGACCGGCCGTGAGAATCGTCCGACCGTTCAGGTTCGGCGAGCCGAAGTGCTTCTCCCCGGCGGCGGCGAAGGTCTGGTAGGTGCCCTGCAGGATCCCCTGGGTCCCGATGTAGATCCAGCTCCCCGCAGTCATCTGCCCGAACATCGTCAGGCCGAGCGCTTCGAGCCGGCGGAACTCTTCCCAGGTCGCCCAGCGCGGGACGAGGAGGGAGTTGGCGATCAGGACACGCGGCGCCGACGCCTGCGTGCGGAAGACACCGACTGGCTTCCCGCTCTGGACGAGCAGGGTCTCCTCCTCGCCCAGCGTCAGCAGTGAGCGCACGATCGCCCGCAGTGCCTCCGGGTTGCGCGCCGCCTTGCCGGAACCGCCGTAGACGACGAGCTCCTCGGGCCGCTCCGCAACCTCGGGATCCAGGTTGTTGAGCAGCATCCGCAGCGGCGCCTCGGTCGACCACGAGCGAGCGTTGAGCTCGGTGCCTCGAGGCGCTGTGATCGCCGAGAGGTCTCCGCAGAGGCTCTCGACCGTCGCGTCGAGGGAGCGCGTGGTGCTCACTGGCGGCGCCGTTCCTCGCGCATGCGGATCGAACGCCAGGTCCACGCGGTGCCGAGCACGAAGGCGCACGTGGCGCCCACCACAGCCCAGAGCACTCTGCCTCCGGTGGCGATGGCCACGACCACGACGATCACCGCGAACGCGCCGTAGATCAGCGCGCTGTCGCGGTACGGTCGTGCTGCCCGTCGGCGCCGGCCGGTTGGATGTCGCCCGTTCGTGGTCGTCATCGCAACTCGCCGAGCTCGGCCTCGACTGCTTCGACCAGCGCCCCTGACCGAACCGCCTCCGCGACCGCCTCGATGTCCCCGGAGAGCTGGCGGTCGTCGCGAAGCCGCGGCGAGAGGGAGCGGACCAGCTCACGGGCGCCCCGGCTACCGACCCCCGGCTGTAGCGGCGCGAGAAACTCGACCCCCTGCACGCCTGCGAGCAGCTCGATGGCCAGCACGCGCTCGGCGTTTGCGAGCACCTGCCAGGCCTTGAGCCCGGCCGCGTTGCCCATCGACACATGGTCCTCCTGGCCGGCGCTCGTCGGGATCGAGTCGACGCCGGCCGGATGCGAGAGCACCTTGTTCTCGCTCACGAGGGACGCGGCCACGTACTGCGGGATCATGAACCCGGAGTTGAGGCCGCCGTCGCCGGTGAGGAAGGCGGGCAGGCCCCCGGAGAGCGCAGGGTTGACGAGCCGCTCGATCCGGCGCTCGGAGATGTCCGCCAGTTCCGCGACCGCCATCGCGAGCGCATCGAGCGCGAAGGCGAGCGGCTGGCCGTGGAAGTTCCCGTTCGAGACGAGGAGCTGTTCCTCGACGAGCACGAGCGGGTTGTCGGTCGCCGAGTTCAGCTCCGTCGAGACCGTGTAGCCGACGTAGTCGAGCAGGTCGCGGCTCGCCCCGTGCACCTGCGGCGCACAGCGAAGGGAGTAGGCGTCCTGGACCTTGTCGCACCAGCGGTGTGCCTCGTTGATCGCGGATCCCTCGAGCAAGCGGAGCACGTTCGCGGCCGATTCGATCTGCCCCCGAAGCGGCCGGGCGTCGTGAATCTGTGGGAGGAAGCTCGTTCGGGAGCCCTGCAGCGCCTCGAGCGAGAGCGCGCACGCGATGTCGGCCGTCTTGACGAGTCTGCGCGCACGCGTCAGGCCGAGCGCCCCGAACGCCGCCATGAACTGTGTGCCGTTGACGAGCGAGAGCCCCTCCTTGGCCTGGAGGCGGATCGGCTCCAGACCCGCCGCGGCCAGCGCGTCGGCACCGGGCAGGCGCGCGCCCTCGAACCAGGCTTCTCCTTCGCCGATCAGCGGGAGGGCAAGATGGGCGAGCGGCGCGAGATCGCCGCTGGCGCCGACCGAGCCACGGCTCGGGACATGCGGAGAGACGCCGCGGTTGAGGCAGTCGACGAGCAGCTCGACAGTGGTTACGCGCGCGCCCGAGTAGCCCTTCGCGAGCGCGTTGGCCCGCAAGAGCATCGCCGCCCGGACGATCTCGGGCGGGTACGGCTCGCCCACGCCGCAGGCGTGGCTGCGCAGCAGGCGCAGCTGGAGCTCCTCTGTCAGCTCCTCCGGGATCGTCTGGGAGACGAAGCGGCCGAAGCCGGTGTTGACCCCGTACGTGTGCTCCTGGGCGCCGTGCACCGCGTTCTCGACGACGGCCCGGGCGGCGCGCATGCGCTCGCGCGCGGAGTCGGCGATCGTCACGGGCGCATGATCGACGGCGACCGCCCAGACGTCGGCGACCTCGAGATCGTCGCCGGTGAGCGTCTTGCTCTCGATCATCGCTCCGAGTCTATCCCGCCCGATTCGCCCACCCGCGGGCGCTTGGCCCCGCTCTAAATACGGTTCGCGCGGCCTCCTCCCCGAGGCGATCGTACGTCGGAAATGCGCACGTGTGGGTGAGGGCTTCGTGCCGGATGTGTGACTAATGCGACCTTCGCGCCGGGCCGGGTGATCAGTCGTCCAGGAGACGCAACTCGAGCACCCGCGAGATGTCGAAGCCGTCGATCCGGAGCTTCGCCCCCGCCGCTGCCGCGGCAGCCGTGGCCGGCATCAGACCGACGAGCTCCGAGCCGACCACGTCGGCCCCGCGCGCGGCGGCCTCACGCTCGATTCGCTCGACGATCTCGTGCAGAGGCGCAGCCTCGGAGTCCTCCACGTTCATGCTCACCTGCACGAGCCCCGCGCTCGGCAGCTCGAACCCGAGAGCTCGAACGCCGGCGAAGCCGCCGTCCCGTTCCCGCACGGCTCCCGCGATCTCGCGCGCCGCCTCCAGCGAGCCCCGGAGGTTGACGTTGAACGCGACCAGCGGCCGCCGCGCGCCCACGAGAACCGCGCCGGCCCGCTCGTCGAGGCGCACCGGCCCGAAATCGGGCTTCAGCTCCCCCGCCTCGAGCCGCCGCTCCAGCTCCTCCGTCCCGCCCCTCCGGAAGAACGCCGGCCCCCGCCCCGGCTCGAGCTCGCCGTAGAGGAACACCGGCAGCCCGAGCTCGCCGCCCACCCGTTCTGCCAGTGTCAGCGCGGCGGCGCCGGCTCGCTCCATGTCGTCCGGCTCGAGCGCCACGAGCGGAACGACGTCGGCCGCGCCGATGCGCGGATGCGCGCCCTCGTGGCGCCGTAGGTCGATCCGCTCGCGCGCGCAGGCGATCCCAGCGAGGAGCGCCTCGACGAGCTCGTCCGCCGTTCCGACGAGCGTGAAGACCGAGCGGTTGTGGTCCGCGTCCGAGTGCACGTCCAACAGCCGGGCTCGCCCGCCGAGTGCGTCTGCGAGCGCCTCGATCGTCGCGCGGTCACGCCCTTCCGAGAAGTTCGGCACCGACTCGAGGGGCCGCGCCACGCGCACAAGCCTACGTAGTCTGAGAGCCGTGAAGACCTATTACGACCGGCGCGCACCCGAGTACGACGACTGGTGGCTCGGCACCGGCCTGCACGCGGCACGGCACCGGCCCGGCTGGGACGAGTCCGTCGCGGAGCTGACCGCGACGATCGCCGCCCTCCCGCCCGCGACGACTCTCGACGTCGCGTGCGGCACCGGGTTCCTGACGCAGCACCTCCCGGGCGCGATCACCTTGCTCGACCAGAGCGCCTCGATGCTCGAGCTCTCCCGCGCACGGGTGCCAGAGGCGTCGTTCGTCCAGGGCGACGCTCTGCCGCTCCCGTTTCCCGACGGAGCCTTCGAGCGCCTGTTCACGAGCTTCTTCTACGGCCATCTCGAGGAGGACGACCGCGCCCGCTTCGTCGACGAGGCGAAGCGGGTGGCCCCCGAGCTCGTCGTCGTCGACTCGGCCTTGAACGACGAGCACGAGCCGGTCGAGTGGCAGGAGCGCGTGCTCAAGGACGGCTCGACCTGGGAGGTCTACAAGCGCTTCTTCACGCCCGAGGAACTTGCCGGAGAGCTCGGCGGCGGGCGCACGCTCTTCCACAGCCGCTGGTTCGTCGCCGTCCAGGCGTGAGACGACGCTCGCGTCGTCTCGTTCAGGCCGAGCGGGGTTCGCCCGCTCGGTCGTCTGAAACGACCGGTCGACACGCTCTTCGTCCTGAGAGCATCGGCGAGTGACCGGGCGCCGGACGCGCTACCGGTCGCTCGGCTCGCTCCAGCACGACAACCGAGCCTGTCGCGCCTGCGCCGAGGCTGGCCACGCGATCGAGTCGCGCCCCGTGGTGCAGGGGCACAGCGGGCAGCAGGCGTACCTCTTCGGCCAGGCGCCCGGGGTCGCCGAAGGGAACGAGCGACGGCCCTGGCGCGGGCGCGCGGGCCGCACGCTCAGGCGCTGGCTCGAGCTCGGCGAGGACGAGTTCTACGAGACGTTCTACTGCGCTTCGGTGACGCGCTGTTACCCGGGCCGCTCACCCGGCGGCCGGGGCGACCGCACCCCGACCCCGCAGGAGCAGGGGCTCTGCGCGTTCTGGCGCGACTGGGAGCTGCGCCTGCTCCGCCCCAGGCTCGTGGTCCCCGTTGGCGGCCTCGCCGTCCGCCACCTCCTCGGCCTTCCCCGTCTGGGTGAGTGCGTGGGCCGCCGCTTCGACCTGGACGGAGCCGTCGCGATCCCGCTCCCCCACCCCTCGGGCGCGAGCGCGTGGCTGAACAACCCAGCCAACCGCCGCCAGGTCGCCAGGGGCGCGCAGCTGATCCGGACGGAGCTGGCCCGGCTCAACGACAGCCCTGACGGCGGCTAGGGTTCGAGGGTGAGGGAACGACCGCCGTACCGGCAGACATTTGTGCGCCTGCTCGGGTTCCTCCGCCCCTACACCTGGACGCTCTGGATCTCCGTCGTCCTGGCCTGCATCTACCAGGCGGCGCAGTTCGCAACGGCGTTCCTGACCGGGCGGGCGGTGACGAGCGCCGTCTACGGGCACCACCAGCACACGTTCGAGCTGATCGTCGCCGCGGTCATTCTGGTGGGCGCTATCCGGGCCCTGGCGATGATGGGCCGACGGCTGATCGCGGGCAAGCAGGCGCTCGGTGTGGAGCTCGACGTGCGCAGCGCCCTCTACTCGCACCTGCTGCGGCTCTCGTTCCGCTTCTACGACCAGCATCAGACCGGCCAGCTGATGTCCCGCGCGACCGTCGATCTGCAGACGGTGCGGTTCTTCCTCGGCTACGGCCTGATCTTCTTCTTCCAGTACGTGATCACGATCGTCGGCGCTGCGGTCGTGATGTTCGTGCTCGACTGGCAGCTCGCGCTCGTCAGCCTCTGGATCGCGCCGCTGCTGATCGCGATCGCCTATCGCTACTCGCACGTGGCTCACCCGCTGCTGCGCGACGTGCAGCAGAAGATGGCCGACGTCGCGACGGTCGCCGAGGAGAACATCGTCGGCGTCCACGTCGTCAAATCCTTCGCGCAGGAGCAGGCCGAGCAACGGAAGTTCGAGGATCGCTCGGAGGAGGTCTTCCGCCAGAGCATCGCTGCGAACCGCCAGCGGGCGATCTACGTTCCGGCGCTCTCGTTCCTGCCGCTCCTGGCGCAGGCGACGGTGCTGATCGTCGGCGGACGGATGGCAATCCAGGACCCGCATTTCCTCGGCGAGTTCATCACCTTCAACGTCCTCGTCCTGATGCTCGTCGTCCCGCTGCGCTCGCTCGGCATGTGGATCGGCCAGGCCCAGCGCGCGACCGCCTCGGGCGAGCGCATCTTCGAGATCATGGACGAGCCCGAGGAGGTCGCCGACCGGGAGGGCGCGGGGACGCTTCCACCCGGCCCTGGGCGCATCGCCTACCGCGACGTTCAGTTCGCGTACGCAAAGGGCAGGACCGTCCTCGACGGGATCGACCTGGAGATCGAGCCCGGCACGACGGTTGCGCTGATCGGGCACACCGGCTCGGGCAAGACGACGCTCGCCTCGCTCGTCCCGCGCTTCTACGACGTGACCGGAGGCGCGGTCGAGATCGACGGCGTCGACGTGCGCGACGTCGCGGTCCGCTCCCTCCGGAGCGAGATCGGGGTCGTGCCGCAGGATCCGTTCCTCTTCTCCGCCTCGGTGCGCGAGAACATCGGCTTCGGCCGGCTGGACGCGACCGACGAGCAGATCGAGCGCGCCGCGCGCCTCGCGCAGGCGCACGAGTTCATCGCCGACCTTCCGGACGGCTACGACACCGTCATCGGCGAACGCGGGATCACGCTGTCGGGCGGCCAACGCCAGCGCGTCGCAATCGCCCGCGCGCTCGTCGTCGACCCGCGGATCCTGATCTTCGACGACGCGACCGCCTCGGTCGACGCGACCACCGAGGCGAAGATCAAGCTCGGACTCCGGGAGGCGATGAAGGGCCGGACGACGATCATCATCGCCCACCGCCTTTCGACGATCTCGCTCGCCGACGAGATCATCGTCCTGGATGCGGGCAGGATCGCCGCGCGCGGGACGCACGAGGACCTGCTCGCCACGAGCCCGGTCTACCTCGAGGTCTACGAGCACGGCCTGCTCGAGCGCGAGTTCGCCGACCGCGTGGAGGCAACTGCGTGAGGGTCTGGCAGGCGGGCAGCCACCTCACCCAGCAGCGCGGCGCGCAGGTCGACGACTGGTCGTGGCAGGCGACCGCCCGGCGTGTGACGACACTTGCGCGGTTCACGGCGCCGTACAAGAAGCGGACGGCTCTCGCGATTGGGACGCTCCTCCTCGCGACCGCGGTCAGCCTGGTGCCGCCCTACCTGTGGAAGCTCGCCATCGACAACGGCGTCCTCGCGAAGGACGAGCAGGAGCTCTGGGAGGTCGGCGCCCTCTTCGTCCTGGCCGGGCTCCTGACGATCCTCGCCACCTCCGGGCAGACCTACTTCACCGGCTGGACGGGCGAGCGCATCCTCGCCGACCTGCGCAACACGCTCTTCCGCCACCTGCAGCGGCTCTCGCTCGGCTTCTACGAGCGGAACCGCGCGGGGGTGATCATCAGCCGCCTGACGAACGACGTCGAGGCGCTCGACCAGCTCGTCACCGACGGCTTCACGAGCCTGATCCAGAACACGCTGACGCTGTTCGGCTCGATCGTGATCGTGTTCTTCCTCGACTGGCGCCTCGCGCTGGCGACGCTGGTCGTGCTCCCGCCTGTGGCGATCGCCACCGCGCTCTTCCGCAAGTACTCGGCCCGCGCCTACCGCGAGGTGCGCGAGCGGCTCGGCCTGCTCACTGCGACGCTCGCCGAGGACATCTCCGGGATGCGGATCGTGCAGGCGTTCACGCGCGAGCGCGAGGCCGAGCGCAAGTTCCGTCAGGTGAGCGAGGACTACCGCGAGGCCAACCAGCGCACGGTTGTCCTCAACGGCCTCTACTTCCCCGCCGTCGACTTCCTCTCCGCGATCGCGACTGCGGTCGTGCTCGGCTACGGCGGCTACCTCGTCTTCGACGGATCGATGGAGGCGGGGACGCTGTTTGCGTTCGTCGGCTACCTCGCGAACTTCTTCGACCCGGTGCAGCAGCTCTCGCAGCTCTACAACACGTTCCTGTCCGCGACCGCGGCGCTGGACAAGATCATGGACGTCCTCGACGAGGAGCCGGAGATCGTCGACCAGCCGGATGCCGCCGTGCTCCCGCGGATCGACGGGGACGTCCGGTTCGAGGGCGTGCGCTTCGGCTACGGCGAGGGCCCCGAAGTACTGCACGGCATCGACCTCGACGTCCCCGCCGGGACGACCGTCGCGCTCGTCGGTCACACCGGCGCCGGGAAGTCGACCATCGCGAAGCTGCTCGCCCGCTTCTACGATCCGCGCGAAGGCCGGATCACGATCGACGGCCACGACCTCCGCGAGGTGACTCAGGAGTCGCTCCGCGAACAGCTCGGAATCGTCCCGCAGGAGGGCTTCCTGTTCGCCGGCACCGTCCAGGAGAACATCGCGTTCGGAGAGCCGGACGCGGGTCCCGAGGAGGTGCTCTCGGCGGCGGGCGCGGTCGGCGCGCACGACTTCATCCTCCGGCTCGAGGACGGCTACGAGACGCAGCTGCAGGAGCGCGGCTCACGGCTCTCGCTCGGCCAGCGGCAGCTCGTGGCGTTGGCACGCGCGCTGCTCGCCGACCCGCGGGTCCTGATCCTCGACGAGCCGACCTCGTCCGTCGACATCGGCACCGAGCGCCGGATCGAGGCCGCGCTCAGGACGCTCCTCGAGGGGCGGACCGCGTTCGTGATCGCCCACCGGCTCTCGACGATCCGCGACGCCGACCTGATCGTGGTGCTCGAGCACGGCCAGGTCGTCGAGCAGGGAACGCACGACGAGCTCATGGCCAGGCGCGGCCTCTACACATCGCTCTACGGCGACTGGGCCGCGGACGTCGCCTGAGCGAATTCGTGACAAAAGCGTCAATTCCCTGAAACGAGGGATGCTCGGGACCTCCCGGCGTCCCGATCGTCGTGGGCGATGTCCCGCTCCCGGATCGCCAGGCTCGCGGGGGCACTCGCCGCAGCCCTCGCTGTCGCCGCGTCGGCCTCGCCGGCCCTCGCGTGCACGCGCGGCTACTCGTACGCGGGCCTCTACTCCTCGAGCCCCGCGTTCGGCGTCGCAGCCTCGCTGAGCATGCTCGCGCCTCCGAGCGTCGACGGTGGCCACGTGGCCGCCTGGGTCGGAGTCGGCGGCCCCGGGCTCGGCCCGCGGGGCACGGACGAATGGCTCCAGGTCGGCCTCGCTTCGTTCGCGGGCTCGCCGGAGACGCGGCTCTACTACGAGCTCGCCTTGCCCGGCCAGGCGCCGCGCTACGTCGAGCTCGCATCGGGCATCCGACCGGGCGAGGTCGTGCGCGTCGGCCTGCTCGAGCTGCCGTTCGCGCCGGGGACGTGGATCGTCGTCACCCCGCAGGGGCTCGCCGGGCCCTTCTACCTCCCGCCCGCTCCCGCGCCCTGGGCGCCGGTGGCGACCGCCGAGAGCTGGACGCCGGCAGGATCCCTCTGCAACGGCTACTCCTACCGCTTCGGCGACGTGCAGCTCGCAGGCCACGACGGCGGATGGAAGCCGCTCCGTCGTGCGCACAAGCTGCAGGATCGGGGCGCGCTCGTGCGCCGGAGCTCGCGCTCGACGTTCACCGCCCGCGCGGCCTGATCGGGCCGGGCCTGGGCTACAATCCCTCGGCCGCAACGGCACGTTGCGGGGTCGTCTAACGGTAGGACGCTCGGCTCTGGACCGAGTAGTCTAGGTTCGAATCCTAGCCCCGCAGCCTCACGAACTCGCTGGAAACGCGCACCTGACGCGCTGTCCCAGCACGACAGCCTCCGATGGCTACACTACGCCCTCGCCGGGCGCATTCGTCTAGTGGCCTAGGACACCGCCCTCTCACGGCGGCGGCACGGGTTCGAATCCCGTATGCGCCTCTCTATGGATCCGGAGCGGGCGCGCGAATTGCTCACGGCCGAGCGCGAGCGGATCGAGCGCGCCCTGGCGGGGCTGGGACATCAGAGCACGGGCGAGCTGTCGGACGAGGAGGATCCGGCGAATCTCTCCTCCGACCTCTACCAGGACGAGCTCGATCAGGGGCTCGCGGCCGATCTGCGCGAAGAGCTCGCAGCGGTCGAGCGGGCGGAGGCGCGCCTCGCCGCGGGCACCTACGGCCTCTCGATCGAGAGCGGCAAGCCGATCCCCGACGAGCGTCTCGAGGCGATCCCCACCGCCGAGCGCACGGTCGAGGAGGAGGCCCGCTGATCCACGAGTGCGCCGACCCAGGCTCATCTCTGCGAGGCGCGCAGCCGCGGGCGCCCCGCCTTTGATTCAACAGGCGACGATCAGCGTGCCGACCGTTTCATCAACGCGAAGCCCGAGTCAACGTCGGCTGCGGTGGTGGCACGGCGTCGAGGCAGATGATGTTGATGCACTGGGGCGTCAGTTGGTTGCCGCCCGCGACGTTCCCGCCGCCGTCGATCATCCCCGGTAGGCACTGGGGCGAGAAATTGGGGTCGATGCACGCGCGGATTCCGTATTCGCCGTTGCCTTGCGAGATGTTGTCGGCGATCAGGTACGCGGGCCCGAAGGACGTGTCGACTGACTCCCGCACCCAGATTCCGGTGCCGCCGTTCCCACGGGTCGTGTTGTCGGTTATGTGACTGTCCGAGGTGTCGACGTGAATCCCGTCGCCGCCGTTCCGCGAGACCTCGTTACCCGAGATGGTCGCCCCGTCGTCCTGGTTCTGAAGGCGGATGCCGTCGACCAGGTTGTCGCTTACACGGTTGTCACGAAGCGTCAGGTTGTAGATCAGAGGGCCGGCGTAGATGCCAGTTCCGCCGTTGTGGCCGACCGTCGAGTTCTCGACTGTCCATTGCCCTTCCCAGCTCAGCGAGACTCCGCGCTGGTCGTTGTAGGAGAAGTCGGAGTCGCGGGCGATACCGTGGCAGTTGCAGTCGATGTTGAGCCCGTTGCGGTTGTGGTTGGCAGTCAGCCCGATCAGGGTCACACCGGAGCCGACCGTCACGCCCTCGTCGAAACCGGCGACCGACCCATGCTCGACCCCACTCCCGAGCCCGAGGTCGTGTGGCCGTTCAGGTCGAGTGTGGCGCCGCCCTCGACCACGAGGCCGTTGCCGGGGCAGTTGAGCAGATCCTCCTGGAGCGTCGTGTCCACGGTGATCGTCGCCCCGCAAGAGATGGGTTGTGCGGCCGGCGTCGGAGGAGGCCGCGGAGGGGAAGGCGAAGGAGGGGCGAACTCCGTCGGACCGCCGAAGACGTTGCTCGCCGAAAAGGCGCCCGCCGGACTCGCGCTCGCCAGCAGGGCCGACGCGGCTGCAAGACACAGAGCCACCGACAGCCGCCAGGTCTGCCGCCACGATGACCTCGGCCGCACCGGCCCTCACCTCCCAGATCGTGAACCTGGTCACGAGCGTACGGCGCGGGCGTTCGGCTTGAGAACTGGCCTTTGGGCCAGGAGACCGCTTACGCAAGGCGGTTCTCGTCGGGTAGAACTCGGACGTGGCCATGTTTCTCGTCCGCGTGAGCCAGTCCGGCCCCGAGTGGAACCCGTCCAAGCCGATGGAGGGACAGTCGGACTGGGACGCGCACGCCGAGTTCATGGACGCGCTCGTCGATGACGGCTTCATCGTCCTCGGCGGGCCGCTCGCCGCCGAGCGGCAGGTCGCGCACGCGATCGAGGCCGAGTCGGAGGACGCGATCCGCGCGAGGCTCGCCGACGACCCGTGGAGCAAGAGCCACCTCGTGATCGAGCAGATCGAGCCATGGACGATCAGGCTCGACGGACGAGGCCGCTAGCTCCAGTTCCCGCGCGCGGCTGCCGATGCGATTCGCGTGTGGATGCTGATCCCGATCGCAGGGTTTCTCTTCGGCCTCGTGCTCGGACGCTGGTGGGCCGTCCTCGCCGCTGGACTCCTCGGCGCCTACGTCCTCGCGACGAACGACCTCGAGGGCCACGTCGGCACCTGGGTCGCACTCGTGCTGACCTGCCTGCTCGCGTGCGCGATCGCCGCCGGGGTCGCCCTGCGGCGCCTGCAGCGGCGCCGTAGCCTACGAGGCGCCTAGCTCGTCCAGCAGCGGCCGGGTGTCGAGCGGGTCGAAGCCGAAACGGCTTGCAATCTCCTCGCTCAGCGGCCTCGTTCCCTCGATGAAGAGCGCGCGCAGGCGCTCGCCGGTCTTTTCGCTCTCCCACCAGTCGTCGCCGACCTCGCGCTCGAGATACGAGCGCAGCTGCGCGGCGCGGATCCACGCGCGCAGGTAGTCGGCCGAGTAGAACCCGGCGTCCATGTCCGCGAGGAAGCCGTCGGCCCGGTAGCGGACCCCGGTCGCCTCGGTCAGCCGGCTCGCGTACCCGTCGCTCGTGCCGCCGTCGTCGGCGAACCGGCTCCAGAACTCGAGCTCGAACTGGAGCTTCGCCGCGTAGCGTCGGAACAGGAGCGCCTCCATGAACACCGTGGCCTGCGCGTTCTTCGCCGCCTCGTCGTCCGAGAGGCCGAAGTAGCGCGCGTGCCACTCCGGCCGGCGCGAGATCGCCTCGATGATGTACGAGTAGATCTCGGTCAGCGCGTGGTCGCGCGAGATGTTGCGGAACGTGTACGGCAGGCTCGGGTCGCAGCCCGCGTAGTGGAGCGCGTGCCCGGCCTCGTGCAGGAAGGCCTGGTAGTCGTGAAGGCCGCCCTGCGCTCTCGTGATCAGGTGCACGACGCGGGGCGGGTCGGAGGGGATCACGCAGGCGCGCGGCGACTTCTGAGGCCGGTCGTCGAGATCGAGCACGATGTTTGGCTCCGCCTCGAGGTCGAAGCCGAGGCGCGCGAGCGTCTCCATGCAGACCGGGACTGCCTTTTCCTTTGTGTAGATGCCCTCGAGCGGCGACAGGCGGCGTACGTACGAGACCTGGTACGAGTTCGGCAGCGCGTCCCGCTCCGGGCCGAGCAGGCGGTCGAACCATTCCTCTCGCATCTGCGAGTACACGCCCTCCGCCGCCGCGCTCGCGGCAGCCAGGGCCGCCTCGAGGTCGCGCAGCGAGATGCGTTTCTCCTCTTCGGTCCGCGCGATCGGGTCGTTCTCGCCGGTGATCTCGGCCTCCAACGCCTCGCCGGCCTGGAGCACCTCCAGGCGCTCGTCGTTGAACGTCGCGGAGGCGTCGCCCGCGAGCCGCCCCAGCTCGTCGCGATCCGCGTACGAGGAAAGCACCGCGAGCTTCGCCTGCGCACTGCGAAGCGGAAGCTCCTCGCCCTGGAACTCGACGCGGGCCGCGAGAACGGCATTCTCGAGCGCATCCTCGCGCTCGGCGAGCTCGGCGGTGATCAGGCCGGCCTCGCACGTCTTGCGCAGGCGGTAGAGCCGCTCGCGCTCGTCGTCCGCGGTCGCCTGGTCCTCGGCCGCGGCCAGCGCCTGGAGCTGCTCGCGCGTGAAGAGGTCCGAGTAGCGGGCGACGATCTCCGCGCGCTCGGAGACCTCCTTCTCCCCCACGCGAACGGCGCGGCCCTCCTCGGAGCGCTCGAACAGGTAGCGCTGCAGGCGGGACTCGTACTCGGCGGGGCGCAGGATTTCGGTGACGCTCACAGGCGGGCCAATGTACCCGAAGCGCTAGTCGTCGCTGCGTGCCCCGAGGCGCGCGAGCGTCTCGTCCCTGCCGAGGAGCTCGATGCTCTCGAACAGGCCCGGAGAGACCGTGGATCCGGTGACGGCGATGCGGATCGGCTGGAAGGCCTCGCGCGGCTTCAGGTCGAGCCGCTCGGCCAGCGAGCGGAGCGCCTCCTCGATCGCTTCGGCCTCGAACGGCTCCACCTCGGCGAGGGCCTCCGCAGCCGCCGGGAGGACGGCGCCGTCCTCTACGGGGCCGGCCTCGACCGGCGCGAACAGGAACCCCGCGAAGGCCGGGAACTCCCCGAGTGTCGCGATCTTCTCCTGGACGAGCGGCGCAGCCCGACGGACGAGCTCCTCGTCCCAGTCGTAGCCCTCCTCCCGCAGGTAGGCGACGAGGCGATCCGCGTACTCGTCGGGCGGGAGCGCGCGCAGGTAGACGCCGTTTAGGTGCTTGAGCTTCTCGTAATCGAAGGTCGCCGCGCTCTTGCCCACGCGCTCCAGGGTGAAGCGCTCGACGAGCTCGACCCGGCTCATGATCTCCGTGTGGTCGTCGTAGCTCCAGCCGAGCAGGGCCATGAAGTTGACGAACGCCTCGGGGATGTAGCCCTGCGCGCGGAAGTCCTCGACCGTGATCGCGCCGTGGCGCTTCGAGAGCTTGCGACCGTCCGGGCCGTTGAGGAGCGGGACGTGCGCGTACGCGGGAACGTCGGCGCCGATCGCGCCGAGGATCTGCAGCTGCTTCGGCGTGTTCGAGACGTGGTCCTGGCCGCGGATCACGTGCGTGATGCCGTCGAGCGCGTCCTCGAGCGGCGAGACGAAGTTGTAGGTCGGGCGGCCGTCCGAGCGGACGAGCACGAGGTCCTCGAGCTGCTCGCTCGGGACCTCGATCCGGCCGAGCACGACGTCCTCCCAGCCGGTCACGCCCTCGTCGGGCATGCGGAAGCGGATCGCGCCCTCGTCCTCGTAGGCCTTCCCCTCGTCGACGAGCCCGCGCGCGACCTCCTGCGCGTGCTGCATCCGGTCCATCTGGAACGTGATCTCGCCGTCGATGTCGAGGCCGAGCCAGCGCAGCGTCTCCTGGATCTGGTCGACGGCCTCGGCGACCTCGCGGCCGGTGTCGGTGTTCTCGATCCGGAGGCGGAACTCGCCGCCCTCGTGGCGGGCGAAGAGCCAGTTGAAGAGCGCCGTGCGGGCGCCGCCCACGTGGAGGTAGCCGGTCGGGCTGGGCGCGAAACGGACGCGAACGCTCACAGCGTTAGCGTACTGGCGTGGCCGAGCGAATCCTCTCCCAGCGCGAGCTGAACCGCGCCACGCTCGCGCGCCAGCTCCTGCTGCGGCGCGCGCGGCTCCCGGTCGTGCGAGCGGTAGAGCGCGTGGCCGGCCTGCAGGCGCAGATCGGCTCGACGCCGTACGTCGGCCTCTGGACGCGCCTCGACGGGTTCCGCCGTTCGTCGCTCGAGCAGGCGCTCAAGCGGCGCACCGTCTCGCGCGGCGTCCTCATGCGCGGCACCGTCCACCTCGTCTCGACCAGCGACTACGGGCTCTTCGGCACCGCGCTCGAGGTCGCCTCGCCGGGCTGGGTCACGCCCGATGCGGAGGAGATCGCGAGACAGGTCGCAGCATCGCTCCGCGAGTACGCGGCCGAGCCGCGCACGCGGGTCGAGATCCTCGAGTGGCTCGAGCGCGAGCACGGCATCGTCTCGGACGGGACAGCTCGCGTGTGGTACGCGATCCGGCTCGAGGCAAGGATCGCCCACGCGCCGGAGGCGAGCCTGTGGAAGGCCCCCGCGCAGGGCGCCAGGTTCGTCGCGGTCGAGTACGACGAGCGGGAAGGCAGAGCGGCCCGCGCCGAGTTCGTCCGCCGCTATCTCGCGGCGTTCGGGCCGGCGACGCGCGCAGAGATCGCGGGCTGGTCGGGCATGAAGGTCGGCGCGTTCTCGGACGTGCTCGACGGGCTGCGGCGGCTGCGCGACGATCGCGGCCGCGAGCTATTCGACCTCCCGCGGGCACCGCTGCCCGGCGCCGACGCGCCCGCCCCGGTCCGCTTCCTGCCGAAGTTCGACAACGTCCTGCTCGACCGCGCGCGCGTGCTGCCAGAGGAGTACCGGAAGCTGATCGTCCGGAAGAACGCCGACGTGCAGCCGACCTTCACTGTGGACGGCCTCGCCGCAGGCGTCTGGCGCGTCGAGCGCGACAGGGTCGTGACCGAGCCGTTCGCGCCGCTGCCCCGGACCGTCAGGCGCGAGCTCGATGACGAGGCCGCACGACTCGAACGGTGGCTTTCCAACGACTGACCCTTCGACCGGTCATTTCGGACGGATGCGCGGCAGAGCCACGCATGCTGAGGCGAGGCACCGCAAGCGACGCCTCGAAGCCTGGCTGAGCTAGCGTCCGGGCCATGCTGCTCGGCGCCCACTGCTCCGGCGGGGTCAAGAAGGCGCTCGACCGCGCTGCCGAGCTCGAGATCGACTCGGTGCAGCTCTTCGTCCAGAGCCCGCGTGCGTGGCGCTTTCCCGAGCACGATCCGGCCGATCTCGCGGCCTTCCGCGACCGCCGCGCCGAGCTCGGGATCGGCGGCGTGCTCGTCCACGCCCTCTACCTCGTCAACCTCGCGTCCCCCAAGGAGGACTTCTACGAAAAGAGCGTCGCGACGCTGTGCAAGACCGTGGACGCGGCGTGCGCGATCGAGGCCGAGGCCGTCGTCTTCCACGTCGGCTCGCACCAAGGCGCGGGCTTCGAGGCCGCGGTCGAGCGGGTCGCGCCCGCGCTGGCTCAGGCGCTCGAGCGCTGCAACGAGAGGACCTGGCTCTGCATGGAGGACACGGCCGGCGCCGGCGACACGATCGGCCGGTCGCTCGACGAGCTCGCAGCGCTCTACGACGCGCTCGATGCTCACCCGCGCCTCGGAATCTGCCTCGACTCCTGCCACCTCTACGCGTCGGGCTACGACGTCACCGACCCGGGCGAGCTCGACGCGCTTCTCGGTGAGCTCGACACGCGGATCGGCCTCGACCGGCTCCGCTGCCTGCACGTGAACGACTCGAAGACGCCGCTCGGCTCGAACCGCGACCGGCACGACAACATCGGCGACGGCCTGATGGGCGAAAAGCTCGGCGTCTTCGTCGGCCACCCGAAGCTCCAGGGCCTCGCGGCGGTCATGGAGGTCCCCGGCCGCGAGGGCAAGGGCCCGGACTCCGAGCAGGTCAGGAAGCTGAGAGAGCTACACGCGCGGGCGACGGCGTAGCTACGACGCGATCCGCGCGAAGACCCGGAACGACGGCTCGCCGACCGGCAGCTCGTGGAACTCGGGGTTCACGCAGCCGAGCTCGTCCAGCCGGCTCTCGTAGCACGACTCGACCTCGGCCTGGCAGAGCGGAAGCGGCGGCGCCATCGCCTTGACCGCGCCGAACCCGCCGCGCCGCGACTCGGCCTCGCGCAGGAGGTCGAAGTCGATCTCGACCTCGAACACGTTCTGCATGCACCCGATGTAGGTGTGGCCGAACTCCTCGTACGAGTAGAGGAACGGGCACCCGCGTTCCGCGCACGCGGCCGGATAGACGACCTTGTCGCAGTGGACTTCGCAGCGGCGACACTCGACCTCGTCGTGCGGGCGCAGGGGAAGCTCGTTCCGCCTGGCCGCCTGCTCGCGCGTCCGCATAGATGGATTGTGGGCGCACTCAGGTGCCCTGCGCAAGACTTGACAACTCGCGGATTAGGGGGTAAAGCCGGCCGTTCTCAGGCGTGGGCGAGGCGTCCCGCGACGTTGAGCACGTCCATCATCGTGAACGCCCGATGGTCGGGCTCTGCACCGTCCGGGTGCTCGTCGGCGCGGAACCAGAGGGCCTGCACGGTCGTCATCCCGAGCTCCGCGGCGCCGCGCACGTCTTCGTAGAGCCGGTCGCCGACGAACAGGGCGCTGGTCGCCTCGACATCGAGCGCGTCGAGCGCGCGCTCGAAGATCTCCGGGTGCGGCTTGCGCTTCCCGACCTCCGACGAGAAGACGGCGAAGTCGAGCCGATCCGCAATCCCCATCCGCTCGAGGTCGCGGTGGAGCAGCCAGCCCGGGTCGAAGGCGTTCGAGACGAGCCCGAGCTTCAGGCCGCGCTCCCGCAGGGACTCGAGCAGCGCGTGCGTGTCGCGCGCGAGCCGTCGGGCAGGCTCCCATGCCTCGTGCTCGGCCTCCAGGAAGCGGCCGAGCCCGTCCTCGTCCACGGAGATGCCGAAGTCGCCGAGCAGCCGCTCGACGAGCCCGGGGTACTCGATCTCGTCGATCGTCCCGGGAGCCCAGAAGAACGGCTCGTAGCGCTCGCGGAAGTGCTCCGTCAGCTCGTCGGTCTCCGCCAGCCGATCGGCCCCGATCGCCCGGAGGCCCGCGCGCTGGCCGGACGCGACCAGCTCCGGGTCGTAGGCGAACTGCATCAGCGTGTCGCCCCAGTCGAAGAGGACGGCCTCGAGCATGGGCCGCTAGGGTAACTGCGTGGGCCGGAAGCTCCTCTGGGCGTCGCTCGTCCTGGCCCCCATCACCTTCGTGCTCCGCTACGTCGTGCATGCAGGCGACACCACGCTGTTCGTCGTCGCGGCCGCGGCGCTCGTGCCGCTCGCGTGGCTGATCGGCGAGGCGACCGAGCACGCGGGCGAGCACACCGGGCCCGGTATCGGCGGCTTCCTCAATGCGAGCTTCGGCAACGCGCCCGAGTTGATCATCGCCCTGTTCGCCGTGAACCAGGGCCTGCCGAACGTCGTGCGCGGCTCGCTGGCGGGGAGCATCGTGTCGAACCTCCTGCTCGTGCTCGGCCTCGCGCTCGCGATCTCGCCCACGCGCGACAGGCAGATCGACCTCCGCTCGCTGATGGGGCAGCTTACGCTCGTCTTCCTCGCGCTCGCCCTGTTCCTCGTGCCCTCGATCCCCAGCTGGCACGGGAGCCCCGACCGCCACTCCCTCGCGCTCGTGACCATCCCGGTCGCGGCGCTACTCCTGATCGTCTACGTCGTCGAGACGATCCGCGGCCTGCGGCGGCACCGGCGGCTGCACGCCGAGAGCGGCGCCGAGCCGGCCGGCGGCTGGAGCCTCCCGACCGCGCTGGTCGTGCTGGGCGTCGCGACCCTGGTGACCGCATTCGTCAGCGAGATCCTCGTGCATTCGCTGCACGGGTTCGCGGAGGCGGCGCACCTGTCCGAGTTCTTCACCGCCGCGGTGATCGTCGCGCTCGTGGGCAACGCGGCGGAGCACGGCGGCGCGATCGTGATCGCCCACCGCGGCAACCTCTACCTCTCGAGCGAGATCGCGATCTCGTCCAGCACGCAGGTCGCGCTGTTCGTGACGCCGGCGATCGCGCTGCTCTCGTGGATCGTGAAGCCCGCGCTGCCGCTCGGCTTCCGGCCGGTCGAGCTGGGCGCGATGGCCCTGGCCGCCGTCGCGGTCGCGCTCGTCCTGCAGGACCGGCAGGCGCGCCGTTCCGAGGGCGTCGCGCTGATCGGCGTCTACTTCGTGGCGGTCCTGCTCTTCCTGCTCGCAGGCGACCGCTAGCCGTCAGGCGGGCGCGAGCGCGCCGAGCGCGCGCGGGATCGCCTCGACCGCCTGCTCGATGTCGGCGTCGTCGACGTCCATGTGCGTCACGGCACGGAGGCGCGTCGGGTGCGGCGTCATCGAGAGCCCGACCCCGTGCTCCATGAGGCGGCCGAGCGCGTCCTCAGGCGACAGCCCGAGCGGCGCGAGCTCGACCTGGACGAAGTTCGTCTCGACCTGCTCGAGGTCGACCGGCACCCCGGCGGCGTCGAGGCCCTCGGCGAGGCGACGCGAGCGCTCGTGGTCCTCCGCCAGCCGTTCGATGTTGTGCTCGAGCGCGTAGACGCCCGCAGCCGCGACGATCCCTGCCTGGCGCATCGCGCCCCCGAACTGGTGCTTGAGCCGCCGCGCCTTCGCCATCCGCTCCTCCGAGCCGGCCACGAGCGCGCCGAGCGGGCAGCCGAGCCCCTTCGAGAGGCAGAGCGTGACCGTGTCGAAGCTCCGGCCGATCTCGGCCGCCGGAACGCCCGAGGCGACCGACGCGTTCATGAGCCGCGCGCCGTCGAGGTGCAGGCTCAGCCCGAGCTCCCGTGCCGTGGCCACGATCGCCTCGATCTCGGCGAGCGGCCACACCCGTCCGCCCGAGGCGTTGTGGGTGTTCTCGACCGAGACGATCTTCGTGCCGGGCGAGTGCGTGTTGTCGCCGACACGGACCGTTTCCCGCAGCTGCTCGGGCGTGAAGCGACCGGCCTCGCAGCGCAGCTGCCTCGTCATCAGCCCCGCGAAGACCGCCGGGCCGCCGAGCTCCGAGATGAAGATGTGCGAGTTCTCCTCGCCGACGACCTCGTCGCCCGGGTCGCCGAGCGTCCGCAGCGCGATCTCGTTCGCCATCGTCGCCGTCGGGACGAAGACCGACTCCTCTTGCCCGAGCAGCTCGGCCGCGCGGCGCTCGAGCTCGTTCACGGTCGGGTCCTCGCGCCGCTGCTCGTCCCCGACCTCCGCTGCAGCGATCGCGGCACGCATCTCGGGCGACGGCTGCGTCTTCGTGTCCGAGCGGAGGTCGATCATCAGGCGCTCTCGACCCCGGCGGCCGCGGGCTCCGCCGCGAGGTCCGGATGCTCCTCGAAGTGGTAGCGCACGATGGCGCGCTTTGCAGCCTTCACCTCGTCGAGCCGGCCGACCGGCGTCCTGTGCGGCGCCTCGTGCAGCTCCTCCGGCCGCTCGGCGGCTTCCGCCGCGATCGCGAGCATCGCGTCCGCGAAGGCGTCGAGCGTCTCCTTCGCCTCGGTCTCGGTGGGCTCGATCATCAGCGCCTCGGGGACGATCAGCGGGAAGTAGACGGTCGGCGGGTGGAAGCCGTAGTCCATCAGCCGCTTCGCGACGTCGAAGGCGGTCGCGCCGTGCTCGCGCTTGAGCCCTCGCGCGGAGAGCACGAACTCGTGCATGCAGAGGCGGTCGAACGGGAGGTCGTACGCGTCGCGCAGGCGGGCGAGGAGGTAGTTCGCGTTTAGGACGGCGGCCTCGGACATCTCCCGGAGCTGCGGCCCGTACGCGCGGATAAATGCGTACGAGCGGACGAAGACGCCGAACGGGCCGTAGTAGCCGCGCACCTTGCCGATCGTCTTCGGCCGGTCGAAGTCGAGGCGGTAGCGCTCGCCGTCGCGGACGATCGCCGGGGCCGGCAGGAACGGCTCGAGCCGCTCGGCGACCGCGATCGGCCCGCCGCCCGGGCCGCCGCCCCCATGCGGCTGCGAGAACGTCTTGTGGAGGTTGATGTGGACGATGTCGAAGCCCATGTCGCCGGGCCGGGAGATGCCGCAGACCGCGTTCAGGTTCGCGCCGTCGTAGTACATGAGCGCGCCCGCGCCGTGGAAGATGCGCTCGATCTCCTCGATGTTCTCGTCGAAGAGCCCCAGCGTCGACGGGTTGGTCAGCATCAGCCCGGCGGTCTCCTCGTCGACCTTCGCGCGCAGGTCGTCGACGTCGATGTTGCCGCGCGCGTCCGTCTGCACGTGCGTCAGCTCGTAGCCGGTCATCGTCACGCTCGCCGGGTTCGTCCCGTGCGCGGTGTCGGGGATGACGATCTTGCGCCGACGCTCGTCCTCGCCGCGGTCGGCGAAGTACGCGTGCATCAGCATCAACCCGGTCAGCTCGCCCTGCGAGCCGGCCGCGGGCTGGAGCGAGACCGCCGCCAGCCCGGTGACCTCGGCGAGCGCCTCCTGGAGCTCGATGCAGAGCCGCAGGGCGCCCTGGGCACGGTCCTCGTCCTCGAGCGGATGGAGGTCACGGAACCCGGGGAGCGCGGCGAGCCGCTCGTTCACGCGCGGGTTGTGCTTCATCGTGCACGAGCCGAGCGGGTAGAAGCCGGTGTCGACGCCGAAGTTGCGCGTGGAGAGCTCCGTGAAGTGGCGGAGCAGGTCGGGCTCGGCGATCTCGGGCAGGCGCGGCGGCTCGGTGCGGCAGAGCTCGGCCGGGACCCCGGGGACCGGGAGGCCGAGGCTCAGCAGCCGCCCGGCGCGGCGGCCGGGGTGCGACTTCTCGTAGATCAGCTTCACCCGGTAAGCACCTCCGCCAGGCGGTCGATGTCGTCCGGGGTGCGCTTCTCGGTGACCGCCACGAGGAGGACGTCGTCCATCCCCGGGTAGTCGCGGCCGAGCGCGTAGCCGGGATGGACGCCGTGCGCCAGCGCGTCCCGCACGACCTCGTCGGCGGGCCGTCCGACGCGTACTGCAAACTCCTTGAACGTTGTCCGATCTGAGAACACAAGCGGGAGCCCGAGGCGCTCCTTCGCATGCTCTGCGAGGGCCATGCAGGTCTCCCCCACATCGCGCAGCCCCTGCGGACCGAGCCACGAGAGATAGACGAGGCCCGCCAGCGAGAGCAGCGTCTGGTTGGTCGTGATGTTGGACGTCGCCTTCTCCCGCCGGATGTGCTGCTCGCGCGTCTGCAGGGTCAGGACATAGCCGCGGTTCCCCGCGACGTCTGTGGTCTCGCCGACGATCCGCCCAGGCATCCTGCGGATGAATTCGGCGCGCGCAGCGAGGAAGCCGTAGTGCGGGCCGCCGTAGGAGACGTGGTTACCGGCCGGCTGGCCTTCGCCGATTGCGATCGCGCATCCGTAGCGGCCCGGTGCCTCGAGCACCCCGAGCGACAGCGGGTCGACGTGAGCGACCGGGAGCGCCTCGGCGTCCGCCGCGGCAGCTGCGAGCTCCGGGGCCGGCTCGAGCACTCCGAAGAAGTTCGGGTGTTGGAAGATGGCGCAGGCCGCGTCCGCTGCGGCGGCACGGAGCTCGTCCGGATCGGTCGCGCCGTCCCGATGCGGTACCTCGACGACCTCGAGGCCGAAGCCCGGCGCGTAGGTCTTGACCACCTGGCGGACCTGCGGGCTCGTCGCTTCGGTGACGACGACCTTCCCGCGACCGGTCGCGTGCTTGGCGATGTAGCAGGCGTCCGCGGCGACGGTTGTCCCGTCGTAGCCGGACGCGTTGGAGACATCCATGCCAGTCAGCTCGCAGATCGCGGTCTGGTACTCGAAGATCGCCTGGAGCACGCCCTGGCTCAGCTCCGGCTGGTACGGCGTGTAGGCGGTGAGGAGCTCGCCGCGCTGGAGCACGGCGTCGGCGACGGCCGGGACGTAGTGGTCGTACATGCCCGCACCCAGGAAGGAGATCGCGGCGGCGGCCGGCTCGTTCTCCGAGGCGAGCTGCTCGAAGTAGGCCGTGAGCTCCTGCTCGGTCAGAGCCGGGGGCAGATCCAGCTCGCGGCTGAACCGCACACCCGCAGGGAGATCGGCGAACAGCTCGTCGATCGACGAGACGCCGATCGTCTCGAGCATCGCCTCCCGGTCTGCGTCTGTGAGCGCGAGGTAGCTCATCACCGGGCGGCTGCGATCACGCCTGCTCGGCGAGGTGGCGCCGGTACGACTCGGCGTCCATCAGCGCGTCTGCCTCGCCGGGATCCGAGATCCGGATGCGCACGATCCAGCCGTCCCCGTAGGGGTCGGCGTTCACGGTCTCGGGCGCCCCCTCGACGATCGAGTTGACCTCGAGGATCTCCCCGGAAAGCGGCGCGATCACGTCGGAGACGGCCTTGACCGACTCGACCTCCGCGTACGACTCGTCCTTCTTCACCGCTGCGCCGACCTCGGGCGGCTCGAAATGCACGAGCTCGCCGAGTGCGTCCTGCGCGAACCAGGTGATGCCGAAGGTCGCCTTGTCGCCCTCGATGCGGGCCCAGTCGTGCTCGGGGTGATAGCGCAGGTCGTCGGGGTACGTCTCAGTCGCCATTCGGCTCCCTCCGTGAGTAGATCGGCTTCTTCACGACGTTCGCCCGCCGGGCCCGTCCGCGCACGTCGACCGTCAGCCCGGTTCCCGGCTTCGCGAGCCGTGCTGGAACGTATCCCATCCCGATCCCGCGCTCGAGCATCGGCGAGTGCGAGCCGGACGTCACGGTGCCGACAGGCTCCTCGTCCTCGACGATCGCCATTCCCCGGCGCGGGATCCCCGGGTCCTCCATCACGAACGCCGTGAGCCGCCGCTCTGGCCCTGCCTTCTTGATCCGGCTCAGCTCGTACGAGCCGGTGAACTCCTTGTCGAACGCGCACACCCAGCCGAGCCCCGCCGAGATCGCGTCGGTGTCGGGCCCGATGTCGTTTCCGTGCAGCGGGTAGCAGACCTCGAGCCGCAGCGTGTCGCGCGCGCCGAGCCCGCACGGGACCGCGCCGCGCTCGATTACGCGGTCCCAGAGCGCGCCACCCGCCTCGGCCGGGACGAGCAGCTCGACGCCGAGCTCGCCCGTGTACCCGGTCCGGTTGACCACGCACGCGACGCCGTCGATCTCCCCGTCTTCGAACGTGAAGGCCGGCGCCTCCGGCAGTCCGAGCCGCTCGAGTGAGCGCGGGCCCTGGACGGCGAGCAGCGCGTACTCGTCGGAGACGTCACGAACCTCGGCGCCCTCCGGCTCGCGCCCCTGGAGCCAGGTGAGGTCGTCCTCCCGGTTCGCCGCGTTCACGACTAGCAGGAAGCGCTTCGGCCCGCGCTCGTAGACGATGAGGTCGTCGACGATCCCGCCCTGCTCGTTGGTCAGGAGCGTGTACTGCGCCTTGCCGGGGCCGATTCGCTCGACGTCGTTCGAGAGCACCGCCTGCAGGAACTCGCGCGCGCGGCCCCCCGCGACCTCGAGCTCGCCCATGTGGGAGACGTCGAAGACGCCGCAGTCGTTCCGCACGGCCAGGTGCTCCGGGATGACTCCCTCGTACTGCACCGGCATCTCCCACCCGGCGAACGGGACGAGCCGTGCGCCGAGCGCCACGTGACGGTCGTAGAGCGGCGTGCGGAGCAGCGTCTCCATCGCCGCTGATGCTAAAGGAGCCGCTCTCGCCGGCGGGCTCCCGTCGCTGGCTCAGCTGTCGCGCAGGAAGGACGGAACCTCGAGGACCTCGTCCGGCACTTCGAAGCGCTCGGCCGGCACCTCGCGCGCGGGCTCGGTCCCGTTGGCCACGGCCTCGACGGACTCCTCCGTGCGCTGCTTTCGGCGACGCCTGACGGGCCCGAAGCCGGTCGCGATGACCGTCACGCGCACCTCGTCTCCCATCGACTCGTCGATGACGGCGCCGAAGATGACGTTCGCGTTCTGATCCGCGGCCGACGTGACGACCTCCGCGGCCTCGTTGACCTCGAACAGCCCGATGTTCGGGCCGCCGGTCACGTTGAGCAGGATTCCTGTTGCACCTTCGATGGACGATTCGAGCAACGGGGAGGAGACGGCCTGACGCGCAGCTACCGTCGCGCGGCCCTCTCCCGAGGCGGCCCCGATCCCCATCAGGGCAGACCCGGCATCGTTCATGATCGTGCGCACGTCGGCGAAGTCGAGGTTGACGAGGCCCGGGATCGTGATCAGGTCGGTGATGCCCTGGACGCCCTGGCGAAGAACGTCGTCGGCCATCTTGAACGCGTCGACGATCGACGTCCGCTTCTCGACCACCTGCAGGAGCCGGTCGTTCTCGATCACGATCAGCGTGTCGACGTGGTCGCGGAGCTCGTCGAGCCCGGTTGCGGCGACATCGGCGCGGCGGCGTCCTTCGAACGAGAACGGACGCGTGACGACACCGACGCAGAGCGCTCCGATCTCCTGGGCGAGCCGCGCCACGATCGGCGCCGCTCCGGTCCCCGTGCCGCCGCCCTCGCCCGCGGTCACGAAGATCATGTCCGCGCCCTTCAGGGCTTCCTTCAGCTCGTCCCGGCTCTCCTCGCCCGCGGCCTTCCCGATCGCGGGATCGGCACCCGCGCCGAGGCCCCGCGTCGCGTCGGAGCCGATCGGCATCTTCACGTCGGCGTCGCACATCAGCAGTGCCTGCGCGTCGGTGTTGATCGCGATGAACTCGACGCCGGCGAGCCCCGCGTCGACCATGCGGTTGACGGCGTTCGAACCGCCACCGCCGACGCCGACCACCTTGATCAGCGCCAGGTAGTTCCCGGTCTCATCTCTCATAGCACCTCAACCCTCAACCCATCTCGCTCTGAAGCTCTACTGGAACGTGCGTCTTACAAGCCCGGGAGGGTACGCCCAGCCGCGGCGCGTGTCAACGCCGCATCTCTGCCAAAAGTCTAAGGCTGAAGTTGAGAGTTTAGGGTTGAACCGAGGGTCGAACCGGCTACCGGCCGACCGGGAACGCTGACGTCGAGGTAGGTGTAGCCGCCACCCGTGTCCCGAAGCTTCGGGAGGATCTGCGAGGCGACCGCGAGCTTGAGCCTGATCGCGCGGAGGTCGCCGAGCCGCAGCGCGAGCCCGGAGGCAAGGAGGAACGTGAGTTGGTGGTCGTGCGCCTGCACGGTGCCGACGCGGGTCTTGAACCCGACGCGCTGCGCGATCGCGAGCGCGCGCACGGCCCGCAGGCCGAAGCGGTCGGCGAGCACCGAGCCGACCTGCGGGTCGTCGGATGCGGTCAGCCAGACCTGGGGATAGGCATGATGCTTCCCCGGAGGTACCGCCGCGAGAACCTTCGCGCTCGTGGAGACGAGCCAGGCACCGGCCCCGCGTCGCGCGATCACGGCTGGGCGCTCGGGCCGGACGAGAACGCGAAGCGTGTGCGGGAAGTCGCGGTCGTAGCTCACCGAGGACACGTCGGTCAGACGGGACAGGCGCTGCTCGACGTCCGCTCCGTGGAGCGCGAGCAGGCTCTTCCCGCGGATAGGCGCGAGCGCCGCCTCGACGTGCGCGGCCACTGGTGCAGGCGCGCCCTCGACCTCGATTCGCTGCACGGAGAACATCGGCGTGCCGCGCGCCAGGGCATAGAGGCCGAGGGCTCCTGCGACGATCCCGAAGCCGATCAGAAGAGACCGGCCAGACGGAAGCAGGCGAAGGAGCGCTACACGGTCTCCCCGCGCGGCGAGGGGGATCACGGCCGCGCCCGCTCGGGCGCGCTGTTGCCGCCGGTCGGCCACGGCCCGCAGTTCGCCGTGCCCGGCGACGCTCCTGCGACTCCAAGGCGTTCGCTTGCGACGCGGACCGCAAAAGGCCGTGCCGGCTTTGCCGGTGCGGCCGTCTAGATTTCGGGCAGCGCGATCGGGCCGAGGAACTCGACCTCGTGCTCGAGCTCGACGCCGTACTGCTCGCGAGCGCGGCGCCTGGCCTCGGCCATCAGCGCAATCGCGTCCGCCGACCGAGCGCCGTCCGCGTTCTCGATGAAGTTCGCGTGACGGGGGGATATCTGCGCGCCGCCGATCCTGTGGCCCCTGAGTCCGCAGGCCTCCAGCATCCGACCCGCCGTGAGCTCGTGCTCGGGGTTCTTGAACACGCTTCCGAACGTGCGCTTGTTGGTCGGCTGCGCGGCCTTGCGCAGCGCCTGCAGCTCGGCGACCGTCGCCCTGATCTCGGTCTCGGGCCTCGGCTCGAGCCTGAGCTCGGCCCGTGCGACGACCTGGCCGTGTCGCAGCTCCGAGTGCCGGTAGCTGAGCCCGAGCTCGGCAGGGGTCAGCCAGCGCAATCCGTCCTCGTCGGCGACGAGCGCGCGCACGAGAATCGCCGCCCAGTCGCTCCCGTAGGCGCCCGCGTTCATCCAGACGCCGCCGCCGACCGTGCCGGGAATCGCGCAGGCGAACTCGAACCCTCCCAGCCCGGCAGCCCGGGCGCGGTGCAGGCAGACGGCGTTCGTCGCCCCTCCTCCCGCCAGGAGCAGCTGGCCCTCGGTCGCGGCGGCCGCGAGCTCGCCCGCGAGCCTCAGCACGAGGCCGTCGAACCCGTCGTCGGCGACGAGCAGGTTCGAGCCGAGGCCTATCGTCGCGACCGGCAGGCCGCGCCCCCGCGCCCAGGCAAGAGCTTCCTCGAGCTCCGCGAGCGTCTCCGGCCGTGCGAGCGCCTTGGCCGGCCCACCCGTCCCGACCGTCGTGAAACGCGAGAGGGAGACGCCCTCCTCGACCTTCAAGCGAGCTCCTCGAGGATCAACTGTCCTGCCCGTTCCACGTCCCCCGCCCCGATCGTGAGAACGAGGTCGCCGGGGCGCACCCGGCGCGCGAGGAAGCGCACGGCCTCCTCGACCGTCGGCGTCCAGGCCACCGGCATCCCCGGCCGCTCGGCCACGAGCGCGTCGACGATCAGCTTCCCGCTCACACCCGGCGCGGGGTCCTCGCGCGCGGCGTACACGTCGGTCACCGCGACCGCGTCCGCCGCCGCGAGGGCGCCTGCGAGCTCGGCCGCGAGGTGGCGCGTGCGCGAGTAGAGGTGGGGCTGGAACACGACCAGCACGCGGCCGCCGTCCACGTCGAGGCGCGCCGCCGCCAGCGTGGCGGCGATCTCGCTCGGATGGTGGCCGTAGTCGTCGAAGACACGGACGCCCGCGGCCTCACCGCGCTGCTCGAACCTGCGGCCGACGCCTCGGAACTCCGGCAAGATGCGCTCGGCGTCCGCGCGCGGGACGTCGGCCAGCTCGAGAGCCGCGATCGCGACCGCCGCGTTGCGCCGGTTGTGCTCCCCTGGAACTCCCAGCTCGATGCTCGCGGGCTCGAGGTCCTCGCCGCGGACCTGCGCCGGAGCCTCGGCGAGCCAGCGGTCGAAGAGCTCGCGCACCTCCCTCTCCGACGCGAACGTCGCGTGATGGTCGAGCTCGACGTTCGTGACCACGGCGATCCTTGGCCGCAGCAGCTCGAGCGAGCGGTCGGACTCGTCGCCCTCCGCGACCAGCCAGCCGTCGCCCGCGCGCGCGTTGCCGTCGAGCTGGGGGATCTCGCCGCCGATCAGGAAAGCAGGGTCGAGGCCGAGCCGGTCGAGGGAGAACGCGATCATCCCGGCCGTGGTCGTCTTCCCGTGCGCGCCCGCGACGACGATCGACGGCCGCAGCGCGACGAGCTCGGCGAGCAGCTCCCCGCGCTTCCGCGTGTCGTGCCCGACGAGCTCAGGGTTGTCCGGCGCTATCGCGCTGGAGACGATCAGCTCGGCGCCGTCAGGCACCTGCGAAGCATCGTGGCCGATCGCGACCGGCACGCCCGCCTCCTCGAGCCGGTCCACGTAGGAAGAGCGTGCTCGGTCGGAGCCGCCCACCTCGGCGCCCCACTCCCGCGCCACGAGCGCGAGCGCGCTCATGCCGGCGCCGCCGATCCCGACGAACCAGAAGCGCCTACCCTCGAGCAAGCGCGATCAGCTCCTCCGCGATCTCCTCGGCCGCGTCGGGCCGCGCGACGCGCAGCATCGCGGCGCTCATGTCTCCCAGGCGTCGCGGATCGTCGAGTACCGAGCGCACGATCTCCGGGACGCGGCCGAGCTCGGTCTCCGGCACGAGAATCGCGCCGCCGGCGTGTTGGAAGTAGCGCGCGTTCTTGGTCTGGTGGTCCGCGGTTGCGAACGGGTACGGAACGAGAATCGCTGGCTTGCCGGCCGCGGCGAGCTCCCACACGCCGCCACCCGCGCGCGCGAGGACAAGGTCGGCCGCGCCGAGCGCGGCGCCGTAGTCGTCGAGGAACGGCAAGAGCCGGTAGTCCGCACGCGACACGCGCCCCTGGAGCGCGTCGAGCTGCGTCTCCCCGCAGAGATGGAGGACCGCGGGGCCGGCCGCACCGAAGCTCTCGACCGCGAGCTCGTTCAGCGCGCGAGCCCCTTGGCTTCCGCCTGCGACGAGCAGAACCGGCCCGACCGCGGGCAGCTCAAGCTTCTCGCGCGCCCAGTCGCGCGGCGCGGGGCGGGAGCGCTCGGGAATCGGCCGCCCGGTCACGCGGTACTTCGGCTCTCTCTTGCCCGGGATCGGGAACGCGAGGAAGACCTCCTTCGCGACGGGCGCCGCCAGCCGGTTCGCCAGGCCCAGGTGCGCGTCCGCCTCCGTGAGCGCCGTCGGGATCCGCCGGCGCGCAGCGGCGATCACCATCGGCGCGCCCACGTACCCGCCCGCGCCGAGCACGACGTCCGGCTTCCGCTTCGCCAGGATCCGATCGCAGGCGGCGGGAGCGGCCAGCGCCTGCAGCGCAGCGCGGGCCTGCGCGAGCCCCGGCTGGCGCGGGAGGCCGCTGATGCGGAACGTGTCGAGCTCGTAGCCCGCGTCAGGAACGAGCCGAGCCTCGGCGCGCTCCGGCGACCCGGCGAACGTCACCCGTGCTCCGCGCTCGCGGAGCGACTCGGCGATTGCGAGGGCGGGCAGCACGTGGCCGGCTGTCCCCCCGGCTGCGATCAGGCACGCTGGCTCGTTGCGCTCCGGCATCCCGTGCGATGTTAAGGAGGATCCCCACCGACGCGAGCGCGACGACGAGGCTCGAGCCGCCGTACGAGACGAACGGCAGGGGGATCCCGGTCAGCGGCGCAAGCCCGAGCACGGCCGCGAGGTTGATCGCTGCCTGGCCGCAGATCAGCACCGTGAGCCCGGCCGCGAGCCGCTTTCCGAACGGGTCGCGGCAGCTGAGCGCGATCCGCAGGCCGAAGTAGGCGAAGGCCGCGTACGCGGCGATCACTGCCGTCGCGCCCACGAGTCCGAGCTCCTCGCCGATGATCGCGAAGATCATGTCCGTGTGCGCCTCGGGCAGGAAGTTCGCCTTCTCGATGCTCTGGCCGAGCCCACGGCCGAAGATCCCGCCGGAGCCGAGGCCGATCATGGCCTGCACCGTCTGGTAGCCGGCGCCCTGCGCGTCGTGCCAGGGGTTGATGAAGCTGAACAGGCGCGCGCGGCGGTACGGCTCGAACCAGACCGCGACCATGCTCACGGCTCCCGCGATCAGGACACCGGTGCCGACCGTCCGCACCGGGGTCCCGGCGACGAGGAGCATCGCCGAGAGCATCACGAGGATCGTGATCGCCGTCCCGAGGTCGGGCTCGAGGAGCAGGAGCACCGAGACGATGCCGGCGAGCAGGCCGACCGGGCGCCAGAGCTCGCCCAGAGTCCGCGGCGGGCGCTTCCTGGCCAGATACGCCGCCGCCCACACCGCCAGCGCCAGCTTCGCCAGCTCGGAGGGCTGGAAGACGGCCGGGCCGACGGTGATCCAGCGGCGAGCCCCGTTCACCGCCTGACCGATCACGAGGACTGCGAGCAGGAGCACGATGCTCGAGACCATCAGTACCGGGGCGAGGCGGCGCAGGACCCGGAAATCGGTTCGCGAAGCGACGAGCATCAGCACCAGGCCGAGGAGCGCGTAGCCTGCCTGGCGCTTGAGGTAGTAGGCGGGATCGCCGTTCGCGAGCGCGGCGGAGGCGGAGGTCGCGCTGTAGACCATCACCAGGCCGAAGGCGACCAGGCCGAAGGTGATCAGGGTCAGGACACTTGCTTCGAGCTGTCCGCGCTTCACCCGGTCAGGTTCTGCACCAGCCTCCTGAATTCCTCGCCGCGCTCCTCGAAGTCGCGGAACTGGTCGTAGCTCGCGCACGCGGGCGAGAGCAGGACGACGTCGCCCGGCTCGGCGTCGATCGAGGCGAGCGCGGTCGCGAGGTCGCCGTCGCGCTCGGCCTGCGGGATCGCGGCGGCGAGCTCTTCGGCGGTCTCGCCGATCACATGGACGCTCTTCACGTTCGGCCCGATCGCAGTCGCGAGGGGCGCGAAGGCCTCGCCCTTGCGGGAGCCGCCGAGGATGAGGTGCACCGGCTCGTCCTCGTAGGCAGCGAGCCCGCGGAGCGCGGCCGCGACGTTGGTCGCCTTCGAGTCGTTGACGTAGGTGACGCCGTCCAGCTCGCGGACGAGCTCGAGCCGGTGCGGCACCCCTGGAAAGGTGCGGAGCGCCTCCGCGATCCGGTCGTCCTGGATCCCGGCCGCTCGGGCAGCGGCAGTGGCCGCCGCCGCGTTCTCGCGGTTGTGCGCGCCGCGCATCAGCGGCTCGGCCGGCAGCGGGTCGTCGGCGGAGAACCCGATCCCCTCGAGCCCGAGCCCGCGGGGGACGATCTTCGTCCTCGCCCGTTCGAAGATCCGGAGCTTCGCGTCGCGGTATGCCTCGAAGGATCCATGGCGGTCGAGGTGGTCGGGCTCGATGTTCAGCAGCACCGCGATCTCGCAGGCGAGCTCGTGCACGTCCTCGAGCTGGAAGCTCGACAGCTCGCAGACGATCCAGCCGCCGGGCCCGACCCGGCCGTCGAGCTCCGTGAGCGCGCGGCCGACGTTCCCGGCCACCGGCGCGCCGAGCATGACGCCGAGCAGCTCGCAGGTGGTCGTCTTCCCGTTCGTCCCGGTGACGCCGAGGATCCGGTTGTCCAGCAAGCGGAAGCCGAGCTCGACCTCGCTCCAGATCGGAAGGCCGCGCTGCTCCGCCTCCGCGACCATCGGCGCCTGTCGCGGCACGCCCGGGCTCTTGACGAGCACGTCCACGCCCTCGAGCAGCTCGACCGCGGCGTCGTTCCCGAGCTCGCGGTCGGCGACGGCAACCTCCACCCCGCGCCGCTCGAGCGCCGCGACCGCCGCCCGGCCGGACCTCGCGAGGCCCAGCACGAGCACCCGCTGCGGCAGGTCGCTCAGCGGAACCCGGTGAAGTAGCGGTAGTACAGCGCGAACGCGACCGCGCACAGGATCCCGGTCACGATCCAGAAGCGGACCATGATCTTCGTCTCGGACCAGGCCTTCATCTCGAAGTGGTGGTGGATCGGCGCCATCAGGAAGACACGTCTCCCGTAGTACTTGAAGCTGAACACCTGAATGATCACCGAGAGCGCCTCGATCACGAAGATGCCGCCGATCAGGAGCAGCAGGAAGATCGTCTGCGTGAAGATCGCGAACGCCGCCAGCGCACCGCCGATCGCCATCGAGCCGGTGTCGCCCATGATCACCTCGGCCGGCCAGGCGTTGTACCAGAGGAAGCCGATCGCAGCGCCGATGAGCGCCGCGGCGACGATCGCGAGGTCGAGCTTCGTGTCGAAGCGGTGGCCGGGCCTGCCCGAGCGAATCCAGGCGATCACGGCCATCGCCGCGAAGGTGAACAGCGCGATGATGCTCGTCCCGGCCGCGAGCCCGTCGAGGCCGTCCGTGAGGTTCACCCCGTTCGCGGCGCCGGCGATCACCAGGAAGAGCAGCCCGTACCAGGCGTACGAGAGCTGAATCGCGCCCACCGCGGGGACGTAGACCTCCGTCGGCAGGTGCTGGTGCTGCGCCGCGATCCCGACGCCGATCGTGATCAGGCCGAGCAGGATCAGCTTCCAGCGGCCGGAGAGACCGAGCGACCGCTTGTGGGTCAGCTTGATGAAGTCGTCCAGGAAGCCGATGGCGCCGCAGCCGAGCGTGACAAAGAGCACCGCGAGCGCTGGAACGGTGTAGGTGCTCAGTGCGAGGAAGCCGATCGCGGCCCCGAGCAGGATCAGCAGCCCGCCCATCGTCGGCGTGCCCTGCTTGGCGATGTGGTGCTCCGGGCCTTCCTCGCGAATCTGCTGGCCGAACTCGTGCTTGCGCAGGAACTTGATGAACTGCGGGCCGAGCAGGATGACGATGAGCAGGGCGACGACGCCTGCGATCAGGACTCGGCTCAAGCGCTCACCGCCGCCAGCGCCTCCGCGACCGCTTCGAGCCCGACCGCCCGCGAGGCCTTGACGAGCACGCAGTCTCCCGGCCGGAGCTCGGCCTCGATCGCCTGCGCGAGGGTGGGTGCGTCGAGGTCTTCCTCCCAGGCGATCGCCTCGAGGCCGCCTGCCTCGTAGTTCCTCGAGAGCGGGCCGACGGCGAACAGGACGTCGACCCCGAGCTCGGACAGCGCTTCGCCGATCTCGCGGTGGTAGTGGGCGGACTCGGGCCCGAGCTCGGCCATCTCGCCGAGGACGGCGACCGTTCGTCGGCCCTCCGCGCGCTCGACCAGGTGCTCGAGCGCCGCCTTCATCGAGACGGGGTTCGCGTTGTAGGCGTCGTTGATCAGCAGCCCGCCGCCGGGAAGCGGCACCTCCTCGCCGCGCCAGCGCGAGAACTCGACGTCGACGCGCTCCGGCCTCGGGAGGCCGAGGGCATCGAGCGCCGCGAGCGCGGCCGCCGCATTTGCGGCCTGGTGCCGCGAGGCGAGGTTCAAGCTGACACCGCCGACGAGCGCACGGCCGCTCTCGAATGCGACCTCCGGCTCCTCGAGCCGGAGCACGTGGATGTCGTCGCGCGCGACCGGGAAATCCTCCGGGACGATCGCCGTTCCGCCCGGAGGAAGCGCGGCGACGAGCTCGCCCTTCGCCTCGATCACGCCTTCGAGCGAGCCGACGAGCTCGACGTGCGCGGGGCCGACGTTGGTGATCAGGCCAATCGAGGGCCGGGCGATCCGGCACAGATCGGCGATCTGACCGAGACCGCGCATCGCGAGCTCGAGGATGCAGACCTCGGTGTCCGGCTCGAGGCGGCACAGCGTCAGCGGCACGCCGATTTCGTTGTTGAAGCTCGCCTCGGCGGCGATCGTTCGGGCGGCCGGCGCACACAGCGCCGAGAGAATGTCCTTCGTCGAGGTCTTGCCCGTCGAGCCGGTGATCCCGACGACCTTGGCCCTCGAGCGTTCGCGCACGGCGGCGCCCAGGGCCGCGAGCGCAGCGAAGGCGTCGTCCGGGCGAAGCGTCGCGGCCGCGCCTCTCTCGAGCGCGTCGCCGCGGAAGGCCACCCCGGGCCCGAGGGCGACGAAGAGATCGCCCGGAGCGATCCGCCTCGAGTCGACCTGGACGCCGGTGATCTCGTCGGTTCCGGGCGCGACGTCGAGGTCCCCCAGCCCCAGCCCGGCGATCTCCGCGAGCGGAAGGGCGATCACGTCCTTGCCCCGAGACGGCGCAGGACGTCACGGGCGACCTCGCGGTCGTCGAACGGGATCGTGCGGTCTGCGAACTCCTGGCCCTGCTCGTGGCCCTTGCCGGCGATCAGGACGACGTCCCCTTCCTCGGCCTCGCCGAGCGCTCGCTCGATCGCCGCGGCCCGGTCCGGCTCGACCTCGACGTCACCTTTCACGCCGGCGAGGATCTCGTCGATGATCGCCTGCGGATCCTCGCTCCGCGGGTTGTCCGAGGTCACGATCGCGACGTCGGCCAGCTCGGAGGCGATCCTGCCCATGATCGGCCGCTTGCCGCGGTCGCGGTCGCCGCCGCAGCCGAAGACGCAGATCAGCCGGCCGCCCGCGAGCTCGCGGGCGGTCTGCAGAACGCTCTCGAGGGCCTCCGGCTTGTGCGAGTAGTCGACGATCACCTCGAACGGCTGGCCTTCGGAGACGGACTCGAAGCGGCCGGGGACGCCCCGCACGGACTCGAGCCCCTGGGCGATCGCCGCGTCGTCGATGCCGAGCAGGCGGCTCGCGGCGAGCGCGCCGAGCGCGTTCTCCGCGTTGAAGCGGCCGCGTAGCTTCAGCCCGATCCCGTCGAGGGCGCCGGGGCCGATCTGGGCGTCGTCCGTGAAACCGAACGTGACCGCGTCCGGGCGGTCGGCCGCGATCCGGCGGCCCCAGTCGTCGCCGACGTTGATCGCGGCGGGCGGACGGCCTTCGAGGAAGAGCCGCCGCTTCGCCTCGAAGTAGCGCTCCATCGTCCCGTGGAAGTCCAGGTGGTCCTGGCTCAGGTTCGTGAACACGAGGACCGAGAAGCGCACGTGGTCGAGGCGGCCGAGCTCGGAGCCGTGCGAGGTCGCCTCCATCGCGCAGCTCCGGTCTCCGGCGTCGAGCATCTCGCGGAAGGCGCGTTGGACGTCGATCGCCTCGGGAGTGGTGCGGATCGCGGGCCGGCGCTCGCCCCCCACGCGGCTCTCGATCGTGCCAAGCAACCCCGGACGGCGGCCCGCGGCGGCGAGGATCGCGTACAGGAGGAATGCGGTCGTCGTCTTGCCGTTCGTGCCGGTGACCGCGGCGATCTGCAGCTCCTCGCTCGGGCGCCCGAAGAACTCGTCGGCAACGATGCCCATCGCACGCCGCGCGTCGCCGACGAGAAGCTGCGGGACGTCGAGCTCGAGCGGGCGCTCGACGACCAGGGCGACGGCGCCGTTCGCGACCGCCTGCGGCGCGAAGTCGTGCCCGTCCGCCCGGGTGCCCGGAACGCAGAAGAACAGCGCCCCCGGGCCGGCCGTGCGGGCGTCGTAGGAGAGGTCGGCGATCTCCACCGGCGCGCGTCGCAGGACGTCTGCGGGAGCGAGCGCTGCGATGACGCGCTCGAGGTGCATCGCCGCGCGAGTCTACCAAGCCCCTCAGCCGAGACGGCGCTGCGGCTCAGCCGAGAACCGGTGGGTTTGCAGCACTTTTGTCACGCTTCCGTGCCAGACACGTGCGCCGATTCTCGTTACGATCGCCTCGGGGAGGAGGTGGGGCGAACCGTCTTTACGGCGAGTACGGGGTCGGGGTGCTGTCGAGCGTCGACGGCGCGTCGGGCGTGATCCCGCCGTCGAGGTACTGCAGGTCGAACTGCGCGATCTGGGAGAACGCCGGTGCGGCCACGACGCCGCCCCAGATCGCGCCCTTCGGCTCGTCGACCGAGACGAGGATCACGAGCCGCGGCCTCGAGGCGGGGACGATCCCGATGAACGACGCCACGTAGCGGGACGTCGAGTAGGTGCCGTCCGGGTCGACCTTCGCCGCGGTCCCCGTCTTGCCGGCCACCTGGTAGCCCGGCACGGCGGCGAGCGTGCCGGTGCCGTCGAGCACGACGTTCTTCAGCATCGCGAGCACCTGCGCCGCCACGCCGCGCGAGATGATCCGATGCCGGCGGGGCACGACCGGCCGCTCGTCGCCCACGTGGTCCACGAGGTGTGGCCGCACCCACATGCCGCGGTTCGCGACGGCGGCGTACGCCGAGGCCATCTGGATCGGCGTCACCGAGATCCCCTGGCCGATCGGCACGTTCCCGATCGTCGAGCCGGACCAGCGGTTCACGGGGAGGACGATCCCCGGGCTCTCGCCCGGGTAGTCGATCCCTGTCCGCTTGCCGAAGCCGAACCGGTTGATCCACGCCGCGAGCCGGTGAGGCCTCAGCTTCTCGGCGAGCGTGATCGCGCCGACGTTCGACGAGCGGGCGAGGATCTGAGCCACGCTCATTGTCTCGGTCCCGCGTGGCTCGGCGTCGTGGATGACGCGGTCGGCGACGTGGATCGAGTAGGGCAGCGTGAAGCGGGTCATCGGCGTGACCACGTGATCGGAGAGCACTCCGGCGACGGTCACGAGCTTGAACGTCGAGCCGGGCTCGTAGGTGTCCGTGACGGCGCGGTTGCGCTGGAACTCGCGCCAGACCAGCGGGAAGGAGTTCGCGTCGAAGCTCGGCGCGACCGCCATCGCGAGCACGGCGCCCGTGCGCGGGTCGAGCACGATCGCGGTCGCGCTCTTCGCGTGCCAGCGGGCGACGGTCTGCTTGAGAACGACCTGGGCGTTCGCCTGGATCGTGTGGTCGAGCGTCAGGTGGACGTCCCGTCCGTCGTGCTCCGCCTGGGACTGGATCGTGTCGATCACCTGACCCGAGGCGTCCTTCACGATCCGCTCGCGGCCAGGCCGCCCGGCGAGCACCTTGTTGAGCGACAGCTCCAGCCCCGCGAGGCCCTGGTTGTCGACTCCTGCATAGCCGAGCACCTGAGCGGCGAGCGCGCTCTGCGGATAGAAGCGCCGCTCCTCGGGGTAGTAACCAAAGCCTGGAAGGCGCATCCGGGCGAGCCGGGCCGCGCGTGCCGGGTCGGCCTTGCGCTCGACGTAGACGAAGCCGCGCGACCGGTCGCCGAGAGCCGTGGAAAGCTTGTTCGGACCGAGGCGCAGGATCCGGGACGCGGTCTCGGCCTCCTTGAGCGGGTCGCGGACGAGCCGCGGGTCCGCATAGACCGTCGTCGCCTGCACGCCGATCGCGAGCTGGACCCCGCTCCGGTCGTAGATCGTGCCGCGGGCGGCGGGAACCGTGACGACCTCGCTCTGCTGGCTCGTCGCGAGCCGGCCGAACGAGCCCGCACGCACCACCTGCAGCCACGCCGCGCGCATGAACGCGATCGCGAACGCCAGCACGAAGACCGCGAGCAGAAGCCGAACGCGACGGTTGGCGCTCTTCGCGCTCACCGAGCCCGGCGCCCGAGCTGGACGTAGGTGGTCTGCATCGGGTCGGCGGGCACGAGGCCGTTGCTATGGGCGAGCGACTGGATCCGGGGCGACGCCGCTGCGAGCGAGAGCTGGGTTGCGAGCGCCTGCCGGTCGGCGCGAAGCTTTGCCCGCTCGGCGTTGAGCTTGTCCATGCGGACGTTCAGGCGCAGGACGGCGACGTTCAGCGCGACGACGCCGGTGAGGAGCACGGCGGTGAGCGCGATCCAGACGACGCCGCCCGCGACGCCGTGGCGCCGGGCGCGCGCGCGCCGCTTGGGCGCGGGCCTCGGCCGCCGCTGCCTCGGTTGCGGGGGCGGGAGAGCGTGGGCGGCTTCGCTCCAGGAGGCCATCGTCAGTCGTCCGTCTTGACCGCCGCTCGAAGTCGCGCCGAGGCGGCGCGCGGGTTGGCGGCCACCTCCTGCCGCGTCGGCCGGATCGCGCGGCGTGAGAGGGCACGGAGCGCAGGCTCGTGGCCGCAGACGCATACGGGGAAGTCGGGCGGGCAGGTGCAGCCGTGCTCCTGCGACCGGAGGAAGCGCTTGACGATCCGGTCCTCGAGCGAGTGGAAGCTGATCACGGCGAGCCGTCCACCGGGGCGCAGAAGCTCGAGGGCCTCGGGCAGCGCGGTCGACAGCGAGCCCAGCTCGTCGTTGACCGCGATCCGCAGCGCCTGGAAGACCCGCTTCGCGGGGTGGCCCTCTCCGAACCGCGCCGGTGCCGGGATCGCGCTTCTGATCGCCTCGACCAGCTCGCCGGTGCGCTCGAAGGGCCGCTCCCGGCGGCGCCTGCCGATCGCTCGCGCGATCTGCCGCGCGTAGCGCTCCTCGCCGTAGTCGCGAAAGATGCGCGTGAGCTCGCGCTCGCTGGCCTCGTTCACGAGCTCACACGCGGTCGGCTCGGAGCCGGGGTCCATGCGCATGTCGAGTGGCGCGTCGACCGCATACGAAAAGCCGCGCTCGGGTCGGTCGATCTGCATGCTCGAGACGCCGAGGTCGAAAAGGACCGCATCGGCACGGACGCCGTTCGAGGCGAGCTGCTCGAGAACGAGCGAGTACTCGCCGCGCAGGAAGCGCCCCTTGACGGCGGTGTGCTTGCGGAAGCGGTCGAAGTAGGCGCGCGCGGAGGGATCGCGATCGATCGCGATCAGCTTGCCGTCGCCGCGCAGGTCGGCCGCCAGGAGCTCGGCGTGGCCGCCGGCCCCGAAGGTCGCGTCGACCACGGTGTCTCCCGGGCCGACGTCGAGCGCCTCCCGCACCTCCTCGGCCAGAACGGGGACGTGGTCAGTCGCGTTGGGCCGCAAGACGTTCGGCAACATCCTCCGCACTCCCTTCGAGCTCAATGACGTGGTTGTCCCAGGTCGCTCGATCCCAGATCTCCAGGTGGTCGCCCACGCCGGCGATGACGACCTCTCGGCCGATGCTCGCCTTCTTGGCGAGCGTCGCGGGCACGAGCACTCGGCCCTGCTTGTCGGGCTGCGCCTCGGACGCCCCGGCGAAGAAGAAGCGCTGCATCATGCGCCCCTCCTTCTTGAGCGGGTCGAGCCCGGCCAGCCGCCCCTCGACCAGCCGCTCCCACTCCGCCTGGGGATAGCAGTAGAGACACCCGTCCATACCGCGCGTGATGACGAGGCCGCCGGAAAGCGCTTGGCGAAACTTGGCCGGTAGCGTGAGGCGGTTCTTGTCATCGATCGTGTGTTCGAACTCACCTAGAAGCATGGTCCACTGCGCCCCACTTTAGACCACTCTCCCCCACTTGGCAACCCCTGAGGACCACATCTCACAACTGCGCCTCCCCGGCCGTTTGAAGGGATGATGGAAGCGGTGCGCGTCCCTCCCTTCGAGCGGTTCTACGAGGAGCAGCGAGAGCCCGTCCTCGGGCAGCTGCGGCGCATGCTCGGCCGCGACGCTGCCGACGACGCGTTCCAGGAGACGTTCCTCCGTGCGCTCCGCGCGTATCCGGCCCTCGAGCACGGCCGGCACCTGCGTGCGTGGGCGCTCACGATCGCTCGCAACGTCGCGCTGGACGTACTGCGGAAGTCGATCAGCACCGCCGCCGACGTCCCCGACCTCGAGTCGATCGACGAGCCGCTGAAGTACGAGGAGCTGAAGCGCCTGACCGAAGACCTGCCACAGAAGGAGCGCGCGGCCGTGTTTCTCCGCTACGGCTACGACCTGAGCTACGAGGACATCGGCGCTGCGCTCGGCTCGTCGCCCGAGGCAGCCCGGCAGGCGGCGTCGTCCGGCGTGCGCCGGCTGCGCAGAAAGGAGCTGCGATGACCGTCCCTCGAGAGCTCGACAACCGGTTCCGCGCCGCCGCGGCGGCGCAGGGACTGCTCGACGTCGCCTACGACCTGATCGACACTCCGGTCGGCCGGCTGCTCGTCGCCGTCACGGACAGGGGTGTCTGCGAGATCGAGTACGACGCCGACCCGGAGGCCGAGGAGGAGCGGCTCGCGCGCCTGTTCGGCGTGCGCGTGCTGCGCTCGCCGCGACCGACGGACGAGGCGCGGCGCCAGCTCGACGAGTACTTCGCCGGGAAGCGGCGCGCGTTCGAGCTCGACGTCGACCTCCGCGCGACCCGCGAGTTCGCCCACACCGTGCTCGACGAGCTCGCACGCGTCCCGTACGGGGAGCTGACGACCTATGGTGCGCTGGCCGCGAGGGCCGGTCGTCCGCGCGCGGCCCGCGCGGTCGGGACGGTGATGAACCGCAACCCCGTGCCGATCGTCCTGCCGTGCCACCGCGTCGTCGGCTCGACGGGCGCGCTCACGGGCTACGGCGGCGGCCTCGACCGCAAGCGCACGCTGCTGGAGCTAGAGGGAGCGATCAGCCCTCTGGCTTGAGCGCCGCGTGGATCTCGCGGGTCAGCTTCGCGACCCGCTCGGTCAGCTCCTTGTCCTGGCGCGTCAAGGCGGTGTTTGCGTCGAGAAGCTCGACGAGCCGATCGGTCTCGGCCTTGATCGCCGCCACCCGCTCGGTGCCCGCCTTCTCGGCCTCGTCGTGCCGCATCTCCGCCGTCTCGTCGGCCCGCTTGTCGCGCTCGGTCTGGCGTGTCTGGGCGAGCAGGATCAGCGGCGCCGCGTACGCGGCCTGCAGGGAGAAGGCCAGGTTGAGCAGGATGAACGGGTAGGGATCCCAGCGAAGACTGACTGCGGCGGCGTTGACGACGATCCAGAAGAAGACGACGACCGTCTGGCCGACGATGTACTGGGGCGTGCCGAAGAACCGTGCCGCGTTCTCGGACCACCGTCCGAATGCGTCCTCGCCGAACGTGCCGCGATGCGGGTGGCGCGCCGCCACGGCCTGAGGCTAGGCGGCGCGGCGGACGGTCAGCCTCCGGTCGAGCTGAAATGCTGGTAGTCGGGCGAGGCGGTCCAGCGGCCGCCCCACTTCCACCCGACCGCTGCGAAGGCACGCACGAGCAGGCCGCCGCGCACAGCCATTCCAGGCCGGACGCGCGCCCGGTTCAGGTACCTTGCGCCCGCCCGCGGGTGCACCTTGCCGTCGAGCAGGTACGGATTCTCGACCGGGTCGACGTCGATCGCCTCGCCGAATGCGTGCGCGGACCAGCGCTTCGGCCCGGAGGCGATGGCGTAGCGGCAGTTGAACGCGGCCGTGTTGTCGGCGGCGAGCGAGCGCTCGTCGACGCCGCGGTAGGCATCGATCGGCCGCATGCGCCGGATCGGGAAGCGCGCCGCGTACAGCCGGGAGAAGACGCGAACGATCGGGAGGACCGCGTCGGCGTTCACCACGACCGCGCCCGTGTGAGCCCGCCGGTCGAAGCCCCAGTACGTGAGCCGGACGCGCCGCAACTGAGCCGGGGAGACCGGACAGCCCGCGTGCCACGAGTACGGAAGCTGCGCCGCGGTCACACGCGAGACGCTGTGCGCGAAGGGCGGCTGCAGCGCGAGGGCGAAGGCGATGAGGACGGCCATGGGCCACGTAGTCTGCAGGACCGATGAGGTGGGTCGCGCTGTCCGGGCTCGTCGTGCTCGCCATCGCAGCGGCCGGCGCTTCGCCGTCCGGCGGACAGAGCGCCTCCGGCTGTCCCGCGACGCTGGCCAACCAGCTCGCCTCGACGGGACAAGCGACGCAGCTGATCACGGTCGTCACGGCCGGCTACCGCTCGACCCACGGGACGCTCAGGCTCTGGCGCAAGGCCGGCAACGGGTGCTGGCGCCCGGTCACCGGGCCCTGGTGGGCGTGGGTCGGCGGGCGCGGGGTCTCCGACCACAAGCGCGAAGGCGACCGGACGACCCCCACCGGCGCGTACGGCTTCGGCCGCGTCATGTACGGGACGGCGCCGAACCCGGGCGTGCACTACCCGTACCACCGAGTCGTCTGCGGGGACTGGTGGGTCGAGGATCCGGCCTCACCCTCCTACAACCGCTTCCGCCACGTGCCCTGCGGCTCGACGCCGCCGTTCAGGACGACGAGCGAGGATCTCTCCCGCTCGCCGACCGCCTACCGGCACTTCGCGGTGATCGCCTACAACAGCAACCCGATCGTTCCGGGCCGGGGTTCCGGGATCTTCCTCCACGTCAGCACCGGCAGGCCGACGCTCGGGTGCGTCAGCCTCTCGCTGCCGCGCCTCGTCACGACGCTGCGCTGGCTCCGGCCGTCGCCCTCGCCGCTGATCGTGATCGGCACCGCCGCCGAGGTCAGGCAATTCTGAGGCAAGAGTCGCTCTTTCCGGATTCTTAGGCCGCTCCCAGGTTGCTCTTAGTCGCGGCAGGTTGACTTGGGAATCGATGAGCGACCGCATCGAAAGGAGGTGATCTATGAGGACCAAGCATCTCCGGATGGGCCTTGCGACGCTGATGGCACTCGGTGTCCTGGTCGGAGGCGGCGCCGCGATCGCCAACGCAGCGAGCGGCAAGTCGTCCTCGAACGGCTCGGCGGGCAAGAGCCAGAGCCAGTCGCGGGCACCGTCCCAGAACAACCGCAACAACCAGTCCGGCAACTGCCCGAACATGTGACGGCTCGAGCCGGACGGAGAGCGCGGCGTGGCGCCCGGGCGCCGCGACCGCGCTTTCTGGCGCTGCTTCTCGTCAGCGCCGTGCTGACCGGCTGCGGCGGGGCGCGGAGCGGCGAGCTCGTCGCGATCGGCGCGGGGCTCCGCGGGCCCGTAGGGGCGAGGGCGAGCATCTACGCGACCGGGCTCGAGCATGCGTCCGCATTCGCGTTCGACCGGCGAGGGCGGCTCTGGGTGACGACCTCCGGCGCCAGCGACCACTCGTCGGATGCTCTCTACGTGGTGCCCCGACGCGGCGCGCGGCCGATGAAGGTGGCCGGCCGGCTCGACGGCCCGCTCGGCCTGACCTGGTACCGCGGAACGCTCTACGTCGCCTCGATCGGACGCGTCACCGCGTTCAGCAGCCTGCACGGCACGCGGTTTGCGACGCGGAGGACGATCCTGCGTGGCCCGGTCGTGGGAGCCTCGAACAACGCGATCGTGGCGACGGCCGCCGGGCGCCTGCTGATGAGCGTCTCGACGACCTGCGACCACTGCGTGCCACGATCGAGGTGGGCGGCAGCGGTCGTCTCGTTCCGGCCCGACGGCTCCGACCTACGGATCTATGCGACGCGGATCCGGGCAGCCTTCGGCCTGACCCTCGTCCCGAGGTCCGACGAGCTCCTGGCGACGATGAATCAGCGAGACGACCTCGGCGCCCGCACCCCCGGCGACTGGCTCGCGCTCGTCAGGAAGGGGCAGGACTGGGGCTTCCCGGCCTGCTACGGACAGCGCGGCTCTGCCTGCTCAGGCGTGCCGAAGCCGCTTGCGGTGCTCGACAAGCACGCGGCCGCGGGCGGCGTCACGCTTTCGCACGGCTCGGCCTACGTCGCCGAGTGGCAGAGCGGGAAGGTCCTCCGCATCCGGGTCGAGCGCGTCCACGGCGGCTATCGGGCCACGCGCAGCACCTTCGTACTCGGGATCGACAACCCACTCCCGGTCATCCGCAGCCCTGGCGGCGAGATCCTCGTCGGCGACTGGAGCACGGGTCGCGTCTACGCGATCACGGTAGGCAACTAGACCGGCTCAAGCCGCGACGAGCTCAGGACTCGGCGGGCGTGAGCAGCTCGCGCGCCCGCTCGAGGTCGTCGCGGTGCACGAGGATCTCGTGCTGGCCGCCCTCGCCGCCGATCCCCTCGAAGGCCGAGTCGACCTCGAGGGTCGGCCGGTAGGCGCACTCGATGCCCTCGCTGCGCAGCAGCCCGCAGAGCGCCTCCGCCTCGGGCTCGCCCGGCACCGTCGTGACGCGAACCGCATCCTCCACGCGCACGAGCGTATCGGCTTCAGGCAGTCCTGCGAACCACCTCCTCGCCGGCGAGCAGCCGGTAGCCCACACCCCACACATTGACCACGCAGCCCTCGGCGCCAGCGAGCGCGAGCTTGCGCCGGAGACGGGACGCGTGCGAATCGAGCGTTCGGGTCCGTCCGAGCGCGACGAATCCCCAGACTTCGCGCAGGAGCTCCTCCTTCGTGAACACGCGCAGGGGCTCAGTCGCGAGCTTGCTCAGGAGCTCGAACTCCTTCGCGGCGAGCGCGACCGGGAGTCCACGAACCGTGACGCGACGCGTCGTCCGGTCGACCGCCAACGGCCCCGCCGCGAGCCGCTCACGGTCGGCCGGCCGCGACCGGCGCAGGACCGCGTGGATGCGCGCCACCAGCTCCTCGTAGTGGAACGGCCGCGGGACGAAGTCGTCGCACCCTCGCTCGAACGCGTGCACCCGGTCAACTGCGTCCGCCCGGGCCTCGCCGAGCACGATCACGGGCACGTTCCGGTCCCAGGATCGGCCGGGCGCGCCCTCGCGCAACGACCGGCAGACGTCGGGCCCGGAAGCGTCTGCCAGCCCACCCGCGAGCACGAGGTCAGGCTGCACGCGTTCGGCCAGGTCGAGAGCTTGAAGCTCGGCCTCGGCGCCGAGCACCTCGAACCCTTCGCTCGCGAGGTGGCGCTCCAGGAACTCCCGCGTTCCCGGCTCGGCCTCGGCGAGAAGCAGCGCCCGCGACATGCAGCCGACGCTACCCACGGCCCTGCGCTACCGCCAGATGTCCTTTCGCACGAATCTGCGCCGAGGTTTCTACAGCCGTCCGGAGCGGAACACGCCCCAGAGCAGCCAGATCCCCAAGCACCCCGAGAGGATGAAGCCGAAGAACGAGAGGAAGTTCACGCCTGCGATCTGCGGGCCGGTCTTGGAGAAGATCCCGATCAGGCTCGAGCCGATCAGCCCGCCGACGACGATCAGGGCGACCACGAGTCGGTTGAACGCGACGTCGAGCTTGCGGCTGAAGTCGTCGAGCCCCTTGTGCACGAAGCCGATCTCGATCCGGCCGTCGCGCATCTCCTCGAGGACGTCGTGCACCTGGTATGGCATCTCGCGGGCAATACGCGCGAGCTCCAGGCCCTCCACACGCGCGCGCGCCAGCACCCGTCTCGGCGTGTACCGCTCCATCATCAGGTCGCGCGCGTACGGCTTCGCGACCTCGAAGACGTTGAAGTCGGGATAGAGGTCGACGCCGACCGACCCGAGGGTCGCGATCGCCTTGTCGAGGAGCACGAAGCGCGTCGGCAGGCGCAGGTTCATCCGGTAGATCAGCTGGAACGCCTCGCGGATCACCTGGAGCGGGTCGATCTCCGAGAGGCTGACCCCGTAGTAGCGGTAGAACAGCTCCCGGAGCTCCGCGACGAACTCCTGCTCGCGGTCTTTCGGATAGCGGACGCCGAGCTCGTACAGCCGCCTCGGAAGCTGCTCGACCTGCTCGTTGGCCGCGTCGATAAAGAGACGCGTCAGCTTCGACATGTCGTCGTCGGAGAGCGCGCCGGTCTGGCCGAAGTCGACCAGCCCGATCACGTCGCCGTCCTCGAGCACGAAGATGTTCGCCGGGTGCGGGTCGGCGTGGAAGAACCCGTGGCGAAAGATCATCGTCATCCACGTGTCCGTCATCAGGTACGCGAGGCGGCGCCGCTCCTCCAGGGTCCAGGCCTCCTCCGGGAGGTCGCGCAGCTGGACTCCCTCGAGCAACTCCAGCGTGAGCACGCGCGGGCGCGTGTAGCTCCAGTAGACGCGCGGGATCCGGACGTGCGGGTACCCGGCGAAGTTGTGGTGGAACGCCTCCGCATTCCGTGCCTCGAGCCGGTAGTCGAGCTCCTGGCGGATCGAGCGCGCGAACTCGTCCACGAGCCCGTGCGCGTCTATGAAGTCGAGCGACCGGACCCGCTCCTGAGCGAGCCGCGAGGCCTGGTACAGCAGCGCGAGGTCGGCCTCGATCTGGCGCGGGGCGTTGGGCCGCTGCACCTTGACCGCGACGCGGTGGCCGTTGGGCAGCGTCGCGCGGTGCACCTGGCCGATCGACGCGGCGGCGACCGGCGTCTCGTCGAAGTCGGTGAAGAGCTGCTCGATCGAGAGCTCGAGCTCCTCGCGGATCGTCTGCTCGACCTCCTCGAACGGGAACGGGCGCACGTCGTCCTGGAGCCCCTGGAGCTCGACGAGGATGTCCGGCGGGACGACGTCCGGCCGCGTCGAGAGGAGCTGGCCGAACTTGACGAACGTCGGGCCCAGCTCGTCGAGCATCTCCCGCAGGTGCTGGCCACGCTCCGAGGAGGTGTCGTCGGCGCTCGAGCGGCTGTCCCGCCCCGGCAGGAGGTCGGTCAGGCGATGCGTCTCGAACCAGTACCCGAAGCCGTGCTTGACCGCGACCTGCGCGATCTCCGAAACGCGACCGAGGTTGCGGGTAGCCGTCTTCGCCACGCGCCCAGTCTGCCACGACCGCGATTGGTGGTTGGGATTAGAGTCGGTGGTGAGCGATCGGCGGGAGCCTGGGTGGCTGAGCGCGTGGAGCGACTACGGTTGGATTGGCCTAAAGACCGAGACGTTCTCCTGATGGAATTCACCGACTGGGTCTGGCCGCCCGAGGCCACGGTCGAATGGTTCACGGCCTTCATCGCGGCCGATGCCCGTGGGGTCAGCGATGAGGAAATACGCTCTCTGGCGAAGGCGATGCTGGCCCAGCGCTGCGCCTACCTGACCGCGTGGGGCCCGGATTCTGGGCGTGTCCACGGCAATTTCGACCTGGCGTATGTCGAGTGGCCAACCCATCGCACAGTGCGTCGGTGGGGGCGCTGGCGAACCACGTGGTCAGAGGAGATTCCGCACTTGGCAACGACCGACCGTGAGGACGAGCCGCTTGCATCCGCGCTCTGGTACGCCAAGTTCTGTGCGTGGCCTGGCGACCTCGGCTACACCGAGGATCGCATCCCGACGTTGGTCGCTCTCGTCGAGCCACCGTTTCGCGACGACGTACGCGCGCTTCTCCTCGATCCCCAACGCCTGGACCGAGAGGCGGGCGTCGAGGAGGAGTAGTTGGAGGCGGTCTAGCGTCCGACGCCGTCGCGGCTCCAGCCGGTGAACGCGCCGTGGCGCTTCGCGCCGTCGGGGAGCTCCGGGGGAAGCCCGGCCGCGCAGGCCTCGGCGGCCATGCGCCAGAGCCGGACCAGCTCCGCACCGACGATCTCGGCGGCCTCCGCGTAGCCCTTCCGGTTCCGCGGCAGCTCCGAGACGTCGATCGGCTCGCCCCAGACGACCGCGCACAGCCGCCGGTTTGCCGGCGACCAGTGGAACGTGTCGAGCGCGCAGGGGATGATCGGCGCGCCCTCCTGCATCGCGATCATCAGGCCCCCCGGGTGAATCGGCCCGGGATACCCGAAGCGCTGCCTCGTGCCCTCGATGTGGACGCAGACGAGGTTGCCGTCGCGCACCAGCTGGCGCGCGAGCCGCAGCGCGTCGCGGTCGCCCTCGCCCCGGCGCACAGGGAAGACCCCGAGCCAGCGCAGGATCGCGCCCAGGACGGGGATCTCGAGCAGCTCCGCCTTCGCCAGGAACCGGATCGGCCGGGGGCTGAAGGAACCGATCAGCGGATGGTCGATCCCGGAAAAGTGGTTGGCCGCGATCACCGCTCCGCCCTCGGCCGGGACGCGGTCGACGCCGTACGCCGCCGCAGGCGCGAGCCAGAGCGTCGGGGCGACGATGAGCCGGCGAGCGAAGTACCACGCCGACTCCGGATCGGTCGGGATGCCGAGCGGCGGCACGCTAGGCGCGCGTCGTGACGTTCTCGTCGGCAGGCTGTTCGACGAGCCGCAGCCGGTGCTCGAGCTGGGCCACCCGGAGCTCGAGCTCCTCGAGCTCCCGCTGCGTCACGAGGCCGACCTCGTGGAAGACCCCGGCCAGCCCGCTGCCCGTGCGCTCACCGAGGCGAACCGTTTCGTTGCGCCAGCGGCCGATCAGCTCCTCGATCATCGAACGCGCGTCGTCGCGGCCCATCGCGCCGCGCTCCGAGAGCTCCTCGGCCAGCGCGTCCGCCCGCTCCGCGGTCAGCGCGACCGCGCCCACACCCGCAAGGATCAGCTTCTCGGCCAGCTCGCGGAGGGTGTCAGCGCGCTCGGCCATGAGGTCTCGAGCGCCGACGCTGGCGCCGCCTCTCGCGCTTCGCGGCCGAGCCGGCGGGCTGCGGTAGCGGCTCGCTCGGCGGAGGCGCCTCGGGTGCTGAGTCGCCGTCGCCGTCCGTCGCTCCGAACGCGACGGCCGGGGCCGGTGCGGGCACCGGCTTGCCCTCCGCCGGAACCGTCTCCTCCGGGGTCGGCTCGGGCTCCTGGGCCTTGCGACGCGCCCAGTCGGGCTCGCGCTCCTTCCAGCTGGTGAGCAGCGGGGCGGCGATGAAGATCGACGAGTAGGCGCCGGAGACGATGCCGACGATCAGCGCGAACGCGAAGTCCTTCAGCGTCGCGCCGCCGAAGATGTACAGCGAGACGATCGGCAGCAGCGTGATGAACGTCGTCGCCAGGGAGCGGCGGATGGTCTCCCAGAGCGAGATGTTCGCGATCGTCGCGAACGGCGCACGCCGCATCAGCGGCACGTTCTCGCGGATGCGGTCGAAGATGATGATCGTGTCGTAGATCGAGTACCCGAGCACGGTCAGCACCGCGGCCACGGTCGCGTTCGTCACCTCCCGCCCCGTCAGCGAGTAGACGCCGACCGTGATCAGGATGTCGTGCAGCAGCGCGACCATCACGGGTAACGCGAACTTGAAGTCGAACCGGATCGCGATGTAGAGCACGATCAGGAGCAGGGAGAACAGGATCGCCGTGATCGCCGCGCGCGCGATCTGCCGCCCGAAGCTCGACGAGACGGTCTGGATCGTGAACGAGATCGGCTTCCCCTGGCCGAAGCGCGCCTTGATGTCGTTCGAGAGGCGGTTCGTCTGAGCCTCGGTCAGCGAGCGCATCCGCAGCTGGAAGTTCTGGTAGCTGTCGGTCCCGAACACCCGGCCGCGGCCCTGGACGACGGGCTCCTTCGCGAACGTGCTCGCGTCGGTGCGCACCTTCGCGAGCGAGACGGGCTGGGGGGTCTTGAACGTGACCTGCGTCCCGCCCTTGAAGTCGATCCCGAAGTTCAGGCCCTTCACGGCGAGCGAGGTGATCGAGATCAGGATCACGGCGCCGGAGATCGCGAACCACGTCCTGCGGCGCCGCATGAAGTCGATCTGCAGCCACTTGCCCGCCTGTTCGCCCGAGGCGCCCATGAAGCGCGGGTTCTCGAACCAGCTGAAGCCCGCGAGCAGGCCGAGCATCGCCCTCGTCGCCGCGACCGCGGTGAGCAGCGAGATCACCGTCCCGATCATCAGCATCAGCGCGAAGCCCTTGACGCCGGCCGTCGCGACTGCGAACAGGACCGCCGCCGTGATCACGGTCACGACGTTCGCGTCGAGGATCGTGTGGAAGCCTTTGGCGTAGCCGGCCGAGATCGCCGCGCGCACGGACTTCCCGGACCGCACCTCTTCCTTGATGCGTTCGAAGATGACGACGTTCGCGTCTGCCGCCACGCCGATGGTCAGGATCAGGCCCGCGAAGCCCGGCAGGGTGAGGGTGACGTTGAAGAGCAGGATCGCCGCGTAGAGCAGGGCCGCGTAGATGCCGAGGCCGATCACCGCGACGACGCCCAGGAAGCGGTAGAGGACGAGCAGGAAGATCGCGACGAGGATCAGGCCGATGAGCGCGGCGGTCTTCGCCTCCCTCAGCGAGTCCGCGCCGAGCGTCGCGGAGACGTCGGTGCGCTCGATCTGCTCGAACTTCACGGGCAGCGCGCCGGTCTGGAGCACGAGCGCGAGGTTCTTCGCCTCGGTGAACGTGTTGATGTTCGAGATCTCGGCGCCGCCGGCGCTCGGGTCGATCCCGCTCGGGTTCTTCTTGTAGTCGATGTACGGCGTCGACTTCAGCTCGCCGTCGAGAACGATCGCGAAGTGCTGCGCGTACTTCGTGATCGTGTTGATGTCGTTCGCGCCGCCCTCGCCGGCGGCGTCGGCCAGGGCCTGGCCCCGCGCGGCCTCGGCGGCCGTGATCTTCTCGAACTTCTTGTTGCCCTCGCTCTTGAAGCCGAGCTGGACGATGTTGCCCTCGCCCTGGGTGCTGATGTCGGCCTTGATGTCCGAGAGCTTCAGGTCGCCGCCGTTCGCCTCCGGGATCGAGTCGGTCGCGCTGTCGGGCTGGTACTTGAAGAGGTAGTAGAGGACCGGCGCGTTGACCTGGGCCTGCGTCTGTCCAGGACAGCCTGTCGTGGTCTGGCAATTGATCACGGTCATGCCCTCGGGGACCGCGAGGATCCTCCAGCCCTTCGGCAGCTTCCCGTTGAGCGCCGGCGTGTCGAGCAGCTTCTCCCTCGTGTCCTCCGGGCCCCGCTTCAGCTTCTGCTTGTCGTTGAAGAGGTAGTACGCGGTCGGGGTCCCGCTCTTCGCCTGCGGCTGTACCTGGTCGAGGAGGTGGTAGAGACTGGCCTCCGCGATCACGCCGCCGTTCCCGTCGCTCGAAGGACCGGTGACGTCGTTCTCCAGGTCGAAGAACTGGAGCTGGGCGGTCTTGCCGATGATCGCCGCCGCCTTCGCCGGGTCGTGGACGCCAGCGAGCTCGATCACGATCTGGTTCTTGCCCTGCTTCCTGATCTCGGGCTCGGAGACGCCGAGCTTGTCGATCCGGTTCCGCATGATCGAGACCGAGCGGTCCATGTCGTCCGAGGTCAGCGTGTGGTTCGTCGGCGGGACCGCCTTGAGGACGACCTCGAGCCCGCCCTGGAGGTCCAGGCCGAGCGTCAGCTTCTTGTGCACCGGCGAACCGGGGACGCCGAGCGCGACAACGCCCGCCAGGGCCAGGAGAATCAGCCCGACGAGGATCAGATGAGAGCGTCGATTCGACATGCGGAAGGTGGAAAAAGATTAGCCGTCGTCCGAGGCGACCGGCTTCTTCGCCACCTCCTCGTGTTCCTGCTCGGCCGACTCCTCGTCGGGCTCGTCCTCGGGCTCTTCCTCGAGTTCTTCCTCGGGTTCCTCGCGCGGCACGATCGCGCCCACAGCCCGACGGTCGAGACGCGCGACCGTGCCCGGCGCAATCTCGACATCGAGGACGTCGCCCTCGATCGAGACGACGGTGGCGTGGAGCCCGCCGGCGGTGATGATCTCGTCTCCGGTCCTGAGGTGGTCCTGCATCTGGCTCTGTGTCTGGGCGCGCTGCCGCTGCGGCCTGATGATGAACAGCCACAGGATGATGACGAGCAGGATGATCGGGAGCAGGAAGGAGATGTTCACGTCGGTACCTCTCGAGCGCTGTGCAGCGTCGCCAGCGCGGCCTCCTTGTAAGACGCGAATTCGCCGCGTTCGATTGCGGCGCGCGCGCCTGCCACGAGATCCAGCACGAAGCGCAGATTATGCAGGGTCAGGAGGCGGTGCCCCAGGAGCTCCTGCTGGTTGACGAGGTGCCGGAGGTACGCGCGCGAGAACCGCGTGCAGGCCGGGCACGTGCAGCCCTCGTCGAGCGGTCGCGGATCGTCGCCGAAGCGCGCGTTCTTGAGGTTGATCCGCCCCTCCCAGGTAAGCGCCGAGCCCGTGCGCGCGGTGCGGGTGGGCAGGACGCAGTCGAACATGTCGATCCCGCGCCCGATCACCTCGAGCACGCCCTCGGGGTCGCCGATGCCCATGAAGTAGCGCGGCTTCTCGGCGGGAAGGAGCTCGGTCGCCCAGGCCGTCGTGTCGAGCATCACTTCGCGCGGCTCGCCGATCGCGAGGCCGCCGAGCGCGTGGCCGTCGAAGTCGAGGGCGGTGATCTCCTCGATCGAGCGGCGCCTGAGCTCGGGGTCGGCCGCGCCCTGGGCGATCCCGAACAGGAGCTGGCCGGGAGCGCGGTCGGCGTGGCGCTGACGTTCGGCCCAGAGCGTCGTCAGCCGTACCGCCTCCTCGAGCTCGGGCCCCGGTGAGCCGGCAGGCGGGCAGACGTCGAGGCACATCGCGATGTCGGAGCCGAGCTCTGCCTGGACGCTCGCGGCGAGCTCGGGCGTGAACCGCTCGGGCCGGCCGTCGTAGACGGAGCGGAACGTCACCCCGTCGTCGTCGCGGGCGAGGATCGTGTCGCGGAGCGAGAAGACCTGGAAGCCGCCGGAGTCGGTCAGGATCGGGCCGTCCCAGGCCATGAACCCGTGCAGCCCGCCGAGCCCGCGGATCAGCCCGGCGCCCGGGCGGAAATGCAGGTGGTAGGTGTTGCAGAGCAGGATCTCCGCGCCGAGGCCGTGAAGCTCGTCCGGGTCGACGCTCTTGACGGTCGCCTTGGTTCCGACCGGCATGAACGCGGGCGTACGTACGTCCCCGTGCGCGGTCGAGAGCACCCCGGCCCGAGCAGCCCTGTCCGTCGCCGCCAGCGCAAAGTGGGTCATGCCCGCCCGAATCCCCCTCCCTGGGTGGGGTGAGTGGGGCGCCACCCTCGCTCCCGCTTCGAGGGTACCGCCGCAAGACGCACGTGTCTGTGACGCGGATGCGCCGAGAGCGTGCTGATCCCTCCCCAGGCGGCGGTCACAGGATCAGCATCGCGTCGCCGAAGCTGTAGAACCGGTAGCGCTCCTCGATCGCGAGCCGGTAGAGGCGGCGCGTCTCCTCGATCCCGGCGAACGCCATCACGAGGGCGAGCAGCGTCGAGCGCGGGAGGTGGAAGTTCGTCAGCAGCGAGTCCACGCGGCGGAACTGGAAGCCGGGCGTGATGAAGAGGTCGGTGCGGCCGGTCAACGGAGCGCCGCGCGCCAGCGACTCGAGCACGCGAACGGTCGTCGTGCCGACGGCGAGAGCCCGGGTCGCGGTGCGGATCCGCTCCCAGGCGCACATCGAGACCTCGTAGCGCTCGCTGTGCAGCTCGTGTCCGGCGAGGTCGTCGGCCGAGATCGGCCGGAACGTGTCGAGGCCCACGTGCAGGGTCACGCGCTCCACCTCGAGCCGCTCGAGCAGCTCGCGCGTGAAGTGCAGCCCCGCGGTCGGCGCAGCCGCGGAGCCCGCGTTCTCGGCGTAGACGGTCTGGTAGCGCTCGGGATCGGCGAGCGGCTCGGTGATGTACGGAGGAAGCGGGGCCTCGCCCTTCGGCTCGCCCTCGACCCGCAGCCGCCAGCGCCCGTCGCCGAGCGGCTCGACCAGCTCGACAGGGCCGAGCCGCTGCCCGGGCCGGAGCCGGCGTGACGGCCGCGCGAGCCCCTCCCAGAGCCCGCTCGGGCCGACCCGCTCCAGCAGCAGCACCTCCGCGTCCCCCCCGCCCGGCCGCTCGAGCCGGATCCGCGCGGGCAGCACTCGCGTGTCGTTGACCACGACGAGCGTGTCCCCGGCCAGCTCTTCGGGCAGCTCGTCGAAGCGGCGGTGGCGAACCTCGCCCGTCCCGCGCTCGTAGACGAGCAGGCGCGACCGATCCCTGGGCTCGAGCGGCCGCTGGGCGATCAGCTCCGCTGGGAGCTCGTACTCGAGCTCGGCCGACTTCATCCGACGCGAACGCTACCGTTGCCGCCGATGACCGACGACGCGATCGAGCGCGCGCGCGAGCGGCTAAGGGAGGCCGCTGAGGGACGCCCCGACGCCGCGGCGGTCGAAGCCGCGCTCGAGCGCGTCCGCCTCCAGGCGGAGGAGCTCGCGCTCGCGGCCGCACAGGTCGAGGCCACGCTCCCGGAGCGGATCGAGGGCGCGCTGCAGGACGGCCTGCGCGAGCAGGTCAAGCCGGTCGGCCGCAACCTCGCGGAGATCCGCGGCCTCTCGAACCAGGTGATCCGCCGGCTCGAGCGGATCGAGGGCGACCTGCTCGCCGAGCGGCACGCGCGCGTAGACGACCTCGCGTTGCTCGTCGACCTCGTCAGCTCGGGCTGGAAGTCGGTGGACGAGCGCCTCGGCTCGCTGGAGCGGAACCTCCAGGCGAGCGAAGGTGCGAGCGTCTACCGCATTGAGGAACGCCGCGCGGGCTAGCTGCTCGGCCGGTACACGCCGCCCTTCCGGTCGGAGGGCTCGACGAGGACGAGTCGGTCAGGCGGGGGAAGCGGGCTGATGCCGTGAGCATCGTCGAGCCAATCGTGGACGTCGATGCACGAGAGATAGCCGTCGTCCAGGAAGACGATGATGCCGCCGATGCTCTCGCCGTCCGCATCGAGGATCAGCGCCTCGTTCGGAATGGGGCTCGGCGTGGATAGGGCTCTGGGAGCACCAGGCTCCACCTGGAAGTTGACCGAGGCGCAGCCGCATCCCCAGTAGGCGCTGACAGCGGTCGAATCCACCTGGGCAACCAGCTCGTCCCGACCCTCGAAGTCAGCGTGGCCGAGAATCGCCAGCAGTGTCTCTCGCTCGCTCGGCAGCAGCGGACGCGGGAGCTCCGGACGGGCGTTCAGGACGGCTTGGATTTCCTCGGAGCTGAGCCCGGCATCGTGCGCGGCCGCCTGGAGCTGAGCGCGACTGGCGACGAGCTCTTCTGTCGGTGTGTGAGTGAGCGCCGAGATCGCCTCGCGCCGTCTCTGCTCGCGGCCCTCATCGACGCCGTCGACTTCCGTCACGGGCGACCACTCTATGGCCATCTCCCTCCGCGCGAGCGAGACGCTCTTCCACCGTGAGCCCGATCAGGCCGAGGGCGACTGCGAACCACAGCGTGGCGAGGCGGATCAGCACCGTTGCGGCGGCGGCCGCTACCTTGGTCGTGTCTCCGAGGTGACGGATCAGGCCGGTCATGCTCGCCTCGGCGACACCGAGGCCGCCCGGGAGGAACGAGAGCGCCCCTGCGAGGCTCCCGACCGAGAAGACCACGACCGTGTCCGCGAGCGACAGGTCGAGGTCGAGCCCGCGGACGCAGACGTACGCGGCCAGGCACTCGAAGAACCACGAGACCGCCGAGAGCGCGGTCATCGTGACGAGCAGCCAGGCACCGAGCAGCTGCCTCGCGGCGACCGGCGCCTCGCCGAGCGCGGCGAAGCGGCCGAGCAGCGGGCTGTGCACCACGAACACGATCGCCGCCACGCCTGCGAGCGCGAGGACGAGGAGCGGCCAGCGGTCCGTGCTGGCCCCCGCGATCACCGCGAGCACGACGACGCCGGTCGCGTCCGTCACCCGCTCCGCGAGCACCACCGGCGCCGAGCGGCGGACCGGCACCTCGAACGAGCGCCGCAGGAGCCCGCACTTCAGCACCTCGCCGGCCTTGCCCGGCGTGATCGTCATCGTCAGCCCCGCGACGAAGACAGCGAAGCTCCGCCCCGTGGGCACCTCGATCCCCACGCGCCGCAGGTAGATCTCCCAGCGGCCGAAGCGGATCAGGTAGTTGACGGCCGTCAGGGCGAGCGCGAGCGGGAACAGCTCCCAGCGGAAGCTGCCGAGCTGGTCGAACAAGCCGAAGTCCGAGTAGAACGCGAGCGCCACGAACACGGCGACCGCGAGCGCGACGGTGAGGACGAGAGCGCGCTTCAGCTTCAGGTCAGCGCGAGGATCAACGCGGCGGTCACGATCCAGAGGGCGATGTCGACCAGGATCGGGACGTCGGTCAGGAGCACCTGCTCGGGCTCCTCGCCGAGATCGTCGCGGTGGACGAGGAGGAGGTAGCGGAAGATCCCGAAGATGACGAACGGGATCGTCACCATCAGGGCCTTCGAGTCGCGCGCCGTGAACGTGTAGAGCGAGTACGCGATCACCGTCGAGGCGGCGACGACCGAGACGAGCTGATCGACGAGCTCGAGCGAGTAGCCCTCGAGCACGGGCCGGCCCGGGGTCTCGCGGGCGCCGACGAGCACCAGCTCGCCGCGCCGCTTGGCCAGCGCGAGGAAGAGCGCGAGCAGAACCGTGCAGAGCAGGAGCCAGGGCGAGATCCGCACGTCGACGGCCTCGGCGCCGGCCGCGGCGCGGATCACGAACAGCCCGGCGATCACGAAGACGTCGACGAGTACGACGTGCTTGAGCCCGAACGAGTAGCCGACCTGGAGCGCGGCGAACGCGACCAGCAGCGCGACCGATCCGGGCCCGAGCCAGCCCGCGATCGCCAGCGCGCAGGCCGCGAGGACGAGCGCGGCGATCAGCGCGCCCCGGGGCGAGAGCTCGCCACGGGCTATGGGGCGCTGGCGCTTGACCGGGTGGAGCCGGTCCTGCTCGACGTCACGCACGTCGTTCAGCAGGTAGGCGGAGCTGGAGACGGCGCAGTACGCGACGAAGGCGGCGCAGGCTTCGGCCCAGCGGACCGGGTCGTCGAGCTTCGCCGCGAAGACGATCCCGGCGAACACGAGCAGGTTCTTCGGCCACTGGCGCGGGCGCAGCGCCGCCACCAGCGCGCGCACGGGCGAGCGGCGGCGCGGCAGCTCGACGAGCTCGTGAGCGGGGACGCCCATCGCAGGGATTCTGACTACTCCGGGTAGGAGGGGAGGATCAGCTCGAAGCGGCTGCCGGCCTCGTCCGAGCTCTCGAGGGTCAAGCGGCCCCCGAGCGCGACGGCCAGCTCGCTCGAGATCGCCAGGCCCAGCCCGGTGCCGCCGCCGTCGCGTGACCAGAACGGGCGGAAGATCCGCTCCTGCTCGTTCGCATTGATGCCGGGCCCGCTGTCGCCCACCGCGACCTGCACCCGCGCCCCGGCCGCGCTCAGCTCGAGGTCGACCCGCCCGCCGTCCGGCGTCCAGCGGAAGGCGTTCGAGAGCAGGTTCGAGACGATCTGCAGCACGCGGTCGCCGTCCGAGACGATCACCGGCTTGGCCTTCACGCTCAGCTCGTAGTCGATCTCCCGCCGCCTCGCCTCTTCGCTGAACGTGCTGTATGCGCGATCGATGAGCCGCTCCATCTCGACCTCCTCGTGGAGGACCGTGAACCGATGCGCGTCGAGCTTTGCGAGGTCGAGCACGTCGCCGACCAGCCGCTCGAGCCGCTGCGCCTCCGCGGCGATCACCGTCAGCGACGCGGTCCGCATCTCCTCGTCGGTCACGACACCCTCACGGAGCGCCTCCACGTGCCCGCGGATCGCGGTCAACGGCGTCCGGAGCTCGTGCGACACGCTCATCAGGAAGCCGCGCTCGAGCTCCTCCGCCTCCGAGAGCCGCACCGCCATCCGGCGGAAGCTCTCGGCGAGGTCGCCGATCTCGCCGCCTCCGCGGACCTCGGGCATGTCGACGTCGTAGCTGCCGCGCGCGATCTCGTCGGCCGCCCGGGAGAGATCCAGCACCGGCTCGGTGATGCGACGCGAGAGATAGACGCCAAGGCCGGCGGCCACCACGACGCCGGCCGCAAAGGCGATCAGGAGCCGCTCGATCAGGGCGAGCCAGTGCTGTCGCAGCACCGTCTTCGGCTTCGCCAGGACGATCACGCCGAAGGTCTGCGCCCCGACCTTGAGCGGCCGAGCGACCGCGAGGAACGTCTGTCCCTCCGGCGAGGTGAACCGGAACCGCGTGACCGGTTGCGCGCGGGCCTTCGCGAGATCGAGCGAGCCCTTGGGAAGCCTCCTGAAGACCGGCTTCTGGCCGGGGAAGAGGCTGACGCCTGAGTAGTAGATCCGGTCGCCGGTCGCGAGCTCGAGGCGCGCAGCGGAGAGGCGCTTGAACCCGGCCTGGCGCGCGTAGAGCTCCGTCAGCCCTCGCGCCTCCCGCGCGAGCTCGCCGTACGCCTGCGCGCGGGCCCGGTTCTCTGCGTAGCCGCGGAAGAGCCGGAGCGCGATGGCCGCCGAGACGAGGCCGGCCACCACGACGCCGAGCAGGAAGAACGCCGGGAGCTGGAAGCGCAGCGACCGGAGCATGTCCCCGGTGGTGTTAGGCGCTCACGGCCGTATCCCTCGCGGGAGCGACCTTGTAGCCGACCCCCCACACGGTGACGATCGGCGAGGCGTCTCCGAGCTTGCGCCGGATCTGCCGGACGTGCACGTCGACGGTGCGGGTGTCGCCCGCGAAGGTGTAGCCCCAGACCCGCTCGAGCAGCTGGTCGCGCGTGAGCACGATCCCCCGGTGGTCGAGCAGCTCCCACAGGAGGTCGAACTCCTTCGGCGCGAGCTGGATCTCCTGGTCGCCCACGCGCACCTCCCGCCGACCTGCGTCGATCTCGAGCTTGCCGTGCGTGATCTGCTTCGTCTCGGGCTCGCGCCGCTCGGGGACCGACCGACGCAGGATCGACTTCACGCGGGCGACGAGCTCGCGCGGGTTGAACGGCTTCGTCAGGTAGTCGTCGGCACCGACCTCGAGCCCGATGATCTTGTCCACGTCCTCGTCGCGCGCGGTCAGCATCAGGATCGGGATGTCCGAGTTCCGCCGGATGCGACGACAGACCTCGATCCCGTCGATGTCGGGCAGCATCAGGTCGAGGACGATCAGGTCGGGTCGCTCGTCCGCGACGCCCTCGAGCGCCTCCTGCCCGGTTCCGACCGTGCGGATCTTGTAGCCGGCGTTCTTCAGGTAGAGCGCGACGAAGGAGGCGATGGACGTCTCGTCTTCGACAACCAGAACCGACTGCACCTGGGCCACTCCCTCAGGATGCCAGAGACGGCCGTCAGCGCTTGGTCTTCGTCGTCCCGAGCGCGAAGACCGTGGGGACGTCGGGCAGGGACGTGTACGGCGCGTCGTCCAGCGACATCACGCCGTCGGGAAGGCCGTTGTCGCCGCCCCCGTCCACTGTCAGCGTTCCGCGACCGACCGCGGACATGAAGATCCCGCTCCCCTGGACGAAGACCGTGTAGCGGCCGTTGAGCGCCCGGAAGGTCAGCTTCTTGCCGGTGCAGACCGTGACGTGCGCGTTGAGCTGCTTGAGCGACTTGCAGTGCCGGAACTCGGGGGTCAGCCCGTCGAACAGGTTCTGGTCGCGGATCCGGACCTTGCCGTTCGCGAGGCGGCCGACGGCCGTCCCCTTGAAGTTCAGGGTGATCTTGCCCCGGCCGCGCTGGACCGAGAGCGTCCCGTCCGACGCCTTTCCGGCCGGAGCAGCGGCGGGCAGCGCAAGCGCGGCGCCAAGAACGACAGCGAGGAGCGTCCACCCCATGGATCGGAGTATCTGGCGCGCGGGTGAGTTCGCTATAAGCGGCCTGTTAGGAAACCGTAAAGAGCGCTTCTAGCTCGGTGGCTCGTACTCGTAGAACCCGCGGCCGCTCTTCCGCCCGAGCCGGCCCGCCTCCCTCATCTCGACGAGGCGCTGCGGCGGGGCCATCCGCTCCTCGCCGAGCGCAGCGTGAAGGGCCTCGGACGCGTGCACGTGAACGTCGACTCCGATCAGGTCGATCAGGGCACACGGCCCGATCGGCCAGTTCGCGCCGAAGCGCATCGCCCGGTCGACGTCGTCTGGCGTGACTCGGGCCTCGTCGAGGACGCGCACACAGTCGTTCAGGAGCGGGATCAGGATCCGGTTGACGATGAAGCCGGGCGTGTCGTTGCATGCGACGGGCTCCTTGCCGATCCGCTGCGCGAACGCATAGACGGCGTCGAAGACCTCGTCGCTCGTGCGCGCGGTGCGGACGACCTCGACGAGCGGCAGCACCGGCGCCGGGTTGAAGAAGTGCATCCCGACGACGCGCTCCTGGTGTCTCGCCGCGTCCGCGATCTGGGTGACGGAGAGCGCCGACGTGTTCGTCGCGAGAATCGCCTCGGGCGCGACGATCGCGTCGAGCTCGGCGAAGAGGCCTCGTTTGACGTCGAGGTCCTCGAACGCGGCCTCGATCACGAGCCCGCAGGACGCGAGCTCCGCCAGGTCGGTGACGAGGCAGAGCCTCCCGAGCGCGGCGTCCTTCTCCTCGGCCGTCATCCGGCCCTTCTCGACGCCGCGCGAGAGGTAGTGGTCGATCCGCCGGCGCGCTGCCTCGCCGAGCTGCGGCTCGACCTCGCGCCCGATCACCTCGAGCCCCTCCTGCAGGCAGACCTGGGCGATCCCCGAGCCCATCGTCCCGAGCCCGACCACGCCGACGCGAGCAATCTCCACGGCTATCGATCCTACGGATTCCGTTTCACGCGTACGCGTGAACCTGCTCCCCCGGGGGCCTTCGGCCCCTTGCCCCCGGCTTCGAGGGTAGCGGCGAAATCGTCACAGGTGCGTGACGCCTTTGTGCCGGATGTGGGACTTCGTCCCCGACCCGGGCTAGACGCGCTCGATCACCGCGGCGATCGCCTGGCCGAAGCCGATGCACATCGTCGCCAGGCCGTAGCGCCCGTCGCGGCGCTCGAGCTCGTTCAGCAGCGTCGCGGTGATTCGCGCGCCCGTCGCGCCGAGTGGATGGCCGAGCGAGATCCCGCCTCCGTTCGGGTTCACGTCGGCAGCCCGCCCCTCCAGGCCCGAGTCCCGCACGAACTGGAGCGCGACCGACGCAAACGCCTCGTTCACCTCGACTACGCCGATGTCGTCCCAGCCGAGCCCGGCCCGCGCCAGCGCGCGCTCGGACGCCTGCGGATTCCCGTGCAGCATCAGGCGCGGGTCGACCCCGGCCAGGCCGAACGAGACGAACCTCGCGCGCGCCTCGAGGCCGAGCCGGGAGCAGGCAGCCTCGCTCGCGATCAGCACGGCCGCCGCACCGTCGCAGATCTGGCTCGAGTTGCCCGCAGTGACCCGCCCGTCCGGCACGAACGCGGGCTTCAGGGCGGCCAGAGCCTCCGGCGAGGTGTCGATCCGCGGCGTCTCGTCCACCGCGAAGACCGTCCCCACGTGCGGGTTCGCCACCTCGACCGGCACGATCTCGTCCTCGAACCGGCCCTCGTCGATGGCGGAGAGCGCGCGCCGGTGCGACTCGTACGAGTACGCGTCGAGCTCCTCACGCGAGAAGCCCCACTCCTCCGCTATCAGCTCGGCCGAGATCCCCTGCGGCACGATCTCCCACCGCTCGAGGAGCCCATCCGAGAGGTCTCCCCCGCTCGAGCCCATCGGCACGCGCGACATCGACTCGACTCCGGCCGCGACGACGAGGTCGAGCTGCCGCGACCAGACCGCCGCGGCCGCGTTGAAGCAGCACTGCATCGAGGAGCCGCACTGCCGATCGACGGTCGCCCCCGGGACCGAGTCCGGCCAGCCGGCGACGAGCGGCGCCATCCGGCCGATGTTCCACCCCTGCTCGCCCACCTGCGAGACGCAGCCCATCTGGACGTCCTCGACCTCGGCAGGATCGAGCTCTTGCCGCGCCACGAGGCCGTTCAGCACCTGGCCCACGAGCTCGTCCGCGCGGACGCTCGCGAGCGTCCCGTTGCGCTTGCCGATGGGCGACCGGACCGCGTCGACGATCAGCGCATCAGCCATCGACCACAGCGTATAGCCGCCATTCGCCCGGGACGCCCTTCAGCTCCCGGACACCCCGGTCGAGGAACGCGATCCCCGACCCGGCCACGAGGTCCTTCACCGTCGACGAGACCACGACCTCCCCCGGGCCAGCCTCCGCGGCCACCCGCGCGCCGGTGTGGACTGCGATCCCGCCGACCTTGCCCTCGATCAGCTCCACTCGCCGGTGTGGAGCCCGGCCCGCAGGGTCACGCCGAGCGGTCTGACGCCGTCGCGGATCGCGCAGGCGCACCTGATCGCCCGCGCCGGGCCGTCGAAGGTCGCGAGGAAGCCGTCGCCCGCCGTGTCGACCTCGGTCCCGCGAAAGTTCTCGAGCTGCCGTCGCACCTCGGCGTGGTGCGACTCCAGGACGGCGCGCCAGCGCCGGTCGCCCAGCTCGGCCGCCTGGTCGGTCGACCCGACGATGTCGGTGAAGAGCACCGTCGCGAGGACGCGCTCGGCCTCGGGCGCCCGCCGCGCGCCCGTCAGGAACGCCTCGACCTCGTCGAGGACCGCGTCCTGGTCGCCGAGCCACGGCAGGTGGTCGTCGCCGGGAAGCTCGGCCAGGCGCGCGCCAGGGATGTGGTCGGCGATGTAGCGGCTCGGGGCCGCGAACGTCTCGTGCTCGCGGTGAACCACGAGCGTCGGCACCCGGACCGACGGCAACACGTGCCGCACGTCGATCTCGGAGTTCATGCCCAGCAGCGCCGCGGCCGCGGCCGGGCTGCCACCGCGAGCCATCCTCTGCCCGTAGGCGCGGATCACGGACTCGTCGCCCGCCAGAGCCGGCGCCATGCGCTCGATGAAGACCCGCGCGTAACCGTTGGGCCAGTCGCTCTCGACGAGCTCGACTCGCGCGCGGAGCTCGTCCGGGTCGTTCCCGATCGGAAAGTCGGGCGTCGCGAGGTACTTCGGAAAGCCACCCATCAGGACGAGCGCGCTGCAGCGCTCCGGGTGGGTCGCGGCGAAGAGCGTGCACATCGGGACGCCCTCCGAGATCCCGATCAGCGCCGCCCGCTCCGACCCGACCGCGTCCATGACGGCGCGCACGTCGTCCACCCGCGTCTCCAGTCCCGGGAGCTCGTCGGGCGGGACGCGGTCCGACAGCCCGGTGCCCCGCTTGTCGAAGAGGATCAGCCGCGAGAACGAGCCGAGCCGCCGGTAGAAGCGGGCCGTCGCCGGGTCGTCCCAGCCCGGGTCGAACGCGAAGATCCATCCGATCACGAGGACGACGTCGATCGGCCCGTCGCCCACAACCTGGTAGGCGATGTTGCAGTCGCCGCTCTTCGCGAAGCGCGTCTCAGGCGCCCCGGACTGCATACAGCCTCCACTCGCCGGGAACGCCCTTCAGCTCGTGCTCCCCGCGCTCCTCGAACTCGATCCCCGAGCCGGCCACGAGATCCTTCACGGTCTGCGAGACGAGCACCTCGCCGCCGCTCGCTTCCGCAGCGACCCGGGCGCCGATCGAGACGGCGATGCCCGCGACCTTGTCGTCGTGGAGCTCGCATTCGCCCGTGTGTACGCCCGCGCGGACCTCCAACCCCAGCCCACGCACGCCCTCCACGACCGCCTCCGCGCACCGGATCGCGCGGGCCGGCCCGTCGAAGGTTGCGAAGAAGCCGTCACCGGCGGTGTCCCTCTCGCCGCCCCGGAAGCGAACGAGCTCGCGCCGGACGAGCGCATGGTGCCGGCCGAGCAGCTCCGTCCAGCCTGCGTCGCCGAGACGAGCCGCGTGCTCGGTGGAGCCGACGATGTCCGTAAACAGGAGCGTCGCGAGCACCGTGTCAGGTACCACGGGCGCGCTGCCCCCCGCGACGAAGCGCTCGACCTCCTCCGGAATCTCGGGCGAGAGGAATATGCCCCAGTAGTCGTCGCCCGAGACCCGGAGCGACTGTGCGCCGTGAATCAGCCCCGCGACGGCGCGAGCGTCCTCTTCCAGGCACGGGCGGTAAAGGACGAGCGTCCGGGCGTGGACGGCCGGAAGAACGTGACGGAGGTCCGTCTCGGACCAGGCGCGGTTCAGCGCGTACGCGACGGCCGGAGTCGCGCCGACCCGGAGCCAGTTGGCGAACCAGAGCCGGTCCTCGTCGTCGGCGAGGAGCGTTGGACACACCTCCCGCAGGACCTCGTCGCAGTACTCCTGCGTCCCCCATCGTTCCCGCAGCTGCGCCATCTCGCGCTCGAAGTCCGGCGGGGCCGGCGACTCGGAGTGCTCCCCGCGCGCCGCCGGATGGAACAGGGCGAGAGCCTGCGTCCGCTCCGGATAGCTCGCCGCGTGAAGGGCCGCGAGAGAGCAGCCGTCGTGGGAGCCGAGCAGCACGGCCTTCTCGGAACCGGCGGCTTCGAGCACCGCGTGCAGGTCCTCCATCCGGGTCTCCAGGGCCGGGTACTGGCCCCCCAGGTCGGAGAGGCCCGTCCCGCGCTTGTCGAAGAGGATGAGGCGAAACGAGGTCGCCAACGCGTCGTAGAAGCGGCGCCAGTGGGGCGACTGCCAGCCGTAGACGAGATTCGAGACGTAGTCGGGCACGTAGACGAGGTCGACGTCGCCCTCCCCGACCACCTGGTACGCGATCGCCACGCCACCGCTCCGCGCATAGCGAACGTCCGGTTGCACGAATGCAGTGTCCTAGACTTGCGGCATGGCGACAACGGCGGTCGAGCGGAAGCTGTTCATCGGCGGAGAGTGGATCGAGACCGGCGAGTGGATCGACGTGCACTCGCCCTACTCGGGTGAGGTCGTCGGTCGGGTCGCCAAGGCGGGCGCGGCAGAGACGAAGCGGGCGATCGACGCAGCCGAGCAGGCGATGCGCGAGCCGCTGCCCGCCCACAGGCGCGCGGAGATCCTCGTCCGCGTCGCGATGGCGCTCGGGCGGCGGCACGACGAGGTCGCGCGCCAGATCTCCGACGAGGCCGGCAAGCCGATGAAGGCGGCGCGGGTCGAGGCGATTCGGGCGATGTCGACGTACACGTTCGCAGCGGTAGAGGCGCGGAAGCTCGCGGGCGAGATGGTGCCGATGGACGCGGCGCAGGCGGGCGAGGGGAAGCTCGCGTTCACGCTCCGCGAGCCGATCGGGATCGTCGCCGCGATCTCGCCGTTCAACTTCCCGCTCAATCTCGTCTCGCACAAGCTCGCGCCGGCGCTCGCCGCCGGGTGCGCGGTCGTGCTCAAGCCTGCGGGCCACACGCCGCTCTCAGCCCTGCTCCTGGCGGAGCTCGAGGAGGAGGCGGGCCTCCCGCCGGGCTGGCTCAACGTCGTCGTCGGGCCGTCGTCCGAGATCGGGGACGTCCTGGTCGAGGATGAGCGCGTCAAAGCGATCTCGTTCACCGGCTCCGGGCCGGTCGGCTGGGGCCTGAAGGAGCGAGCGCCCAGGAAGCGGGTCAACCTCGAGCTCGGGAACTCGACTCCGGTGATCGTCGCGGCCGACGCGGACCTCGACGCGGCGGCGACGGCCATGGCCGCCAACAGCTTCTCCTTCGCGGGCCAGAGCTGCATCTCGGTGCAGCGGATCTACGTCGAGCGCGCCGCGTACGACGGGTTCGTCGAGCGCTTCGTGCCGAAGGTCGAGGCACTCGTCGTCGGTGACCCGGCGGACGAGGAGACCGACGTCGGCCCCGTGATCGACGAGGACGCGCAGACGCGGATCCTCGAGTGGATCGACCAGGCGCGCGCCGGAGGCGCCGAGGTGCTGGCCGGCGGCGAGGAGCAGGACGGGCTGATCCGGCCGACGGTGATCGCCGGTGCCTCGCCCGACCTCAAGGTCAGCTGCGAGGAGGTCTTCGGCCCCGTGGTGACCCTCAACGCGGTCGATTCGGTCGACGAGGCGATCTCGCTCGCCAACTCCACGCGCTTCGGCCTCCAGGCCGGCATCTACACGAGCTCGATCGGGACGGCCCTGCGCGCGGCGCGCGGGCTCGAGTTCGGCGGCGTGACGGTGAACGAGGCGCCCACGTTCCGCACCGACCAGATGCCGTACGGCGGCGTGAAGGACTCCGGCAACACGCGCGAGGGCCCGGCGTATGCCGTCCGCGAGCTGACCGAAGACCGGCTCGTCGTCGTCCAGCTTTGAGGGGGAGCGCGGCGTGATCGGGGTCGCGATCGCGATCGTCGTGATCGGGATCGCGTTCGGGTTCGTCTGGCCCTGGGCCGGGATCGTGATCGGGCTGACAGGCCTCGTGCTGCTCGCGGCGCTCCTCGCGCGATCGGGCCGCGGAACGCCGAAACCCCGCTAGCTGAGGCGTCGCGTGCGATGCCGATCTGAGGACGCGCGGGCTAAGCCCGCGCGTCCGTCTGAAAGGATGGGTCGAGGCCGCTGCGTTCACCGGAGACCGTTCTTGAGGCGTCGGTCGCCGTTGCTAGACTCGCGCCTCGCGTGGCCCGTTTTTCCCTGCTAAACCGCATCCGGCGCCAACCGGAGAGCGACTCCGGAGAAGCCCCGCCGAGGCCCCTGCGCCGCGCGCCGTCACCCGGCGCGCTCCGCCGCGAGCGGCGCGCGATCCTGAAGGCCCGCGAGGAGCAGATCCGCGATCTCGGCGGACTAACTCTCGAGATGTACCGGCGATCCTCGTTCCGGGACGACCTCCTGATCGACAAGTGCCGCGAGATCGTCGCGCTCGAGGAGCGGCTACACGAGCTGGACTCGATGCTCGACGCCGTCGCGAGCGCGCGCCGAGCGCCCGCGACCTGCGAGTGCGGCGCTCCGGTGCCCTGGGGCTCGCACTTCTGCGCGAACTGCGGACGGCCCACCGGCCCGGAGCCGGTCGTCTCCTGCGCGAACTGCGGCCACCCGCTGCCGGCGGACGCCAAGTTCTGCGCCAGCTGCGGCCAGGCGGCCGGCCCGGACGCCTCCGGAGAGCACGGCGCCGCGGACAACGGCGCCGACCCCTGGGAGCGCTAGGTGGCGGGCGGCGAGCAGGACGCAGGGCGCTGCCCTCGCTGCGACACCCCGTACGCCGAGGGGCAGGAGTTCTGCCTCGAATGCGGGGCCCGGCTGCCGTCCCCGACCGGTCTGGTCGGGCGCCTCGGCTCCGCCTGGCGCCGCCGGTTCGACTGGTATCCCGGCGACTGGATCTGGCCCGCGCTGCTCGCACTTGTCATCGCGGCCGCGGCGGGCGCAGCCTCGGCGATCTGGCTCTCCGACTCGAGCGCGAGCGACAACAACACCGTCGTGGCGACGTCTCCGGGCGCGACGAGCGTCCAGCTGACCCAGACCGCGCCCGAGCCGACGATCACCCAGCCGACGCAGACGACCCCGACCACGACCGCCGCGCCCCCGCCACCGCCTTCCCAGGCGAACGCGCCGACGACCTGGCCCGCGGGACGCAGCGGCTGGACGATCGTCCTGGACTCGCTCCCGAGCCCGAGCGGACGGGCGGCGGCGCTCGCCGAGGCGAGGCGGGCGCGCCAGGGCGGCCTGGCGAAGGTCGGCGTCCTCGACTCGTCGCAGTTCTCGAGCCTCCACCCCGGCTATCTCGTCGTCTTCGCCGGCATCTACGCCTCGCAGGCGGAGGCTCAGAGCGCCATCATCGATGCCCACCAGCACGGCTTCGGCGGTGCCTACCCGCGCCGCATCACCCCGTAGGACGCCGTTTACCGGTTTGCAAACCGGAAGCCAGACTTTGTAACAGGGTCGCGAGTCGGTTATATTCGCCCCGCAGGCCCTAGTCGCAGGTCACGTTTAACCGCTGGTTAACAAAGCTTTGCGCCAGATTAACAGGAGCCCGGGATACTGACGTTGGACGAGAGAGCCCTCCAGATTCAGGCCTGCATGTATCAGTACTCACGTGCCATTTACAGGTCGATCAAGGATCTCGTCGATCCCTACGTCGACTCGGAGACGCGCATCCAGTACCGGCGAGAGGTGCTGGAGGCCTGCGAGCAGACGATGGAACGGCTCGCCAAGGACCCGCTCTACTTCGCGAAGCCCGACCGGGCCCTCTTCCAGGATCTTCGCCGCTACTTCCCGATCACGTGCCAGGCGCAGGTCGCCTGGGCCGTGCGCGAGGGCGTCGCAGCGGCGGTCGCGTTCATCGACAGCCAGATCGAGGCAGGCGCGTTCGACGGAGGCGTTGCGCGCTGCCGTGCGACGACGCGCAAGGGTAAGCCGTGTCAGCGCACCCCGCTGCCCGACCGCGACTACTGCCCGTCGCACCAGCATCTCGAGCGCAGCAAGGTCGCCGCGTAGCCGACCGGGGTCGGAGGCAACCGACCGGTTAGGCGGCGCCGGCTTTTTCGGCGTCGCCGTCCTGAAACCGGCGTAGCCGGTAGGCTCGCGGCGGGCTTGAGCCACGACACTGACAAGCTGATCCGCCAGCTCTCGCTGGTCGCGTTCCTGATGGCGGAGCGGCGGCCGGTGACCGCGCGCGAGATCAAGAGCAGCGTCGAGGGCTACCAGGAGATGTCCGACGAGGCGTTCGCGCGCCGGTTCTACTCCGACCGCGCCGAGCTGCAGGCGCTCGGCGTCCCCCTCCACTCACAGCGGGACGAGTACACAGGTGAGGAGCTCTACACGATGCGCTCCGAACGGTACTTCCTACCGCCGCTCGAGCTGACCGACGAGGAGCTCGCGGCGCTGCAGACGTGCCTGTACCTGCTCGAGGGCAAGTTCGCGTACGCCGAGCCGCTGCGGCTGGCGCTGCAGAACCTCGCGCTCGGCCGGCCCGGCTTCTCGGAGGCGCCGACGGACACGGCGATGCGGGTCGAAGTGCTCGACCCCGAGTACTCGACCGAGATGCAGGGGCGGCTGAGCAAGCTCGAGGCCGCCATCTCGAAGCAGCGCACGGTCAAGTTCCCCTACTGGTCGATCTCGCGGGACGACGAGCGGGAACGGACGATCAACCCGTACGCGCTGTTCCAGGACGCGGGCGCGTGGTACGTCGTCGGCCAGGACCTCGACGCCGACGACGAGCGCACGTTCCGCGTCTCGAGAATCCGGGGCGAGATCCGCTTCGCCACGAGGCGCGAGCGCGACTTCCGCCTGCCCGCCGAGTTCGACGTCGGCCAGTATCGGGGCCGGCCTCCGTGGCAGATCGGCGATCCGGTCGGCGAGGCCCGGATCGAGGTCGGCGGCGACACGGCCTGGTGGGTGCAGCGGACATACGCTGGCCGCGGCCGGGTCGAGGAGGGCGTCTTCGTGACCGAGTACTCGAGCCTGCCGCTGCTCGCATCCTGGGTCCTGCGCCAGGACGGGCGCGCGGCGCCGCAGGCCCCGGAGGAGCTCCGGCGCGAGGTCGCGCGGGCGCTGCGCGCCGTCCGCGACCGCCACGAGAAGCCGCCCGAGCGCCTGGCCGCGGAGCTGAACGGCGAGGCCGAGGAGGCCGTCGAGCGGCCGGCCGCGCCGGTCCACCCCGAGCGCTTCGCCGTCCTCCAGGCGCTCCTCGCCTACCTGCTCGACCGCTGCGGCGAGGACGCCGAGGCCGAGATCCCCGCCGCCGACCTCGTCGAGCGGTTCGGGATCCCGCCCGAAGAGCTCGAGGAGCACCTGTCCCTGCTCAACCTCGTCAACTTCGGCGGTGGCTGCTACGCCGTCTACGCCGAGCTCGACGGCGACACCGTCCGCGTCGACAAGGAGCTGTTCGGGGACACGTTTCGCGCGCCGCCGCGTCTGACCCCGCTCGAGGCGCGCGCGATCAGGCTCGCGCTCGAGTTCGTCGGGCCGATGATCGCCGCAGACGCGCGCACTCCGCTCGAGCGCGTGCGGGCGAAGCTCGAGGAGACGTTCGGCGAGTTCGAGCTGGCCCAGACCCCGGAGCCACAGGTGCAGCGCGCCGAGGAGGACCTCGTCGGAACGCTCAGCCGCGGGCTGCGCGAGCGGCGGCTCGTCCAGGTCGACTACCTCAAGGAGGGCGAGGACGAGATCTCGACGCACCTCGTCGAGCCCTACTCGCTCGAGCGGCGCCTCCCGTACTGGTACGTGCACACCTGGGACCGCACGCGCGAGGGCGAGCGCTCGTTCCGGCTCGATCGGATGCGCAGCGCACGGATCCAGCGCAGCCGCTTCGAGCCGCGCGAGGGCTTCGACCCGCACGAGTTCCGCGACGCCCGTACCGCGCGGATCTGGTACTCGAAGGAGATCGCCCGCTGGGAGCTCGAGAAGGGCGCACGGCTCCTGCGCGACCGCTCCGCGGTGGCCGAGCGGCCGGTCGGGAGCCCGGAGTGGCTCGTCGGCGAGATCCTGTCGTACCGCGGCGAGGCGGTCGTGCTCGACCCGCCGGAGCTCCGCAGGGCGATCGCCCAGCGTGCGCGCGAGCTGCAGCGCGACCTCGGCCTCTCGCGCGTCCGCGTCACCTCCGCCTAGCGGCGCACCCGCAGGCGAGATTCGCCATGCTGCCCCGAGCAGCGTCCATTCACACGAACGAGGGGGTGGTGAGATGACCGCGAAGAGCGACTTCACCGAGGAGGAGTGGGGCCTCGTGGCCGAGGGCCCCGCGATCGCCGGCATGATCGCCGCAACGGCGCAGAAGGGCGGCACGTTCAGGGAGAGCTACGCGCTTGCCAAGACCTACGCCGAGGCGCGCCAGCACCACGGGGAGAGCGAGCTGCTCGACACGCTCGTGTCCGAGAAGCCGCACTTCGACCGACACAAGTACCACTCGGCCGAGGAGCTCCAGGGGCAGGGCCTCCAGCGGATCCACGAGGCGACCTCGCTCCTCGAGAGCAAGGCGACCCCGGACGACGTGACCGCCTACAAGACGTTCACGCTCAACGTGGCGAAGAACGTCGCGGCCGCCCACAAGGAGGACGGCGAGAAGGTCAGCCCCGCGGAGGAGGCCGCGATCGCGGCGGTGAGCGCGAGCCTCGAGGGCGGAGGGCCCGCCTGAGCTAGCTCTGCCGCGGCAGCTCGAGCGTGAACGTCGACCCGCGGCGGGGCGACGAGGAGACGTCCAGCGTGCCGCCGTGCGCCTCGGCGATCGAGCGCGCGATGAAGAGGCCGAGCCCGGTGCCCGGCCTCGTGTTGCCGCTCGTGACCCGGCCGAACTTCTCGAAGATCAGGCGCTGATCCTCGGGCGCGATCCCGGGCCCGTGGTCGCGGATGGCGACGAGCACGCGGCCGGCCTCGCTGTAGGCGCGCACCTCGACCTCGTCCCCGGCCGGAGAGTACTTGATCGCGTTGTCGATCAGGTTCATGAGCACCTGCCGCAGCCGCTCGGCGTCGCCGCGCACCTGCGGCAGCGGCTCGTGCACCTCGGCGCGGAGGCCCACCTCGTCCGAGCCCAGCTCGGCGAGCGCCACCGTGTCGCGCACGAGCTCACCGAGGTCGACCTCGCCGAACCGGATGTTGAACGTGCCCGCCTCGATCCTCGAGGTGTCGAGCACGTCGCCGACCAGGCCCGCGAGCCGCTCGGTCTCGTCGGCGATCAGGCCGAGGAACGACTCGCGCTGGTCGGCCGTGAGCTCCCGCCAGCGCTGCTGCAGGGTCCGGGCCGAGCCGATCACCGCAGCCATCGGCGTGCGGAGCTCATGCGACACCAGCGAGACGAAGTCGGCACGGAGAGCCGAGAGGCGCCGTAGCTCCTCGACCGTCCGGCGCTCGGCGTCGTACGCCCGGATGTTCTGCACCGCGCTCGCGACGAGGCGCCCGAGCAACTCCGCGAGCTCGATCTCCTCGGAGCTGAACGCGTCCGTCTCGTGGCGTGAGATCGCGATCATCCCGATCGCCTGCGGACCCTGGAGGAGCGGTGTCCCGAGCCGGCTGTGGAGCCCCAGCGCGAGGAGCTTGTCCTCACCGTCGTACTCCGCGCCGCTCATGTCTCGGCGGTAGACGGCCTCGCTCGTGCTGAGCACCTCCTCGAGCACCGAGCCCTGGATCGGCTGCGCCGAGTCGGGCGGCAGGACGTTCTCGGCGCCCTCGCCGCTGACCGCCATCACGTGCGCGGCCCCCTCCTCGGCAAGCACGATCGAAATCCGGTCGAAGGGGATCAGCACGCGAACCTCGTTGATGAACGCGTCGAACGCCTGCTCGAGCTCGAGCGACGAGCCGAGCGCTCGCGCGCAGCGGTTCGCAGCCTCGAGCACGTCCGCCCGGCGGCCGAGCTCGTCGCGCAGCCGCTCGGCCTCGGCGGCCCTCGCCTCCGCGATCGACGTCTGGCGAAACAGCCGCGAGGCGAGCCAGCCGACGACGAGCCCGAGCAGCAGCTCGATCCCGAGCTGCAGCGTGACGAAGTCGACGTGGAAGCTGAGCGGTGGGTAGCGGCGCTCTCGGAGCCACTCGAAGACGAACATGACCGGCGCGCTCGCGACCACGACGGCCAGCGCGCCCGTGATCCCGAAGCGGAGCCCCGCCTCGACGAGCGGCATGAGCATCACTTGGCGGACCGGCGTCCCGCGCTCGTAGCTGTAGACGAAGATGTACGCGGAGACGATTGCGAAGTCGAACGCGAGCGCGAGCACGCCGAGGTGCAGCTGGGCGCGGGCCGTCAACTCGCGGCGGCAGAGCACGAAGATCACGACCGCACCGACCGTGAAGACGCCGGTGATGATCCAGGCCCGGGTCTCGTAGCCGGACGGGTAGTTCTCGGTGAGCGCGACCTGGGCGAACGCGAACGGGATCGCGCCTACCCGCACCCACGCGATCCAGCGCTCGAGGTCGCGCCTGTGCTCGAGCTCCGAGTTCACGCCGGCCCCCTAAGATGGTCGAGCGCCCACTCCGCATGCTCGCGCAGGAGCGGGTCGTCGCCTTCCGCGTAGCGTTTCGCCACCTCGCGCGTCACAGGATCCCCTGCGTTGCCGAGCGCGACGAGCGCGTTGCGGCGGAGGTAGCGCGGGTCGTTGCGCGGCACGAACAGTCGGTCGTAGCGGCGCGCCAGCTCCCCGTCGTCCGCCTCGAGCCACTCGACGAGCGAGACGTGCGGCTCGGCGCCCACGTGCGGCCGCGCGTCCTCGCGGCGCTTCTCGATCCCACGGTTCCAGGGACACACGTCCTGGCAGATGTCGCAACCGTACACCTGGTCGCCGAGCGCCTCCCGGTGCTCGAGCGGGAACGGATCGGCCGACTGCGTCCAGTAGGAGAGGCAGCGGGTCGCGTCGAGGACGCCCAGCTCGTCGAGCGCGCCGGTCGGGCACGCGTCGATGCAGAGCGTGCAGGAGCCGCAATCGAGGTCGAGCGGCGCCGTGCTCTCGAGCTCGCGCCGCGTGATCAGCGCGCCGAGAACGACCCACGAGCCGAAGCGGCGCGTGATCACCATCGTGTTCTTGCCGTAGAAGCCCACCCCGGCGCGAACCGCGGCCTCGCGGTCGACGTGCTGGTTCGCGTCGACGAACACGCGGTACTCGCCGCCGAGCCGCCTGCCGAGCGCGTCCAGCTTCTCGCGCAGCGCCGCGTAGGCGTCCCACCACGTATAGCGCGGCAGGCGCCCGTGTCCCGGCGGCAAAGCCTCGCCCTCGTTCCAGTAGCAGAGCGCGGCGGAGACCACCGTGCGGGCGCCGTCCAGCAGCAACTCGGGATGGCACGAGACCTCTGGCTGGGCCATCGTGAAGCGCATGTCGGCGAAGAGGCCGCGTGCCCGGCGCTCGCGAATGTGGCTCTCCGTCTCGTCGTAGGCCGACGCAGGCGCCGCTCCGACCACGTCCAGACCGAGCTCGTCGGCGAGCATCTGGAGCTCTGCCACCCCCATATGGGAGATTGTGCCCTGATGAAGGCGGTTCGGATCCATGAAGACGGCGGACCGGAGGTCCTGTGCTACGAGGACGCGCCCGACCCGGTGCCGGGGGCCGGCGAGGTTCTCGTCCGTCTGCGGGCGGCGTCGCTCAACCATCTCGACCTCTGGATTCGGAAGGGCCTTCCTTCGGTGCCGAAGCCGCGGATCCTCGGAGCCGACGGCGCCGGGATCCGCGAGGACACGGGCGAGGAGGTCGTCATCAACCCGGGGATCGAGCACGGAGACAAGATCTCGGTCGTCGGCGAGCACATGGACGGCACGCACGCCGAGCTCGTCGCCGTCCCGGAGACGAACGTCTACCCGTTGCCGGACGGGGTCTCGTTCGAGGAGGCCGCGGCGTTCCCGCTCGTCTACGAGACCGCGTACCGGCTGCTCGTGACGAAGGCCGGCCTGCAGGAAGGCGAGTGGGTGCTGCTGTGGGGGATAGGCAGTGGCGTGGGCAGCGCCGGGCTCGCGATCGCGAAGGCCCTCGGCGCGCGAACGCTCGTCACGTCGTCGAGCGACGAGAAGCTGGAGCGCGCCGGCGAGCTGGGGGCCGACGCCACCGTCAACCACGCGACCGGGGACGTGCCCGCAGCGGTGAAGGAGGCGACCGGCGGGACCGGCGTCGACGTCGTGCTCGAGCACGTCGGCGAGGCGACCTGGCAGACGTCGCTCCAGTCCGCGCGCACCGGGGGCCGGATCGTCGTCTGCGGCGCGACCAGCGGGCCGAACCCGCCGGCCGCGCTGCACCGGATCTGGTGGAAACAGCTCACGATCTACGGCTCTTCGATGGGTACGAAGGAGGACTTCGAGGGCGCCTACGAGCTCGTCGCGAGCGGCCGCGCCAAGCCGCTCGTCGACTCCGTCTTCCCGCTTGCCGAGGCGCGCGCCGCTCACGAGCGCATGGAGGCAGGCGAGCAGTTCGGCAAAATCGTGTTGCGCATCCCCTAGGTGAGCTGGAACGGCACCGAGGTCAGGATCACGCGGGGCTCGAACAGGAGCAGCCGCTTGAGGTAGAGGGCGCGCTGGTTGTGCAGGAGGCGGTCGACTCCGCGCACGACGAGCTCGGGCATGACCACCACAGCGACCGCCTCGGGGTCGGCCGTGATCTGGCGAAGGTAGGTGAGGAGCGGCTTGCCGACGTCGCGGTACGGCGCCTCGACCACCTCGAGCGGCAGGCCGGTCGGGAACCGCTGCCAGCCGCGCTCGATCCGCCGCGCCTCCTCCTCGCTGAACGCGAATGACACGGTCTTCGTCTCCTTGAAGCCGAGCGACCGCGCGTAGAGGGCCGCGCGCAGCGAGGCAGCGTGGACGTCGGCGACCGGGACCACGCATGTGGCGCGGGCCGGCTCGGTGAAGTCGACGCCGGGCTGGTCGGCGAGGCGCGGCACGTCGGCAACGGCGACTCCGGGCTCGCGCAGGAGCCCGAGCTTCAGCCTGAACGTCGAGCGGCGCATGACCGCGGACAGCAGCGAAGGCGTGCGGAACAGCTCCGGGATGACGACCGTCACGAAGCTGTTGTCGCCGTGGGGAACGCGCCACACGTATTCGAGCATCGCGTCGAGCGGCTCCTCCTCCTCGGTCAGCACGTCGAGCCGCGGGCTGCCGTCGGTCCAGCGGAAGAACCGCGGCCCGATCCCGGTGTCGCTGCCCGGGTGTGGCACGTGCACCGCGCGAAAGGAGCCCTTGGAGATCGTGCGCGCGAACCAGAGCGCCTCGCGGGTCGCCGCGTCCAGCCGCTCGACGTAGAGCACGACGGTGTTGTCGATCTCTCGCCGGGCCATCACCGCGTGCGCCTTTGCGCGGAGGCGCCGCGCCACCGAGCGGTAGTGCCTCCTGATGAAGTAGAAGGCGACGATCATCAGCGGGATGGCGATGATCACCATCCACGCCCCGACCAGGAACTTCGTCGCGATCACGATCAGCGTCACGACGAACGTCGCGGTCGCGCCCACGCCGTTCAGGATCGCGCTGCGGCGCCACCCCGGCCGGTGCGTCCTCACCCAGTAGCGGACCATTCCCAGCTGCGCGAGCGTGAACGCGGTGAAGACGCCGATCACGTAGAGGTGGATCAACGAGTCGACGTTGGCCTTGAAGGCCAGGATGAGGCCGGTCGCCGCCGCCGAGAGGACGAGGATCCCGTTCGAGTAGGCGAGCCGGTCGCCGAGATTGACGAACTGCCGCGGGAGGAAGCTGTCGCGAGCGAGCAGGGCAGCGAGGCGCGGGAAGCCCTGGTAGGAGGTGTTTGCCGCCAGCACGAGGATCGCCAGCGTGAACGCCTGGACGAGGTAGTAGACGAACGACCCGGGCGACTCGGCCGGGAACGAGCCGCGGGCGATCTGCGAGAGGACGGAGACCGAGCTGCTCGGCCGCGCGTCCATCTCGACGGCGAGGTACGACACGCCGACGAAGAGCGTCACGGCGGCGCCGGCCATCAGGAACAGCGTCCTGGCCGCGTTCTTCGCCTGCGGGTGCCGGAAGGCGCTGACGCCGTTCGAGATCGACTCGACTCCGGTGAGCGCCGCGGAGCCCGACGCGAACGCCTTGAGCAGGATGAAGAGCGTGATTGTCCCCGCGCCGGCCGGGAGCGCGTCCGGGACGACCGCCGTGGGGCAGGTGCCGACCGTGCACTTGCCGATCCCGACGATCAGGGTCGCATACATCACCGCCAGGAACGCGTAGGTCGGGAATGCGAACAGCAGTCCCGACTCGCGGACCCCGCGCAGGTTCCCGACGGTGAGGATCAGGATGCACATCAGCGAGAGGAACACGCGGTGCGAGGCGAGCGAGGGAACGGCCGAGGTCAGCGCGAACACGCCGGCCGCGACCGACACGGCGACGGTGAGGATGTAGTCCGTCAGGAGGGCCGCGCCCGCGAGGAGTGCGGGGAACGTGCCGAGGTTCTCGCGCGCGAAGACGTACGAGCCGCCGCTCGACTGGTACGCCTTGATCCCTTGGCTGTACGAGACCGCGACGATCACGAGCAGCACCGCGATCGCGATCGAGATCGGCAGCACGAGGTCGAGCGCGGACAGCGAGACGACGACGAGCACTCCCATCGCGGCCTCGGTCGCGTACGCGACGGACGAGATCGGGTCGGAGGAGAAGATCGGAAGCGCGAGCCACTTGGGAACGAGCGTCTCCTCGAGCTCGCGGCTCGCCCGCGGCCGCCCGATCAGGCGCCGCTTCGTGCTCCCGAGCAGGCCGAGCACCGCCGCGGTCCCGCCCCTCGCCGGGGGCGGCGCGTCGAGATCGAGCTGTGAGGTGTCGGCTTCGCGCTCGCGCAGCTGGTAGCTCTTCAGACGGGAGACGGTGGCGCGGCGACCATAACCCTGCAGGGCGCGTGCTTGAGCACGAAGTCGACGGTTCTCCCGAAGATCCGCCGGCCTCCGCGACCGCTCCTCCGTGGAGCGCGCAGCACGATCAGGTCGGCGTGCGCCTCCGTTGCCGCGTCCACAATCGCCTCACCGGCGAGCCTGGCCCGCAGCATCTGCGTCCGCACCCTGACACCACGCGTGCCGCCGATCGCGCGCGCGTCCTCGAGCGTCCGCTTCCCGGCCGCCTCCTCCTCGAGCATCTGCGCATCGAGGGGAAGCTGGGGCGGCAGCTCGATCACGACGATCGCGGTGATGCAGGAGCCGACCTCGTCGGCCAGCTCGGCCGCGACCGACATCGCCGTCTCCGACTCCTCGTTCGGGAGGAGCGGGACGACGATTTGCCGGTAGGCGAGCGCCCGCGCGCGGGCAGGCTTGGCAGCATGTGCGACCACGCTCTCACGCTAGCCCGGGGCCTCTTAAGGCCGTCTCAAGCCCGGCCGCTCACATCTCAAGGACGGCTCAAGGCCGCTGATCCGGGTTCACGAGCCGGTACCCGGCTCCAGGCGTGGTGAGCAGGTACCTGGGCCGGGTCGGGTCCGGCTCGATCTTGCGCCGGAGCTGCGACACGTAGACGTGCAGGTAGTGGGACTCCTCTCCGTAGGCTGGCCCCCAGACCTCGCGCAGGATCGTGGGGTGGGTCAGGAGCTTCCCCTCGTGCTGGGCGAGCACGCGCAGGAGCTGGAACTCGTGCGGCGTCAGCGGCACCTCTCGCCCGGCCATCATCACGGTCCGGTTCTCGACGTCCACGACGAGGTCTCCGATCTCGAGCACCGGCTCGCCCGACGGGCCCGCGCGACGGAGGGCCGCGCGCAGGCGCGCGAGCAGCTCCTCGATCCCGAACGGCTTCTCCACGTAGTCGTCGGCTCCGGCGTCGAGCGCGGCCACTTTCTCCTGCTCGTCACCGACGACGGAGAGGAGGAGCACCGGCACGGAGCTCCACCGGCGGAGCTCGCGGCAGACGTCGGTGCCGCGGCCGTCCGACAGAACGAGGTCGAGGATCACCGCGTCCGGCGGGCGGGCGGCCGCGGCGGCGACGGCCGCCTCCGCAGTGGCGGCCGTCTCCACCTCGTAGCCGGCCCCGCGCAGGTTCGTCTGGAGCGCGCGCAGGATCTGCGGCTCGTCGTCCACGACGAGAACGCGGGCCTTCTTCATCCCGGGAGCCGGGCGGGATCGGCGACGGCCGGGAGCACCAGGACGAACGTCGCACCCGACCCGGGTCGGGACTCGGCCCAGAGGCGGCACGCGTTCGCCTCCGCGAACCCGCGCGCGATTGCAAGGCCGAGACCCGTCCCGCGCCCGGACCCGTGCTCGAACGGCTCGAAGATCCGCTCGAGATCCTCCTCGGCGAGGCCGGGCCCGCGGTCGGTGATCCGCATCCGGATCTCGTCGCCATCCGGCTCGACCGCCACCTCGACCGGGTCCGCCGGTGAGGAGAGCCGGAGTGCGTTCTCGAGCACGTTGACGAGGACGTGCTCTAGCTGGGCCGCGTCGAGCCGGACCGGAGGCGCCTCGCCCACGGCGACGACGGAGACTCGTCCGGCATCCGGGCCGAGCGCCTCCAGCGCGCGAGAGAGGAGCTCGTCGATCGACCACAGCTCCGGCTGCGGCCCCGCTCCCGCCTCGAGCCGCGACAGGTCGAGGAGGTTCGAGACGAGGCGCTCGAGCCTCGCGGTCTCGAGCAGGATCGTGTCGAGCAGCTCGGCGCGGTCGGCGTCGTCGAGGTGGACGGGGCCGCTCTCCAGCCCTTCGCCCGCAGCGCGGATCGCGGTCAGCGGCGAGCGCAGGTCGTGGCTCACCGCGTGCAGGACGGCGGTCTTGGCCGCGTCGCTGCGCCTGAGCGCCTCGGCCTCCACTGCGGCCATCGAGCGCCGGCGCGCGACTGCCGCGAGCTCGCTCACCACGACGGCCGTCACCAGGTAGACGGCAAGCGCGACCCAGTTCTCCGAGTCGGTCAGCGCGAGCGTGTGCAGCGGCGGAAGGAAGAAGAAGTTGAACGCGAGCATGCTCCCCACCGAGACCGCGATCGCCCACCCGAGCCCGTACCAGACGGCGACCGGGAGGACCGCGAACAGGTACAGCCCGCCGAGGCTCAGGACCGGTGCGACCTCCTTGAGGCCGAAGATCACCCCCGTCACGACCGCAACTGCCGCGATGCTCACCGCAGTCCGGACG
>DATIXI010000040.1:0-56899 GCA_035518635.1 Gaiellaceae bacterium
TCGGCCCGGCCCAGCCCCCGCGATCCCCCGGTGACGAGCGCAACCCGTCCCGAGAGGTCGATCTCAATCGCCACGGGGCAGGAATATCTCGCGCGCGATCACGAGGCGCTGGATCTGCGAGGTGCCCTCGTAGATCTGGAACAGCTTCGCGTCACGCATCAGCTTCTCGACCGGGAACTCCTTGATGTAGCCGTAGCCGCCGAAGATCTGGACGGCGTCGGTCGTGACCTTCATCGCGGTGTCGGCCGCGAACCGCTTTGCGTACGACGACTGGAGCGTCGCGCGCTTCCCCTGGTCGAGCAGCCACGCCGCCTGCCAGCAGAGGAGCCGCGCGGCCTCGATCTCCGCGGCCATGTCCGCGACGAGGAAGTTGACGCCCTGGTTCATCGCGATCGGCTGCCCGAACTGCACCCGCTCGCGCGAGTAGTCGACCGCGTGCTCGAACGCGGCGCGCGCGACGCCGACTGCGCCCGACGCCGTTCCGGGCCGCGTGCTGTCGAGCGTCCGCATCGCGAGCTTGAACCCCTCGCCCTCCTCGCCGAGCCGGTTCGCCGCCGGCACGCGGACGTCCTGGAACGCGACAGCGGAGGTGTCGGTCGCGCGCTGGCCCATCTTGTCGAGGTGCTTCTCGATCGTCACGCCGTCCGTGTCGGTCGGGACGACGAACGCGCTCAGGCCGCGGTGCCCGGCGTCCTTGTCGGTCGAAGCGAACACGACGATCCAGGACGCGTGGCCCGCGTTTGTGATGAACATCTTCGAGCCGTTGAGGACGTAGTCGCCGCCCTCGCGAACGGCGGTCGTCTGGATCCCGGAGACGTCCGAGCCCGCGTTCGGCTCGGTCAGGGCAAACGAGCAGAGGATCGGCTCCTCGAGCAGCGGCGGCAGCCACTCGCGCTTCTGCTCGTCGGTGCCCGCAAGCAGGACGGGCAGCGCGCCGAGCACGTTGCCGACGATCGAGGTCCCGATCCCGGAGCAGCCCCAGCACAGCTCCTCCCCGATCAGCGCGCCCTCGACCGCTCCGAGGCCCGCGCCGCCGAGCTCCTCGGGGATATGCGGGTTCATCAACCCGACCTCGTGTGCCTTCGCGATCACGTCGGCCGGGTGCGTCTGGTGCTCGTCGTACTCGGCCGCCTTCGGGCGGATCTCGCGCTCCGCGAACTCGTGCGCCAGCTCGCGCAGCGAGCGCTGCTCCTCGGTCAGCGCGAAGGAGATCCCGGTGCCGGTTGCCTCTGCCGTAGCCATGTCGTCGTGTTGATTGACCGATCAGTCAAATCGTACAGCCCGCCCTGCCGGTTAACGCGGGGTTGTGCGGCCTTTAAGGCTCCGGGTACCCCCAGCGGAAGCCGGTTTCCGAGGGTGCCGGCTCGAGCGGGCTCCCCGAAAGGCCGGGGAGCGGCTCGGGCTCGTTGTAGGCGCTCGGCGCGACGTCGTTCGGTGCGGCGGCGTGGAAGAGCGACGCGAGGTACTGGATCTGGCCGCGGCCCGGCCCGAGCTCGAACATCCCGCCGCCGTAGAGGCCGATCCCGCGCTCCTCGCAGAAATCGTAGAAGGCGAGCAGCTCGCGCAGGTGGCCGAAGCGCGAGGGCTTGGAGTTGAGCGTCCGCGGCGGGAACGTCAGCTCCTCCACGTCCGCGAGCGAGTGGATCGGCGCATCCCACGTGACCCGCTCCCGGTGTGGCTCGAGCACGAGGTCTGTCTCGGCGGTCAGGGCCGGGTCCTCGATGAACGCGTCTGGGAACCCCTCGGCGACCCGGCGGTAGAGGTCGAGGTCCGGCGGCGGGTCGCCCTCGGAGCGGTAGTAGGCCTTCAGGTCGACCGTGACCACCGAGCGTGTCGCGGCGAGCTCCGCGATCAGGTCGTCGGTCCAGTCGCTGGCCGGGTCGAGCTTGAAGCGCAGCTTCGGGTCGAGCTCGAGCCAGCGGTGGATCTTCGCAGCGGTCGGCGGGTCGCCGAGGCCGGGCGAGACGACGAAGTCGACCGGCCGCGGCTCGCGGCCGGCGAGCTCGGCCAGCGGGAGGTTCGCCTGGCGAAGCGCAAGGTCGAGCGCCGAGCTCTCGTAGGCCCAGCGGCGGTGCGGGTCGGGCATCTCGAGCGCGCCGGAGAACGACTCGAGCGTCCACGAGCCCTGGAGCGGGAGAATCGCTCCCGCAGCCTGCTCGCGGTCGTGGTGCTCGGCGTACCAGGTGACGTCCTCGCCGATCCCTTCCTCCCCGCCGCCGCGGAGGTGCACGACTGTTGTCACGCGCGTGAACCCGCGTGTGACCGGCCGCTCCAGCCGCTCGAGCTCGTACGAGTCGACTTCGAGCGGAAGCTGCCCGAAGCGCTTCCATAGACTCTCGGCCATGGAGTTCGACCTTACCGATGAACAGCGACTGATTCAGGAGACCGTGCGCTCGTTCGTGGACGAGCGCGTCCTACCGAACGCGATCGAGAACGACATCGAGCACCATCTCGACCACGGCGTGATCGAGGGAATGGCCGAGCTCGGGCTGCTCGGGGTCGTGGTCCCCGAGGAGTACGGTGGAGCCGGCCTCGACTTCGTCGCCGAGGCTCTGGTCTGCGAGGAGATCGAGCGCGGCGAGGCCGCCTTCCGCACGCTGATCTCGGTTCATGTCGGGCTCAACTCGCTCGCGCTGCTGCAGTACGCGAGCGAGGAGCAGAAGCAGCGCTACCTGGCGCCGCAGGCGCGTGGCGAAAAGCTGGCGTGCTTCGGGCTGACCGAGCCCGGGGCGGGGTCGGACGTCGCCTCGATGCGTACGACGGCGCGTCGCGAGGGCGACACGTACGTCCTGAACGGCCAGAAGAACTGGATCTCGTACGCCACCGTTGCCGACCACCAGCTCGTGATCGCCAAGACCGATCCCTCAGCGAAGCACAAGGGGATGTCCGCGTTCATCGTCGAGCGGGAGTGGCCGGGGGTCTCGACGCGCGAGACGGAGAACAAGCTCGGCGTCTGGGCCGGCTCGACCGGCGAGCTGTTCTTCGAGAACGTGGAGGTCCCGGCCGAGAACCTGGTCGGCGAGGAGGGCCAGGGGTTCGAGATCGCGATGTACGGGCTCGACCAGGGCCGGTTCACCGTCGCCGCCGGCGCGTGCGGCGTCATCCGCGCGTGCCTCGAGCGTTCGGTGGAGTACGCGCGCGAGCGGGAGACGTTCGGTCAGGCGATCGGCCGCTACCAGTTCGTGCAGGACATGATCGCGGAGATGGTGCTCGGCTACGAGACGTCGAAGCTGCTCGTCATGCAGGCGGCGTGGATGAAGAACGAGGGCCGTCGGAACACGCGGGAGACGTCGCTGGCGAAGTGGCACGCGACCGAGTCGGCGTTCCGGGCGGCGCACCTCGCGATCCAGGTGCACGGGGCGTACGGGTACTCGTCGGAGTACGGGATCGAGCGCTACTTCCGTAACGCGCGGGCGCCGATCATCTACGAGGGCACGACGCAGATCCACAAGCTGATGCAGGCCGAGCACGCTCTGGGCTACCGGCAGCTGAACGGGCGTGACGGCGCGGTCTCGCCGCTGTGCTCGTGGGCGCCGGCGCTCGCACCGGTGCATCGCCAGGACGCGGTAGCGACGCGCGGCTGACGCTCCGTGCGGTCAGACGACCGGGGTTTCGAGCTCGACCTTGACGTGCGGCTCGACCTCCATCAGCCGCACGAGCAGCGGGATCGCCGCGAGGATCATGACGCCGCAGATCGGCCACAGCACCTGGTAGCCCTCGGTTCCCTGGAAGTACGGTCGGGCGAAGTCGATCGAGAGCCCGGCGAGCGGCGCGCCGATCAGGATGCCGATCCCCTTCGTCGTCGTTGCAAGCCCCGAGGCCGCCCCGCGGTGCTCCTCGGGGACGATCTTGTAGAGCAGCCCCCAGGCGAGAGTCATGACCGTCCCGCCCGCGATCGCGACCGGCATGATCAGCGCGAAGAACCAGTCGTGCCAGTGAGACGCCAGGCCTGCGACCACGAAGCCGCCGCCGTAGACGAACGACGCGAAGAAGCTCACACGCGCGAGCCCGAACCGGTCGCCGAGCCGCCCCGCGGCGATCGCGGCGATCACGTAGCCGACCGCAACCGCCCCGAGCACCGCCGACGACATCACCTTCGACTGGTGCAGCCCATGCGTCACGTACAGGACGACGAACGTGCGCGCGGCCGCGAACGCGCCTTCCCAGAGCGAGTTCGCGATCAGGAAGCGCCGCACGTCCCCGTTCTCGCGGAAGATCCGCCAGCTTCGGTGAACGTACGCGGAGACGCCCTCGAAGACGCGCCCGTGCCCGCCGTCCTCCTGCACGAGCCGGATCGTCAGCCCGCACGCGAGCGTCGTCAGCACCGCGGCCAGGAGGAACGGCGCTGGCCGCCAGACCTTCAGCAGTAGCCCACCGCCCACCAACGCGGTGCCGATCGCGACCCCGCGCAGGATGTGTTGAACGCCCTGCGAGCGCGCGAAGACTGTCGGCGGCAGCACGTCCGGGTAGAGCCCACGGTAGGGCGGCTCGTACACGTAGTACGCGAAGAAGAACCCGAGCACGATCACGACCGTCGTCCAGAGGTTCGGCATGAACGGCATCAGCAGCAGGCAGAAGCCCATCGGTGGAATGGCGACGAGCATGAACGGCCGCCGCCGGCCCATCGGCGTGTGGAACGTGTCGCTCCACGGGCCGATCACCGGCGAGATCAGGAGCGCGAAGACGCCCTCCGCGCCGAGAATCACGCCGATCAATCCGCCCGACTCCGTGAAGCGGCTCAGCAGCGGCGGCAGGTACGCGGCGGTCGTCGTCAGCGAGAACGCGAGCCCGAACGCCCCGAGCCCGAGCGTCCAGAGAAGCCGGCGCCTGACCGGCGGCCCTGCGACGAGCGCCTCGGAGGCCTGCGTGGTCGCCATCTAGGCCGGAGTGCCCGCGTGCTCGGGAGCCAGCCCGCCCGTAACGATCTCGACGACGGTCCGCTCGGCCCGCGCGAGGTCGTCGTCCGAGTCCGGGAGCCGGCCGAGCACCCAGCCGGTCAGCAGCTCGTCGATCGCGCCGTAGAAAACGTAGCTCGCGAGCCTGGCGTCGAGGTCGGCCCGGATCGACCCGTCCGCTTGCCCGCGCTCGACGATCTCCTGGATCGCCGCGAACGAGGCGTCGATCTCGTCGATCTCACCGGCAAGCACGGAGCTCCGCGTCACCTCGAGCACGAGCACGCGGACGAGATCGGGGTCGCGCCGCCACGAGCGGAGGAGGATCTCGGCCACTTTGCGCAGTTGCTCCAGCGGCGAGTCATCGGTCTCCTCGACACTGCGGATGGTCGCGATCAGCGCGCGCCAGGTCTCGCGGAAGACGCCGCGAAGGACGTCCTCCTTCGACTCGAAGTAGTGGTAGACGAGCCCGTAGGCCACCCCGGCCTCCTCGGCGATGTCCCCGACGCGGGCGGCGTGATAGCCCTTCCTGGCGAACACCCTCACCGCCGCATCGAGGAGCAGCCGGCGCTTGTCCCCCTGGTTCGAGCGGTCCGGCACGGCCGTCTGAGTGTAGTAGCTTCGACGGAGGTGACCCCGCTCGAAAACCTGCTGGTCGTCGACCTCTCGCGCTACCTCCCGGGCCCGTTCGCGAGCCGCGAGCTGCAGCGCCTCGGGGCCCGAGTCGTGCGGCTCGAAGCGCCCGGCGGCGATCCGCTCCGCGAGCTCGCTCCGGCCTGGCACGAGGCCCTCAACGAGGGCAAGGAGTCGGTCGAGATCGACCTCAAGCGGGACGCGAGGCGGGGCCGCGCCCTCTGCACGGAGGCGGACGTCGTGCTCGAGAGCTTCCGGCCCGGGGTCGTCGAGCGGCTCGGCGTCGGCCCGGACGATCTGCCCGACACCGTCGTCTACTGCTCGTTCACCGGCTTCGGCGCCGACGACCCCCGTGCCGGCCACGACCTCAACTACCTCGGCTGGGCCGGCCTCCTCGAGGACACCGCCCCGGCGCTCCCCCCAATCCAGATCGCCGACCTCGCGGCCGGTGGCCAGGCGGCGGTCTCGGAGATCCTGGCCGCTCTGCTCGAGCGCACCCGCACGGGCAAGGGACGCCGAATCACGATCTCGCTGACCCACGGCTCGCATCGGCTCGCGGCGCACCGGCTCGGCGGCGAGCCGATCCCGCGCCTGCTCACCGGGGGCCTCGCCTGCTACCGGATCTACCGCACCGCCGACGACCGCTACCTGACGGTCGCGGCGCTCGAGCCGAAGTTCTTCCGTCGCCTGTGCGAGCTGGTCGGCCGGCCGGAGCTGGCCGAGCGTCAGTGGGGCCCGGACCAGGAGGTTCTGGCCGAGCAGCTGGCAGAAGTCTTCACGGCGAAGCCGCTCGCCGCATGGCTCGAGCTGTTCGACGGCGAGGACGTGGCCGTGGGCCCGGTGGCGACGCTCGAGGAGGCGGCGGCTCAGCTCGGCGGGAGCCCGAGCGCCGCGGGGAGCGCGAAGAGATCCGGGAGCCGGTCCGCGACCTCCGGGTAACGGTCGTCGCGGTCGAGCAGGAACGCGACCTCGATCCCGGCCGCGTGGGCGCCTTCGACGTCGTCCTCCGGAGAGTCGCCGACCATCGCGGCGTCGGCCGGCTCGACCCCGAGCCGCTGCAGTACCTCCTCGAAGATCGCCGGGTGCGGCTTGGTGCGCCCGAACGCGCCCGAGCCGAGAGCCGCGTCGACGCGGAGCCGGTGGTGGGCGACGAACTCCTGGAGGTTCCGCCCGGTGTTCGAGACGAGCCCGAGCTTGAGCCCGCGGCCGCGAAGGTCGGCGAGCACCGGCAGCGCGTCCTCGTACAGCTCGAAGTGCTCGGCGTGCTCCCAGGCCCGGGTCATCGCGATCGCGCAGTCGTGCGCCGTGTCGGCGTCGCCGCCCATGTTGCGGATGATCCGCTCGGTGAACGCGACCCAGATCTCCTCGTCGTGCTCGAGCTCGGGGTGGCGCCTGATCCCCTCGACCGCCTTCTCGCGCGCCTCTCGGTAGCGCGACGGGTCGAGATCGAGGCCGAACCGCGCGCCGAGCCGCTGGTAACCCTCCGGCCCGAGCTCCGGCCCCGGTCGCGCGATCGTGAAATCGACGTCGAAGAGAACCGCCTCGAGCATCAGGCCGCCCCCGCCTGAGACAGCCAGCGGGCCACCTCTACGTGGTACGTGAGACGTCCGCCTTCGGACCACGCGAGCGTCTGCGCGAGCGCCCAGCCGCGCGCCCGCTCCCGGTCGAGCCCGAGCTCCGAGCTCAGGCACTCGAGCCGGTGCAGCACCTCCACGCGCGTCGCGCCCAGCTCGCTCGAGCGGACGATAGGCGCAAGCCCGAACTCGCGTTCTCCCGCTAGCGGCTTCGGGTCGATCACGAGCCAGGGCTCGCGCTGCGCGGCGAGCACGTTGTCGCCGTGCAGATCCTGGTGTAGCAACACCTGCTCACCCTGCGTCGGAGCGAGGTCGCGCAAGGCTTCGAGCGCCGCATCGAGCAGCCGTCGCTCGAACGGTCTTCTGTTCTCCTCCCATTGCGGGAGGAGGTTCGCGGCCCACCACGCCGCCTCCTCCGCGAGCGGCCGAAACGGCGCTCCCGCGGGCTTCCAGAGCGTCGGCAGCAGCTCCACGAAGACGCCGAGCGCCTCGTCCCGACCGGCCGCAGACAGCGCCGTGCCCGGAACGCAGCGCTCGAGCAGGAGCGCGTGCTGCTCCAGGTCGTGCGCCAGCAGCCGAACGGCGCCCTCGCCGTCCCAGAGCTCGAGCGCCGTCGCCTCGTGCTCGCTCTCGCGGTGGGGGTCCTGGACCTTGAGCACCGCGTCCTCGCCGTCCGCGGTCACCGCCGCCTGCACGGCCACGGACGCAAAGCCGCCTTGGAACGGCTCGCCGAGCGTGAGTCCCCAGCGCTCGATCAGATCGTCGCGGGCCAGCGGTAGGCGTCCGCCTGACGGTTCTTGAGCGACGGCAGCCTCTCGCGGACGTCGCGGAGACGCGACCGGTCGAGCTCGGCCGAGATGACCCCCTCCTCGTCGGGCGCCTGGGCGAGCACGATCCCCCACGGGTCGACGATCAGCGAGCGCCCGTAGGCGGGCTTGCGCGGGAGCGTCTCGCCGACCTGGGCCGGGGCGGCCACGTAGTACTGGTTCTCGATCGCCCGCGCGCGCATGAGTACGTGCCAGTGGTCCTTGCCGGTCGGCGTCGTGAAGTGGGCCGGGACGGTGACGAGCTCCGCACCCTCGAGAGCGAGGATCCGGTAGAGCTCGGGAAAGCGGATGTCGTAGCAGACCGTCAGCCCGATCGGCCAGCCCTCGCCGCGCACGACGACCGGCGCGTCGCCGGGCTCCTCCGCCTCCGACTCGCGGTAGACGGCGCCGCCGACCTCGACGTCGAAGAGGTGGATCTTGCGGTAGACGCCGAGTACCTCGCCGTCCGGGCCGAACGCGATCGACGTGTTCGAGAGCTTCTCGCGCCCCTCGCGGCTCTCAGAGATCGAGCCTCCGACGAGCGTGATCCCGTGATCTCGCGCCCAGCCGGCCATCGCCGCCACGGACTCGCCGCTCTCGAGCGGCTCGGCGGCCGCGTGCAGGACCTCGGGCGGGCCGATCGCGTTCCACTTCTCCGGGAGCGCTACGACGTCCGCGCCCGTCGCGGCCGCCCGGGCGACCAAGCGCTCCGCCTTCTCGAGGTTCGCCGCCTTGTCGGTGCCGCTCGTCAGCTGGACGCAGGCGACGCGCAGGAGATCGGACACCGCAGCAGGATAGCTTTCAGGCATGGACGCGACCGTCGCCGCGCCGTCCCGCGCACGCGTGCTCCAGGCGTTCCGGAGCCGCAACTTCCGCCTGCTCTGGACCGGGCAGGCGATCTCGCTGCTGGGCGACACCGCCTTCGTCGTCGCCCTCGGCTGGCGGACGTTCACGCTCACCGGCTCGGCCCGCTCGCTGAGCCTCGTGCTGACGCTCCAGGGGGTCGGGCTGCTCTCGACGGTGCTCGTCGGCGGGGCGATCGCCGACCGCTACGACCGGCGGACGCTGATGCTGGTCTCGGACGCCGCCCGCTTCGTCGTCATCGGCGCACTCGCGATCGTCGACGCGAGCGGGCACCTGAGCATCGGGTCGCTCGCGGCGATCGCGTTCGTCGAGGGCCTGGCGACCGGATTCTTCACGCCGGCGCTCGGGGGGATGATCCCGCTCGTGGTCGAGGAGCCCGTGCTCGGCTCCGCGAACGCCCTGCTCGGGATGGCGCGCCAGGCGAGCCTCCTGATCGGCCCAGCGGTCGCGTCGCTCCTGTACGGGTTCGCCGGCTCGACGGTCGTGTTCGGCTTCAACGCCTTCTCCTACCTCGCCTCGTTCGCGTTCGTCTACTCGACCCGCCCGCGGAGCGCGGAGCGGGCCCCGGCGGAAGGGACGTTCCGGGAGATCGGCGCCGGGATCCGCTACGTCGCGAACATCCCGTGGCTCTGGGTGACGATCACGCTGTTCGCGTTCGTGCTCATGTTCCAGTGGGCGCCGATCCAGGTGCTCACGCCCAAGCTGATGCGCCAGCACTTCCACCTCGGCGTCGGTGCCTACGGCCTCGTCTTCTCGCTGCTCGGCGCCGGGATGCTCGTCGGGAGCGCCACGTTCGGGCAGCTGAACCCGCGGCGCAGGCGCGGGCTGATCTCCTACGTGATCTGGATCACGAACAGCGTCCTCGTGATCGTCTTCGCGCTGTCGCCCTGGTTCGCGCTCTCCGCCGCGACCTCGTTCTTCCGCGGCATCTGCATCGGGTTCGGCATCGCTGTCTGGGAGACGATGCTGATGGAGCTCGTGCCGCAGCACATGCTCTCGCGCGTCGTGAGCCTCGACTGGTTCGGCGCGCTCGGCCTGACGCCGTTCGGCCTGGTACTCGCCGGCACGTTGGCGCCGCTCGCCGCACCCGGGACGCTGATCGCGCTCGGCGCCTGCATCTCGATCTGCTTCATCGCAGCCGGGCTACTCTCTCGCCAGATCAGGAGAATCGACTAGATGCCCGTCTACTGGAAGCCGAAATACGGCACGCGCTCGAGCCGCCACAGAGCCTGGGTGAGGCAGCAGGCGCGCCGCGAGGAGGCCTTGAAGCGCGAGCCTCACGTGTCGCTCCGCGAGCGCATACGGAAGCTGTTCAGGCGCTAACCTGTGCCTGCTCGGGGTGTGGCGCAGCCTGGTAGCGCGCTCCGTTCGGGTCGGAGAGGTCCCCAGTTCAAATCTGGGCACCCCGATCGAGCACGGGGGAACCGCGGCCGGTTCCCCCGTTTTGCTTCCGTCGCGCGGCCCGACTATTCTTCGAGGCGGATGAGCGGTTCGGGGAGGCAGGACCCCTGATTCCTGTCGCAGAGGCAACGAGGGACTCAAGCAGCCCGCTTGCGCCGGAGCGCGAGGCGGGCTTTTCATTGCAAGGCGTTCGCTTGCGACGCCGACCAGGGAGGCCGTGCCGGCTTTGCCGGCTCGGCCGTTGAGAGGAGCACGATGGCGAACCACCTGACGCCTGAGGAGCTGTCGAAGGAGCTCGGGATCGACCGAACGGAAGTGATCAGGGTCTGCGTCGAGGAAGGGATCCCGATCTACCAGGGCAAGATCGACAAGACGCTCTTCCAGGCGCATCTCGAGGCGCTCGGCGCCCTACCGCCCGCGCATTAGGCGGCCGCACCGGCGAAGCCGGCACGGCCTCTTTGGTCGGCGTCGCAAGCGAGCGCCTTGAGCGGCTGCTCAGACGTCTACTTACGGGCTGCGGCGCGCTTCTTCGGCGCAGCCTTCTTGCGCGCGGCCGGCTTTGCCTTCTCGCCCCGCTTCGACGCCGCGACGCTCTTCTTGAGTGCCTCCATCAGGTCGACGACCGGGGCCTCGGACACCGGCTCCGGGACGGCGATCTCCTCGCCCTTCAGCTTCGCCTCGAGCAGCTCGCGCAGGTTCTGCCGGTACTCACTGTGGAGCTCCTCGGGCTCCCACTCGCCGACCAGGCTGTCGATCAGCTGGCGGGCGAGGTCGAGCTCGGGCTCTTCGACGGCGATCGCCTCGACGGCCTCGTCGATCTCCGCCTGGGAGCGGACGTCCTCGGCGAGGAAGAGCGTCTCGAGCACGAGCGCCTCGCCTCTCGGGCGGATCAGGCAGAAGTTCTCGTTGCCACGGATCACCATCCGCCCGATCGCGGCCATGCCCGTCTCCTTCATCGCGTTCAGCAGCAGCACGTACGGCTTGCGCTGCGCCTCGGCGCTCGAGGGCGCGAGGTAGTAGGTGCGGTCGAAGAAGAGCGGGTCGACCTGGGCGAGCGGCACGAAGCGCGAGATCGCGATCGCGCGCGACGTGTCGTGCTCGGCGATCGCCTCGAGATCGGCTTCCTCGACGATCACGAACTGCCCCTTCGAGACCTCCCAGCCCTTGACGATCTCGTCCGCCGAGACCTCCCGCTCGTGCACGGGGCACCAGCGCTTCTGCTTGATCGGAGTCTTGCACTCGCGATGGAGCGTGCGGAAGGAGACGTCCGACGCGCGGGCCTTCGGCGCCGTAGCGGGCGCGAGGCCGACGGGGATCGTGACCAGGCCGAAGCTGAGGGATCCGTTCCAGATAGTTCGCATCAGGGCTGTGGATAAGTCTAGTGGGACCGGCGAAATTCGCCGTTCCGCGGCCGTTCCCTGCCTTCCCGGGGGCGAGACCACGCTCTAAGCTGGAAGCCTGAGCGAGATCACGGCAACGGTACGGTCGCGGCCGGGCGAGCAGGCCGGCGGAGGGCGCACGATCGGCCGGCTCTGGCGGGATGCCCTCGCCGCGAGCCGGACGACCCCCGCCTACCTCGTCGAGGGACCGGACGGCTGGACCGAGGTCTCGTGGGAGGAGGCCGCCGTGGCCGTGGACGAGCTCGCAAACGGGCTCCTGGCGATCGGCGCCCGCAAGGGCGATGCGTTCGGGATTCTCGCCCAGTCGTCCCTCCAGTGGGCGCTGTTCGACTACGCGCTCGGGCTGATCGGCGGGGTCGGCGCCGCGATCTACGCGAACAGCGCCCCGAAGGACTGCCGCTACATCCTCGAGCACTCGGACGCGGTCGGCGTCCTCGTGGAAAACGCGGAGCAGCGCGCGAAGATCGCCGATCTCCACCTCGCGCACGTGATCTCGTTCGACGACCTCGACGGCCTGCGCGCCCGCGGGCGGGAGTTCGCGGCCGAGCAGCCTGACGCACTCGCCGAGGCGGAGGCCGCGGTCGGCGAGGAGGAGACGTTCACGTTCATCTACACCTCGGGCACGACCGGGCCGCCGAAGGCATGCACGATCCGGCACCGCAACTACTACGAGATGTGCGCCGCGGTCGACGGAATCCCCGGCTTTGCGATCGCCGACGACGTGATGCTGCTGTACCTGCCGATGGCCCACAACTTCGGCCGGCTGATGCATCTCCTGGGCGCCCACACGGGCTACACGACCGCGTTCTGCCCCGATCCGCTCCGGGTCGTCGAGGCGCTGCCGGCCGTCCGCCCGACGCTGCTGCCGAGCGTCCCGCGACTCTACGAGAAGGTGCACACGGCCGTGCTCGCGCAGTTCGCGGAGGTGCACGGCGCACGTCGGCGCCTCCTCGACTGGTCGCTCGACGTGGGCCGGCAGGCCAGCGCGCTCCGCCAGGAGGGCCGGGCGCTGCCGGCCGGGCTCGCGCTCAAGCACCGGATCGCCGACCGGCTCGTCTTCCGGAAGGTGAAGGACCGGCTCGGCGGGCGGCTTCGGGTCGGCATCTCCGGCGGGGCGCCGCTCGCGCCCGGGATCGCCGAGTTCCTCCACTCGCTCGACATCCTGATCCTCGAGGGCTGGGGCCTCACGGAGTGCACGACGGCCGCCTCCGTGAACCGGCCGGACCGCTTCCGATTCGGCAGCGTCGGCCCCGCGCTGCCCGGGTTCGAGGTGCGCACCGACGACGACGGCGAGCTCCTGATCCGGAGCCCGACGGTTTTCGCCGGCTACTACAAGGACGAGGAAGCGACGCGCGAGGTGCTCGACGAGAGCGGCTGGCTGCGCTCGGGTGATCTCGGGAGGGTCGACGAGGACGGCTTCATCCACATCACCGACCGCAAGAAGGACATCATCGTGACCGCCGGCGGCAAGAACGTCGCACCGCAGAACCTGGAGAACGCGCTCAAGACCGCGCCGCTCGTCTCACAGGCCCTCGTCGTCGGCGACCGCCGTCCGTGCGTGGCCGCGCTGATCACGGTCGATCCAGCCATGACCGAGGGACTGTCCCCGGGGCAGGTCCAGGAGAGCGTGCAGGCGATCGTCGACGGAGTCAACGACGGGCTCTCGCGGTTCGAGCAGATCAAGCGCTTCGCGATCCTCCCGCGCGACTTCAGCGCCGAGGAGGGCGAGCTGACGCCGACGATGAAGCTGAAGCGCCGCGTCTGCGCGGAGCACTTCGCCCGCGAGATCGACGAGCTCTACGCCTAGAGGATCCGCCGCGCGCCGTAGTAGGCCGACGCGTAGCCGCCGCTGAGGCTGGAGATCTTGACCACGTCGCCGGTGTGCGGGGCGTGGATGAAGCTGCCGCCGCCGATGTAGAGCCCGACGTGCCCGAGGCCGTAGAAGAAGACGAGGTCCCCGGGCTGGAGGTCACTCCGGGAGACCGGGACGCCCATGCCAAACTGCGCTGCGGCGTTGTGCGGGAGCGAGACCCCGACCTGCGCGTAGACGTACATCGTGAAGCCGGAGCAGTCGAACCCGGACGGCGAGGCCCCGCCCCACACGTACGGAGTTCCGAGGTAGCGCATCGCGATTCCCACGACGCCGCCGTACTTCGATGGTGGCGCGCTGATCGCCGGCCCGACGCCCACGGACTGGCTCAGGCCTGGCGCCGCGGTCACGGTGGGCGCCGCGGCCAGCTGCTGCTCGGCCTGCTGCTGAAGCTGCGCCTGGCGCGCCCGCTCCTCGGCCTGGAGATGCACAATCTCGCCGCGGATCGAGCCCAGCAGCGCACGGCGCTGGCCGAGCTGGCTCTCGACCGACGCCTTGGCCGCGGCCCGCTGCGCCACCACTGAAGCCTGCACGGCGTGCGCGTGCGCGAGCTCGTGCTGGCGCCGCTGGATCTCGCGGCGCAGCGACACGACCTGCCGCAGAACGAGCGCGTCCTGCTGGGACACGCGATCGGCCGCGTCCATGCGGTCGAGCAGGTCGTTCAGGCTCGTGGACCCGAGCAGGACGGCCAGCGTCGAGTCCTGTCCCTCGGAGGTGTAGAGGTCGATCAGGCGCGAGGACAGCTGGCGCTGCGCGTTCTTGAGGCTCCGCTTCGCGACGACGAGGTTGCGCCCGTTCATCGACTCGTCGTGTTTGATCCGCGCGAGCTTGACGTTGGCGCCGTCGTAGGCCTCGACCGCCTGTTCCAGGGTGACGTCCAGCTGCTGGATCTGCGCGAGCACGCTCTGCGCCTCTGCCTGCTTCGACGCAACCGAGTCGGCGGACGCGGAAACAGCGGTCGCTGCCACGAACGCTGCAAACGCGATGACTAGTGCCGGCGCCTTTCGTCTTGTCGAGCTGAAGCCCACCAACATGCTCGACAGGCGCCCTCGTGAGAGGGGCCGGTTCGTCACAAGTTCGGCACCCTAGCAAGCTGCCCGGACGGCCGCAAATGGCTAGATAGTGACAAAAGGCTCACAATTGCAGAGTTCGCAGGTTCGGCACAAAGTCCTGTGTTACGGTGCCCCGTCGTGCGGGGAGAGAGACGCACGCGGCGGGTCTGGCCGGCACTCGCCGCGCTCCTGGTCATCTGCGGCGTCATCCCCTCGAGGGTGGCAGCAGACTCGTCCGCGACCCTGGATACGCAGGCCTCGAAGCTCCGCCAGGCCAACGTCGACCTGTCCTCGCGCGCGCACGGCGCGCTTCTCGACGTCTATGCGCTCGACTCCCAGCTCGCGCGCGGTCGCGCCCGCGTCGTCGAGCTCAACCTCCGCCTCGCGCAGGTGCGTGCCGCCCGCGCGGCGGCCGCACACGGCCTCGCGATCGCGCGCCGCTCCCAGGCGGCCGCGCAGCGCGCGCTGGCCCTTCGCCTGCAGGACATCTACGAGCAGGGCGGCGACGATTCGCTCGCGGTCGTGCTCGGCTCGAGCTCGGTCGTCGAGGCGCTGAACAGCCTCGATGCGCTCGACCGCGTGGCCGACTCCGATCGGCTCGTGATCAAACAGACGCTACGCGCGCGTGACAGCTACCGGGCCCAGGTGCGGGCCCAGGCCGTTCGCGAGCGGACGCTGACCTCGCTCGCCGCGGAAGCCGCCGCGGAGACGCGCAGCATCGAGCAGGCCCGGGCCGACCGCGCCGCCTACCTCGCGAAGCTCACCGCAACGCGCCGCCTGAACGCCTCCGCGATCTCGGCGCTCGAGCACAAGGCCGCGGAGATCCAGTCGCAGGCGAGGCAGCTCACCGAGATCTCGACGGCCGGCGACGGGACCGGCGGCGCAGCCAGCGGGACGCTGACCGTGAGCGCGACCGCCTATTACCTGCCCGGCCACACGGCGACCGGCGCGCCCGTCGGCTGGGGCATCGTCGCGGTCGACCCGAGCGTGATCCCGCTCGGCACGCGGATGACCGTCCCCGGCTACGGCGAGGGAATCGCCGCCGATACCGGCTCCGCGGTGGTCGGGAACACGATCGACCTCTGGTTCCCGTCCCTTGCCCAGGCGCGCGCCTGGGGCAGGCGCACGGTCACGATCACGCTGCACGGCTAGACACTCTTCCCGTCGCTAGACTTCCGCCGCGAAAGGGGGTCATGAGCGAGATCGCAGAGTCCAGCGCTGAGGAAGCGTCGAGCGTGCGAGTGCTGCTCGTCGACGACCACGACCTGTTCCGGACGGGTCTCCGCAACCTGCTCGAGGAGCGAAGCGTCCAGGTCGTGGGCGAGGGAGGCGACGGCGAGGAGGCTGTCCGGCTCGTGCGCGAGCTCGCGCCGGACGTCGTGATCATGGACCTGAACATGCCCGGCATGACCGGGGTCGAGGCGATCAAGCAGGTCGCGGCTACCGCTCCGCTCACCCGCGTCCTCGTGCTGACGATCTCCGACCAGGACGAGGACGTCCTCCACGCGATCCTCGCAGGCGCCTGCGGCTACCTGTTGAAGGACTCGTCCGTCGACGACCTGATCCGCGGGATCGAGGCCGCGGCAGTCGGCGAGTCGCTCGTCTCCCCGGCGATCGCCGGAAAGGTGCTTCAGCAGGTCCGCGCGACGGCGGCCTCGCCCGAGGCGGCGGAGACGGTCCGGGCCGAGCTGTCGCAGCGCGAGCTCGACGTCCTCAAGCTGATCGCGGCCGGAAACGACAACGCGATGATCGCCGCCGAGCTCCACATCAGCCCGAAGACGGTCAAGAACCACATCTCGAACATCCTGATGAAGCTGCAGATCGAGAACCGCATCCAGGCCGCGGTCTACGCGGTCCGGAGCGGGATCGTCTAGGCGTCGCTTGCGATGCCGATTTCAGGACGGACCGGGTTCGCCCGTTCGTCCGTCTGAAATGATCGGTCGAGCCTATTGAGTGCGCCGCAGGCGCCCGCGGCAGCTAGTCGCCTGCGTCTGCGCTGCGGACGTGCATGGCGCGAGCGCGGAGCCGTGACAGCGTGCTGCGCAGGCGCTCCAGCTCCGTCCGGGCACGCGAGATGCGGCGTGAGACCTGGACGAGCTCCTGCGCCTTCTGCTCCTGGTTCCCCTCGTTGAGCTCGCCCGCGAGCTCCGACATCCGCCGCTCGAGCCGGATCTGCTCGGCCTCGAGCGAGAGCGCGTGGGCGTAGCCGTCGGTCAGCGTGCGCTCGAGGCGGGCCAGGGTCGCCGGTTCCTCGGATGGCGACGGCTCGGCGAGCAGCTCGTCGATCTCGTGGAGCAGGGCTGGGATTGCATCGTGTGCCACAGAGCCTCCAGCCGATTATTTGCAGGCTTCCGGAGGCCCGACAAGGGCCGCTCGGCCTATCGGAGCGCGCGGTCGGGCCCACACTTGACGGTCGTGTCGATGCTCCGAACAATGCAGCCGGTGGGACGCCGCCGTTTCCCAATCGTCCTTCTCGCCGCGCTCGTCCTCGCCGCTCCGGCGAGCGCAGATAGCTCGCCGCTGGCGAAGCGGCTCTCGGTCGCCCTCGCGGTACCTCACGTGTCACGCGCGCGGACGGCGGCGCTCGTGTTCGATCTGCAGACCGGGACGACTGTCTTCTCGAGACACGACACGCTCTCGCTGGCCCCGGCCTCGAACGAGAAGCTCGCGGTCACGTACGCAGCCCTGGTCGGCCTCGGCCCGGCGTTCAGGATCGAGACGGACGTGGTCGGCCGCGGCGAGCAGGACGGCGGCATCTGGCGCGGGAGCCTGCTGCTCGTCGGCCACGGCGACCCGACGCTCTCGTCCCGAGGGCTCGCGGCACTGGCCCGTCAGGTGCGGGCCGAGGGGATCACGCGCGTGACCGGAGGGATCTTCGGCGACGAGTCGTTCTTCGACGCCCGGCGCACCGCCCCCGGCTGGAAGTCGTGGTTCTACGTGAACGAGTCGCCCCCGCTCTCGGCGCTCACGGTCGACCGCGCCGTCTACCGGGGCCGGATCTCGCGCAGCCCCGTGCTCTCCGCCGGGTTGGCCTTCCGCGACGCCCTCCGCAAGGCGGGCGTGACCGTCGTCGGCGGGGCCGGGATCGGGGTCGGCCACGGCGACGAGCTGCCGCTGGCCTCGATCGAGTCGGCACCGCTCTCCACGATCCTGCGCTCGATGGACCGGGCGAGCGACAACTTCACCGCCGAGCTGCTGCTGAAGCAGCTCGGCACGCTCGTCGCCAGCCCTGGGACGACCGCGGCCGGAGCGTCCTACGTCAGGAGCGCGCTCGCCGACGCCGACATCCCGCTCGCCGGGGTTCGGATAGCGGACGGCTCGGGCCTCTCCCTGCTCGACCGCGTCACCGCCAAGGAGATCGCCGCGATGCTCGAAGCGGCCTGGAGCGATCCCAGCCTGCGCCCGTACTTCGTGGGGGCGCTGCCGATCGCCGGCGTGAACGGCACGCTCTCGGACCGGATGCGCCGCCCGCCTGCCCGCGGCCACGTGCTCGCGAAGACCGGCACGACGACGAACGCCTCGGCGCTCTCCGGCTTCGTCCGCGGCCGCTACGTCTTCTCCGTGCTCCAGAATGGCGACCCGGTCTCGGCGCTCTGGAGCCGCCGCGCCCAGGACCGCTTCGCGACGGTCCTAGCCGCGCAGTAGCTTCGTCAGGGCCGCCTCGTCGAGCACCGGGACGCCGAGCTGCTCGGCCTTCGCGAGCTTCGAGCCCGGGTTCTCGCCGACGATCACCCCGGTCGTCTTCTTCGAGACGGAGTCCCCCACCTTGGCTCCCTTGGCCTCGAGTGCCTTGCGCGCCTCGTCGCGGCTGAACCCCTCCAGCGTACCCGTGATCACGTACGTCGAGCCTGTGAGAGGGCCCTCGACCGGTCGTTCCTCGGGACCGGACTCGAACAGTAGTCCGAGTTCCTCGAGCTCCTCGACGAGCCGGAGGTTGTCCGCGTCCGCGAACCACTCGGCGATCGCCTCGGCGCGCTCGGGCCCGATCCCCTCGACCTCCTGGATCTCCTCCTGCGACGCCGAGGCGAGTCGCTCGACAGCGCCGAAGTGCCGGGCGAGGTTCTGCGCCGTCACCCATCCGACATCCGGGATGTTCAGGCCGAGGAGGACCCGCGAGAACGGCGTCGCCTTCGACTGCTCGATCGCTGCGATCGCGTTCGAGGCGCTCTTCTCCTGGAAGCCGTCGAGCTCGAGCAGCTGCTCCTTCGTCAACCGGTAGAGGTCGGGCAGCGAGCGGACGAGCCCGAGGTCCCACAGGCGCCTCATCAGCTGCTCGCCCACGCCGTCGATGTCCCCGGCGCCCTGGACCCAGTTGATGAGCGTCTCGAGCCCGCGCGACGGACAGGCGCGGTTCGGACAGCGGTGCATCGCCTCGCCCTCGGGCTTCACCACGTTTGCCCCGCAAAGCGGACACTTTTTCGGCATCCGGAACGGCTTCGTCCCCCTTGCATGCGCGCCGGCCGGCCCGACGATCTGGGGGATCACGTCGCCTGCGCGCTGGACGATCACCAGGTCCCCTTCGCGAATGTCCTTGCGGTTGATGTCCTCCTCGTTGTGGAGCGTCGCCCGCGAGACGGTGACGCCCCCGACCTGAACCGGCTCGAGCATCGCCCACGGGTTGAGCGCACCGGTGCGCCCCACCCTGATCGCGATCTTCAGGAGCTTCGTCTGGGCCGTCATCGGCGCCCACTTGAACGCGCGGGCCCAGCGAGGGCGGGAATGGAGCGCGCCCAGGACCGCCTGCTGCTCGAGCGAGTCCACCTTGATCACGATCCCGTCGATCTCGTAATCGAGCTCGGTGCGCCGCCGCTCCCACTCCACGCAGCGCTTCGCGACCTCCTCGATCGACTCCAGCCGCTCGGCGAACGGGTTGGTCCGGAAGCCGTGCTCGCGCAGCCACTCGAGCTCCTCCCAGTGCGACGCGAGCCGCAGGTCCTCGGCCGCGCCCAGCCCGTAGACCCAAACGGCGAGGGGGCGCGAGGCCGTGATCGACGAGTCCTTCTGCCGCAGTGAGCCGGCCGCGGCGTTGCGCGGGTTCGGCGCGATCTTCTGGCCGAGCTCGGCGATCCGCTCGTTGAGCTCGCGGAAGCCGGACAGCGGCAGGTAGACCTCGCCTCGTATCTCCGCGACCGGCGGCAGGGCGTCACCGCGCATCTTCAGAGGGACGGACGGGATTGTTCGCAGGTTGACCGTGACGTCCTCGCCCTGGAAGCCGTCGCCGCGCGTCGCACCGCGCGCGAGCAGGCCATTCTCGTAGGTGAGGTTGATCGCGAGCCCGTCGATCTTCGGCTCGATCACGTACGCGACGGGCTCGTCGGAGTCGAGGCGCTTGCGCACGTCCTCCGCCCACTTGAAAAGGCTCTCGTCGTCCGTCACCTTCTCGAGCGATCCCATCGGGGTCAGGTGCTGGACCTTCTGGAATCGGTCGCTCGGCGGCGCCCCGACGCGCTGCGTCGGCGACTCGCGCGTGATCAGGTCGGGGTGCTCCTCCTCGAGCGCTTTGAGCTCGTCGAAAAGCCGGTCGAACTCGGCGTCGGAGATCTCCGGCTCGTCGAGCACGTGGTAGAGGTAGAGATGGTGGTCGACCTGCCCACGCAGGTCGTCGAGCTGCTTCTGGACGCCTTTCTGCGTGCGTGTGGCCACGGGCCCGATCCTAGTCGTAGCGCACGGAGACGAGGTACAGGCCCCAGGGCGGAGCCGTCTTTCCGGCCTCGGTGCGAGGGCGCGCCTCCAGCAGCGCCGCCAGCTCCTCGGGAGAGCGCTCGAGCATCGTGCCGACGAGCGTGCGCACCATGTGGCGCAGGAACGAGTCCGCGGTGATCTCGAACTCGAGAGCCTCGCCGCGCCGGTACCAGGCGGCGAACTCGACGGACCGTACGAAGACGCGGTGCTGCGTCTCGGTGGGCGTGAACGCACGGAAGTCGTGCTCGCCCCGCAGGAGGTCGGCCGACTCGGCCAGGCGCTCCTCGTCCAGCGCATGGGGATACCACCAGCCTCTGCGGGCCTCGAACGGCGAGCGCGCCTCCCGGCGGTAGATCCGGTAGCGGTAGCTGCGCGCCCGCGCGGAATGGCGCGCGTGGAAGTCCCCAGGTGCCTCTTCCGCGTCGAGCACGGCGACGTCGGCCGGGAGCTCGCCGTTGAGCGCCTCCCGCGCGCGGTCGGCCGGCGCCCCGCCTTCGACCTCGACCGACGCGACGTTGCCGAGCGCATGGACGCCGGTGTCCGTCCGGCCCGCGATTGCAAGCTCCGACCAACTCGGGAAGACGGCGTCGAGTGCCTCGCCCAATGTGCCCTCGACCGTCCGCAGCCCCGGCTGCGCCGCCCAGCCGCGAAAGGCGGTGCCGTCGTACTCGAGCGTTAGCTTGAGGCGCACGTCAGGAGGCCCTGGCAGAGTTCGTAAGGCGTTCCTTATGCTCTACATGTTTGCGACTTGACTGATATACTCTACTCATGACCACGAGCCAGCAGTTCCTCCTGCAGCGCGTCCAGCCTGCGCTCACGGGCCTAATCGACGGTTCGCTCTCCACGATCGCCCCGATCTTCGCAGTCGCGATTTACACGCACGAGCCGCACGTCGCGTTCATCGCCGGCACTGCGACCGCGATCGCGGCGGGGATCAGCATGGCCTACTCGGAGGGGCTGTCCGACACGGGCGAGCTCACGGGGCGCGGCAACCCGGTCGTCCGCGGCGCGATCACCGGCTTCTGCACATTCCTGGGCGGGATCCTGCACACGCTCCCGTTCCTGATCCCGAGCTACCACGTCGCGCTCGTCCTCGCGACGACGGTCGTCGCGTGCGAGCTGGTCACGCTCGCGTGGCTGCGCTGGCGGTTCTTCCGGACGAGCTTCGTCGGCTCGCTCGGCTACGTGACCCTTGCGGGCCTCGTGATCGTGGCGGTCTCCGCCGCCCTCGGCGTCAGCGGCTAGTCTCGGCGGGCTCGGGCTCCGGCTCCGCGTCAGCCTCGGGCTCGGCCTCCGCCTCGGGCTCGGCCTCCGCCTCGGGCTCGAGCTCCTCCTCGGCATCGGCCTCGGCGTCCGGCTCGGGCTCCGGCTCGCGCTCCTTCGCCGGGCGCGACGGCGCCGCCGCGACGCCCTGAGGGGTGTAGTCGACGAGCTCGAGGTAGACCATCTCCGCCGCGTCCCCCTGCCGGGGGCCGAGCCGCACGATGCGGCAGTAGCCGCCGGGCCGGTCGGCGAAGCGCGGACCGACGTCGCTGAACAGCTTGTAGACGACGTCCTGCGAGCGGAGGAACTTCAGCGCCTGCCGGCGGGCGGGCACCCCACCCCGACGCCCGAGCGTGATCATCTGCTCGGCGACGGGCTTGACCTCCTTCGCCTTGGCCGCGGTCGTCCTGATCCGGCCGTGCTCGATCAGCGCGCCCGTGAGGTTCGCGTAGAGCGCCTTGCGGTGCGAGGCGTCGCGACCGAGCTTGCGTCCGGACCGCCGGTGCCTCATCGCCCTAGGCCGAGGGCCCTTCCTCGCCGCGCAGCGTCAAACCGTGCGTGGCGAGCGTCTCCTTGACCTCCTCGATCGACTTCTTGCCGAAGTTCGGAATCGCGGCGAGCTCGTTCTCGGTCTTCGTCACCAGGTCGCCGATCGTCTCGATCCCGACGCGCTTGAGGCAGTTGTACGAGCGGACGCCGAGCTCAAGCTCCTCGATGGGGTAGTTCTCCATCCCGTGGGCGAGGGCCGGCTCCGCCTGTGCCTCCGCGGCCGCACCCGCCTCGCCGAAGCCCTCCCAGCGCTCGGAGTCGGTGAAGATCGCCAGCTGGCGCATCAGGATCTCCGCCGCCTGGCCGATCGACTCGCGTGGGTCGATCGAGCCGTCGGTCGTGACCTCGATGCGGAGCTTGTCGTAGTCGGTCCGCTGGCCGACTCGCGCGGCCTCGACGTCGTACGAGACGCGCCGGACCGGCGAGAAGATCGAGTCGATCGGAATCACGCCGATCGTGTGCTCGGGCCCACGGTTCAGCTCGGCCGGCACGTAGCCGCGGCCACGGCCGATCGTGAGCGTCACCTCGAGCTTGCCCTTGTCCGAGAGGTGGGCGATCTCGAGGTTCGGGTTGAGGATCTCCAGCTCCGCCGGCGCCTCGATGTCCGAGGCCTTGACCGCGCCCGCGCCCTTCTTGGACAGGCGCACCTCGATCTCGGGCGAGTCGCCGTGCAGCCGGCAGATCAGGCTCTTGAAGGTGAGCAGAATGTCGGTCACGTCCTCGCGAACACCGGGCAGCGTCGTGAACTCGTGCGCGACGCCTTCGATCTTTACGGACGTGACTGCGGCGCCCTCGAGCGACGAGAGCAGCACGCGGCGGAGCGAGTTCCCGAAGGTGTAGCCGAAGCCGCGGTCGAGCGGCTCGATCACGAAGACCCCGCGGTTCTCGTCCACCTCCTCGTGGACGATCCGGGGGACCTGGAACTCCATCAAGCTTGTTCTGACTGCCATTCGTTCCTTTCTCTCTCTACTTGGAGTAGAGCTCGACGATGAGCGATTCCTGGACCGGGGTGTCGATCTCGCCGCGCTCCGGCCACTTGAGCACCTTGCCGGTGAGTCCGTCGTGGTCGGCCTGGAGCCAGGGCGTGACCGAGGCCGTGAGGTCGGTCGCGTCCCGGACGACCTGCTCGGCAGGGCTGCCCGGCCTGAGCATGATCACGTCGTCGGGCCGCACCTGGTAGCTCGGGATGTTGACCCGCCGGCCGTTGACCTGAAAGTGCCCGTGGCGGACGAGCTGCCGGGCCTGGGCACGCGAGGCGGCGAACCCGAGCCGGTAGATGACGTTGTCGAGGCGCGTCTCCAGCATCCGCAGCAGCGTCTCGCCGGTGATGCCGGAGCCCTTTGCAGCCTTCGTGTAGTAGGTGCGGAACTGCTTCTCGAGCAGGCCGTAGTAGCGCCGGGCCTTCTGTTTCTCGCGCAGCTGGACGAGGTACTCCGACTGCTTGATGCGGCCGCGGCCGTGCTCGCCCGGTGGGTAGCTGCGGCGCTCGATCGCGCACTTCTCGGTCAGGCAGCGCTCGCCCTTCAGGAAGAGCTTCATGCCCTCGCGCCGGCACTGCTTGCACTTCGGCGAGCGATCCCTGGCCACTAGACTCGCCGCCTCTTCTTCGGCCGCACGCCGTTGTGGGCCTGCGGGGTGACGTCCTTCACGCCGAGTATCTCGAGGCCGGCCGCCTGGAGCGAGCGGATCGCGGTCTCCCGGCCGGCACCCGGGCCCTTGACGAAGACCTCCACCTTCTGCAGCCCGTGCTCCATTCCTTTGCGGGCGCAGGCGTCGGCCGTCACCTGGGCGGCGAACGGCGTCGACTTGCGCGAGCCCTTGAAGCCGGCCGAACCGGCGGACTCCCACGCGATCACGTTCCCCTCGTTGTCAGTGAGCGAGACGATCGTGTTGTTGAACGACGTCTTGATGTGCGCCTGGCCAATCGCAATGTTCTTGCGCACGCGGCGACGGGCGCGACCACGGGTCGCTTGTCTGCGGGGCGGCGCCATTAGGTCTTCTGAGCCGCCTTCTTGCCCCGGCCGACGGTCTTCTTCGGGCCCTTGCGAGTGCGCGCGTTGGTCTTCGTGCGCTGGCCGTTCACGGGCAGGCCGCGGCGGTGGCGGATCCCGCGGTAGGCGCCGATCTCCTGCAGGCGCTTGATCGCCTGCGTGCGCTCGCGCCGGAGGTCACCCTCGACCTGGAGGTTGCCGTCGATGAACTCCCGCAGCTTCGTGACCTCTTCGTCGGTCAGGTCCTTGACCTTCTCGTCCGGCGAGAGGCCCGTCTCGGCGCAGATCCTCTTCGCGGTCGACTGCCCGATCCCGTAGATGTAGGTCAGGCCGATCTCGAGCCGCTTCTGGTTGGGGATGTTGACTCCTGCGATGCGCGCCATGGCCTAGCCCTGCCGCTGCTTGTGTCGCGGGTTGGAGCAGATGACCATGGTCTTGCCGTGCCGCTTGATCACGCGGCAGCGCTCGCACATGGGCTTGACTGAGGCTCGGACTTTCATCGGTGTCGGTACGTGATCCTTCCGCGTGTGAGGTCGTAGGGGGACAGCTCCACCTTCACCCTGTCGCCCGGGAGGATGCGGATGTAGTGCTTGCGCATCTTCCCGGAGATGGTGGCGAGGACATTCGTGTCCAGGTCGTCGATGTGCACCCGGAACATGGTGCTCGGGAGCGCCTCGACGATCTCGCCCTCGACCTCGATTTTCTCTTCCTTTTCGGCCATCTACCTCACAGAAACCGCGCTCGACGAGCGCGGTTGGGGACATGGAAAAACACGGCTCGCGCCGCGCCGTGAAATGGTAGCAAACACGCCGAAAACGCCCGAGCGCGCTAGATCAGCCAGCGGCCGTTTTCCTGCACGAGCTCGCCGTCGAGCTCGATCCGCCCGTTGCCGCGCATGTCCTTCACGATGTCCCAGTGGATCTGGCTGACGTTCGTGCCGCCGACGTCGGGCAGGCCGTTGCCGAGCGCGAGGTGGATCGTGCCGTCGATCTTCTCGTCGAAGAGCGTGTTCTTCATGTGGTTGGTGATGCGGGGGTTGCAGCCGATGCCGAGCTCGCCGAGCCGCCGGGAGCCCTCGTCGCGGTCGAGGGTCTCGATCAGGAAGTCCTCGTTGCGCTCGGCCGAGGCGTCGACGACCCGGCCGTTCTCGAAGCGGAGCCGGATGCCCGCGACCTCGCGGCCGTAATACACGGCCGGAAACTCGGTGAACGCGATCGTGCCCGAGGCCGAGTCCTCGATCGGCGAATAGAAGAACTCGCCGCCCGGCATGTTCGCCCCACCCGCGTCGACCTCGCCTTTGCGCCCGGCCAGGCTGAGCGTGAGGTCGGTTTCGGCGGCGACGATCCGGACCTCTTCCGCTTCGTCGAAGCGCGCGGCGTAGCGAGCCATCCGCTCCCCCTCGGCGGCCCAGTCGAGCAGGCAGGCGCCGTAGAGGAAGTCCTCGAACTCGGTGACCGACATGCCCGCATCCTGGGCGAGCGCCGCGGTCGGGTACTGGCAGCCGACCCACTTCAGATCGAATGTGAACGCCCGCTCCATGTGCGGCCGGAGGCCCGCCTGGAGGCGGCCGAGCCGCTCCGGGTCGAGCCCGGCGAGCTCGCGCGTGTTCTCGGGCGCCTCGATCCCGACCCAGCCGTCCGCCTCGTGGAGCGGATACGCCTCGATCCGCGAGGGCTCGTCGAGCAGCTCCTCCGGTGCCTCCTGGGCCCAGGGGAGGTTGACGCCCGAGCCGGTGAAGCTGAGACGCGGGATCGCGTAGGCGCCTCTGCGGCCGAGCTCGCGGTAGACGGCCTCGATCAGCGGCCGAGCGAGCATGCCGCCCGAGACGACCACCTGCCAGCCGGCCTGCACGTCCAGGCACTGCCCCACGAGCAGCGACGCATATGCCTGGATCCTCGGGTCCTGATTCACGTACTGACGGCCGTCCTCGCCGCCGTCAGGATTCGCGGCCCCTCCTCCATGATCGCGACCGTGTGCTCGAAGTGGGCGGAAAGCGAGCCGTCTGCGGTCGAGATCGACCAGTCGTCGTCCTGGACGACGACGTCAGGCCCGCCCGCCGTGATCATCGGCTCGATCGCGAAGGTCATCCCTGGCGAGAGCAGCGGCCCGCGGCCGGGCGCGCCGTAGTTCGGGATCTGCGGCTCCTCGTGCATCGAGCGGCCGACCCCGTGGCCGACGAGGCTCCGCACGACGGAGAACCCGTTCGCCTCGGTCGCGGTCTCCACTGCATGGGAGATGTCGGAGAGTCGGTTGCCGGCCCGGCACTGCTCGATGCCGGCCGCCAACGCGCTCTTACAGCCCTCCACCAGCCGCTCCGCGTCGGCGGAGATCTCGCCGATCGCGAACGTGTACGCCGAGTCGGCGACGAAGCCGTCGAGGGTAACCCCGACGTCCACCGAGAGGATGTCGCCCTCCTCGAGCGTGTACGGGCCCGGGATCCCGTGCACGACCATGTCGTTCGGCGAGGTGCAGATCGCGGCCGGGTAGCCGCGGTATCCCTTGAACGTCGGCACCCCGCCGTGCGAGCGGATGAACTCGTCGGCGAGCGCGTCGAGGTCGGCGGTGGAGGCGCCCGGTCGTGCCCGCTCCCCGAGCAGCGCCAGCACGTCGGCGACGACGACCCCCGCGCGCGCCATCAGCTCGATCTCCTCCGTGGACTTGCGGATGATCACCTGACGGCCACCTGCTCCAGCGCGCGCTGGATCTCGGCGAAGACCTCCTGAACGGGGCGGTCTGCGGGGACGCCGACGAGGCTACCGCGGACGCGGTAGTACTCGACCAGCGGCTCGGTCTGCTCGTGGTAGAGGCGGAGCCTCGTACGGATCGCGTCAGGCGTGTCGTCGACGCGGCCCTCCTCCTCAGCGCGGCGCCGCAGCCGCTCGACGCAGACCTCCTCCGGGAGCTGGAACTCGAACACGACGCTGAGCGGGCGCTCGATCTCCTCCAGGTTCGCGTCGAGCGCCTCCGCCTGGACGGTCGTGCGCGGGAAGCCGTCGAGCACGAAGCCGCCGTACGTGTCCTCCTGCCCGAGCCGCTCGCGGATGAGGCCGATCATGATCTCGTCCGGGACGAGCTTCCCGGCGTTCAGGAGCGGCTCCGCCTTGCGGCCGAGCTCGGTGCCGTCCGCGATCGCGGCGCGCAGCATGTCGCCTGTCGCGATGTGCGGCACGCCGTACTCGGCGGAGAGCAGCTTGCCCTGGGTTCCCTTGCCCGCGCCCTGCGGGCCCAGCAACAGGACGTTCAAGGCCGGCCGCCCGGCCGCCCCCGAGAAGCCCGCCGAGACGCCTATTTGAGAAAGCCCTCGTAGGAGCGCATCATCATCTGCGACTCCATCTGGCGCATGGTGTCGAGGGCGACGCCGACCACGATCAGAACCGACGTGCCACCGAGGGCACGCGAGTTCGCCTGTGAGAAGCCGCCGTAGCGGATGAAGATGCTCGGGAGGATCGCCACAATCGCGAGGTAGATCGAGCCGGGCAGCGTGAGCCGCGTGAGCACACGGTCGAAGTACTGGGCGGTCGGTGGCCCGGGCCTGATCCCGGGCACGTAGCCGCCGTACTTGCGCAGGTTGTCCGCCTGGTCGACCGGGTTGAACTGGACCGCCGTGTAGAAGTACGTGAAGATGATGATCAGGGACGCCTCGAGCAGGAGGTAGCTCAGGCTCGACGGCTGGAAGTGGCGGTTGACGAAGCCCTGCGTCTGCGGGAAGTACTGCCCGATCGTCGGCGGGAAGGCCATCACCGCGGCCGCGAAGATGATCGGGATGACGCCCGCCATGTTCACGCGCAGCGGCAGGTAGGTCGTGCCGCCGGCCGTCATGCGGCGCCCCACCATCCGCTTCGCGTACTGGATCGGGATCCGCCGCTGGCCCTCCTGCATGAACACGACCGCGACGACGATCCCGAGCGCGATCAGCGGGAAGAACAGCTTCTCCATCGGGCCGCCGTTGTACCAGGCGGTGATCCCGGCCGGCGCCGACGTGAGGATCGAGGCGAAGATCAGCAGCGAGATCCCGTTCCCGATCCCACGCTTCGTGATCAGCTCGCCCATCCACATCAGCAGCGTCGTGCCCGCGGTAAGCGTCACGATGATCAGGACGAACCGCCCCGAGGTGATGCTCACGTTGAGCGCGCCCTGCCGCTGGAACAGGTACGCGTAGCCGGTCGCCTGGGCCGCCGCCAGCGCGACGGTCAGGTACCGCGTGTACTGGTTGATCTTGGCGTAACCGGCCTCGCCCTCCTTCTGAAGCGCCTCGAGGCTGGGGATCACCACCGTCAGGAGCTGGAGGATGATCGAGGCCGTGACGTACGGCATGATCCCGAGCGCGAACAGCGAGAACTGCGAGAGCGCGCCGCCCGAGAAGATGTTGAGCAGGCCGAGGATCGTCCCGCCCTGACCGCTGAAGTAGTTCTTGATCGACTGCGAGTCGACGCCCGGCGCCGGGATCCAGGCGCCCAGGCGGTACAGGCCGAGGATCAGCGCCGTGAAGAGGACGCGCTTCCGGAGCTCCGGGACCCGCCAGGCGTTCGCCAGCCAGGAGAACACCTAGCTCTCGCCCTCCTCGTGCTCCTCCGACGCCTCTGCCTCGGGCTCGGCCGGCGCCTGCTCCGGCTCGGGAGCCTCGTCCTCGGGCTCGGGCTCGGCGGGCCGTGCGGAGGCCGGCCTGCGCTTCGGCAGCCGCACCTTCGGCTCCCGCAGGAGCGTGATCGTGCCGCCCGCTGCCTCGATCTTCTCGCGCGCGCTCGCGGAGACCGCGTGCGCGGTGACACTCAGCTTCTTCGTCAGCTCGCCCTGACCGAGGATCTTGACGTCGGTCTTCGTGTTCTTGAGCACGCCCTTCTCGACGAGTGACTCCGGGGTTACCTCGCCACCGGCGTCGAAGCGCGCCTCGAGCGTGGCCACGTTCACCGGCGCCGTCGAGGTGCGGTGCGGGCCCATCGGCATCGCGTCCTTCGAGTACGGGCCGCGCTGCTTGCCGAGCCGCATGTAGATCGGGTTCTGGCCGCCTTCGAAGCCGGGCCGCATCTTGTGCGAGCCGGAGCGCGACTTCTGGCCCTTGATCCCGCGGCCGGAGTAGCGGCCCTTGCCCGAGCCGAGGCCCCGACCCACGCGCTTGCGCGCTTTTCGAGGATCGGCCGGCTTGAGGTTCGAGAGGTTGAGGTCGTCCACGCTACGAATCTCCGTCCACCCGCACCAGGTGGCTGACCTTCCTGAGCATACCGGCGAGCTGCGGGCTCTCCGCGTGCTCCGCGGTGCGGCCGATCTTGCCGAGCCCGAGCGCGCGCAGCGTGCCGCGGTGGCGCCGGCTCTGGCCGATCGCGCTACGCGTCTGCGTGATCTTCAGCTTCGCCATCGCTCTTCTCCTCCGCCTCGGCCGCGGCAGGCGGCTCGGGCTCCGGCTCCTCGGGCGGCTTCGCGCCGACCGGGAGGACCTGGCTGATCGTCAGGCCACGCGACGCGGCGACCTCGTCCGGGCGCCGGAGCCGCTGGAGGCCGTTGACGGTCGCCTTCAGCATGTTGACCGGGTTCGTCGTCCCGAGGCTCTTCGCGAGGATGTCGCGCACCCCGGCCAGCTCGAGCACCGCGCGGATCCCGCCGCCGGCGATCACGCCGGTTCCCTCGCTGGCGGGCCGCAGCAGTACCCTGGCAGCGCCGAACTCGCCGAGGATCTCGTGTGTGATCGTCGTGCCGTGGCGCGGGACGCTGAAGAGGTTCTTCTTCGCGTCGTCGACGGCCTTCGAGATCGCGAGCGGGACCTCGCGGGCCTTCCCGTAGCCGAGGCCGACGCGCTCGACCTCGTCGCCGATCACGACGAGCGCGGTGAACGAGAACCTCCGGCCGCCCTTGACCACCTTGGCGACGCGGTTGATCTCGACGACGCGCTCCTTGAGCTCCCTCGTCTCCTGCTGGTCAACTGCCATCTAGAACTCCAGCCCTCCTTCTCGTGCCGCATCGGCCAGCGCCTTGACGCGGCCGTGGTAGAGGTAGCCACCGCGGTCGAACACGACGGCTCCGACCCCTGCATCCTTTGCCCGCTCCGCCAGAAGCTTGCCGACCTCGGCCGCCTGGTCGCTCTTCGAGCCCTTGAACGGGCGCTTGAGCTGCAACCAGCTGGCGGCCGCGAGCGTCCTGCCCTCGAGGTCGTCGACGAGCTGCGCCTCGATCCCGCGGTTGGAGCGGAACACGACCAGGCGCGGGCGCTCGGCGGTGCCGAAGACCTTGCTACGCACGCGCTTGTGGCGGCGCTCGCGCGCTTTTCTGACGGTGAGCGTGCTCAAGGCCGAGTCTCCTGACCGACGTCGTCTCGATCGGTCGTTGCAGACGGCCACACGGGCATAGCTCGTCCGGCCTGAAGGAGACATCGCAGGCGATGTCTCATGCTCTCTTCCCCACTTTCCGGCGCACGTACTCGCCCTCGTAGCGGATGCCCTTGCCCTTGTACGGCTCGGGCGGGCGCACCTTGCGCACCTCGGCCGCGGTGTGCCCGACCTGCTGCTTGTCGATGCCCTTGACGATCACCTCGGTCTGGCTCGGCACCTCGAACGTGATCCCCTGGGGCGCCTTGACGACGACCGGGTGCGAGAAGCCGACGTTCAGCTCGAGGTCGGCGCCGCGCAGCGAGGCTCGGTAGCCGACGCCCTGGATCTCGAGCCGCTTCTGGAAGCCGCTCGTGACGCCCTCGACCATGTTCGCGATCAGCGTGCGCGTGAGCCCGTGCAGCGCTCGGTCCTCGCCGCGGTCGCTCGGGCGCGTGACGACGACCGAGCCGTCCTGCTGCTCGACGTTCATGCGCGCCGGCACGTGCTGGCTCAGCTCGCCTAGCGGGCCGTTCACCATCACGCGGCCAGGCGAGATCGAGACCGACACGCCGGTCGGGAGCTCGATGGGCTGTCTGCCGATTCGACTCATCGCTCACCAGACGAAGCAGACGACCTCGCCGCCCACGCCGCGCTCCGCCGCGGTGCGGCTCGTGATCAGGCCTCCGGAGGTGGACAGGATCGCCGTGCCCATGCCACCAAGCACGCGTGGAAGCCTGTCCTTCTGCGCGTACACGCGTCGGCCGGGCTTCGAGACCCGCTTGAGGTCGGTGATCACGCGCTCGCGGTTGCGGCCGAACTTGAGCTCGACGACCAGGGTGTCGTACGGCGTGTCCTCCCGCCGCTCGACGTGGTAGTCGCGGATGTACCCCTCCTCCTTGAGCAGGCGGGCGATCTCCGCCTTGAGGCGCGAGCTCGGCATCTCGGCGCTCTCCTGGAGCGCGCGGTTCGCGTTGCGAATTCTCGTGAGCATGTCTGCGATCGGGTCAGTCTGCATCTCGCCTCACCAACTGGACTTGGTCATGCCCGGGATCACGCCCTCGTGTGCCAGCTCGCGCAGGCAGATCCGGCAGAGCCCGAACTTCTTGTAGACGGCGCGCGGGCGGCCGCAGCGGTTGCACCGCGAGTAGGCGCGGGTCTTGAACCGCGGTTCCCGGCGTGATTTCTCGATCAGAGCCTTTCGTGCCATTCCTTATGCCTCTCCTTCGCCGCGTTCCTGGGCGAACGGCATCCCGAGCCCGCGCAGGAGCGCGAGGCCCTGCTCGTCGTCCGGCGCCGTGGTCGTGATCGTGACGTCCAACCCTCGGATGCCCGCGATCTGGTCGTAGTCGATCTCGGGGAAGATGATCTGCTCGCGGATCCCGAGCGAGAAGTTGCCGCGCCCGTCGAACGAGCCCGGGTCGAGCCCGCGGAAGTCGCGGATGCGTGGGAGCGCGATCGAGACGAGCCGGTCGAGGAAGTCCCACATCCGGGCGCCGCGCAGGGTCACGCGCGCACCTACGGGCATCCCCTCGCGGACCTTGAAGCTCGCGATCGACTTGCGGGCCTTGCGCACCTGCGCGCGCTGGCCGGCGATCGTCGTCAGCTCCTCGATCGCGCCGTCGAGCGCCTTCGCCTCGGTCTTCGCCTCGCCCACGCCCATGTTGAGCGTGATCTTCTGGACACGCGGGACCTCCATCACGCTGCGTAGGCCGAGCTCGTCCTTGAGGCGCGCACGAAGCTCCGTCTCGTACGCGACCTTCATCCGTGGCTCGTAACCGTTGGTCTCGCTCACTTGTCGATCTCCTGGAGGCAGTCGGCTCGCTTGCACACGCGCACGTGCACCTCGCGGCCCTTGACCTCCTTCGTCGTCATCCCGATCCGGGTCGGGCGGTTGCAGGTCGGGCAGACGAGCATCACCTTCGAGACCGGGACCGGTGCGGCCTTCTCGATTACGCCGCCGGGCGTCATCTGGGTGCCGCCCATCCGGCTCGCGTCTGCGAGCGGGCGCGGGCGCGTGTGCCGCTTGACCACGTTCAGGTTCTCGACGATCACCCGCTTCTCGCGCGGGCGCGCCTCGATCACGCGTCCCTGCTTGCCGCGATCCTTGCCGGCCAGCATCTGCACGAGGTCGCCCTTCCGGACCTTCATCTTGGCGGCCACTCAGAGGACCTCCGGAGCGAGGCTGACAATCTTCATGAAGTTCTTCTCGCGCAGCTCGCGCGCGACCGGGCCGAAGATGCGCGTGCCGCGCGGGTTGCGGGCGCTGTCGATCAGCACGGCCGCGTTCTCGTCGAACGCGATCGAGGTGCCGTCGTTCCGCCCGAACGGCTTCCGCGTGCGGACGACCACGGCCTGAACGACCTCGCCCTTCTTGACGGCGCCCTGCGGGCTCGCGGTCTTGACCGTCGCAGTGATCACGTCGCCGACCCGCGCGTAGCGGCGGTGAGAGCCGCCTTTGACGCGGATACAGAGGATCTCGCGCGCGCCCGTGTTGTCGGCCACACGCAGGCGGGATTCCTGCTGGATCACTTGGCTTCCTCCAGGACCTCTGCGAGGCGCCAGCTCTTCGTCTTCGAGAGCGGCTTCGTCTCGACGATCCGCACGAGGTCGCCGACCTTCGCGCTGTTCTGCTCGTCGTGCGCGTGGAACGTGTTCGAGCGGCGCACGACCTTCTTGTACCTCGGGTGCGCCTTCACGGTGTCGACCTTGACGACGATCGTCTTGTCCATCGCGCTCGAGACGACGACGCCGCGGCGCTCCTGCTTCCGACCGCGAATCCGCTCCGGTTTGGGTAGGCGCGTGATACTAGAACGCGTAGCGTGCTCGGCAGGGCGCTCGCGCTTCGGCTTCGAGTGCTTGTGGCGCTGCGAGCGCGGAAGGCGCTTGCGCTTCGGCTTCCGGGCAGGCTGCGCGGGCGCCTCCTCGGCCTCTGGCTCGGGCTCCGCCTCCGCGTCGGCCGCGGCGGCCGGCTCCTCGGCGGGAGCCTCCTCGGCCGCAGCCTCCTCTGCCGGAGCCTCTTCGGCTTCAGGCTCGGGCTCTGCCGCGGCGACCGGCTCGGTCTCCTCGGCCGCCGTCTCCTCGGCGACTGCCTCTTCGTCCTTGGTCTTCTCGTCGTCAGCCATGTGCCTCTCTCGTCAGCCGTCCTTCACGGTCGTTGCGGATGGTCAGGATGCGTGCGATCTCGCGCTTGGCGAGCTTCAGGCGCGCGGTGTTCTCGAGCGCGCCCGTGGCGCCCTGGAAGCGCAGGTTGAACAGCTCCTGGCGCGTCTCGGCCAGCCTGTGGTCGAGCTCTTCGTCGGTCAGCTCGCGCAGCTCTCTAGCTCGCAAAGAGATCCGCCTCCCTTTTCACGATCTTCGTCTTGATCGGCAGCTTCCGGCCAGCCAGACGCAGGGCCTCCTTGGCGAGGCGCTCGTCCACCCCGGCGAGCTCGAACATGACCCGCCCGGGCTTGACCACGGCGACCCAGTGCTCGGGCGCTCCCTTGCCTGAGCCCATGCGCGTCTCGGCCGGCTTCTGCGTGACCGGCTTGTCGGGGAAGACGTTGATCCAGACCTTCCCGCCTCGGCGGATCTTGCGGGTCATCGCGATTCGAGCGGCCTCGATCTGCCGGTTGGTGACCCAGCCGGGCTCGAGCGCCTTCAGGCCGTAGTCGCCGGCCTGGACCACGGTCTGGCCCTTGGCCATGCCCCTGCGGCGGCCGCGCTGGTACTTGCGGTACTTCGTCTTCTTCGGGAGCAGCACCTACGAACGCTTCTTTCTGGTCGGCTTCTCGGTCGATTCCGTCGTCTCCGTGCTCTCGGCCTCCGGGGCGGCCTGCTCTGCGGGCTGAGCCTCCGCGGCAACGTCGGGCGTCTCGGGAGTTGCCTCCTCGGCGGGAGTCTCGGCAGGCGTCGGCTTCTCTGCCCCCGCGCGCCCACGTCCGCGCCCGCCACCCGGTTTGCGCGGACCGCCCTGGCCCCGTCGGCGCTGGCGCACCGGGCCGAGCCCCTCGCGGTCGGGCCCCCGCCCGCGGCCGCCCTCGCGCGAGGCGCCCAGGCCCTCGACGGCGCCGCCCCTGCGGCGAGCCTGGTCCTGGTCGCCGAGCCGCGCGTCGCGCTGGCCGACGCCCTCGAAGCCCTCGGGCATGATCTCGCCCTTGTTGATCCAGACCTTCACGCCGATCCGGCCGGAGGTCGTCTTCGCCTCGGCGAAGCCGTAGTCGATGTCCGCGCGGATCGTGTGCAGGGGGACTCGTCCCTCGGAGTACATCTCCGAGCGGCTCATCTCGCCACCGCCGAGCCGGCCGCCGCACATCACCTTGACGCCGTGCGCGCCGGAGCGGATCGCCGACGCGAGTGAGCGCTTCATCGCGCGCCGGAAGCTGACGCGGTTCTCGAGCTGCTCGGCGATCGACTGCGCGACCAGCTTCGCATCGAGCTCGGGCCGCTTGATCTCGTTGATGTTGACGTGCACGGCCTTGTTCGTCATGCCGTGGATCTCCTTGCGGAGTGCGTCCACCTCCACGCCCGACTTGCCGATCACGATGCCCGGTCTCGCGGTGTAGATGTCGATCGTGATCCGCTGCGCGTCCTTGCGGATCAAGATGTCGGACAGCCCCGCGTGCGAGAGCTTGTTGAGGATGTGCTCGCGGATCTTGATGTCCTCGAGCAGGTACGCCGCGAACTCCTTCGTTCCCGTGTACCAGTTCGACTTCCAGTCGTGGATGACGCCGACGCGCATCCCGCCGGGATGAACCTTCTGACCCATCTAGCTCTTCCTCCCTGCTGCCTTTGCCTTCGGCTTCGCGGCGGCCTTCTTCGCCCTCGGCTTGCGCTTGGGCTTCTCCTCCGCCTTCGGCTCCTGCTGGGGCTGCTCCTCCTCGACGGGCTCCTCCTTCGGAGGCGCCTCCTGGGCCGGCGACGCCTCGAGCTGCGCGAGCGTGACCGTGATGTGGCAGGTCGGCTTGCGGATCCGGACCGCGCGCCCCCGCGCGCGGGCGCGCCAGCGCTTGAGCACCGGCCCCTCGTCCACCGTGGCAGCCGAGACGAACAGGTCGTCGCCGACGAGGTTGTGGTTGGCCTCGGCGTTCGCGACCGCGGAGCGCAGCACCTTCTCGAGCTCGCGTGCGGCCGCGCGCGGCGTGAACGCGAGGACCGTGCGGGCCTCCGGGACCGACCGGCCGCGGATGTGCTCGGCGACCAGCCGTGCCTTGCGCGGCGACATCCGCACCCACTTGGCCACGGCGCGCACCTCCCGCTCCGTCGCCATCAGGTTCGCTTCACCTCGGTCTTGCGGTCGCCCGAGTGCGCGCGGAACGTGCGCGTCGGCGCGAACTCGCCGAGCTTGTGCCCGACCATCTGCTCGGTAACGAACACGGGTACGTGCTTGCGACCGTCGTGGACCGCGATCGTGTGGCCGACCATCTCGGGGAAGACGGTCGACGCGCGCGACCAGGTGCGAACCATCTGCTTGTTCCCGGACTCGTTCATCGCCTCGATCCGGCTCAGCAGCCGCTCCTCGACGAACGGGCCCTTCTTGCTCGATCTCGACACTTAGCGCTTCTCCTTCCCGCGGCGCCGACCGCGGACGATCAGCTTGTCGGACTCCTTGTGCTTGCGGCGCGTGCGCTTTCCGAGCGTCGGCACGCCCCAGGGCGTCACCGGATGGCGGCCGCCCTTCGACTTGCCCTCGCCGCCGCCGTGCGGGTGGTCGACCGGGTTCATCGCCGAGCCGCGGACGGTCGGTCGCTTGCCGCGCCAGCGGCTCCGGCCCGCCTTGCCGCCCGTGATGTTCTCGTGGTCCACGTTGCCGACCTGCCCGATCGTCGCCCGGCAGGTGAGCGGGACGCGGCGCAGCTCGCCGGACGGAAGCCGCAGCACGCCCTGGCCCTCGTCCTTCGCCACGAGCTGGACGCCCGAGCCGGCGCTGCGCGCGAGCTGGCCGCCCCTGCCCGGCTTCAGCTCGACGTTGTGGACGAGCGTGCCGGTCGGGATGTTCGCCAGCGGGAGCGCGTTGCCGGGCTTGATGTCCGCCTCCGGTCCCGACTCGACCATCGCGCCGACCTGCAGCCGCGCAGGAGCGAGGATGTAGGCCTTCGCGCCGTCGGCGTAGTGCAGGAGCGCGATCCGGGCCGAGCGGTTCGGGTCGTACTCGATCGCGGCCACCCTGGCCGGGACGGCGTCCTTGACACGCTTGAAGTCGATCACGCGGTAGCGGCGCTTGTGCCCGCCGCCCTGGTGGCGCCGGGTGATCCGCCCGTGTGTGTTCCGGCCGCCGGTCTTCTTCAGCGGCTCGAGCAGGCTCTTCTCCGGCTCGCTCTTCGTCACCTCGTCGAACGCCGAGACGGACATGAACCGCCTGCCGGGAGAGGTCGGCTTGTACTTCCTGAGCGCCACTAGACCTGCGCCCCCTCGAAGATCTCGATCGACTCGCCCTGGCGGATCTGGACGATCGCCTTCTTCCAGCCGGGCCGCTTGCCGCGCACGAGGCCGCGACGCTTCGGCTTGGGCTGAACCTTGAGGATGTTCACGCGCTCGACGTGCACGTTGAACAGCTCCTCGACGGCCTGCCGGACCTGCGTCTTGTGCGCGTCCGGGTGGACGCGGAACGAGTACTTCCGCTGGTCGATCAGCTCGTAGCCCTTCTCGGTCACGACCGGTGCGAGCAGGATCTGGTTGGGGTGAAGGCTCACGACGCCCTCCCCTCCACCTGCTCGACCGCCGGCTCGCTGATCAGCAGCGAACGGGCCCAGACGACGTGTCTCACCTCGAGGTCGGCGGGCGCGGTGACCGCGACACGCTCGATGTTGCGGAACGACTTGATCAGGTTCTCCTCGTCGGGCTGCGCGACGACGAGGACCGGGAGCTCCTTCCCCCAGGCGCCGACGAGCTCTGCGGCGGCCTTTGTCGACGGCTCCTCGAACCCGCCCGGGTCGAGCACGCCGAGCGTGCCCGCCTGCGCGTGCGCGGAGAGCGCGCCCCGGAGCGCCGCGCGCCGGGCCTTGCGGTTGACCTTGACCTCGAAGTTGCGGCCGGTCGGCGGGAACGCCATGCCTCCGCCGGTCCAGTGCGGCGCGCGAATGGAGCCGGCGCGCGCTCGCCCGGTGCCCTTCTGGCGCCACGGCTTCGAGCGCCCGCCCGCGACGAGGCCGCGGCTCTTGCCGCCGCGGGTCGCGGACCGGGCCGCGTTCTGCTCCGCGCGCACGGTCTCGTGCAGGAGATGCGGCTTGACGTCCACGCCGAACACCTCGGCCTCGAGCGTGAGGCTCTTGGCCGACTTGCCGGCCCTGTCGAGGACGGGAGCCTTAGGCGCCGCCACGGTTCTTGTCCTCTCTCACCTCGACCACGCCGTTGCGCGGACCGGGTACTGCGCCCTTGACGAGGAGCAGGTTGCGCCCCGGGTCGATCTCGTGGACCGTCAGCCCGACCTGCGTGACGCGCTTGCCGCCCATCCGGCCGGCCATGCGCATGCCCTTGAAGACGCGCGAGGGCGTTGCCGAGGCCCCGATCGAGCCCCGCTGGCGGATGTTGTGCGAGCCGTGCGTCTTCGGCCCGCGGCCGAAGTTGTGGCGCTTGATCGTCCCCGCGAAGCCCTTGCCGATCCCGATTCCCGAGACCTTCACGCGCTCGCCTGGCTCGAAGGCCTCGACGGTCACGGACTCGCCCTCGGCGAGCTCGCTCGGGCCGCGGAACTCGACGAGCTTCGCGTGCGGCCCGGCCTTGCCGAGCTGCCCGAGGCGCGGCTTGGTCAGCTTCCAGTCGGCCACCGGGCCGAACGCGAGCTGGACGGCCTCGTAGCCGTCCGACTCGACCGTCTTCACCCGGACCACCGGGCACGGGCCCGCCTCGATCACCGTCACCGGCGTCACCTCGCCGGTCTCGGGGTCGAAGACCTGGGTCATGCCCAGCTTCTTGCCGACGATTCCTTTCATCAGAGTTTGATCTCGATGTCGACCCCGGCCGGGAGGTCGAGCCGCATGAGCGAGTCGACCGTCTTCGGCGTCGGGGAGTGGATGTCGATCAGGCGCTTGTGCGTGCGCACCTCGAAGTGCTCGCGCGAGTCCTTGTCCTTGAACGGGCTGCGAATCACGCAGTAGACGTTCTTCTCGGTGGGCAGGGGCACGGGCCCGGTGATGGTCGCGCCGGAACGGGTCGCGTTCTCGACGATCGAGGCGGCCGCCTTGTCCAGGGTCTGGTGGTCGTAGCCCTTGAGGCGGATGCGGATCTTCTGCTGTGCCATTCCGGCGCGTCCCTCTCTCTCGTCCCGTTTAGGTCGTGATCGCCGTCACCACGCCGGCGCCGACCGTGCGGCCGCCCTCGCGGATCGCGAAGCGCAGCCCCTGGTCCATGGCGATCGGCTGGATCAGCTCGATGTCCATGTTCGTGTTGTCGCCCGGCATGACCATCTCCTGGCCGTCCGGAAGCTTGATCGAGCCGGTCACGTCCGTCGTGCGGAAGTAGAACTGCGGCCGGTAGCCGTTGAAGAACGGCGTGTGGCGGCCGCCCTCGTCCTTCGAGAGCACGTAGACCTCGGCCTTGAAGACCGTGTGCGGCGTGATCGAGCCGGGCTTGGCGAGCACCTGCCCGCGCTCGACCTCCTCGCGCTTGGTGCCGCGGAGGAGCGCCCCGGCGTTGTCGCCGGCCTGGGCGTAGTCGAGCGTCTTGTTGAACATCTCGAGCCCGGTGACGACCGTCTTCTCGATCTCCGGGTGGATGCCCACGATCTCGACCTCGTTGCCCGACTCGATCTTGCCCTGCTCGATCCGGCCGGTGACGACCGTGCCGCGGCCGGTGATCGTGAAGACGTCCTCGATCGGCATCAGGAACGGCTTGTCGATGTCGCGCTGCGGCTCGGGGATGTAGTCGTCCACGGCCTGCATCAGCTCGAGGATCTTCTGCGCCTGCTCCTCGTCGCCCTCGAGCGCCTTGAGCGCCGAGCCGGTCACGATCGGGATGTCGTCGCCGGGGAACTCGTACTTGGAGAGCAGCTCGCGCACCTCCATCTCGACGAGCTCGAGCAGCTCCGGGTCGTCGACCATGTCGGCCTTGTTCAGGAAGACCACGATGTAGGGCACCTCGACCTGCCGCGCGAGCAGGATGTGCTCGCGGGTCTGCGGCATTGGGCCGTCGGCCGCCGAGACGACGAGGATCGCGCCGTCCATCTGGGCGGCGCCCGTGATCATGTTCTTGATGTAGTCGGCGTGCCCGGGGCAGTCGACGTGCGCGTAGTGGCGGTTCGCCGTCTCGTACTCGACGTGCGACGTGTTGATCGTGATACCCCGCTGCCGCTCCTCCGGCGCGTTGTCGATCGAGTCGAAATCGCGCGCGGCGGTGTTGGTCCCCTGCTCCGAGAGCACCTTCGTGATCGCGGCGGTCAGGGTCGTCTTCCCGTGGTCGATGTGACCGATCGTGCCGACGTTCAGATGCGGCTTGTCGCGCTCGAACTTCTGCTTACCCATAACTCAGCTTCTCCTTGTTGGTGACGTAGGCGTTAGCCCTGCGAGTCGACGAGCTCGCTTGCAATCGACTGCGGCACTTCCTCGTACCGGTCGAACTGCATCGTGAACGTGGCCCGCCCCTGCGTCGTCGAGCGCAGGTCGGTCGCGTAACCAAACATCGTCGCGAGGGGCACGTGGGCCCGGATCGCCTGCGCGTTCCCGTGCGCAGGCTCGAGGCCCTCGACGCGCCCGCGGCGCGAGTTGAGATCGCCCATGACGTCGCCGAGGTACTCCTCGGGGGTCACGACCTCGACGGCCATCACCGGCTCGAGAAGCTTCGGCTTCGAGCGCTTCATGGCCTCCTTGAACGCCATCGAGCCGGCGACCTTGAATGCCATCTCGCTCGAGTCGACGTCGTGGAACGAGCCGTCGACGAGCTCGATCCGGACGTCGACGACCGGGTAGCCGGCGATGACTCCGGACTCCATCGCCTCCTGGATGCCGAGGTCGACCGCGGGGATGTACTCCCGCGGGATCGAGCCGCCGGTGATCCGGTCGAGGAACTCGTAGCCGTCGCCGGGATCGGCCGGCTCGCCGTTGATCACTGCGTGCCCGTACTGGCCGCGGCCGCCGGTCTGGCGGACGAACCTGCCCTCGATCTTCTCCACCGGCCGGCCGAAGGTCTCGCGGTAGGCGACCTGCGGGCGGCCGACGTTGGCGTCAACCGAGAACTCACGCAGGAGCCGGTCGACGATGATCTCGAGGTGGAGCTCGCCCATGCCGGAGATGAGCGTCTGCCCGGTCTCCTCGTCGCTGCGGACGCGGAAGGTCGGGTCCTCTTCGGACAGCCGTAGGAGGCCCGACGACAGCTTGTCCTGGTCGGCCTTCGTCTTCGGCTCGATTGCCACCGCGATCACCGGCTCCGGGAAGTCCATCGACTCGAGCCGGATCGGAGCCGTGTCGACGGCGAGCGTCTCGCCCGTGGTCGAGGCCTTGAGGCCGACCGCGGCGGCGATCTCGCCCGCGCCGATCTCCTCGCGCTCCTCGCGGTGGTTGGCGTGCATCTGGAGGATGCGGCCGACCCGCTCGGTCTTGCCGGTCGTCGTGTTGAGGACGCGTTCCCCGGCCTTGACCTGGCCCGAGTAGACGCGGAAATACGTGAGCTTGCCGACGTACGGGTCGGACATGACCTTGAATACGAGCGCGGAGAACGGCTCGTCCAGCGCCGGCCGGCGCGAGAGCTCGTGCTCGGTGCGCGGGTCGATCCCGTGCACGGGCGGCACGTCGAGCGGGCTCGGCAGGTAGTCGATCACGGCGTCGAGCAGCGGCTGGACGCCCTTGTTCTTGAACGCCGAGCCGGCAAGCACCGGCGTGACGGAGATGTCGAGCGTCGCGGCGCGCAGCGCCCGCCTGAGCATCTCGGGGATGACCGAGTCCTCGTCCAGCAGGAACGTCTCCATCAGCTCGTCGTCGTGGTCGGCGACGGCGTCGATCAGCTGGTGGTGATACTCCTGGGCCTGCTCGACGAGCTCGGACGGGATCTCGCCCGTCTCCATCTTCGTGCCGAGGTCGTCCTCCCAGACGATCGCGCGCATCTCGATCAGGTCGACGACCCCGCGGAAGTGCTCCTCCTGGCCGATCGGCAGCTGAACCGGCACCGGCCGGGCGCCGAGGCGGTCGGTCATCGACTGCACGGCGGCGAAGAAGTCGGCGCCGGTGCGGTCCATCTTGTTGATGAAGGCGATCCGGGGGACGCGGTAGCGGTCGGCCTGGCGCCAGACGGTCTCGGACTGCGGCTCGACGCCTGCGACGGAGTCGAAGACGGCGATCGCGCCGTCGAGCACGCGCAGGCTGCGCTCGACCTCGACCGTAAAGTCCACGTGTCCGGGCGTATCGATAATGTTGATACGAAAATCGCGCCACGAGGCCGTCGTCGCAGCAGAGGTGATCGTGATCCCACGCTCCTGCTCCTGGGCCATCCAGTCCATGACCGCGGCGCCCTCGTGAACCTCGCCCATCTTGTGGGTGCGGCCCGTGTAGTAGAGGATCCGCTCGGTCGTGGTGGTCTTGCCCGCGTCGATGTGGGCCATGATCCCGATGTTGCGCACCCGCTCCAGTGCGACCGCGCTCTGTGTCTTCTCGTCCACGGCCGTCACGGTCACCACCTGTAGTGCGCGAAGGCCTTGTTGGCCTGCGCCATCCGGTAGAGGTCGTCCTTGCGCTTGAAGGCCCCGCCCTGCTGGTTGAGTGCGTCGAGGATCTCGCCCGCGAGCTTCTCGTCCATGTGCTTCTCGCGCCGCTCGCGCGCGAACTGGACGATCCAGCGCACGGCCAGCGTGCGCGCGCGACGCTGCGGCACCTCGACGGGAACCTGGTAGTTCGCTCCGCCGACGCGGCGCGGGCGGACCTCCAGCACGGGGGTCACGGTCTTGATCGCCTGCTCGAGCACCTCGACCGGCGGCTTGCCCGTCTGCTCGCCGATCCGGTCCAGCGCGCTGTAGACGATCGCCTCGGCGGTCGACTTCTTGCCGCGCGTCATCACCTTGTTGATCACCTGCGTGACCAGGCGGGACGAGTGGACGGAATCCGGCTCCAGCAGCCGGGGCTGAACCTTGGCGCGCCTCGGCATTACGAGCCCCGTTTCGCGCCGTATTTGGAGCGCGCCTGGCGCCGGTCGCCGACGCCGGCGGTGTCGAGGCCGCCGCGGATCACCTTGTAGCGGTAGCCCGGAAGGTCCTTGACGCGGCCGCCTCGGATGAGGACGACCGAGTGCTCCTGGAGGTTGTGCCCCTCGCCCGGGATGTAGGCGCCGACCTCCATGCCGTTGGTCAGCCGCACGCGGGCAACCTTGCGGAGAGCCGAGTTCGGCTTCTTCGGCGTCTGCGTCATCACGCGCGTGCAGACGCCCCGCTTCTGCGGCGCACCGCGAAGGGCAGGGGTCTTGACCTTCGCCTTGGAGGCGACCCTGCCTTTCCGGACCAGCTGATTTACGGTCGGCATCTACTCCATTCGTCTGGGCGTTTACACAGCAAAGGCTGGCGGGGGACAGTGCCCCTGCCAACCGGATGACGATGGTAGCGAACGTCCGTGGGACCGTCAAACGCGGAAACGCGCATGGCTGCGCGGAATCGGAGCGGTGAGCGTGCGCTCACCTCACCGGCCGGGCCGGGGCGGAATAGTGTTTTCAAGCCATAGCCTGCGCCCCCCAATCGAACTACAGTGAGATCGCCCGGCCGTCTCGCGCCAGACGCCGGGTCGGGGAGAGGTCTGGAAGAGGGAGAGGATGGTCGAGGGGGCGCTGACGACTACCACCCTGCTGATCGCGGTCGGCGTGGCGCTGATCGCCCTCGCCGTCGTGGTGGCGATCCTCCTCCTTGTGCTCGTCAGGCGCTCGAGCCGGGCGAGCGAGGCGCGGCTACGCGAGCTCGCGGCCGAGATGAACGACCGCATGAAGGAGATGATCACCGAGCTCTCCGCCTCGCTCGAGCTGGCCAAGGATGAGAGCCGCAGGAACCGCTACCTGGCCGAGCTCGCCGGCTCGATCGACCTCGACGAGGTGCTGGCGCGGACGCTGGAGGCGGCCGGAACGGTGCCAGGGGTCGACGCCGCCCTCGTCTCGGTCGGGAGGGAGGACGACCGGCCGACGGTGGTCACGCGCGGGCTCTCGGCCGAGGAAGCCTCGCGGCAGGCGATCTCCGGCCCGCCCGACGGGAACGAGGCGCGCGCGATCTCGCTCGCGTACCAGTACCCGCCATCTGCCGAAGGAAGCGCGGGCCTGATCCATTCCGGTCTCGCCGTGCCGGTCCCCGGCGAGGGCGGCCCGATCGGCTTCCTCGCCGTCTACACCCGCTCTGCGGAGCGCCGCTTCGCCGAGGCGGAGATCCGGCAGCTCGAGGAGCTCGCCCACCGAGCGGGCCCGGCGATCGAGAACGCACGACGCTTCCGCGAGGCCCGGCAGCTCGCCGACCTCGACGCCCTGACCGGCCTCCACAATCGCCGCTACTTCTACGAGACGCTGGCGCGCGAGGTCTCGCGAGCGCGGCGCTACGGGCGCCAGCTCGCGCTGATCGTCTTCGACCTCGACGACTTCAAGGCGATCAACGACCGGATCGGGCACCTCGCGGGCGACGCCGTCCTCGCGGAGACGGCGGAGCGGGTCCGCGACGTGGTGCGCAGCGCCGACATCGCCTGCCGTGTCGGCGGCGACGAGTTCGCCGTGATCCTGCCCGAGTCGTCGACCGCGGACGCCGACCAGCTCTACGACCGGCTACTCGGCGTGATCTCGTCGCATCCGGTCGGCCAGGCAGGCCAGCTGTCCGTGTCGGCCGGCATCGCCGAGCTGCGGGAGGACGAGGCCCCCACGGCCTTCTTCGAGCGGGCGGACGAGGCCCTCTACCGGGCGAAGGAGCACGGCAAGGCGCAGGTCGTCGCGCACGGCGCGCCGTTCGGCGAGTGAGCGCTACTGCGCGGCCAGGAAGGGCAGGTAGTCCGTCAGCGGGACGACGCCCGGCGTGGGCTGAACGTCCCTGCGGCAGAGCGTGATCACGTTGTAGCCGCGCTCGCGTGCGAGCAGCCAGCGCTCGTAGGCGTGGTCGCGGGCGAGCGCCTTCAGCGCCGCGACCACGGCCGGCCGCGCCAGCATGAGCGGGATCCCGCCGAGCGGGACGGCCGGCTGCAGGGCCCGCACCTGGATCGGCCCGAGCATCGTCCGGATCGTGGCCCAGCCGTTCGAGCGCAGCCGGAAGAGCTGCGGCGGCGCGTTGGAGGCGAGCGCGAAGCCGCGCGTGCTGTTCCCGAGCCAGGCGACCGGGCTCTTCGTCTCGACGAAGCGGACCTCCGTGTCCGCGTACATCTGGTAGTAGCTCTGCACGTCCGCGCTCGACGGCTGCGCTGCAGGCATGTGCCGCTCGATCATCGCCCGGCGCAGCTCGTCCGCGATCACCCCGCGGGCGACGGCCGGGGTGGCGTTGGCACGGGCGAGCGCCGCCCGGTAGGCGCCGTAGCTCCCGAATCTCGATCCGACCACCGCCCGTTCGGCCTGCACGACCTGCGACGCCTTGAGCTTCTGGTAGAAGCTCGCGATCACCCGGGCGTAGGCGGCGGTGAACGCGACGTCCGTGTCGCCGGTGACGGGTGTCAGGCCGCGGATCACGCTGCCCTCGATGAGCTTCCCGTTGACCTTGCAGCGCGCCCCGGCCGGAAACACCAGCTGCCCCTGGGTGCGCGAGGTGTCGAACTTCGGCCCAGCAGCTTTGGGCCCGTCGCACAGCTTCGGGTTCCGGGTCCAGAGATAGACGCAGGCGGCGAGCGGCTTCTGCGGGTCGTCCTCGGGCGACCCCTTGCCGAAGACGCCCCAGCCCCACGACCAGACGGAGCGCAGGCCGAGCTCCTTCGCGACCTCCTTCGCCGCGAGCGCCTGGAGCTTCGTCACCTCGAGCCATGCGCCGAGCCTGGCGTGCTCGCGGCCGCCTGAGCCTGGCGTCGTGTGGAAGCCGAGCATGATCCCGAGCTGGCGCGTCGGGATGCCGAGCGCCGTGTACGGGGCGACCCGGTTGCGGAACAGCGCGCGCAGCGTGCGGCTGCCGGCGAGGGGGCCCTCCTTGGCGACCCTCGGCGCCGCGAAGTACGACTCGCTGACGATGTCCGCGTACGCGGCGACCTGCTTCCACCAGTCGGCGGCGACGTCGCCCATGTACGGGGCGGTCGGCACGAGGAGCACGGGCCTCGCCCCGCGCGCGGCGAGCGTCTGCAGGTAGAGCAACACGTCTCGCCGGTACTGCGCGTTCGTCGCGCTCCACGGCGTGATCAGGCTCGCGCCGTTCAGCTCGTTCTCGGCGATCATCGGATGCGCGCACCCGAGCGACAGCGCCGCGACGTTGTACATCCGGTTCGCCCGGTCGACCACGAGCGCCGGGTCGAACGGCTCGAGCGGCGTCCCGACCCGCCGGATCAGGTGCATGTCCCAGTAGACCGTCTTCGCCCCGTAGCTCCGCAGCAGCTGCGGGTAGATGAAGTTCGAGGCGGCGCCGATCACGCCGGGCTGCGCGAACTCCTGCCAGAACGGGACAGTGCCGTCCGCGAAGTCGATCCAGAGCGTGCCCTTGTTCGGGATCCCGCACGTTTCGTCGGCGGCGGCGGCCCGGTGGGGCGCGAACCCGAACGCCGCGAAGGCAGCGAGTGCGATGAGGACGAGCCGCTTCACAACCCCGTCCAATGTGTAGCAGCTACGGCGACCGGACGCAGGCCCGGCGGAGGCGTCCCCGCCGGGCCCTGCGCAGAGCTCAGATCACTCGTCGAGCGGGGTGTCGACCTCGGGAACCTCGTCCGCCTCGGTCGTCGGGCGCTTGCCCTCGCCCTCGGCATCCCCGTTGCCCTCGCCGAAGTCGAGGCCGAGGCTCGCCAGGTCGAGGCCCTCCACGCCGTCGGAGTCGATCTCCTGCAGCGCGGCGAGCAGCGCCTCGTGCTCGTAGGTCTCCTTCGGCACCTTCTCGGAGGGACCGATCTCGATCGTTCGGTAGCGCTTCAGCCCGGTCGCGGCCGGGATCAGCTTGCCGATGATCACGTTCTCCTTTAGACCGAGCAGCCGGTCGACCTTGCCCTCGATCGAGGCGTCGGTCAGCACCTTCGTCGTCTCCTGGAAGGAGGCGGCCGAGAGGAACGACTCCGTCGCGAGCGAGGCCTTCGTGATCCCGAGGATCAGCGGCTCGAACGTCGCCTGCTCCTTCTTCTTGCCCTTCTCCTTCTTCACGCGCGCGTTCTCGTGCTCGAGCACGACACGGTCGACGAGCTGGCCGGGCAGGAGGTCGGTGTCGCCTGCGTTCTCGACCCGCACCTTCTTCAGCATCTGCCGAACGATCAGCTCGATGTGCTTGTCGTGGATCTCCACGCCCTGTGACTTGTAGACCCGCTGGACCTCGGAGACGAGATACAGCTCGGTCGGGGTCGAGCCCTTCAAGCGAAGCAGGTCGGACGGGTTGAGCGAGCCCTCGTGGAGGGCATCGCCCGGCTCGATCACCTGGCCGTCCTCGACCAGCACCCGCGTGCGACGCGGGAGCTGGTACGAGACCGGCTCCATGACCTCGCCGTTCTCGTCCATCTCCTCGGTGAGGATCGTCAGCTTCGGCCCGCGCTCGGTGTCCTCGACCGTGATCGTGCCGCCGACCTCCGCGAGCTTGGCCGCGCCCTTCGGGTTGCGCGCCTCGAAGATCTCGACCACGCGCGGGAGGCCGTGTGTGATGTCCGCGCCGGCGACTCCGCCGGTGTGGAAGGTCCGCATCGTCAGCTGGGTGCCCGGCTCGCCGATCGACTGCGCGGCGATGATCCCGACCGCGTCGCCGATCTCGCACATCCCGCCGGTCGCCAGGAACGTGCCGTAGCACGCCTGGCACACGCCGAACTCGCTGCGGCACTTGAGCACGGAGCGGACCGGGATCGTCGGCTCTTCCTCGGCTTCGGCGAACGCCTCCTCGATCTCCGCGAGGAGCTGGTTCGTCACGACCGCGCCCTTCGAGCCGACCACCGTCTTGCCCGGCTTCCCGCTCGCGAGCGGCCGGTAGACGTCGTCGGCGAGGACCCGCCCGAGGATGCTCTTGTTGACGCCCTCCGGAACGTGCACCGGGAGGTCGATCGACTCCTTGGTCTTGCAGTCGGCCTCGCGGATGATCACGTCCTGGGAGACGTCGACCAGGCGCCGGGTGAGGTAGCCGGAGTCGGCCGTCCGCAGCGCGGTGTCGGCCAGGCCCTTGCGTGCGCCGTGCGTCGAGATGAAGTACTCGAGCACCGAGAGGCCCTCCATGAAGTTCGCCTTGATCGGGCGCTCGATGATCTCGCCCTTCGGGTTCGCCATCAGGCCGCGCATGCCCGCGAGCTGGCGGATCTGCTTGAAGGATCCGCGGGCGCCGGAGTTGGCCATCATGAAGATCGGGTTCAGCTCGTAGAGCGTCTTCTCCATCGCATCGGCGACGTCCTCGGTGGCCTCGGTCCAGAGGTTGACGATCTGCTCGTGGCGCTCCTCCTCGGTGATGAGGCCGCGCTCGTAGAGCCCCTCGACGTTGCCGACCTTCTCCTCGTACTCGCCGAGGAGCTTGTCCTTCTCCTGCGGGATGACGATGTCGTTCTTCGAGATCGTGATCCCGGCCTTGGTCGCGTAGTGGAAGCCAAGGGCCTTGACCGTGTCGAGCACGCTCGCGATCACGTGCGCCCCGTACCGCTCTGCGAGCTCGGAGATGAACACGTCCATCTCCTTCTTGGACAGCGTGCGGTTCAGGAACGGCAGGTCCTTCAGGTCGTCGTCGGTCGACTCCTGCAGCGAGCGCTCGACCTCCGCGTTGAAGATCACGCGGCCAGGCGTGGTCAGGATCAACTCCTCGCCGCGGCGGTACTCGATCGGCTGCTGGATCCCGACCTGGCGATCCTCGACCGCGAGCTCGACCTCCTCCTCGGACGCGAACCGCTTTGGCCTCGGGTCGAGCTCCTCCGAGGTCTTCTCGACGAGGTCGATCTCGGAGTAGGTCATGAAGTAGCCGCCGAGAACCATGTCCTGCGTCGGCGTGGCCAGCGGCCGGCCGTTCGCAGGCGAGAGGATGTTGTTCGACGAGAGCATCAGGATGCGCGCCTCCGCCTGCGCCTCCGAGGAGAGCGGCAGGTGGACGGCCATCTGGTCGCCGTCGAAGTCCGCGTTGAACGCGTGGCAGACGAGCGGGTGCACCTGGATCGCCTTGCCCTCCACGAGCACCGGCTCGAACGCCTGGATCCCGAGGCGGTGCAGCGTCGGCGCGCGGTTCAGCAGCACCGGGTGCTCCGCGATCACCTCCTCGAGCACGTCCCAGACCTCCGGGACCATCGAGTCGACGTGCTTCTTGGCCGCCTTGATGTTCTGGACGGCCTTGCGCTCGACCAGCCGGCTCATGATGAACGGCTTGAAGAGCTCCAGCGCCATCAGCTTCGGCAGTCCGCACTGGTGCAGCTTCAGGTTCGGCCCGGCGACGATCACCGAGCGGCCCGAGTAGTCCACGCGCTTGCCGAGCAGGTTCTGGCGGAAGCGGCCCTGCTTGCCCTTGAGCATGTCGGAGAGCGACTTCAGGGCCCTGTTGCCCGGGCCCGTCACCGCGCGGCCGCGCCGGCCGTTGTCGAACAGCGCGTCGACGGCCTCCTGCAGCATCCGCTTCTCGTTGTTGACGATGATCTCTGGCGCGCCCAGGTCGAGCAGCCGCTTGAGGCGGTTGTTCCGGTTGATCACGCGCCGGTAGAGGTCGTTCAGATCGGAGGTCGCGAAGCGGCCGCCGTCGAGCTGGACCATCGGCCGCAGCTCGGGCGGGATCACCGGGATGGCCTCGAGGATCATCCACTCGGGCCGGTTCTCGGAGGTGATGAACGCGTTGACGACCTTCAGGCGCTTGATCGCACGCTGCTGCTTCTGGCCCTTCGAGTTGCGGATCGTCTCGCGGAGCGACTTCGCCTCTGCCTTGAGGTCGAGATCCTTGAGCAGCTCGCGGATCGACTCCGCGCCCATGCCGCCCTGGAAGTAGACGCCGAAGCCGTACGGGGAGCCGAAACGGTCCTTGAGCTCGCGGAAGATCTGCTCGTCGTTGACGATCTTCTGCGGCTCGAGCTCCTTGAACAGGACCCAGGTCTCCTCGAGCCTGCGGATCGAGTCGACCGCGGCCTCCTTGGCGTCCTCCTTGCGGGCCTCGATGTCCTGGTAGGCCTCGCGCACCTTCACGAGCCACTGGACGATCGAGTCGAGGTCCTCCTTGGCGATCTTGCCGTCCGTCCGCAGGCAGAGGTCGTTCGTCAGCTCGCGGATGTCGTCGGCAGTCGCCGCCGGGTCGGCCTGCTCGAGCACGTCGCGCAGGAGCCCCTTGCCGAGGTCCCGCGCCTTCTCGAGCTGCTTCTCGTCGACGGCTGCGACGAGCTCGGCGTCCTCGTCGGTGAGCTTGCCCTTCTTCGTGAGCAGGCCGTCGAGGATCCGGTTGATGTGCTTCGTGAGCGCGCCCTTCTTCGAGCCGGTTGCCTTCGCGAACTCCTTGGTGAGCGGGCCGATCGCCTCGCGGATCTGGATTGCGGTGCCGGCCACCGTCTCGAGCTCCTTCGGCGCGAGCCGCCGGTCGTCGCGGATGGCGGAGTTGCGGACCAGCTCGCGGATCTTCTTGGAGTCCTCGGTGGTGATCTGCGGAGCGACCTCGACGAACATGCCGCCGACGAGCTCGCGCAGCTCCTCGAGCGGCGGAACGCCCTGCTCCTCGGCCCAGTTCGACAGGCCGCGGACCCAGAAGTCGTCGTCCTCGTCGAAGTTGCGCTCGGTGCCCTTCGTGAAGTAGTTGCGGCGCCGCTTGAGCCGGTCCTCGAGCGCGGCCAGGTTCTCGTCGCGGTCGACGTAGATCTGCTCGGACTCGGCCTTGACCTTGTCCTCGAGGTCGTTCAGGTCCTTCTGCCGCGCCTCTGCGTCGACCGAGGTCACGATCGAGGCGGCGAAGTAGAGAACCTTCTCGAGCTCGCGCGGAGCGATGTCGAGCAGGTAGCCGATCCGACTCGGGACGCCCTTGAAGAACCAGATGTGCGAGACGGGCGCGGCCAGGTCGATGTGGCCCATGCGCTCGCGGCGCACCTTCTGGCGCGTTACCTCGACGCCACAGCGCTCGCAGATGATGCCCTTGTAGCGGACGCGCTTGTACTTGCCGCAGTAGCACTCCCAGTCCTTGGTCGGACCGAAGATGCGCTCGCAGAAGAGCCCGTCGCGCTCGGGCTTGAGCGTCCGGTAGTTGATCGTCTCGGGCTTCGTCACCTCGCCCGAAGACCAGTCGCGAATCTGCTTGGACGACGCCAGTCCGATCCGGATCGCGTCGAACTCGTTGATATCGATCAAAGAAGCTCCTCCGCCCTCGTCACTCGTCTACTTCTACGTCTGCCAGGTCGTCCGCCAGCGGGCCGGCCTGGGCTTCCGCCTCTGCCTTCGCTTCCTCCTCCGGCGCGACGTCGGTGTCGGCCACGTCGCCGAGCGCCTCGTCCGCCGGGAGGTTCACTTCCTGTCCGGTCTCGTCGACGCGCTCCTGCCCCTCTTCGGCCTCCTCGGCCGTCGGCGGCCGGGCGGCGGCCCGCAGCGAGCCCGGCGAGAGGTCGATGCCGAGCTCCTCGGCCGCCCGCAAGAGCTCGTCGTCCTCCTCGCGCACCTCGACCTTCTCGCCCTCGTCCGAGAGGACGTGCACGTCGAGCGCGAGCGACTGCATCTCCTTCAGCAGCACCTTGAACGACTCCGGGATCGAGGGCTCCGCGATGTTCTCGCCCTTGACGATCGCCTCGTAGGCCTTGACGCGGCCGACGGTGTCGTCGGACTTGATCGTGAGCATCTCCTGCAGCGTGTAGGCCGCGCCGTAGGCCTCCAGCGCCCAGACCTCCATCTCGCCGAAGCGCTGGCCGCCGAACTGCGCCTTGCCGCCCAGCGGCTGCTGGGTGACCAGCGAGTACGGGCCGGTCGAGCGCGCGTGGATCTTGTCGTCGACGAGGTGGAGCAGCTTGAGGATGTACATGAAGCCGACGGTGATCTTCTGCTCGAAGGGCTCTCCGGTGCGGCCGTCGAAGAGCCGCAGCTTCCCGGAACAGCGCCGCCCGGCCGGCCGCTTCGGGTCGACCAGGAACGTGATCGGCGAGTCCGGGTTCTGCTTCGTCCATTCGATCAGCGCCTCGTCCACGTCCTCCTCGCTGGCACCGTCGAAGACCGGCGTCGCGATCGGCGACGCGTCGCCGTTCGCCGAGTCGCCGTTCTCGTGGAAGACGCCGTGCGCCGCGGCCCAGCCGAGGTGCGTCTCGAGGATCTGGCCGATGTTCATCCGGCTCGGCACGCCGAGCGGGTTGAGCACGACGTCCGCCGGCCGCCCGTCCTCCAGGAACGGCATGTCCTCCTCGGGCACGATCTTCGCGATCACGCCCTTGTTGCCGTGCCGGCCGGCGAGCTTGTCGCCCTCGGCGATCTTGCGCTTCTTCGCCACGTAGACGCGCACGAGCTCGTTCACGCCCGGGGAGAGGTCGTCTCCCGCGTCGCGCGAGAACGTCTTCACGTCGATGACCTTGCCGCCCTCGCCGTGCGGGACCTTGAGCGAGGTGTCGCGGACCTCGCGTGCCTTCTCCTTGAAGATCGCGCGGATCAGCTTCTCCTCCGCCGTCAGCTCGGTCTCGCCCTTCGGCGTCACCTTGCCGACGAGCAGGTCGCCCGAGCCGACCTCGGCGCCGATGCGGACGATGCCGCGCTCGTCGAGGTCCTTGAGCGACTCCTCCGAGCGGTTCGGGATGTCGCGCGTGATCTCCTCGTCGCCGAGCTTCGTCGCGCGCGCGTCGATCTCGTACTCGTGGATGTGGATGGACGAGAGCACGTCCTCCTTCACGAGCCGCTCCGAGATCACGATCGCGTCCTCGAAGTTGTAGCCCTCCCACGGCATGAAGGCGACCAGCAGGTTCGCGCCGAGCGCAAGCTCGCCCATGTCGGTCGAGCTGCCGTCGGCGAGCACCTGGCCGGTGCGGACGCGGTCGTTCAGTGCGACGATCGGCTTCTGGTGGATCAGCGTGCCCTGGTTCGACCGCATGAACTTCGTCATCGGGTAGTCGTGCTTGCCGTCCTTCGTGTCGACCACAATCCGCTCCGCGTCGACGTCGACGACCGTCCCGCCCTCCTGGGCGACGACGACGTCACCCGTGTCGGTTGCGGCACGGAACTCGAGCCCCGTGCCGACGAGCGGCGACTGCGTGATCATCAGCGGCACCGCCTGGCGCTGCATGTTCGCGCCCATCAGCGCTCGGTTCGCGTCGTTGTGCTCGAGGAACGGGATCAGCGCGGTGGCTACCGAGACGATCTGCGCCGGAGCGACGTCCATGAAGTCGACGTCCTTCGGGCGCGCAGTCACGGCCTCCCCCTCGCGCGAGCGGCAGAGCACCTGTTCGTCCAGGAAGCGCCCCGTCTTCTCGTCGACGGGGGCGCTCGCCTGCGCGATCGTGTACTGGGCCTCCTCGGCGGCGTCGAGGTAGACGATGTCGTCCGTCACCTTGCCGTTCGTGACCTTCCGGTACGGCGTCTGCACGAAGCCGAACTCGGAGACAGTCGCGAACGACGCGAGCGACCCGATCAGCCCGATGTTCGGGCCCTCGGGGGTCTCGATCGGGCACATGCGGCCGTAATGGGTCGGGTGCACGTCGCGCACCTCGATCGGCGCGCGCTCGCGCGTGAGGCCGCCGGCGCCGAGCGCCGAGAGCCGCCGCCGGTGCGTGAGCCCGGCGAGCGAGTTCGTCTGGTCCATGAACTGCGACAGCTGCGAGGAGCCGAAGAACTCCTTCAGCGCCGCGACCACGGGCCGGATGTTGATGATCGTCTGCGGCGTGATCGTGTCCACGTCCTCGGTGGTCATCCGCTCGCGGACGACGCGCTCCATTCGGTAGAGCCCGACCCGGAACGCCTCCTGGATCAGCTCGCCGACCGTCCGGAGGCGCCGGTTGCCGAAGTGCTCGTACTCGTCGAGCTCGCCGCGGATCGGATCGCGCGAGAGCACGATCGCGTCAGCGGCGTAGTCCTTCGACTCCGTGTCCACCCCGAGCTGGTCGGGGAGCTCCACGAGCTTCTTGACGAGCGCGATGATGTCCTGCGTCGTCAGCACCCGCACGCCGTCGGGGACGTCGATCGCGAGGCGCTGGTTCAGCTTGTAGCGGCCGACCTTCGTCAGGTCGTAGCGCTTGGGGTCGAAGAAGAGCGCCCGCAGCAGGTTGCGCGCGTTGTCGAGCGTCGGCGGCTCACCCGGGCGCTGCTTCTTGAAGACCTCGATCAGCGCCTCCTCCTCGTTCGTGGAGGGGTCCTTCTCGAGGGTGTTCACGATGTAGACCGAGTTCCCGAAGAGCTTCAGGATCGCCTCGTTGGAGCTCGTGTCGAGCTTGAAGCCGGTCGACGGGTCCTCCTCGGGGAGCGCCCGCAGCAGCGTCGTGATCGGGAGCTTGCGCTTCCGGTCGATACGCGCGTAGACGACGCCCTTCTTGTCGATCTCGAGCTCGAGCCAGGACCCGCGCGAGGGCATCAGGTTCGCCGTGAAGACCTGCTTGGCAGGGTCCTTCGGCTCCATCAGGTACGCGCCCGGGCTACGGACGAGCTGCGTCACGATCACGCGCTCGGTGCCGTTGATGATGAACGTGCCCCACTCGGTCATCATCGGGAAGTCCCCCATGAAGACCGTCTGCTCGCGGATCTCGCCCGTCTCCGTGTTGACGAAGCGGACGGTCATCGAGAGGGGCGCCTGGTACGTCAGGTCCTTCTCACGGCATTCCTGGATCGTGACCGGGGGGTCACCGAACTGGTACTCGCCGAACTCCACGGCCAGCGTGCCCGTGTAGTCCTCGATCGGCGAGATGTCGTCGATCGTCTCTCGCAGGCCCTCCTCCAGGAACCACTGGAACGAGGCCTTCTGGATATCGATCAGGTTGGGAAGGTCGAGGACGTGCTTGAGGCGCGAAAAGCTCTTGCGCACGCGTGGCGCAGCGACCTTGGTGGTCAAGTCTGGGTGCCTCCCTTAGCGGCTATGAGGTGAACGGTGAATGCGGACAGGCGAACGTCGGCGCGGAACCGCTAAATATACCGAAAGAGGTGGTCGCTGCGCAAGGCCTAACGACTGGGACGGCGGCCCGGCAGGGATCCCACTATAGACAGTCTTTCCCCGGTGCGCCAGAGCGTGGCCAAAAACGGCGAAAGCGCCTTGTTTGGGCGCTCTCGCGATGGTCTTTGCTGATCCCGGAGCCGACTACTTGAGCTCGACCTCGGCGCCGGCCTCCTCGAGCTGCGCCTTGATCTGGTCTGCCTCCTCCTGGGCGACGCCCTCCTTCACGGGGTTCGGCGCCCCGTCGACGAGGTCCTTCGCCTCCTTGAGGCCGAGGCCGGTGACCGCGCGGACGACCTTGATCACCTGGATCTTCTTGTCGCCGGCGCCGGTCAGCACGACGTCGAAGGCGGTCTTCTCCTCGGCGGCGGCACCGTCGCCACCGGCCGCCGGAGCCGCACCCGGCGCGGCAACCGCGACCGGCGCGGCGGCCGTCACGCCCCACGCGTCCTCGAGCTTGGTCTTGAACTCGGTCAGCTCGAGAACGGTCGCCTTGCTCCACTTCTCGACCTCTTTGTCGATGTCAATCGCTGCCATCCTGTGACTCCTCTCCGTCAGTCGGTGCCTCTTCGTCAGTTTCGGGTTCCGTCTGCTCGGCCTCGGCGACCGGCTCGGGCTCGGTCGCCTCGCCCTGTTCTTCCAGCTGGCCAATTCGCGCCTGGAGCACTCCCACGAGGTCGCGCATGGGAGCGCTGAACACGCCCACGATCGCCGCCATCGGTGCGCTCAGCGCGCCAACGAGCTGCGCGCGCAGGACCTCGGCCGGCGGCAGCGTGGCCAGCCGCTTGATCTCGGCATCGCTGACGACGGCGCCGTCGAGCAGGCCGCCGCGGAGCACGAGCATCTCGTGCGCCTTGGCGGTGTCGTTCAGCACCTTCGCGACCGCGGCCGGGTCGCCGTCGGCGTCCAGGAACGCGATCGCCGTCGGCCCGTCGATCAGCTCGAGCACCTCCTCGGTACCCGCGGCCTCGGCCGCGAGCTTCGTGAGGGTGTTCTTCACAACCGTGAAGCGGGCACCGGCCTCGAGCAGGCGGGCGCGCAGCTCCTCGATCTCGGGCATCGAAAGGCCGCGGTAGTCGGCAACCATCAGCGTGTTGGTCGAGCGCAGCCGCTCGGCCAGCTCGGCGACCACACGCTCCTTGTCGGCTCTCAGCATCGAATCACTCTCCTCACGCAACGAGCCCGCGCGCAGGCGGGCTCGGAGAGGCTTCGTGCCTTCCTTGCTCCGCCTCGGCTGGACCTCTGCCTGCACGGCTGCCAGCTGTCTTTGGCGTGGGCGCGTCCTTACGCAGTTGCTTCTGCTGGTGCTCCTTCCAGATCTTCTTCGAGCCCCTGCGTCCGCGCCGGATCGACGTGGATGCCCGGGCCCATGGTGCTCGTGAGTGTAACGGTCTTGATGTAGCGGCCCTTCGCGGCAGACGGCTTCGCCCGCACGATCTCCTCGATCAGCGCCGAGTAGTTCTCCAGCAGCTGGCGCTCGTCGAAGCTCTTCTTGCCGATCGCGACGTGGACGTTCGCGCCGCGGTCGGTGCGGTACTCGAGCTTGCCGGCCTTCGCCTCGCTCACGGCCTTGGCGACGTCCATCGTGACCGTGCCGGTCTTGGGGTTCGGCATCTTCCCGCGCGGACCCAGAATGCGGCCGAGCTTCCCGACCACGCTCATCTGGTCGGGGGTCGCGATCGCGACGTCGAAGTCGTCGAAGCCCTCCTCGATCTTCGCCGCGAGGTCGTTCGTGCCGACGACGTCCGCGCCGGCCTCCTCCGCCTCCCGGGCCTTCTCGCCCTCGGCGAAGACGGCCACGCGTGACTCGCGGCCCGTCCCGTGCGGGAGCATCAGCGTCCCGCGCAGTTGCTCCTCTGCGTGGCGGACGTTCAGCCCGAGGTTGAAGTGCGCTTCGACGGTCTCGTCGAACTTCGCCGCCGGGAAGCCCTTCAGCATCCGGATCGCCTCGGCCGGCGAGTAGAGATGCTCCCGATCGATCTGCGACCGCGAGTTTCTGTAGTTCTTGCCGTGCCCGCTCATAGCTCCGTCTCGACCCCCATGGAGCGTGCGGTGCCCGCGACGACCTTCATCGCCTGCTCGATGTCGCGCGCGTTGAGGTCGGGCATCTTCGTCTCGGCGATCTGCCGCACCTGGTCGCGGGTGAGGCGGCCGACCTTCTCGCGGTTCGGCTCCCCGGAGCCCTTCTCGAGCCGCAGCGCCTCCTTGATCAGGACGGCGGCCGGCGGCGTCTTCGTGATGAAGTCGAAGGACCGGTCCTCGTAGACCGTGATCTCGACTGGGATGATGCGGCCGTTCTCCTGCGCGGTCTGCGCGTTGAACGCCTTGCAGAACTCCATGATGTTGACGCCGTGCTGGCCGAGCGCGGGACCGACCGGCGGGGCCGGGTTGGCCTGGCCGCCCGGGATCTGGAGCTTGATCAGCGTGAGAACCTTCTTTGCCATCGCTAGTCGATCTTCTTGACCTGGTCGAAGCCGAGCTCCACGGGAACCTGGCGCTCGAAGATGTCCACGAGCACCTTCAGCTTCTGCTGGTCGGGGTTGACGTCGACGATCTCGCCGTCGAAGTCGGACAGCGGGCCGGAGG
>DATIXI010000041.1:0-92292 GCA_035518635.1 Gaiellaceae bacterium
GGAGGCGATCACGACAAGCTCGTTCGTTTGCCGCCCCTGGGTCACGAGCGCGAGGCCGGCCGGGACCTCGATCAGGTCGGCCGAGGCGGCGATCGCCTCGATCTCCCGCCGGGCGCAGTGGGCGAACAGCGGCACCGACTCGATCAGCCCGACCTTCTCGTCCTTCCGCGGCATCGGACGATCTTAAGCGGCTGCGGCCCGTTGTTCCAAGAACACGGCCCCAGTGCGTGCGGCAGCGGTCCCGGACGACGGTTCGCCGAGCGACTTGGCACGACACCGAGGCGACGGGACCGGGGGTCGGGAGGGTGCAGCAGCGCTCCTATACTCGACCTGGGGCCGGTAGCTCAGCTGGTAGAGCAGGGGACTTTTAATCCCAAGGTCGCAGGTTCGATCCCTGCCCGGCCCATTCCCAAGAAGCGCCTGCAAATAGACAGGAGGGATCGGTCGGCGGCCGGCCAGAGCCGTAGGCGGCGATCGAGTTGACCGAGGAAGTGCGCGCCCGCAACGCTAGCCGTGCACGACGTGGGTGCGAGCCCGCGGCGACTCCAGCTTCTCGTCGACGACGGCGAGCGCCGAAACGCGCAGGGCACAGGCCCGATCACAGCGACAGATCAGCCGAGCGTGGCATGCACCCTCGCAAGCACCGTCTCGCGCAACGCGGTCGCTTCTTCGCGAAGCTCGCGCACGGCTTCGGCGTGCGCGGTCCGGTAGTCGTCGTCCTTGATCGAGCCGAGGTTGATCTCGACGTTGAGCGCGGCGCCGTCCAGCGCGCTCGCCGCGAGTAGAGCGGCGACGCCGGCGTCCGACACGGCATTTGGGTTTCCCTGCTCTGCGACGAGCGCCGCCAGCTCGAGGACACGAAGGGCGTGCCTGCAAACGAGCACCGGCGGTTCGACCGCAGCCCTGTAGCCCTCCTGGATCGCCCGGCTCCGCTCGGCCTTCTGCTCCGGCGTGTCCTTCGGCAGTCGGAACGCGGCCATCACCTGCTCGAACGCGGCCGCGTCGGAGTCGACGAGCTCCTCGAGGTTGTGGCGGAGGCCGTCGGCCTCGGTCGCGATCTCGTTCATCGACGCGGCCCTGTCGGCGAACGCCGCGTTCCCCGCCGTGTTCCGCGCCACATCGCCACCAGTCCCGCCGCGAGCGCGCCCGAGAGCGCCGAGGCGCATCCGCCGCCCGGCGTCGCAGCGCCAGAGGCGAGCTCCTCGAGGAAGCGCGCCAGCGTCTTCTCCCTGAAGCTCGTCACAACTCCTCCTCGTCGAGCAGATGGTGCTCGATCACCTTTTCCGAATCGAGGCCCGGGATCTGGAGGTAATAGCCGGCCGCTTCGGCGAGCGCCTCGAGCGGGGCCATCCCGACGAGCTCGCACTCCCGGACCGGCACGCCGTAGCGGGCGGCCTCGCTCCGCACGAGCTCGAGGGCCCGGTGGATCGGCGTCCGGCGGTAGTCGACGAGGTTCATCGAGACCTGGACGAGCCCTCTGTCGGCCACCTCGAGCCCCATCGCCTTTGCGTAGCGCAGGCCGCCGCTCGAGTGCCGGACGGCGGTGGCGATCGCCTTCGCGACCGCGAGGTCGTCAGAGCCGAGGTTGACGTTGAAGGCGATCAGCGGCATCCGCGCCCCAACTGCAGTCACGCCCGAGCGCTCGTTGAAAGCCTGCGGGCCGGCATCGACCGCCCACTCGGGCTCTTGCAGCTTGGCGGCCATGCCCTCGTACTCGCCGCGACGCACGTCGGCGAGGTTGCGGCGCGCCTCGCTCGTGCACGCCTCCTCGTAGAAGAAGACCGGGATCCCGTGGCGCTTCGCGAATCCCCTCCCGAAGCGGCGCGCGATTTCGACGGTGTCCTCCATCGTGAGCCCGCGGATCGGGACGAACGGCACGACGTCGACGGCGCCCATCCGCGGGTGGCTGCCCGTGTGCGTTCGCATGTCGATCAGCTCGACCGCGCACGCACACACCGCCGCCGCGCACTCCTCCACCACTGCGGGCGCGCCAAGGAAGGTGCAATCCGCCCGGTTATGGTCGGCATCCATGGACAGGTCGAGCACCTTCACCGGGAACCGCTCGAGGACGAGCTGCAGGTCGCGCCGGAACGCGAGATCCCTCCCCTCGCTGAAGTTCGGGACGCACTGCAGAATCTGGCCCACGCCCGGACTCTCTCCGCCGCCGCCGCGAGCTGCATCAGCGGCACCCCCGATCGCCCATGCGGAGAAAGCACGTAGCGACCACGCCCTCGACCAGCAAGTCACATGCTGCGGCAAGCCAGACCGCCCTCTTGAAGCAGGTGCTCGCGTAAACGCTTAGCTCGCCCCGGCCAACTCCTGCAGCGGCGCCTCTCCGGGCATCTCTTCGTCACGGGCGACAAGAGCTGCGTAGCGCCCGCCGGTGCGCATGAGCTCTTCGTGGCGGCCGGACTCGGCGATCCGGCCGTGGTCGAGCACGACGATCTGCTCGGCATGGCGAATCGTCGACAGGCGGTGCGCGATGGTGATCGTCGTCCGCCCCTCGGCGAGCTGGTCGAGGGCCTCCTGTACAAGCCGCTCGGTCGCGGTGTCGAGCGCGCTGGTGGCCTCGTCGAGTACGAGGATCGGCGGATTGCGCAGGATCGTGCGCGCAATTGCGATTCGCTGCTTCTCGCCACCCGAAAAGCGGTAGCCGCGCTCGCCGACGACGGTGTCGTAGCCCTCGGGGAGCGCTGCGATGACATCGTGAATCCGCGCGGCCTTCGCAGCCGCCTCTAGCTCCTCGTCGCTTGCATCGGGCTTGGCGAAGAGGAGGTTCTCGCGCACCGAGGCGTGGAACAGATGCGTCTCCTGCGAGACGACGCCGACGAGCTCCGTCAGCGCCTCGAAGCTCAGGTCGCGCACGTCGACGCCGCCGATCGTCACGCGGCCGCGACCGACCTCGTACAGGCGCGCCGCGAGGTAGCCGAGCGTGGTCTTGCCGGCGCCCGTCTCGCCGACGATCGCGGTGGTGGTGCCGGCCGGCACCGTGAACGAGACGTCTCGTAGCATCCATTCGTCGTCGTAGCGGAACCAGACGTGATCGAAGACGACGTCACCTGCCGGAGCGACGCGGACCGCGTCCGGCTTCTCCTCGATGTCGACCGGCTCGTCGAGGTACTCGAAGATCCGGTCGAAGAGCGCCAGGGACGTCTGCACGTCGAGGCTCACGCCGAGCAAGGAGCCGACGGGGAAGAAGAGGCGCGTCTGCAGGGTCGTGAAGGCGACGAGAACAGGGATCGAGATCGCGTGCGATCCGTTGGCCAGCAGGAGGCCGCCGACCCAGTAGACGGCGGCCGGCATGATCGCGAAGCTCGTCTGGATGGAGGCCATCACCCAGCGGCCGGCCATCCGCTGACGCACCTCGAGGTCTGCGAGGCGGCGCGAGTCCACCTCGAAGCGATCGGCGAGCTCGTCGCCGCGTCCCATCGTCTTGCCGAGCAGGATCCCGGAAACCGAGAGCGACTCTTGTACGGCGCTCGAGATGTCGGCGAGCGTCTCCTGCGTCGTCTTTGCGATCCGGCGACGTTCGTTGCCGACCCGACGGGTCAGCAGCGCGAACAGCGGGATCAGCGCGAACGCGAACAGCGCCAGCTGCCAGCTCAGCACGAGCATACCGACCATCGTCGCGACGACCGTCGTCACGTTCGAGGCAATCGATGTGGCTGTGTTTGTGACGACGTTCTGAACACCGCCGATGTCGTTCGAGATGCGCGATTGCACCTCACCGGTTCGCGTCCGGGTGAAAAACGCGAGCGAGAGGCGCTGCAGGTGCCGAAAGACGGCCGCCCGCAAGTCGTGCATCACGCGTTGGCCGACCTGGTTCGAGTACAGCGTCTGGATTACGCCGAGAACCCCGGTCACGACGGCGATCGCGATCATCCCGGCGGCGTTCAGCGAAAGCGCGCGCGTGTCGTTCGCCGTGATCGCCTCGAGGACCCGCTTGAGCAGGAAGGCCGGCAGCACGCCGAGGCCCGCCGAGACGACGATAAGCAGGAGCACCGCGCCCAGGCGCAGCTTGTACGGCGCGAATAGCCGCCCGATGCGCCGCAGGTTCGAGCGGCGCTTCGCCGGATCGGCCGGACGCTCCGGGAGCTCCTCTGCGCTGTGGAAGAACATTCCCACCGCGCTCAGGGTACGCAGCCGGAGGGCCTGGCCGCCGTGGCCAGCGGGTCAGGCCCTCAGGAGCACGGTCATGGTCGCCGGCGGAAGCTTCCTCCGTCGTGTCAAGCTTCGTTCGTAGCTCGAGGGGCGCGAATGGGTCCCGTGTGGACGAGTGGTGGGAAGGGTCGTCCTGTCGCCGCGAAATCCGGCCCCGGAACGGCTACTTCGTCAATCTCAGAAGGCGGCTGATCTGCAGGACCTCTTCCGAGTAGCTAGTTCGAGCCCTGCCCGACCCATCGCATGCCAGAGCAGCGCCTGTTCCTGCCCGGGTTAGCCGCCCGCGGCAGCCTCTACGCGCCCGGGCTGCCTGCGGGGTGGACGGCGCTCGACCCGCCGTCGCTGGGCAGGACGCACGGAAGCTTCGGCGCCCAGCGGGAATGGCTCGTCGAGGAGCTGGCCCGTGACGGCCGGCCCGCCAGCCTGGCGGGCCACTCACTCGGTGCGGCGCTCGCGATCGCGGCCGCTGCGGACCGGCCGGACCTCGTCGAGCGGCTGACCCTCTTCTCTCCGGCCGGCCTCCCGCTCTCGAAGCCGATGCGGGACAGCCTCTGGCTGCTCGTCCAGCAGGTCGTCCGAGGGCTGTATCCGGTCGAGGAGGTCGCCGCGGTCGTCGGCGAAGCGGTCAGGCGTCCCTGGGCGATGCACCGGCTCGCCCGCGCGGCCCACGACCTCGACCTCCGCGAGGAGATGACGCGGGTCGCCGGCGCCGGGATCCCTGGCCTCGTGGTCGCGTGCACCTCCGACACGCTGACGACACCCGGGATCTGCCGGGCAATCGCTGCGGGGCTCGGATGTGGCTACGAGGAGATCGAGGGCGCCGGGCACATGTGGATGCTGAGCGACCGTCCGAGGTTCCGGCGCTTGCTCGCCGACAGCGAGGCATGAATGGACCCGGTGGACCGCACGGAACACGAGCCGCTCACCGTCGACGAGCGTGCGCGCCGCGGTCGGGCGGAGCGCGCAGAGGTCCCGCGATCGAGCCATGGCGAGTTCGAGCCGGCCTCGGACCGTCCCGATCCGATCGGCGTGCTCGAGAAGCAGGGCGAGACGCGGATCCCCGAGCTCGTCCCGATCCGGTACGGCCGGATGCTCGTGTCGCCATTTGCGTTCTTCCGCGGCGCAGCCGCGATCATGGCGGCCGATCTTGCCGGCGCTCGCTCGACGAGCCTGCGGGCCCAGCTCTGCGGCGACGCCCACCTCTCCAACTTCGGCGTCTTCGGATCGCCCGAGCGCCGCCTCGTCTTCGACGTCAACGACTTCGACGAGACGCTGCCCGGGCCGTGGGAGTGGGACGTCAAGCGCCTCGCAGCGAGCCTCGCGGTAGCGGGTCGGGAGAACGGCTTCGCCGCGAAGGACCGAGGCCGCGTGGTTCGCGACACCACTGCGAGCTACCGGTCGGCGATGCGCGAGTTCGCAGCGAGGCGCGACCTCGACGTGTGGTACGCGCGACTGGAGGTCGAGCCGCTCGTCGAGCAGATCCGATCGACGCTCCGCCGGGCAGAGCGGAAGCGCCTTGAGCGCAACGTGGCGAAGGCGCGGACACGCGACAGCATGCGCGCCTTCTCCAAGCTGACGCGCGAGGTCGACGGGGAGCCGCGGATCATCTCCGAGCCGCCGCTGATCGTTCCTGTCGAAGAGCTCGAGCCCAACGCGCCCAGGGCCGAGATGATCCGGGCGGTGAGCGAGTTCCTGCGCGGATACAGCGCGTCGCTGCCGACCGATCTCCGGGTCTTGCTCGGGAGGTACCGGTTCGTGGACCTCGCGCACAAGGTCGTCGGCGTCGGCAGCGTGGGCCTACAGGCCTGGATCGCCCTCTTCCTCGGCCGAGACGGGCGGGACCCGCTCTTCCTGCAGGTCAAGCAGGCGCAGGCGTCGGTGCTCGAGGATTACGCCGGCAAGAGCGCGTACAAGAACCACGGGCGAGGGTCGTGGCCGGCCAGCGCCTGATGCAGGCGTCGAGCGACATCTTCCTGGGCTGGCGGCGGATGACGACGGCCTCGGCGACAGGGCTCGACTTCTACGGGCGCCAGCTGAAGGACTGGAAGGGCTCGGCCGAGGTCGACGTCATGCGGCCCGACGAGATGGCCGCGTACGCCCGGATGTGCGGCTGGACGCTCGCGCGCGGCCACGCCCGCTCCGGCGACCGGGTCGCAATCGGCTCGTACCTGGGAAGTGGCGAGGTGTTCGACACCGCGATGGTGGCCTTCTCGGAGGTCTACGCCGACCAGAACGAGCGGGACTACGTGGCGCTCGAAGACGCCGCCCGAAGCGGGCGGATCACCGCCGAGACCGGCATCTAGCGACGGGATGGCGCCGGACGGCGGTGCCCGAGCCGCCGGCAGCGACGACCACGAACGGCCTCTGCAGGTCGAGGCCGCCGAGCGTCAGGTTTCCCCGCCCGCCCGCGCCGCGCTCGTAGCGGGCGATGATCCTCTCCGAGCCGTCGCCCGGACGGTCGCCGTGGGTGCCTTCGTCGAACACGACCTTCGTCTCGTTCGCATCGCGGCCCACGGCGACGACGTAGAGGCGGCAGCCGTCGGCGATCAGGCAGAGGCCGGGACGGAGCTTCCGGTCGAGGCGGACGTGGAGCGCGTGCCCCTCTTCGTCCCAGTCGGTCTCGAGGTACGCCTCGTCCGCGATCTCGTCCTGGCTCGCGGACAGCACGTCGCCGACGGCGGCGAACAGCTCGAGGAGCTGGGCTCCCAGGTCGGGCGACGGATCGACGGCCCCGACCGCCAGCTGCGCGCTGCCTCTCGTCCTGATGGCTACGGCTCCTGCCAGAGGCGGAAGCCGCCGAGGAAGGCGTTGTTGTTGGCGCCGAGCCGCACGTTCGGGGGCAGCTCGGTCACCTTCTTCACGTTCCCGCCCCCGAGGACGACGTAGTCGGGCTCGATCGCCGCGCTCAGCGTCTCGATCGTCTCGGCAACCGCCTTCTCCCACTTCTTCTTGCCGAGGCTCCTCCTGCCGCGCTCGCCGACGTAGTCCTCGAACGTTCCCTTCCGGAACGGGAGATGGGCGAGCTCCATCGGCTCGAGGACGCCGTCGGTGACCACCGCCGAGCCGAGGCCGGTCCCGAGCCCGAGGAAGAGCATCTTCCCGCCGTCGTAGCTGCCGAGGGCCTGCATCGCCGCGTCGTTGAGGACCTTGGTCGGCTTGCCCATCGCCTCCTGGAAGTCGAACCCGACCCAGCCCGGGCCGAGGTTGACGGGCTCCTGGACGACACGGTCGTCCTTGACGGGCGCGGGGATCCCGATCGAGGCGACGTCGAACGCCCAGTCGGTCGTGATCTCGAGAACGCCCTCGACCATCCGCGCGGGCGTCAGGTCGGGCCCGGAGTCGAAGCGCCGGCGCTCGGAGCCGTCCGTCGAGAGAAGGGCCTTGACGTGCGAGCCGCCGACGTCCACGGCCAGGATCGTCTTTCCGGACACGGCCCAAGCTTCGACGCTCGGCGCCCGGGGCGCAAGGTGGAGGCATTACCGCCGCGTTAGGCGGTCGCCCTACGGTCGACGGCATGAGTCCGGAACGGCCGTTGTGGGTCGCCGCGGGCCTCCTCGCGCTCGCGTCCTTCGTCGTGCTGAAGGTCGCGGCCCGCGCGGGCGACTCGGGGCCGCCCACGGTCCGGAGCGCCGTACCGGCGGGGACGAAGCTGTTCGCCGAGCCCAACCACGACCACGTCGCGGGGCGCGTCCGGTACGACCACAGCCCGCCGGCCGGAGGCGCGCACAGCTCCATGTGGCTCGAGTGCGGCGTGTACGACCACGCTGTCCGCAACGAGCTCGCGGTCCACTCGCTGGAGCAGGGAACGGTCTGGATCACCTACCGCCCCGGCCTTCCCTCGGCCGCCGTCGCGCGCCTGCGCGCGTTCGTCGTGGCCAGCTACCGCGGCCCGCAGCGCTACCTGATCCTGAGCCCCTACCCCGGCCTGCCCGAGCCCATTGTCGCATCCGCCTGGGGCGCGCAGCTCGGGCTCGAGCGGGTCGGCGACCCCCGGCTCGAGCAGTTCGTGGCGCACTTCGCCGGCACCGACCAGGGCGGCGAGCCGCAGGGCTACTGCACCGGCGGGGCCGGCACTCCGGTCGGCTAGCCCTACGCGGTCGCGCGGGCCGGCTCGACCTCTCCGGCGGGCTCCGGCTCCGGCGCCACCGAGTCGCGCATCACCACGAACGCCACCAGCGCGCCCACGAGGGCGATCGCGATCAGCGCCCAGAACGCGTCCTGGTAGCCCGACGTGAACGCGGCGGCCGGCGAGTGCCCGGTCTTCAGCAGGTCGTTCGCACGCGAGATGAAGATGGTCGAGGCGACCGCGACCCCGATCGCGCCGCCGATCTGCTGGTTCGTGTTGATCAGGCCCGATGCGAGACCGGCCTGGTGCGGCTTGACCTGGGCCAGCGCGGCGATCGTGACCGGAACGAACGCGAACGCGAGCCCCCAGGCGAACGTCAGGTAGGCGGGCAGCAGGTCGGGCCAGTAGTGGCCGGCCACCGGGATCTGCGTGTACCAGCCCATCGACGCCGCCAGCACGAGCAGCCCGACGACGATCACCCAGCGCGGGCCGAGCTTCGTCGTCAGCGCCTGCGCGATCCCGGCCCAGATGACCGTCGTCCCGGCGGTGGCCAGGAACGTGACTCCCGTCTTGAGCGCCGACCAGCCGAGCACCTGCTGGACGTAGAGCGTCAGCACGAAGAAGTTCGCGAAGATCACCGCCCCGAGCAGGAAGCCGACGATGTTGGCCGCGAGCAGCTGGCGGAGGCGGAAGATGCTGAACGGTACGAGCGGCGCGGGGCTGCGCCGCTCGATCAGCACGAAGACGATGTTCAGCACCGCGGCGAGGACCAGCAGCAGGATCGTGCGGGCCGAGCCCCAGCCGACGTCGGGCGCCTTCGAGATCGCGTAGACGAGGATCGCCAGGGCGCTCGTCACCGTCACCGCGCCCGCGATGTCGAAACGGCGGTCGGGGACGTCGGCCCTGCTCTCCGGCACGAACGGGAACGTCAGCGCGAAGACGAGAGCGCCGACGGGGACGTTGACGAAGAAGATCCACTCCCAGCCCAGGTACTTGGTCAGGATCCCGCCGAAGAGGACGCCGGCGGCGGCTCCCGAGCCGCCGAGCGCGCCCCAGATGCCGAGGGCCTTGTTCCGCTCTGGGCCCTCCTCGAAGGTCGTCGAGACGATCGAGAGCGCGGCGGGCGAGATGATCGCCGCGCCGACTCCCTGAACCGCCCGCGAGGCGATCAGGACGGCCGCGCTGCCGGCCAGGCCGCACGCGAGCGAGGCCAGGGTGAAGAGGACGAGGCCGACGATGAAGATGATCCTGCGCCCGAGCAGGTCGGCCATGCGGCCGCCGAGGAGGAGGAACCCGCCGAACGTGATCGCGTACGCGGTGAGGACCCACTGGACGGTCGTCTCGGCGACGTTCAGGTCCTTCTGGATCGAGGGGATCGCCACGTTGACGATCGCGACGTCGAGCACGGTCATGAAGAACGCGGCGCCCACGATCGCGAGCGTCAGCCACTTCCGGCGCGGGTGAGCCTGGGCGACAGCCATGCCTCAGCGGGAACGCTAACGGTATTGGTGCCCCCGCTGTCGCAGTGTGATAGACGGACGCAGTGAGCGAGCTTCCGCTCGACGGGCTCCGCATCCTCGACCTCTCGCGCGTGCTCGCGGGGCCGTACTGCACGATGGTGCTCTCCGATCTCGGGGCCGAGGTGGTCAAGATCGAGCGACCCGGGGCCGGCGACGAGACGCGGGCCTGGGGGCCGCCGTTCGTCGAGGGCGAGTCCGCCTACTTCCTCTCGGTCAACCGCGGAAAGCGCAGCGTCGCGCTCGACCTGCGCGGCGACCTGGCGCGGGCCGCGTTCATGCGGCTCGCGGCGAACGCGGACGTGGTCGTCGAGAACTTCCGCACCGGCGGCGCCGACGCGCTCGGGGTCGGGTACGAGCATGTGCGCGCCGTGAACCCCCGCGTCGTCTACTGCTCGATCACCGGCTTCGGGCCGCGCGAGCCCGCCGGCCGGCCCGGCTACGACTTCGTCATCCAGGCCGAGTCGGGGCTCATGAGCATCACCGGCGAGGCCGAGGGCGCGCCGTCGAAGGTCGGCGTCGCGGTCGTGGACGTCCTCGCGGGCCTGAACGCGGCCGTGGCGATCCTCGCCGCGCTCCGGCGGCGCGAGGACACCGGCGGGGGCGCCCACGTCGAGGTGTCCCTCCTGGACAGCGCGCTCAGCGGCCTCGTCAACGTGGCCCAGAGCGTCCTCGTCACTGGCGAGGAGGCGCCGCGCTTCGGCAACGCGCACCGGAGCGTCGCCCCGTACGAGCCGCTGCGCGCCGAGGACGGCCTCGTTGCCGTCGCTGCCGCGAACGACGGGCTCTTCGCGAAGCTCTGCGCGGCGCTCGGGCGGAACGACCTGCACGCCGACCCTCGCTTCGCCACCAACGCGGGCCGCGTCGAGCACCGGGCTGCGCTCGCCGCCGAGCTCGAGCGAACACTCACCGAGCGCCCGGCCGCGGAGTGGATCGAGCTGCTGAACGCCGAGGGCGTCCCGGCAGGCAAGATCCGCGGCGTCCTGGAGGCGCTGGAGGCGGCGGGCGACGAGGCCCGGATGTCGGTCGAGCACCCGGCCGTCGGCCCGCTGGAGCTCGTCAGGACGGCGCCGCGCTTCGACGCGCCTCCGCCGCCGGTGCCGCCCCCGCTCCTCGGGCAGCACACGCGCGAGGTCCTGCGCGAGATCGGCCTCGACGACGCCGAGGTCGACGCCCTAGCAGCCGAGAGCGCAGGCCAGAGCTAGCTACGCGATCGCGTCGGACTCCAGCTCGCGAAGAAAGCCCTCGAACAGGCGGCGATGGCCCTCCTCGTCGTGGAGGATCGCGATCGTCATGTCCTGGGTGACCCAGTCGACGCCGTCGGTCACCTCGATGATCCGGTTGTAGTGCTCGATCGCGCCCGTCTCGGCCTCGATCACGCCGCGGACGATGTGCGCGAGATCGGTCTGGTGCTCGGGCGGCCGGAGGTAGCTCTGCTCGGCCGTGAAGTCCTCCGAGCCGGGGACGACGCCGTAGAGCTCCTTGATCCGGTTGCCGAACTGCCGCGCGTGGCCGAGCTCCTCCTCGACGTCCTCCTCGAGCGACTCGCGGATCTCCTGCGCGCGGACGCCGTCGGGGTTGATCGAGTTCGCGACGTAGCTCATCACCGTCTCGATCTCCATCCAGTAGGCCTTGGTCAGGAGCTCGATGATCTCCTCGCGCTTCTCGGTCAGCTCCTCGGACAGGATTCCTTGGGTTGCGGTTCGGGCAGGCATTCGACCACCTCCGATTTCTCGCTGGACGTTCTGAAAGTAAACCGAAGAAGGCCGGGGCGGTGGCGCACCCGTCGTCACGCCCCGGCCCGATTCCCGATCACGCCTTGGCGATCGGGATCTTGTGAGGCTTGGGAGCCTCGAGCTTCGGCGCGTGCAACTCGAGCACGCCCTTCGTGAACTTCGCTCGGACGTGCTTCGTGTCGGCGTCGACCGGAAACTCGAAGCGGCGCTCGAACTCCCGCTCGAGCCGCTCGCGCAGGCGGAAGGTCTTCTCGACCTCCTCCTTCGCCTCCCTCCGCTCGCCCTTCACCGTGACCGTGTGGTCGGTGACCTCGATGCCGAGCTCCTTCTCCTCGTAGCCGGGCACCTCGAGCTCGATGACGAACTCGTCCGTCGTCTCGTAGACGTCCGCTGCGGGCAGCAAAAGCGGCGCGAAGCCGATCTCCTCGAAGGCACGCCGCATCCGGCGCTCCATGGAGTCGATCTCGGTGAACGGCGACCACTTGATCAGCGTGGTCATGGCTTCACCTCCCTTCACTGGGACCGTCCCGATCGTTGCTCGCGGCGACGCACGCGGCATCGGTTCGAACGCGGATCGGGTTGCGGCTTTCCCGAAGTCGAAGGCGGGCCGCGCCCCGATGCCCGCCGACTCTCACGTGCTCAAAGTGCAGGCGAAAGGAGGTGGACGATGAGCCAGCAGATGCTCGAGAGCAGCAAGGCCGGGCCGGCGTTGGAGCAGCTGACGGTCGGAGTCGTGATGCACCCGGGCGTGGTCACCTGTCCGCTCGAGACCCCGCTTCCGACGGTGGCGCGCATGATGGCCACCTACCGGATCCACGCGGTGGTCGTCTTCAACGAGGACTCCGACGACGTGGCGGGCGCCGACCTGTGGGGCGTGGTCTCCGACCTCGACCTCGTCAAGGCGTCGAGCGCCGGCGAGATCGACGAGCGCACCGCAGGCGGGACGGCTGTGACCCCGGTGGTCACGGTGGAGCGGGACGACACGCTCGCCCGCGCCGCGCAGCTGATGAGTGAGCACGAGGTCACGCACCTCGTCGTCGTCGACCCGAAGCGGGCCCGCCCGATCGGCGTGCTGTCGACGCTCGACGTGGCACGCGCCGTCGCCGAGTCGGGCTAGTCGGCGCGGTGAGCCGCGTCGGCGTCATCGGCTACGCGCAACCGGCGAACGTCGATCTCGTCGCAGCTTGGAAGGCCGCGGGAATCGATGCAGCGCTGGTCGCTCCGCAGGATGCGGTCGCCGAGCTGTCGGCGGGCGATGTCGCAATCGGCCGGCTGGACGTTCTGCAGACTCTCGACGGCGTCGAGCCTGGGCTCGAAGAGCTCGACCACCTCGAGGCACGAGGCGTGATCGTGCTCAACGGCTCGGCGGCGCTTCTGACGGCGCACGACAAGCTCCTCAGCGATGGCTGCCTGGCCCGGGCAGGTGTCCGGCGGCCGCCCGCCGCCCACGTCTCCACCGCCGACGACCTTCGGCGGCTGCCGCTCCCGTTCGTGGTGAAGCCGCGCTTCGGGAGCTGGGGTCGCGACGTCTTCCGCTGCCGGAGCCGCGACGAGCTCGAGGCGTGCCTGGCGGTGATCGCCCACCGGCGCTGGTTCTCCAAGGACGGCGCGATCGCTCAGGAGCTCGTCCCGTCGCCCGGCTTCGACCTGCGCGTGATCGTGGCTGGCGGCACGGTCGTCGGAGCCGCCGAGCGCGTTGCTCGGCCGGGCGAATGGCGGACGAACATCTCGCTCGGCGGAACTCTCCGCCCGGCGCACCTACCCGAAGAGGCCCGGCAGCTCGCAATTCGGTCCGCGGCCGCGCTCGACGCCGACCTGATCGGGGTCGACCTCCTTCCGGTGCCCGACGGCTACACCGTCATCGAGATGAACGGCGCCGTCGAGTTCGACGCCCGCTACTCACTCCCCGGCACCGTCGTCTACACCGCCGTCGCGAACGCTCTCTCGCTCGCCCCGGCCGACGCGGTCACGCTCGGGTGACGAGCGCAGGCGCGTCGACAGTCAGGCGCTGGAATCCGCCGACCTGCCCACCCGGTGCCGGCCCGCGACGCCCGCGGTCTGAGCGGCGCGCGCGACGGCCTCGGCCACGGCCGGCGCGACCTTGCGGTCGAATACGCTCGGAATCACGTAGTCCGCCTCGAGGTGCTCGCGGTCGACGACGGCGGCGAGCGCGTGGGCGGCGGCGAGCTCCATCTCACGCGTGATCGCGCTCGCCCGAGCATCGAGCGCGCCGCGGAACAGGCCGGGGAAGACGAGCACGTTGTTGATCTGGTTCGGGTAGTCGGAGCGCCCGGTCCCGACGACGGCGACGAGCTGCTCGATCTCCTCGGGGGAGACCTCGGGAGTCGGGTTCGCCATCGCGAAGACGATCCCGTCCTCGGCCATCGACCGGATCCCGTCGACGCTGACGGCACCGGGGCCCGACAGGCCGATGAAGACATCCGCGCCGGCCAGCGCCGCGTCAGCCGTCCCGGGTCGTCCGTCCGGGTTCGTCTCTTCTGCCAGGGTGGCCTTGAAGTGGTCCAGCCCGGGCCGGCTGGGGCAGAGGATCCCCTTGCGGTCGCACACGACGACCTGACCGGCGCCGGCCGAGAGGAGCATCCTCGCCGTCGCAGCCCCCGCCGCCCCCGCGCCGGTGAGCACGACCCGCACATCGTGGAGCTCCTTCCCGACGACCCGGAGCGCGTTCAGCAGGGCCCCGAGCACGACGATCGCGGTCCCGTGCTGGTCGTCGTGGAAGACCGGGATCGAGAGCTCCTCGCGCAGACGGGCTTCGATCTCGAAACAGCGCGGCGCAGAGATGTCCTCGAGGTTGATTCCGCCGAACACGGGTGCAAGGGCGACGACCGTCCGCACGATCTCGTCAGGATCCGTCGTGGCGAGACAGATCGGCCAGGCATCGATCCCGCCGAACTCCTTGAACAGGATCGCCTTGCCCTCCATCACCGGGAGGGCGGCCTCGGGACCGATGTCGCCGAGCCCGAGCACCGCCGTGCCGTCGGTGACGACGGCGACCGCGTTCTGCTTGATCGTCAGGTTCCAGACCTTCTCCGGGTCGTCGGCGATCGCACGGCACACGCGGGCGACGCCGGGCGTGTAGGCCATCGAGAGGTCGTCGCGCGTCTTCAGCGGCGCCTTCGAGACGACCTCGAGCTTGCCGCCGAGATGAAGCAGGAAGGTCCGGTCGGAGACGTGCTCGACCTCGATGCCGTCCACGGCTCGGACGGCCTCGACGATGCGGTGAATGTGCGCCTCGTCGTCCGCGAGCACCGTCACGTCGCGGATCTTCTTGCCCCGCTCGACGCGGACGAGGTCGATCGCCCCGAGCAGCCCGCCGGCCTCTCCGATCGCGCTGGCCAGGCGCGCGAACGAGCCCGGCTGGTTCTCGAGGTGCACGCGCAGGGTTGCGCTGAAGGATGCCGACGGATGGTGCGAGGCCATGCCGAGAGTGTCTCCGAGACGGAGCCTCGAGCCATCCGCGCCGCTACCGAGCCGGGCTTCGGCTTTTCCGCACGCGCTCCGCCAGATGGGCCAGGTGGCCCGCACGGGAACGGTCCGGTCGCTCCAGTCGCTGTAGGCCGCGGGCGGGTCGCTCGTCTCCTCCGGCGCAGATGCGTCGTAGCGGGCGGCCTTCTCGTTGCGCGGGTAGTGCAGCTTCTTGTCCTCGCTGCGGACGCCGACCATGAGGATCGCGCACGGCCCCTTGCCCGCGCCGACGAAGATGTGGTCGGTCCCGGGCGCGCAGTGGAAGAAGTCCCACGCCTTGAGGTGCCGCTCCTCGTCCTCGACGAGCAGCAGGCACTCGCCCGAGAGGACGAGGAAGTCCTCCTGCACGCTCTCGGAGTGATAACGCCCGTTGGGCTGGCCGGGCTGGAGGACGTGGACGCCGATCGCGTACTGCTCGAAGGGCGCCTCGCGGCTCTCGAAGCTCGTCCACTCGCCGCCTTTGTCGTGACGGCTCCACTGCGCGTCCGCGAGGTTGATCACGTACCAGCCCGGAGTTGCGGCGACCTGGCCCTCTGGGGTGTGCTCGATCCTCGCCTCTCCCGTGGACACGGGTCGAGCCTACCCGACTAGATTCCCGGCATGAGGCTGCTCGTCCTCGGCGGAACGAAGTTCCTCGGCCGCGCGGTGGTCGATGCGGCCCTCGCCCGCGGCGACGAGGTCACGCTCTTCAACCGCGGGCAGACGAGCCCGGAGCTGTTCCCGGAGGTCGAGAAGCTCCGTGGAGACCGGGACGGCGACCTCGCCGCGCTCGAGCGCCGCGAATGGGACGCGGTGATCGACCCGTCCGGCTTCGTGCCGCGGATCGTGCGCGACTCGGCCGAGCTGCTCCGGGGCTCGGTCGGCCACTACCTCTTCGTCTCGACCGGGTCCGTCTACGCCGATCCGTCTCCCGGCTTCGACGAGACGGCGCCGACGGCGGAGCTGACCGAGCCGGACAGCGAGGACGTCCTCGCCCACTACGGGGCGCTCAAGGCCGCCTGCGAGCGGGTCGTCGCGGAGGTCTTCCCGGACGCGCATACGAACGTGCGCGCCGGCCTGATCGTGGGGCCCCACGACCCGACGGGCCGCTTCACCTACTGGCCGCTCCGCGTCGCGGCCGGCGGGGAGATGCTCGCGCCGGCGCCGCCCGAGCGGCAGATCCAGTTCATCGACGTCCGCGACCTCGCCGCGTGGATGGTGGAGGCCTGCGACCGCGGCCACGTGGGCACGTACAACGCGACGTGCGAGTGCCGGAGCTTCGGCGAGCTGCTGGCCGCGTGCGGTGACGTCGAGCCGGTCTGGGTCCCGGACGAGTTCCTCGTCGAGCACGAGGTCGAGCCGTTCAGCGAGCTCCCGCTCTGGCTTCCGGGCGAGGCCGCCGCCTTTCTCCAGGGCGACGTCTCGAAGGCGGTCGGCGCGGGTCTCCGCTTTCGACCGCTCGACGCGACGGTGCGTGACACGCTCGCCTGGGCGCAGGAGGCCGGCGAGCAGCTGGTCACCGACCGAGGCCTGCGTCAGGGCCGGGCCGGACTCGACCCCGCGAAGGAAGCCGAGCTGCTGGCCGCATGGCGCACCAGTTGACCTAGTAACAGACTGTTACTAAGTGCCGGACTCTAGGGCGTGCAGTCGGCGCTCTCGTCCTCCGCGCCTTCCGGCGGAAGGCGCTCGAGGAGATCGCGGAGCGTCTGGAGCTCCCCCTGGGAGTAGCGCTCGGCGAAAAGGCCGCGGACGTCCGCGACATGCGCCTCCGAGGCCTCCCGCAGCTTCGCGAGACCGTCGTCGGTGAGCTGCGCGTAGGTCACGCGCGCGTCGCTCGCGCACGAGGCGCGCTCGACGTAGCCGCTCTGCTCGAGGCCTGCCAGCAGGCGCGTGATCCCGGAGGGCGTGAGCAGGATCTCCTCGGAGAGGTCGACTCGGCGCATCCTGCGGTCCGGGGCCCGCGAAAGACGGAGCAGCACCTCGTAGGCATTCAGTGTCAGACCGTGGTCTGCGACGAGGTCGGCGTTGAAGCGCCGCGTCACCGATGCATGCGCGCGCAGCAGGCCCACGAAGGCCTCGATCTCGACTCGTTCCCGCTGTGATGCTTGCGCGCTCAATACTTGACGTCTCAACTTTCTCGCTGTATGATTGTTGACAGCTCAAGTATATCCACCAAGGAGGACGCCGCAATGTCCGCAGTTGCAAGCACGACCATCATCCCGACCGGCACCTGGATCGTCGATCCGGCGCACACGACCGTCGGCTTCCAGGTCACCGACACGGCAGACCTGTTCAGCACGATCGTCGGCCGCTTCACCGAGCTCGAGGGCCGCATCGAGGGAGGCGACGAGCCGTCGTTTGCCGGAGCGATCCGCGTTGCGAGCCTGCACACCGACAACGAGCAGCGCGACGCGCACCTGCTCTCGCCCGACTTCCTCGAGGGCGAGAAGCACCCCGAGATTCGCTTCCGCTCCACCACGACCGAGCCGATCGGCGACGACCGGCTCCGCGTCCGCGGCGAGCTGAGCGTCAAGGACACGCCCTTCGAGATCGAGCTCGAGGCCCGCGTCCGCGGCATCGGCACGGGACAGCTCGGCGACGCGCGCATCGTCCTCGACGCGCGCGGCTCTTTCGAGTGGGGCACGACCACGGTAGAGCTCACGGTCGCCGTCTCCGCGGCGAGGGAGGCCTGAGCAACGTTGAAGATCCTCGGAATCGCCGGCAGCCTCCGCTCGGGCTCGTACAACCGGGCCCTCCTGCAGGCGGCGCGTGAGCTCGCGCCAGCAGGCGTCGAGATCGACGAGTTCGATCTCCGCGAGCTGCCGTTCTACGACGGCGACGTCGAGGCAGCCGGCGATCCCGATTCCGTCGCGGCCTTCAAGGACGCGATCCGCGCGGCGGACGCGATCCTGATCGCGACGCCCGAGTACAACCACGGAATCCCGGGCGTGCTCAAGAACGCGATCGACTGGGCCTCGCGCCCGGCGCTCGCGTCGCCGCTCGTCGGCAAGCCCGTCGCGATCATGGGCGCCTCGACCGGCCGGGGCGGCACCGCCAGGGCCCAGCGGCAGCTCCGCGACGTTCTCGCACTCTCGCACCCGCTCGTGCTCGACGAGCCGGAGGTCCGCGTGCCCGAGGCGTTCATGCGCTTCGACGAGGAGGGCGTCCTCGTCGACGAGGAGGCGCGCCGGTCGATCTCGAGCCTCCTCGATTCCCTCGCCACCGTGGCAGGCGGTGTTACGCTCGCCGCGTGAGCACCGTCGGCGACCTGATGACGAGCGACGTCCTGACCGTTGCCCCCGAGGACACGATCGGCGAGACCGCCCAGCGGATGGTCGAGCTCGGCGTGAGCTCGGCGGTCGTCTCGGACTACGGCAGGCTGATCGGGATCGTCACCGAGCGCGACCTCACGCGCGCGGTCGCCGGCCGGGTGCACACGAGCGAGGCGCGCGTGCGCGAGTGGATGACGAGCGACCCGGTGACGCTGTCGAAGGACGCCTCCCCGGCCGAGGCCGCCCGGATCATGCTCGACAACGGGTTCCGCCACATCCCGATCGTCGAGGACGAGCACACGATCGGGATCGTCAGCATCCGCGACGTTGCCCGCTGGAGCACGGAAGAGGACTGAACTGAGGCGTCGCTTGCGATGCCGTCGTTTCTCACCGGTGACGAGCTCCTAGACGAGCTCGAGCTGGCGATGGGCCTCCAGGCCGGAGACGCCGACACCGACGAGCCGTAGCGCTCCCGGCCGGTCGGCGAGCGCGCGGTCGAGCAGCACGCACGCGAGCTCCCAGATCCGCTCGGCGTCGTCTGTCCCGACCGGGAGCGTCGTCGAGCGGGAGCGGATCGAGAAGTCCGGGTAGCGCACCTTCGTCGTGACCGTGCGCCCGGCCTGGGCCGAGGCCTGGAGCCGGTCGGCGACGGTCTGCGACAGGCGGCGCAGCTCGTCCTGCAGCCGCTCGACCTCGGCCACGTCTCGGGGGAACGTCTCCTCCGCGCTGATCGAGATCGTCTCGGACGTGAGCTCGAGCTGCCGCGGGTCGATTCCGCGCGCACGGTCGCGCAGCAGCGGGCCGAGCTTCCCGGGGAGAACGCCCCGCAGCCTGTCGTCCGGCAGGGCGGCGAGCGCGCCGATCGTCTCGACCCCCGCCTTGCGCAGCCTCTCCTCCGCCCTCGGTCCCACTCCGGGCAGCCGCCGTACGTCGAAGGGCGCGAGGAACGCAGCTTCCTTCCCGGCCGGGACGACCGTCAGGCCGCCCGGCTTGCGCCGGTCGCTCGCGATCTTCGCGACCACCTTGCACGAGGCGACGCCGAGCGCGCAGCTGAGGCTGGTCGTCCCGCGGACGGCCGCCTGCACGGCCTCTGCCACCGCCCTTGCGCGCCCGTAGTCCGGCGCGACCTCGCCCACGTCGAGGTAGCCCTCGTCCATCCCGGTCCGCTCGACGGTCGGGACGACCTCCCGGACCGCGTCCCAGACGGCGCGCGAGTACTCCCGGTAGAGGCGGTGCCTGGGCCGGAGGAAGACCGCGTGCGGGCAGCGGCGAAGCGCCTCGGCGCAGGGCATCGCCGAGTGAATCCCGAAGCGGCGGGCGACGTAGTTCGCGGTCGCGACGACGCCCCGCCCGTGCGGGTCGCCGCCGACGACGAGCGGCTGGGCCCGCAGCTCGGGCGCCTCCAGCTCCTCCACGGCCGCGAAGAACGCGTCGAGGTCGAGGTGGGCGAGAATCACCTCGCGTAGACGATCTGGACGACGACGAACACGACGTAGAGCAGCAGTATCGCCGTGCCGCCAGACCTCCTGATGCCGCGGCGCGTGGCCAGCAGCCCCAGCGTCACGACCGTCATGAGGAGCAGCCAGGCGAGGCCGAAGCCGCCCAGCGCCCCGAGCGAGCCGAGGCTCACGAACAGCGCCGGGAGCGTGATCCCGAAGAGGAGGTTGGTCGTGTTGCTGTTGAGCGTCTCGCTGACGAGCGCCGCTCCCCGGTGCTGAAGAGCGAGCCGGGCAGCCGTGTACGCGTTCGGGAGGCTGGTCAGGATCGCGAGCACGAGGATCCCGACGACCGCGTCGGGCACGTCCCACCTGCCGGCGAGCGAGAGCGCGGCGTCGACCATCCCGAAGCTCCCGGCCACAATGATCGCGAGCGCCGGAACGAGCGTCAGCGCCGGCACGAGCAGAGCCTCGCCGTGCTGCAGCGCGTGCTCGGGCCTGTGGCTCCTCCCGAAGAACGGACGGAACACGCGGGGCGCACGAGTCGGTCCGAGCGCAAGGAGCGCCAAATACGGGCCGAGGAGCACGACCAAGAGCGCGAGCGTCGGCCACGGCCCGAGCAGCTCGAGCAAGAGCGCTCCCACGATCACGGTCGCCGCGAGCCCCACGCCGCCCTCGATCGCGACGGCCTCGCGGTGCAGGTGAATGCGCCCGCACACGATCGCGCTCAGCCCCACCATGGCCGCGAGGTTGAAGACGTTCGACCCGAGCACGACGCCGACGCCGACGTCGGGCGCTCCTCGCGCGAGCGCCGCGATCGCAGAGGCGGTCTCGGGGGCGTCAGCCGCGAGCGCGGTCAGCAGGCCGAGCATCGTCTCGGGAAGCCCGAGGCGCAGGCCGACGCGGTCGAGACGCCGTGCGAAGAACGCCGCCGCGGCGAGCGTCACGACCACGGAGCCGGCGAAGTAGATGAGGTCGAGGAGCGCTGCCATCAGCGGTTTCGCCGACCAGACTTCCCGGCACGCCCCGTCGCTTGTACGGGAACCCTACTCAGGCTTCGGCATTGAGCGCGCGCCTGGCCGCGTCCGCCGCGGCCTCGGCCGCGCGTCCGGCCCGCGCCAGCCGCTCGTCGTCGCTCCCTGTCGTGAGATTGACCTGGACGAGCCTGACCGCTGCCCGCGCCGCTCCTGCGGCGAGCGCTGCGGCGGCGGACGCGTCGGCCCTCGCGGCGCCGTCGGCGCACTCCGACGCGTCGGCCGCGACGGCCGCGACATCCGCGGCGGTCTCGGCGATCGCGAGCGGGACCTCGGCGGCCTTGACGAGCGCGCGCGCGAGATTGGCATCGCGCTGCTCGAGCGCGGTCAGCGCCGTTTCGTAGGCCCGGGCGTCCTGGCCCGCGAGCGCGAGCAGGCGGTCGCGCAGGTCGAGCGCCTGCGCCCGCATACCCTCCGCCCCGCTCCACCCCTCGGACCGGGAGGCGGCCTTCGCGACCAGCGCTGCCGCGAGCCCGGCCGAGACGGCTGCGACCCAGCCCGAGCCGGGGACGGCGTCGGCCGAGGAGACGAGCTCGGCGAGCTCGTGCGCCTGGGTCGTCTCCTCAGGCAAGGGCCTCCTCGAAGGCGGCTCGCGCGTCGTCGCCGAAGACGGCGAAGACGACCTCGTCGAGCGTGGACGACTCGTAGGACCGCGCCTCGCCGACCATGATCCCGGCGCACTCGTCGAGCGGGAAGCCGCCGACCCCGGTGCCGAAGGCCGGGAGCGCGAGCGAGCGAGCGCCGAGCTCGTCCGCGAGCTCGAGGCAGCTCCGCGTCGTGCGCCTGACGAGGTCGGCGTTCGTGCGGAGATCCTGACCCATGACGGCACCGTGCAGCACGTGCTTCGCGCGAAGCCGGCCGGCTCCGGTCGCAACCGCCTCGCCGAGCCCGATCGGCCCGAGTGCCACCGCCTCGCGCTCGATCTCCTCACCGCCCGCGCGCTTGAGCGCGCCGGCGACGCCCGCGCCCATCCAGAGATGGTCGTTGGCAGCGTTCGCGATCGCGTCCACCTCCAGCGCGGCGATGTCCCCCTCGACGACCTCGAGGCGCATCAGCGGACCTCGGCGCTCGTCGCGACGGCGCTCAGGATCTCGTCGAGAGCCGCGTCGTCGATTCGCGGAGCGCGGCGGAAGATCGCGGCGGCAGCGAGATGGAAGCCGTCCGGGAGGTCCGCCGCGGCGAACGTCGACGCGATCTCCTCCATCTCCGCGACCCAGCGCCAGCCCTTGCGCCCGGCCGAGCGCGCAGCCGACTCGGAGCGCTCGGGAAGCTGCGGCAGCGAGAGCCGCCACTCGTCCAGGAGCGCGTCCTCGACACCCTCGGCGCGCGCAAGCGCACGGATCGCCAGGAGCAGCGCAGCGGTGCCCTTCGTCCAGGCGGCGTAGGCCATCTTGACCGCCGACGCGTCGCCCGGCTCCCGCGAGACGATCCGCGGCTCCAGGGCAGTGCCTGCAAACAGCGCTGCCGCGTCCTCCGCCTCCGGGCCCGAGAGGTAGAGCCTGGTGCTCCCGGCCTCGCTCGGCGGTGGGCCGATGATCGCCCCGTCGACGTAGCGCTCGACGAGCGTCGCGATCTCGCGTGCCGTCGCGGGCGAGACCGCGTTCGCGTCGACGTAGAGCCCTTCGAACCAGCCCACCGAGCGGGCCACGCCGAGCGCGGCGTGCGGCGGGCACACGGAGACGATCACGTCGGCGAACCGCGAGAGCTCCGTGACGGTTCCGACGTCCTCGAGGCCCGCCTGCTTCGCACGGGCCGCGGTCTCGTCGCTTCGCCCCCTCGAGGCCCAGAGCACCGAGCGGTCGGCGCCGCGCAGCGCCTTTCCTACGGCCGCTCCCATCTCGCCCGGATGGACGATCCCGATCGCCGCTTCCGCCATGCCCCGCGCCCGCGCCTAGAAGATGAACTGCTTCCAGGCCGTCCACCAGTCGTCGGCCCGAGAGACGATCGTGCGCGAGTCGACCAGCTCGACCCCCGCGCGGAAGCGCAGCTTCGAGGCAGGGTCGGTCCACTTGTACTCGACCCTGATCTCGCAGGGCTTGCCCGGGTCGTACGGCTCGACTGCCGTCAGGTCCGAGAGCGCCTGCTTCGCTCCTGCCTCCACGAGCTCGCGCGCGCGAACCGGCGGCACGAGCCGCGCGCTCTGCACGCCTGTCCCCTGCTTGACCTCGACGGTGGTGAGGCCGTCGCCGAGCAGCGCCTTGCCCTCGCGGCAGGCCGCTGTATCGCCGGTCACCATCAGCACCGGGCAGCCCCAGGTGCCGCAGAGCGCGGCGTTGATCCCAGTCTCGCCGACCTGCGTTCCGTTGAAGTAGAGGTTCAGGAAGTCGCGGCCGAAGATGGTGTGGTTCATCACGCCGTCCGGGGTACCGGCCATCGCGTGCATGCCGACGAACAGCGCGGCGTCCACGCCCTGCTCGAGGAAGTCCGTGTACTCGGTCCAGTCCTCCTGGACGACGTAGTCGCAGTCGGGGTCGAGCTCCTCCGGGAGGAGCGAGTTGAAGCTGTAGTCCTTGCCGGCTCCGTGGCAGTCCATGACGACGATCTCGCTCGCCCCCGCGGCCTTGGCGCCGCGCACGGCCGCGTTGATCTCGTGCGTGTAGAGCTTGCGGCCCTCCTCGTAGAGTGGCTCGCCCGCCGAGGTCTGATCGCCACGCACGATTCCGGAGATCCCCTCCATGTCGCTGATGACGAAGACCTTCACCGTTGTAGCTTTTCACGACGTGGACACCGGTCTCCAGGGGAAGCGCGCGCTCGTCACCGGGGCGTCGGGCGGGATCGGCTCGGCCTGCGCGCGCGCCTTCGCGGCCGAGGGCTGCGAGGTGGTCGTCCACTATCACCGGGGCCGCGATCGAGCGGAGACGCTCGCGGCGGAGCTCGGAGGCGCGACAGCCGTCGGCGGGGATCTCCGGGACGAGGCCGAGGTCGAGCGGTTGTTCGAGGAAGCAGGAGCGCTCGACGCCTGCGCGGCGGTGGCCGGCATCTGGCCGAGCGAGGACGTGCCCGTCTGGGAGCTGTCGCTCGAGCGCTGGGAGGAAACGCTCGCCGCGAACCTGACCGCGACGTTCCTGACCGCGCGCGCCTTCCTGCGACAGGTCGCCGAGCGCGGCCACGGCAGCCTCGTCCTCGTCGGCTCGACCGCCGGGCTCGTCGGCGAGGCGGGCCACGCCGACTACGCGGCCGCCAAGTCCGCGATCGTGCACGGGCTCCTGTTGAGCCTCAAGAACGAGGTCGTGCGCGTCGCGCCTCGCGCGCGCGTCAACGCTGTCTGCCCTGGCTGGACGGAGTCGCCGATGACGCGCGGCTCGCTCGACGCCGAGACGCTCGAGCGGGTGACACGGACCATGGCGCTGCGCAAGGTGGCCCAGCCGGAGGACGTCGCTCGCCAGGTCGTCGTGCTCGCCTCGGACGAGCTCTCCGGGCACGTGACCGGCCAGGTGGTGACCGTCGCCGGCGGGATGGAGGGCCGCGTGATCCACGAACGGCCCGTTCAACCCTGAACGGCGGGCCGAGGCCCGCCGTCCATGACTCGTGCCGCAGGAAAGTTGTCGTCAGTCCCCGGCAGGAGAGTCACTAGTGCAGATCGGCACGCGGAACCGGCGCCTTTAGCGCCGGTTCCCTCGAAAAGGAGTTCATGCGCCCCTGGAAAAACATCAGGCGGGGCCGCCGCCCGGCCCCGCCTGAGTCTCCCGTGAGAGAGCCGCAGTTACATCGGTGGGCCCCGCCGCATCGGGCCCGAACCGTTTTCGACTGAGCTGCCCTCGCCGCATCGGGGCGCTCCGTCGTATGCAGGCTGAGTATCGCGGCGGGCGAGTTGTTGACCAATCCCTCGATCACGGTTGACCGGACCGCTTCACTAACAAACCGGGCCGGGACCGGTACGCGGAAGTAGAGTCGAACCCGCATGGGCAGCCGGTTCGAAGAGCGTCTGGGGTCCGGCCCGGTGGTGGTCGGAGACGGGGGGATGGGCACGCTCGTCACGAGCGCAGTCCCTCGTTTGCGCTGCCCCGAGGAGGCGAACCTCCGCTCGCCGGAGAGCGTGGAGACGCTTCATACGAGTTTCATACGCGCGGGCGCCGATTTGATCGAGACGAACACGTTCGGCGCGAATCGCCACAAGCTGGCGCAGCACTACCTCGAGGACGAGCTCGAGCGAATCAACGGCGCCGGGGTGAAGCTCGCGCGCGAGGCGCGCGAGGTCTCGGGGCGCGAGGTCTTCGTGGCCGGGTCGATCGGCCCGCTCGGCGACTCGCAGACGCTCGCGCCCGAGGAGCGAGGCGAGATCTTCGCCGAGCAGGCCGCGATCCTGGACGGCCGCGGGGTCGACCTGTTCATGGTCGAGACGTTCTACGAGCTGGACGAGCTCGAGGCCGCGATCGAGGCGGTGCGCAGCGTCTCCTCGCTGCCGATCGTCGCCACGCTCACGTTCGACGAGGGCGCCGAGACACTCGCCGGCGTGACCGCGGCCGAGGCCGCCGAGCGACTTCGCCCGCTGGGGCTCGCCGCGATCGGCGCGAACCACGGGGCCGGGCTGCACTGCGCCCTGGCCGCGCTCGAGGCGATGTGCTCCCCGGAAGGCCCGCCGCTCGCCGCGCTCCCGAACGTCGGCCTCGCAAGCCTCTCGGGCGGCCGCGTCATCTACCCGCATGCCACCCCGGAGTACTTCGCCGAGTTCGCCGCGCACGCGCGCAGGCTCGGCGCCCGCCTGATCGGCGGCTGCTGCGGGACGACGCCGGTCGAGATCGCAGCCATCCGCTCCGCGGTCGAGGAGGAGCGCGAGCCGGCCGCCCCGCTCGACGTGCTCGAGCGCGAGCTCCCCGGGCCGGAGCTCGGCGGCGGCCCCTCCGAGACCGAGCTCGCCCGGATGCTGCGCGAGGGCGAGTGGGTGACCTGCGTCGAGCTCGACCCGCCGAAGGGCGGCACCTACGACTCGATGCTGGCCGTCGCGCGGACACTGAAGGCCTCCGGGAAGGTCGGCTTCGTCGACATCAACGACAACCCGATGGCCCGCGCACGCGCGAACGCGCTCATGGCGGCGGTCGCGATCGAGCGCGACTGCGAGCTGGAGACGATCCCCCACCTGACCCCGCGCGACATGTCGATCATGGGGCTCGAGTCACTACTCCTCGGCGCGCACGCGGAGGGCGTGCGCAACGTGCTCGCGGTGACCGGCGACCCGCCCGAGGTCGGGGACTACCCGGGCTCGCAGGGCGTGTACGACGTCGACTCGATCGGGCTCTCGCGGATCGTCTCGCACCTGAACCGGGGCGAGGACTACAACGGCAAGGGGATCGACGCGCCGACCTCGTTCTTCCTCGGCGTGGCCGTCAACCCGTCGGCCGACGACCTCGAGACGGAGCTCGATCGCTTCCGGCAGAAGGTCGAGGCGGGCGCGCGGTTCGCGATGACCCAGGCGCTGTTCGACCTCTCCTACCTCGACCGCTTCGAGGAGCGCCTCGGCGGCTGGCCGCTTCCGGTGCTGGTCGGGATCTTCTACGTCCGCAGCTACCAGCTCGCTGTCCGGCTACACAACGAGGTTCCGGGGATCGTCGTCCCCGAGGCGGTGCAGCGGCGGCTCGAGCGGGCAGGCCGGAACGCGGCCGCCGAGGGGCTCGCGATCGCGCGGGACCTGTACGCGGAGGCGCGTGACAAGGCGGCCGGCGTCTACATGATCCCGCCCTTCAAGCAGCCCGAGGCGGCCCTCGACCTCCTGGACTAGGCAAGAGAAGAGGCCGCCGAAGCGGCCTCTTCCGAGGGCCGGACCCGAGGGCTCTAGTGGGCGAGCGTCCCGTGGCGCCGGTTCCGTGCGACCAGCACTCCCGCGGTGCCGAGAAGGAGAGCGGCGACAAGGCCGACTCCGACTCCGTCGTAGTTCCGGTCGGTGTCGCTTCTGCCCGTCTGCGCATACTGGCCGATCTGATACGTCCTGTTGATCCCGGCCCCACGGACGCTCGTCCCGTTCCGCTTGGCGACGGTGGGCCCGATCGGGGTCTGGTGCAGCCCGACCGGCCGGGTGTTGAGGTCGTCCGTGAGAGGCCTCGCGGCCGCGCTGGTAACGGGGATCACGGCGAAGAGGGCCAGTGCGATGACCGTGCCCTTCAGGATCCTCTTCCTCAGAATGCGCTTGTACATCGCTTCTTCTCCTTCCCGGTGTCCTACGTACGACATGCCACGACCGTACGCCCGACCGGCCTCTGGAGAAATTGGAGAAACCCCTACGGTTTGAACCCGCACAGCGAAGAGGCCGCCAGAGCGGCCTCTTCGAAGAGCCGGAACTGGGTGCCTAGTGGGCGAGGCCTCCCTGGTGCCGGCTGCGGACGGCCAGCGTGGCGGCGACGCCGAACAGGAGAGCGGCGAGAATGCCAGCTCCGATCCAGGCGTTGCTCCACTCGAAGTCGCTTCCGGTCGACACTGCGACGGTCTGGGGCTGTGACGGGTTCCCCAGGCCGGTGGTAATCTCGGGCGACTGGATTGCGTACTGGCCGCGGAACTCCCGGTTCAGCGCCTGGACGTTGAGGACGTCCCTACCGCGCTCGGCAGGCGTCCGCCCGAACTGCTTCTCGTACCGCTGCTGCGCCAGCATGCTCTGGAGCCACGGATCGGGCTGTCCGACCGAGACCGGCTTGGCGGCTGCGCTGGTAACGGGGATCACGGCGAAGAGGGCCAGTGCGATGACCGTGCCCTTCAGGATCCTCTTCCTCAGGATGCACTTGTACATTGCTTCTTCTCCTTCCCGGTGTCTTGCGTACGACATGCCACGACCGTACGCCCGGCCCGACGGGATGGAAATTGGGGAAACCCCTACGGTTTCGAGGGCGTTTTCGCGTCGCGGATGTGCCGCGCCAGCTCGCCGCGCGAGTGCAGCCCGAGCTTCTGGTAGACGCGGGTGAGGTTCGCCTCGACGGTCTTGACCGAAACGAACAGCGTTGCGGCGATCTCCTTGTTCGAGCGACCTTCGGCGACGAGCTCGGCGATCTGGCGCTCGGTGGCGGTCAGGCCGCCCTCCGACCTGCGTCGCCCGCTGACGCGGGAGAGCTCAGCACGGGCCCGCTCGACGAAGGCCGTGGCTGAAAGCTCCCCAAACGCGGCAACGGCTTCCTCGAGCCGGTCGCGCGCGTCTGCCTTCCGCTTCGAGCGCCGAAGCGCGGCCCCGTGGACGAGCAGCGTCCGGGCGCGCTCGAACGGGAGCGGCACCTCCTCGTGCTCCGCGAGAGCCTGCTCGAACGTCGCAAGCGCGTCGTCGAGCCGTCCCTCCGCGCCCGAGAGCAGGCCGCGGCAGCGGAGGCATGACGCGATCGCGCCGCGCCGCCCGAGCCGCCTGGCGTTGCCCTCGTACCAGCCGAGCAACTCGGCCGCCTCCTCGAGCCGGCCGGTGTCGACCAGCGCCTCGACCCGGTCGGGCACGTACCGCGTCAGGCCGGGCTCGTCGATCCCCTCCGTCCGCGCAAGCTCGACGGCCGGAGCGAGCTGCTCCGCCGCCTCCGCCGCGTTCCCGAGCGAGAGCTCGAGCAGGCCCAGAGCTGCCGCCGCGAACTGCGAGACGGGCGCGAACTCGGTCGCCCGGCCGAGCACGAGCGCGGCCTCGGCAGCCTCCCGCGTCTCCTGCTCGAGACCACGGTGCGCGTCGCACCACGCCCGGACCGCAAGCCCGTACCCCTCGAGCGCCTGCTGGCCGGCCTGGCTCGCGATCTCGCGCGCTGCCTCCGCGTTGCGGTGGCCTCGCTCGAAGTCGCCGAGCAGGCAGTCCGCCTGCGCCAGGAGAACGTAGACGTAGGCCAGCGAGCCCTCGTCCCCCGCCTCGCGGGCCCGTTCGAGCAGCGTCTCGTAGCCGGAGCGCACGCCGCTCGCGTCCTCCCACCACATGCGCGCCACCGCGGTCGTCCACTCGGGCTGGGAGATGATCCGCTCACTGCCGACCGCCGGCTGGAGCGCAAGCGCCGCGTCTGCGGTCTCGACGGCCTCCGGTCGGCCGAGCGTCGCCTCGGCCAGCAGCTGCGAGCTGAGCGCCTGCGCGAGCAGCGCGTCGTCCCCGAGTTCTCGCGCGAGGGCCGCGGCCTCCTGCGCGTGGTCGACGGCCTCGCCCAGGCGCCGCCGCCGCCGGAAGAGCTGGGCCGCGGCGCCTTCGAGCGCCCTCACGCGCACCCCGGTGTCGTCGCCGGCCTCCTCGACGGCCTGGAGGAAGAGATCCGTGGCCGCGGCCAGGTCGTCCGCGTACGAGCGGACCCGCGCGAGGCTCGTCAGGACGTCCGCCCGCTCGGGGCCGGGCTCGAGCTGTGTGGCCGCCTCCTCGAGGAGCACGACCGCCCGCCTGGTGTCGCCCGACTCGAAGTGGTAGTAGCCGGCACAGGCGATTCGGCGCAGGCGGCTCGTCTCGAGCTCGGGCGGTGTCAGCTCGGCCGCCTCGCGGCTCAGCTGCGCAGCCGTCGCAGGGGCGCCACGGGTTCGCGCCCGGGTGGCCGCGTCGTCCAGCGCGCCCGCGACCTCCTCGTCGGGGCCGGTCGCGGCCGCCGCGAGGTGGCGGGCGCGCTCGACGGGATCGCGCACGGCTCGTGCCAGCCGGCGATGGACCTCCCGCCGCTCGGCCGGATCCGCGGACCCGTACGCGCCCGAGGCGAGCAGCGGGTGGAGGAAGCGCACGCTGCCGTGGTCGAGTTCGACGAAGCCTCCGGCCTCGGCCGCTGCGAGCGAGCCGGAGCCCGCGACCTGCTCGACGAGGTCGGCCGTGGGCTTCGATGCGGCCGCGGCGACGAGCAGCGCGTGCTGCGCGTCCGCCGGAAGCTCCTGGAGGCGGTCGTGCACGAGCGCGTCCAGCGTCGGCGGCAGCATCCCGGCCTCGAGCACTTCCGGCGCCCGCGCCAGCTCCAGTGCGAAGAACGGGTTGCCGCCCGAGAGCTCGTGGACGCGGTACAGCAGCGGCCGGGCCGGGACCGAGCCGAGCCGCTCCTGGAGCACTGCGTTCAGGGCCAGGAACTCGAGAGGCCCGACCTGCACTCGGAGCAGCCGCTCCGCTGGGAGCGCCTCCTCAAGCGCCTCGCCCCTCGCCGGCCTGCGCGCGGCGAGCAACGCAACCTGCTCGTCGTCCAGCCGCCGGAACGCGAACTGCAGGGCGGCGGACGACGAGTCGTCGAGCCACTGGACGTCGTCGATCGCGACCAGCACCGGGGCATCGGCGGCCAGCGCGCGCAGCGCGTTCAGCAGTCCGGCAGAGACCGCGCGTCGGTCGGTACGCCCGCCGCCGGTGTCGAGCAGCAGCGCCGCCTCCAGCGCCAGGCGTTGCGGAGGCGCAAGCCTGTCGGCGACCTCACCGAGCGCCGGGCCGAGCAGGTCGGCGAGGGTCGAGAACGCAAGGCCCGCCTCGCTCTGCGCCGGTGCGGCCCGCAGCACACGGAAGCCGCTCGCCTCGGCGGCCTCGGCCGTCGCCTGCCAGACCGTCGTCTTCCCGATCCCGGGGTCGCCCTCCACGACCACCCCCCTGAACGCGCGCACCCCGAAGAGGAACTCGTCGATGGCGGCAAGCTCGTCTTCCCTCCCGATCGCGTGGGCGGCGATGGTGGCCATCAGCCCTCGTACGGAATGGTACGACGGCCTCCTAGCGGGCGCAGGGGCCGGTAGAGACCGGGCCGCGCACGGAGGCGAGAGCCTGCCGGACGACCGACGCCGGGATCCCGTAGCCGCCGGAGGCGCCGACCTGCGCGGCGAAGACGGTCGACTGCACGGCACCCGCCCCGTCCACGGCGGGGCCGCCCGAGTTCCCGTGCCGGACGTTCCCGCTCAGGCTCGTGACCACGCGCGTGACCGGGCCACGGCCGTATGCGTCCTCGCTCACCACGTTGACCGTCGTCCCGATGCGGCCCGGGACCGCGTCGAACGGCCCGTCCTCCGGGAAGCCGACGATCGCGACGGGCGCGTTTCGCGCCGGATCTAGGAAGCGCAGCGGACGCGCCGTGAGCCCCGGAACGTGCAGGATCGCGAGGTCGTCGCGCGCGTCGAAGGCGACCGCCTGCGCCTGCAGCGTCCGGCCCGAGAGCGGCGTCACCGTCGTGTCGTCCTCGCCCGCGACGACGTGGGCCGCGGTCACGACCAGGCCGGGCCTGACCACCCAGCCGCTCCCTTCGACGCCGAGCCCGCACGCGGTCCCGAGCACGCGCACGACGCTCGGCGCCGCGCGGCGCACCCCGGGCTGCCGCAGCACGCGCGGGTCGGGCGGCTGCGTGGGCGCGGGCGGGCCCGTGAGGCTCTCGAACGGGTCGATCCGGCCGAGCGCGTTCAGGATCGTCCGCGGCGGCACGATCTCGTTCAGGCGCTGGAGCACGGCGGAGCGCTGGACCGAGCGCCGGAGCTGCGCCTGGCCCGGGAGCTGGAGCGCCATCGCCCCGAGCACCCACACCGCCACGAGACCGACGAGCGCACCGGCGAGAACGCCGAACGCCGAGTCGACCGCGCGCAGGTTCCGCCGCTCGCGGCTCCTGACCGCTGCTCCGAGCGAGCTGCCGACGACCTCGAAGAGGACCGCCAGTGTGATCGCGCCCGCGACCGCGAACACCGGCGCGTACGGAGAGCTCGAGCCCTCCGAGAGCAGGACCGGCGCGAGCCGTCCACCGATGATCGCGCCGACGACGAGACCGGCGAGCGAGAGCCCGCTCCAGACGAGGCCCTGAGCGGCGCCGCCCAGCGCGGCGCACACGACGAACGCAACTGCGACCCAGTCGACAACGGTCATTGGAACTAGGCTACGGGTCGTGGACGGCCCTGAGCTTCAGCAGTTCATCGACCGCTACAACGCGGCCTGGAACGACCACGACGTCGAGGCGATCGTCTCGATGCACACCGAGGACTCCGTCTTCGAGAACCACGTCACCGGAGACGTCAACGTTGGCCGTGAGCAGATCGGCAACGCGATCTCCGGCATCTTCTCCGTGTTCCCCGATCTGCGCTTCGAGGGGCGCCGCACCTACATCCGGGAGGATCTCGTCGTCCAGGAGTGGACCGCGCGCGGGACGCACGAGGGGACGATGACCCGCTCCGGGATCGAGGTGCCGCCGACCGGGCGCAAGGTCGAGTACAGGGGCATGGACGTCATCCCGATCCGCGACGGCCTGGTGGCGCGCAAGGACGTCTACTCGGACTCGGTCACGCTCCTGCGGCAGCTGGGCCTGACCGAAATCGCCTAGCTACACTGTCGCCCGCGCCAAGGGGGCGTAGTTCAGTTGGTTAGAACGCCGGCCTGTCACGCCGGAGGTCGCGGGTTCGAGTCCCGTCGCTCCCGTAGTTCCCGACCCCCTACCTCCAACCAGAAGTACGGCAGGCCCGTATCCCCTTAGCGCGGCAATCCCTCGACTTGACCCGGTTGTAAGGACTTCGGTCTCCGTATTTTTCGACGACTCGATCAGCAGCGCCCCCGGATGCCGCGGGGACGCGCAGGCACGAGCATTCAGGCAGAGGTGACAAAGCATGAAACGCTCTGCGAGATTGGTCTTCCTTGCCACTGTTTCTCTCCCGCTCCTACTCGGTTTGTCGGCGGGCGCAGGGAGTGGGTCACTGGCGAAGGCCAAGCCGATGAAGCCACATACGCTGGTGATCGATAAGGGGCAGATCCGCTCCTTCGCGCAGGATGCTCATTCGATCGCCTGGATCGGTCAGGGCTACAAAGTCCATGTGCGCAGTCTCCTGATCGGACGGAGCGCAATCGTGGGTAGCGCCAGACCGAGCATCGGCGTGGGCGGCCCGGCTCCTGCCCTAGCTCTTGCGGGCACACGCGCCCTCTGGACGCGGTTCGAGGGCGGCAATAACCCGGAAACCTCACTCTGGACGTCCTCGCTCGGCGACGTCCCGATTCAGATTGACCTTTTCGTGGGCAGCTCCGGAGATCCTGGTGGCCTCTTCCTCGCCGGGGTTGCCGGCGACGGGCCGATGCTTCTCTACGGGGCGACGTCCGAGGGCTGCTACCCGCCGCCCTGGCCGCCGGCTCCCTGTCCGACGCTCGAGGCGAGAGGCGGCGTTGTGACAGTCACTGGGCAGTACGAGCAGCCGCCGATCAGCGGCATTCCTGCGCCGGTCATGATCGCCTTTGCTGCGCACAATCCTCAATCGGGGCAGATCTCGCAAGGGTTGCTCGCCGTCGCTCCGGCTGCCTCGCCGCTCGTGAGCGACCTGGGCAACGTGCCGAGGGTGGCGGAGAACGGCCCTGTTCAGGTCTACTGGTTCCTCAACAAGACCGTCCTGCTCTCTAGCGTGGCTCCGCGGGGGACAGTGATGGCAATCGCGCTCAGCTTCGCGGAGCTCGCGGTGCTCGTCCAGCGAGCGGACGGGACGAAGGCAATCGAGCGCTACGACCCACACGGGGGAACCCTCATCGGCACGACGTCTGTCCCGAAGGCGACGGCCTCTGAGCTCAGTACCAACAGCGCCGGGACTGTCTACCGAGTCGGACGCAAGATCTATCTGCTCGCCGGCGGAGCTCCGAAGCTCGTCTGGAAAGCGGCCGGAACGCCGATTGGGCTCTCGATCGAGAGCAAGCGGATCGCCTGGGCAGTCGACCTCAAAGGACGTGGCCGAGTCGTCGCCTTGACCCTTCGCTAGGCGCCGAGCCGAGATCTCTTCAGTTCGACTGGGCTCGCTGCTGGGCTGGGCCTAGAAATGTAAGGACTCCCGTCTCCGTATCTTCCGGCGCACTGGATCCGCGACACCCCCGATGCCGCCGTGAAGCGCAAGCGCGAGCATCTCTGGCGGAGGTGAGAGGATGAGGCGGCTCTCAGCTTGGCTAACTCCGTTCGTAGTGCCGCTGCTGTTTGTGCTCGCGGTCTCAGCCGCCGCGACTCCCACGCCGACGCGGAAGCTCAAGCACGCGAGCGGGCCGATCGTGACGCTGGCGATGGACGGCGCGCGCGTCGTGTACAGCACCCAGGGCAATCGCGTCTACGTCTGGAATATCCGCACCGGGGCGACCTCGCGGGTGCGGGACTCTTCGAGTAGCACCTACCCCATCGTTCAGGAGGTCGCGATCGCCGGGACGCGGGTTGCCTGGATCACGCGTGATGTAGCCGGCAACTCCCAGGACACCAACGAGGATCTCTACACTGCCTCGCTCAACGGGGGAACGAAGCTCCTCGCACACGCGTTCCGATACTGGGACTTCACCGAGAACCACTATCCCCTCTGGAGAGGTGACTGGATCGGCGGGCTGGTCGGCTCCGGCAGGGTGCTCGTCGTCAGCAGATGGACGACGACGCCAAACGATGACACGGGTGCCGAGACGATCTCCAATGCCCGCCTGAGCCTGGTCAGCCCCGGAGGCGGACGGCTGCACCTGCTTCTCGCGGGCGAGCAGTCGATCGTGTCGAGGTCGGCCGACGCCGGTCGCGTGGCCGTTCTCCGGCCAGACGAGAGCGTCGGCATCTACTCGGCAGCCGGGGTGCTCCTGAGACAGATCGAGCCGAGCTCTGCACAGGAGATTTCGATGGGCGGCGGACACCTGGTCGTGCTGACCAAAACGAAGACGCTCGAGGTCTACGACGTGAAGACGGGGGCGCTCACGCACAGCTGGCCGTTCACGATCAAAGGACGTTTGCAGCCGGGGTACTTTCGGGCGTACGGGAGGCTTGCGCTCTTCTCGGTAGGCCACTCGAGCCGAAATCTGCGCATCGTCGATCTGAGAACCGGGCGTGGCATCGCGCTGCCGAGTATCGTCCGGTCGGCTTGGAGCGACGCCTCGGTGGGACCGCTCGGAGTCGTCTATGCCGTCAGCAACGGCAAGGCCTACGGCGGGCATATCCCGTCCGGAACGCTGGTGTTCCTCTCTACGAGCCGCGTGCTTGCAGACATCTCCAGAGGCCACCTGTGAGGCGGTTGTCGACGGCAATCCTCCTCAGCGCAGCCACGCTGGCCCTCCTGCTCACCCTGTCTGCCGGTGCAGGAAGCACTCCCGCGCCGAGAGTCGAGACCGGAAAGCTGCGCGCGCTGCTCAACACCAGCGCCGAGATCGAGGTGTTCGTACAAGACGCGGACTCGCTCGGCTGGATCGACTCCGAGCACGCGGTTCATGTGGCGCGCCTGTCGAAGCCGAGTCGCACAGTGGTCGGCTGGCTCGAAACAGACGTGATCGGTGGCGGCCCGGTGGCGCCGCCACAGCTGGCGCTCGGCGGAGTGCGGGCAGTCTGGCCCGGCTATGACGGCGGGGCAAGCCGCGAGACCGTCATCAAGACGGGCGCGCTCGGCTACCACCCGAAGCGTGGGGAGCGACGAGCAGCGATCGTCACCGTCTTCTCGTACAGCAACGACAGTTTTCAGGGCACTTACCTAGGGGGCCTCGCGGGAGACGGATCGACGCTCGTGTTCGGACACACCGACGAGGTCTGCCCAGGGGAGCCGTGCGGACTGTTCCAAGTCGCCGGCGGCGGAGTCACGCGCGTGATCAGCCGAAAGAGATCCGCGCAGATCCCCAACGTCGTCCCGCCCGCCATGCTCGCGGTCTCGCAAGGAAGAATCGCGATCGTGCCGGCGGCATCGCTGCCGTGGGCCGGAGGCTTACCGTCACTGCCGGCGATCGCCGAGAACGGGCCCGTCCAGGTGTATAACCTCGCGGGCCGTTTGCTCTCGAGCGTGCGTCCCGTCGGCACCGTCAAAGCCGTCGCGCTCGCCTGGCCACAGATGGCTGTACTCATGGGGCGGCACGACGGCACGCAAGCGATTGAGCGCTACAACGCCGCGAGCGGCGCACTCGGCGCTACCACAGTCGTTCCTTCGAGCGCCACGGATCTGGCGCTCGGAACGAGCGGGCTGGTCTACCGTGTCGGCAGGGCCATCTACACGATTCGCACGGGACATCCGGCGCTTGTCTGGCGTGCAAAGGCGCAACCGATCGGTCTCTCGATCGAGGGAAGGCGTGTGGCCTGGGCTGTAGACCTCAAGGGCCGAGGGCGCATCGTCGCCTTGACGCTCCGCTGACGTCGATGTTCGGCTCATGAGGAGGGAGCACCGGAAGGCGCCCCCTCCTCAATCAGCAGTCCCGGGCAGCGGTTTTTGTACCGCTTCACCGGCGAGCACAGCCGCCCGGACGCCGGATACGAGTCGTGGAAGGACGAGCCGCCACGGTGGTAGTCGAGCCGCACCGCCTCAAAGCGGTAGCGCCCCGGTGTGGTCAGCTTCATCCCAAGGATGATCTGCACCTGGGCATGAGGTGCGATCTCCAGCCCGCTCACTGCGTGGCCGTCCTGGGGCATGCGGTAGCCCGGCAGGAAGCCGATGTGCTGCGAGCTAGGGATCGGCAGGCCGTAGGCCCCGAGCAGCTCGATGCCCGCGCCCGGTCGAACGAGACTCGCCCGGTCGAGAGTCACGGACTTGCTGCCCTGGTTCTGGACAGTCAGCAGCCCGTACGAGTACGGCGCACCCATCTTGATCGGAACGCCGATGCTGTTCTTCGCCCCGCCGGGGACGATCAGCGGGCCGTGCCCTCGGGCACTACCGCTCATGGTGGCGACGATCAGCCACACGGCCAAGCCGGATGCGATCACCACGACGAGCGTCACCGCGAGGGCCACGCTGATGCCGCGACCTACCATCCCGAGTAGACCCGGTGTGCAGTGTTCGGCTGTGCGTCACTGCCGCAGTGGTAGTAGGTCGGGTACGCCGAGCCGTGGTGCCAGTGCGAGATCACGTAGGACGAGAACCCGCTCTGCGCGCGAGCAGAGAATCCGAACGCACTGAACGCTCCGCTGAACCACGTGGCGTTGGACGAAACCCGCTGGAAGTCGCTGTTGGGCAGATAGCCCTGTGTGTACGGGCTGGTCGAGCAGTGGTTGTCCAGGTCGTGAACGTTGTCACCAAGGGCCATGCCCGTGTTCCAGGACGACGCCTTCACGATGTAGTAGTTGCTCCCGCCGCAGCCTGCCGGAATCCAGGAGCGGTAGAACTTCTGATAGTGGAAGTTCGAGCGGAGCTTGTAGCCCCACTGCGCGCCCTCGTTCCACTGAACGTAGGCTGACTGATCGTTGCCGACGTGGGCCGTTCCGCTGACGCTCCACCCACTGCCGACACCGCCGACGCCAACCTCAACGTCGCTGTCAGCGCTCTGCCCATAGCGGAACCAGGCGGTCTGATTGTCTCCCGTATGAAGCTCTCCGATAGTCGTGTTGGTGTTGCCCTCGTCGCTGAGTTGGTCGTAGGGCCGACAGCCGGGGACAGCGGCGGCGAAGCTCTTGACGCCGCTGAGGCTGACGGGCCTCACGAAGGCCGACTTCGCGACAACGTTCGAGTCGCTCACCGATCCCTGCCACCGCCCACCGACCAGGTGCCGCGAGATCGACTGGTAGAGCGAGTTGCCTTTGCCTACTGCGGACAGGTCGATGTTGAGCCAGCCGCCGTTGCTAGCGGCAGCGCTGATCGCCGCCGCGATGGCACTGCCGGACGGATCAGCCGTGAGCGTGAAGTTACCCGCCGCGTCAACCGAGGCCGTGGCGAGCACGGTGTCCGGCTGAGCCGAGCCGCCCACCTTCAAGCCCGTTGCCGGAACCGAGGCGCTGATGGTGCCACCTGCCACACTCGGGAACGTGCCCTGTGCGAGCACCGTCGGCCCTCCTGCCGGTGCAGCGATAATTCCATCTCCCGTTCCTTGAGCTGCCCCAAGCGCCCGCGGCGTAAGTGCGAGAGCGAAGCAGGCCAGGGCGGCTGCAAGCATTCGACTACGCATTCCTCTCTCCTTGTCGAAAACGGTCAACGGCTTGCCGCAGAGGTTGAGTTGCTAGCTCCCTCCTTGAGCGGCGACGCCGACCGCCTTCGAACGGCGCGTCCCACGTGGGTCCTCCTCCCTTCGCGACCGGATCGCACCGCCTCTGCCTTGCCTGTTCGAGAGAATTGACGTTACGGCTCTTGAGCCGTTTCTGCTAGTGGCTCTTTCGGTCATGGCACTCTCGGACAGACGCTCACACGAGCGGCAATCGAGACTGCCCAGGAGCCTCATTCGGTCCGCGCAAGCACCGAGGCAGAGTCCTCAACCTCGCCTCGCGCCTCTGCGACGCGGCGCCGCCGGGCCAGATCATCGTCAGCCAGTGGGTCCTGGCAGAGGTCGAGGAGGTCGTCGAGGCCAAATCGCTCGGCCGCCTCGAGCTGAAGGGCTTCGGCAAGCGGGTCGAGGCGTTCGCCGTCAGCGCGGCGTCGCCCGCGCGCCGCCCAGGTTCACCTGTCTGGCGCTAGTCAGACCACCAGTCGCGCTGGCCATCGACGTCTTCGCGCGGTGCCTCGCCGAGATTGGGCGCGCCGATCACGAGGATCTCGAGGCCCTCCGGCCCGGCCTCGTAGCCTCGCCATGTAGCTGGCGGGACGCGCACCGCGTCCCATTCCTTGAGCTCGACGATCTGGTCATCGACCTTCATCCGCCCGCTCCCGCACAGGACCACGTACACCTCCTCCTGCCTCTTGTGCGTGTGGCCGTACGGAAAGCGATGGCCGGGCGGGACACGCTGGTAGCTCAGGCCGGATTCCTCGAGTTCGAGCGCCTTGGTCGCCGAGCGGAACTCCAGGTCCGGCGCGCCGTCGAACCTGGAGCCGAGATCCTCCAGGTCCTCCTTGAGGTTCCTGAGCGTGAACGGCACCGCGCAATCCTAGTGTGGTCTTGACCGCGGCCCATGCAGCTCCCAGTGTCGCGGCAGCGAGAATACCTCGCCCGTACCGAGCAGGGCATCGAGAACGGGTCGGTCTCGTCGACCCGACCAGCTACAGCGGCGCCTAGGCCGGCTCAGACGTCCGCGTAGGGCTCGACGCTCATGTACTTGAAGCCCGAGTCGACGGCCAGGGTCACGACCATCGCCTGAGGACCGAGGCGCTCGGCCAGGCGGTGCGCGCCGACGACGTTCGCCCCTGTCGAGATCCCCGCGAAGATGCCGTCCTCTCGCGCGAGCCGGGCGGTCATCGCGATCGCCTCCTCGTCGCCGATCGCCTCGAGGTGGTCGACCTTCTCCGGGTGCCAGTGCGGCATCCGCAAACCCGTCCAGCCCTGGATCAGGAACGACCCGCGCTCGCCGCCGCCGATCGCGGGCGACCCGGCCGGCTCGTGCGCCTGGATGAACACGCCGTGCGGCTTCAGCGCGTCCGAGACGCCCATCAGCGAGCTCGCCGTCCCGAGCCCGTGGCAGAACCCGGTCACCCGCCCCTCGCTCTGCTCCCAGATCTCGCGGCCGAGCCGGTCGCGGTGGTCGGGGATGATGTACGGGTTGTTGAACTGGTCGGTCGCGTAGTGGCCGGGCAGCGCGGCGAGCTCGGCCGCGCGGGCGACCATGTTCTCGATGTCCTGCGCGGTCACGTTCGGGCGGCCGGCGACCGACTTCACGACGTCGAGCTCGGCCCCGAGGGCCCGCATCAGCTGGAACCGCTCCTCCGTGAAGCAGTCGGCGATCACGATCAGCGCGCGGTAGCCCTTCGCGCCGCAGACGAGCGCCAGGGCCGGGCCCGTGCTCCCTCCGGTGTACTCGACGACCGTGTCTCCGGGCGAGATCAGGCCGTCCCGCTCGGCACCCTCGATCATCGCCTGCGCCATCCGGTCCTTCAGCGAGCCGGTCGGGTTCGTGTACTCGAGCTTGAGCCAGAGCTCCGCGCCGTTCTCGGGCGCGCAGTGCCGCACGCGCACGAGCGCCGTGTTCCCGATCGCCTCGAGGATCGACTCCACCGGGGGATCATCGCTGACCGGTTAGAGTGGCGCCGTGACCGATCAGGATCCCAGTAAGGGAAACACCGTCGGGCTGGCACTCGGAGCCGGCGGCGTCCTCGCCCTCGTCGTCGGATGGAGGCGCAACTTCCCCGTTCTGAGCGCGTTCGGAGCCACCCTGGCGCTCGCAGGCGGAGGCCTCTACGCGCATCGCAAGGTCGCGGAGCGCGACGAGAGGATCGAGGAAGCCCAGAGCCAGATCCGCTCCGAGCTCGACGAGCTCGACCCGCTTACGCGCGCGCAGGTCCTCGAGGGCCTTGCCCGCTCCGACGCCTAGCCCGTCAGCATTCGACGCCGACGTGGTCGAACCGCCAGCCGGCGGGAGCTACCTGCTCACCAGTCGGTCGCGGCGTCTTCCCACCACTGCGACCTGACATGCGTGATCACCTGGCGGCCGCTGCCGTCGGGTCGGACCCTCTCGAGGCCGTCATCGGTGCTGAACACGATCCACCTGCCGTCCGCAGACCAGCTCGGGGTCATGCCCCAGACCTTCAGGGAGCGAACGTGACTGCCGTCCGCGTTCATCACCAGGAGCCCACGGCCGTCGCTGAAGACGATGTGCCTGCTGTCGGGCGACCAGCCCGCCTGCCCGGACGAGTAGACCTTGCCGTACGTGAGCTGCTGCAGGCGGTGATTGGAAGTCGAGAGGCGGAAGATCTGACTCGGAAGCGGGCGATGGGCCGCGGGATCCCGTGTGAAGACGATCCAGCGGCCGTTCGGCGACCACGCCGGCCCCGAGTCGCTGCTCGGCGTCCAGGTCAGGCGCGTCACAGCGCCTGACCGAGCGTTGGCGAGGTAGAGCTGCTCCGGGACACCCTTGCTCGGCGGGGAAGCGGGGTCGGCCGAGAACACGATCGCCCGGCCGTTCGGGGCCCAGTCCAGATCCTGCGCCTCGACATCGGTCGCGAAGAGCTGGATTCGGTGCAGCCGCGTGAGGGCTCGCTGATGTGTGCCGTCCGCGGCCATCAGCCAGATCTGGGCTGTGACCGGAGGCTTCTGGCGCGGCCGGAAGAAGGCGATCTCCCTTCGATCGGGTGACCACCTGGGCGAAGACTCGCTCACCTTGTCGTGCGTGAGGATTCCGAGGCCGGAGCCATCGGGCTGGATGAGGGCGATCTCGCCGCGGCCGCAATCACCCGGAACCATTTGCCCGCCGGGCGTCGCGAACGGGCAGAGATGGTCGTGCATGAACACGACCGGGTAGCCCCCCGAGACATTGCCGCCACCACCAGCGGGAGACGCCAGCACGAGCAAGACGAACAGAACCAGAGGCAACCTCTTCATCGGCCACACCTCTCGTGGGTCTCAGCATCCAGCAGACGTCGCTCGCCGGCATCGGGATCTCCACCGATCGCCGCTCGGCAAAACACGTAGCCGAGAGGGATCCGCGCCGGCTAGGAGGCCGCGTACTTCTCGCTGCCCACGATGTGCAGGGAGACGTAGGGCTCGTCGCCGACGACCCAGCTGTCGTGGCCGGGCGGGATGTAGAAGAAGTCACCCGCCTTCATCACGAACTCGCGTCCGTCCTCCATCGCGGCGACGGCGCTTCCGCTGAGGACGAGGCCGACGTGCTCGACCTGGCAGGACGACTCGCCGGTTTGCGCGCCGACGTGCTCCGACCACTTCCAGCCCGGCTCGTAGGTCGCGCGCCCGAGCGTCGCCGGGCCGACTTCGTACACCTCGAAGCGCCCCTTCTCGAACGTCCGCGTCTCGGTCGGCTCGTCGAAGTTGATCAGCTCGAGATCCATGGAGGAAAGCCTACGCGCGCCGTCGCCGTCCTCGTCGTCCGTAATCATCCCGGCGCGTGGCGTCCCCCACTGTGGCCCGCAATTGAGCATCGACCACGTCGCCGGAGTCCTGCTGGTCGGCCTCCCGATCGCGTTCAACGTCTTCTTCTTCCTGCTCGGCATGCGCTTCGACTACCCGTCCGTGCTCCGCAGCCCGGTCGGCACGATCCTCAGCCGCTTCCACGCGGGAGGAGCGCAGCTCAGGCTGCTCTGGTACGGGTTCATGCTCACCGCGGTGCTGCTCGCGCCGGTCGTCGTCCTGCTCGGCCAGGTGCTCGCGCGCGACGGCCTCCGGGTCGTCCCGGTGATGACGACCGTCGGCGTGCTGGCCGCGACCGTCCAGTTCCTCGGGCTCGCGCGCTGGCCGTTCCTCGTCCCTTCGCTCGCGCGGACCTACGAGAGCCCGAGCTCGAGCCAGGGCACGCGCGAGGCGGTCGCGGTCACATTCGGCGCCCTTCACCGCTACCTCGGCGTGGCCGTCGGCGAGTGCCTCGGCTACCTGTTCACGGGCGCGTGGACCGTGCTCGTCGGAGTGGCCATGCTGCAGTCGAGCACGTTCGACGCCTGGCTCGCGCTGCCAGGGATCGTGATCGGGTCGTTCCTGATCCTCGGTTCTCTCGAGTTCGTCGGGCCGTTCGAGGAGGAAGGCTGGAAGCTCGCCGGCTCGGTGGTGCCGATCGCCTACACCGCCTGGTCGGTGTGGCTGATCGCCACAGGCGTCGTCCTCCTCATCGACTGAGCGGCGAGGATTCGCCATCGCCGTGCCAGCGAAGCACGCCGATTCCACCCCAGGTATCGCCGAGTCGGTTGTCACCCGGGTCGACGAATTCGAACGATTCGAAGCGGTCTCGCACCTCGAGCCAGAACGTGCTCACGCCCCAGCTCTGCTGGGGCAGGGTGTCGTGGAACGCGACGAGCCCGCCCGGCTTGACGAACGGCGCGAAGGTCTCGAAATCGGCCTTGACACCTTCGTAGCTGTGATCGCCGTCGATGAATAGGAAATCGAGTTGCCTTCCGTCCAAGACGGAAATCAGCGCTTCGACCGCCGTGGGCGCATGTGAATCGTCTCGAATGAAGGCGAGCTTCTGCGCCTCGCCGCCGTAGCCGCGAAGAAGGGGAAGAACCTCGTCGGCGCTTCCGCCTCCACCCGCAAACTCGCCGGGCAGATCCATGCTCACGACGGTTGCGTCGGGCGCGGCGAGGCGACACCACAGCCAGAACGTTCCCCCGTGAGCTGTGCCGATCTCTGCGACCGTCGACAACTCCTCCGAGCGCAGAAGCTGGATCAGCGGGACGAGCTCGGTCGGCTTTTGCAGGGCGTTCCGTCGAACGCAGCCGCGGGCGAGCTGAATGTCGGGCAACGGAGTCCGGCGAAACCCGAGCAATGCGTATGCGCGGAGCACGTTGCGCGATTTCCGGTACTCGACTCGACACCATCTGGCAGCTCTGCGCGGGGATTTCAGCCAGGTTCGCATCTCGTCGGCGTCGAGGCCCTGGCCTAGTACTCGTCGCGGCGGCGGACCCACGACTGGCCGCGATCGCCTTCGTTGCGACCCTTCGGAACCAGGTCGAGGTAGTTGTAGGCGGTGTTCAGCAGGTCGATTCCGCGTGCGTACGACGAGTACGTGTGGAACACCTCCCCGTCCTCGTCTTGGAAGAAGACGCTCATGCCCTCGCGATCCTGGATCCCGGGGCTCAGGCTCCCGTAGTTGTAGACGGGGCTCGACCGATCGTCCGGCGTGAACGAGACGCCGTAGTCGAAGTTGAAGTCGCTCCCGGCCGAGGAGACCCATTCGAAGCTCCAGCCCATCCGCTCCCGATAGGCGAGGAGCTTCTCGAGGGGCGCGCGCGAGATCGCCACGAAGCTGACGTCTCGCGCGTTCAGATGGATCACGTTCGGGTTGAAGCTGTCCGCCCAGAACGAGCAGCTCTTGCAACCGGCATCGTCGTCCGGTCCGAACATGAAGTGGTAGACGACGAGCTGGCTTCGGCCCAGGAAGAGGTCGGCGAGCGTCACCTCGCCGTCCTCCCCGTCGAAGACGTACTCGTTCTCGACCCGCTCCCACGGCAGCTCGCGCCGTTGCCGACCCAGCTCGTCGCGCACGCGCGTGAACTCTTTCTCCCTGGCGAGCAACGCCCTGCGCGCCTCGACCCACTCCTCGTGCTCGACGATCCTGTGGCCGCTCATTGGTCGTGCACGTAGAGGACCTCGGTCCCCGCGAGGTAGTCGGCGAGGCCGCGGCGCCGCTCCGTGAACAGGACCGGCACGAAGCCGAGGAACGCCGGAATGATCGAGAGCACCAGCCCGAACAGGCGCACGATCGAGCGGCCCACGGACGGGACGCCGCCGGCCAGGACCCGGACGCGGAGCCGGAGGAGCCGCATCCCCGGTGTCTGGCCCGCGGCACTCCAGCCGAGCACGAAGTAGACGCCGACGACCAGGAGCCAGCCCACCGAGAGTAGGACGCCGACCAGCCACTGTGGGCGAATCCCGCCGACCAGCGAGCCGATGAGGGCGACGATCCCGACCGCGGCCATGTAGAGGAGCGTCGCCAGGATCGTGTCGGTCGCGAGGGCCAGTGCCCTGGTCGCGATCCCCGCGTAGGGGGGCGTCGCCGGGCGCACGCGGCGGCTGATGAGGTGCTCGGCACGGCCGTCGACCCCCACGGCTGCAGAGCGGAGGCTGCCGACGACCTCCTCGGCGAGCCCCGTGGTCTGCCTGGCGATCGCGTCCCGCAGCTCGGGGCTCGAGGCGACGTGCCGGAGCACGTGCTGCGCCTCCTCGCTCTTCAGCACCCGGTCGGTGAGCTCGAGCGTCTGCGGGCTCGCGAGCGCGTTGGTCAGGAGGCGCTCCAGCTCGCCGCTCGAGGCGAGCTCCTCGACCACACGCTCGAGCACGCGGTGCCGGACGACGGAGCGCGCCAGCTCCTCGGGCAGCGGCCCGGCGAGCGTCCGGTCGATGACGCGCGCGATCTCGGGAGCGGAGAGGACCTCGTCGACGGCCTCCTCGAGCTGGTCGCGCCAGGCCCGGGCCGCGGCGCGCGCGGGGAAGAACGCCGCGCGGCCCGCGGCGTCGGCCAGGCTCGACAGGCGCTCGTCTTCTCCCGCTGCCATGACGGAAGTATCACCCGCCGGGCCCGCGTCGATCGGCACTGCCTCCGGCACCCCGTGCGACGATTCCCGTATGAGCGCGATCCTCGCGGAGAAGCTGACGAAGCGGTACGGCGAGACGCTCGCGCTCGACGCGCTCGATCTCGACGTGCAGCTCGGCGAGACGTACGGATATCTCGGACCCAACGGGGCCGGCAAGACGACCACGATCCGCCTGTTGCTCGGGCTGCACAGGCCGAGCTCGGGGCGCGCACTGCTCTTCGGCGTCGACGCCTGGCGGGATCCCGTCACCGCGCACGGGCGGACGGCCTACGTCGCAGGTGAGCCCTTCCTCTGGCCGTCGCTCACGAGCGCGGAGACGTTCGAGTATCTGAGCCGCCTGCACGGCTCGGTGGACGCCGCCTATCGGGACACGCTCGTCCAGCGCTTCCAGCTCGACACGGCGAAGCGGGTGCGTGCGCTCTCGAAGGGCAACCGGCAGAAGGTGCAGCTCGTAGCCGCGTTCGCCTCCCGGGCCGATCTGCTCATCCTCGACGAGCCCACGAACGGCCTCGACCCGTTGATGGAGGTCGCCTTTCGAGAAACCGTGCTCGAGGCGAAGGCGCGGGGCCAGACGGTGTTCCTCTCCTCCCACATCCTGAGCGAGGTCGAGGCTCTCTGCGACCGGGTCGGGATCCTCCGCCAAGGGCGGCTGGTCGACCAGGGCACCCTTTCCGAGCTCCGCCACCTGAGCGCGCAGACAATCGAGGTCGTCTTTGCCGGACCGCCGCCGGAGCTGCCCGCGATCGACGGGACTCACATCGTCCGCGCAGGCGAGAACACGCTCCGCTTCGAGGTGACTGGCGACCTCGCTCCCTTGCTTTCTGCGCTCGCCGACCAACCGGTCGTGACGCTGACGAGCCGCGAGCCCACGCTCGAGGAGATCTTCCTGCACCACTACGACACGAGCGACGGCCGTGTCGGCGGCTAGCTCGATCGCGCGCAGGGCGTTTGCAGACGGGCGCACGCGCACGCTTTCGTTCGCGCTCCTCTTCGCCGGTGTCGCGGTTGCGAACGCCGTCGGCTTCCGGCACACCTTCCCGACCCTCGCCGACCGACTCAGCTTCGCCAGGAACTTCGGCCACGACAAGAGCGTTCGCCTCTTCTACGGCGCCCCGCACGACCTGCTCACCGCTGGGGGCTACACCGCCTGGCGTGCGGGCGGGTCGCTCTCGATCTTCGCAGCGATGTGGGGTCTGCTCGCCGCGATCCGGGCGTTCCGAACGGAAGAGGACGCCGGCCGGCAAGAGCTCGTCCTCTCGGGGGCCGTCACGCGGACAGCCGCGTTTCTAGCCGCACTCGCCGCCATCGGTGCGGGTGCTCTCGTGCTCTGGCTCGCCCTCTTCCTCGGGCTCGTCGGTGCGCGGCTGCCCGCGGCAGGCTCGGCCTTCCTCGCCCTGGCCACGGTCGCCGTCATTCCGGCGTTCGTGGGCGTCGGCGCTCTCGCGAGCCAGATCGCCGCGAGCCGCCGAGTCGCGCTCGAGCTCGGAAGTGCTGCTCTCGGAGGCGCCTTTCTCCTGCGCGTGATCGCCGACACGTCGAGCCTCGGCTGGCTCCGTTGGACGACGCCGCTCGGCTGGACCGAGGAGCTGCGGGCGTTTGCCGGACAACGTCCGTCCGTCCTCCTGCTCCCGGCGGCCGCAGGCGCACTTCTGCTCCTGATCTCGGCCCTGATCTCCGGGCGGCGCGACGTGGGTACGGGGCTGCTCCATACCAAGGACAGCGCCGAGCCGAGCTCGCGGCTGCTCGGCTCTCCGACCCGCTACGCGCTGCGCAGCGAGCGCATCAGCCTCGCCGGCTGGCTGTTCGGGGCAGGCTTCTTCGCCTTCATCCTCGGCGTCATCGCGAGCAGCATCTCGTCCACCACCTTGCCCGCGAGCGTTCAGCAGCGGCTCGAGAAGCTCGGCAGCGTGGCGATCACGACCCCTGCGGGCTACCTCGGGTTCACGTTCCTGTTCTTCATCTTCGTGATCAGCCTCTTCTGCTGCTCACAGATAGCCGCCGCGCGGCGCGAAGAGGCCGAGCAGCAGCTCGAGACGCTCCTCGCTCTCCCGGTCTCGCGCCGTAGGTGGTTCGGAGGAAGGCTCGTGCTGGCCGCTGCCGGGGCCACGGTCATCTCTCTCGTGACGGGCGTGCTTGCCTGGGCGGGCTCAGCCTCGCAAGGCGCGGACGTCTCGCTGGCGCAGATGCTCGGCGCCGGCGCCAACTGCCTCCCGGCGGCGCTGCTCTTTCTCGGGATCGGCGCACTCGCCTTTGCCGTTCTTCCGCGCGCGAGCGCGGGAATCGCGTACGGCGTGGCGAGCCTCGCCTTTCTCTGGCAGCTGTTCGGCTCCGTTCTCGGCGCGCCGACCTGGCTGCTCGACCTTTCGCCCTTCCGTCACATCGGCCTCGTCCCCGCACAACCGTTCCGGGCGGGTGAGGCAGCGGCGATGCTCGCGATCGCCGCGCTCTTGACGCTGGTCTCGCTGCGCCTCTTCGACCGCCGCGACCTGCTCGGCGCCTAGGGCCCTATTCAGCCTCTGCCACGGCGGGAGCGCCGATCGCCTCCTCGCCGTGATGCGCCGGAGCCTGGAGGCGGGTCTGGAGCAGCAGGCCGCCGACGGCCGCGCCCGCGGCGGCGAAGGCCGCCCCCGCGACGAACGCGACGTGGTAGCCGCCGTTCAGCGCCGCGGCCAGGGACTCGCCCGAGCCCAGCAGGCTCGTCGTCCTCCGCGCCGCGATGCTGGCGAGCACGGCGAGCCCCAGCGCGCCGCCCATCATGAACGCCGTGTTCACGACACCCGACGCGAGGCCGGCCTCCTCGTGAGGGACGTCGCTCATGGCGGCGAGCAGCAGCGGGTTGAACGCCATCCCCGCACCGCAGCCGAGCAGGATCATGCTCGGGAGCACGTCCATCGCATAGCTCCCGTCGACCGGCGCGCGCGCGAAGAGCAGGAGGCCGAGCGCCGCCAGCGAGAGGCCGACGGCGAGCGGGATCCGGATCCCGTAGCGCATCACGAGCTTCGCGGACAAGCCCAGCGAGAACGCGCCCATGATCAGGCTCGTCGGCAGGAACGCGAGGCCCACGTCGAGCGGGCTGTAGCCGAGCACCCGCTGCAGGTACAGGGCCGAGAGGAAGAACCAGGCGAACATCGCCGCCGCCCAGAGCACGCCGACGCCGTTCGCGGTCGCCACGTTGCGCAGTCGGAAGAGCCCGAGCGGCACGAGCGGCGAGCTGACGCGTGACTCGATCCAGAGGAACAGCACGAGCAGGCCGGCCGCCACGGCGAGCAGGCCGAGCGTACGGCCGGTCACCCAGCCCACCTGATTGCCGTTCACGATCGCGTAGACGGCGAGCATCAGCGCCGAGGTGACCGTGACGGCGCCTGCGACGTCGAGCTTGGTGTCGGCCGCCGGCCCGCGGCCGCCCGGAAGCAGGTAGAGGCAGAGGACGAAGACCGCGATGCCGACCGGGATGTTGACGAGGAAGATCCAGTGCCAGCTGAGCGTGTCCGTGAGGATGCCACCGAGCAGCACACCGACCGTCCCGCCGCCCGCGGCCACGAAGCCGAAGACGCCCATCGCCTTCGCGCGGTCGCCGGGCTCGGTGAACAGGGTCATGATCAGCGAGAGCGAGACCGCCGAGACGATCGCGCCGCCGAGACCCTGCACGGCCCGCGCGACCACGAGCGAGGCCTCCGACGTCGACAGTCCGCAGGCAAGCGACGCGAGCGTGAAGAGCGCGAGCCCGATCAGGAACAGCTTCCGGTGGCCGTAGAGGTCTCCCAGCCGGCCGCCGAGCAGCAGGAAGCCGCCGAACGTCAGCAGGTACGCGTTGACGACCCACGCCAGCGAGGTCTCGCTGAAGCCGAGGTCGGTGCGGATCGACGGCAGCGCCACGTTCACGATCGTCGTGTCGAGCACGATCATCAGCGAGCCGAGACAGAGAACGTAGAGGGCGATCCAGCGCCTGCGAGCGTCGAGAGTCATTCGAGAACGGCGTCCTTTCGGTCGGTGTCGGAGAGTAGACGGCGCGTGCGGACGGAACTCATCGGTTCCGGGAACGATGAGTTTGCGCCGCGGATTCCGTCCTTCCTGCGATGAGCGCTCCGCCGGGACCGAGGACCATGGTCTGCGATCTCGACGGGGTGGCGGCGGATGCCTGCACGATCGACGCGCTCGCCCGGCTCCAGCTCGCCGCACGGCGACTCGGCCTCGAGCTGCGGTTGCGTCGCGTATCCGGTGAGCTCACGGAGCTCATCGCGTTCGCCGGCCTAGGGGACGTGCTCCTCGAGCCGGGCCGGGAGGCCGAAGAGCGGGAAGAGCCGCTCCGTGCCGAGGAAGAACGTGAGCTCCGCGATCCCGCCGCCTGAGAGCTCGATCACCTGCAGGGCCCATGGCTCATGGCCTCCGGCCGGATCCGGCTTGTACTGCCCGAACGCGGGCGACCCGTTCGCCGCAGTGGTCGGGATCACGCGCGAGCCGCGGCAGCCGATCCCGGGCCCGAACCACCAGGTGAAGATGTCGTCGCGGCCCGAGAGCCAGAGGTCGAACGGCGGCATCGATTGCGTCGCGTCCTCGCGGATCACCTTCGTGAGCGCCTCGATGTCGTAGCGCTCGAACGCCTTGACGTAGCGCTCGAGCAGCTCGCGCTCGGCGGGGCCGAGCTCCGCGGCCGGGTCGGAGAGGTCCGTCGAGTCGAGCGTCGTGCGGGCGCGCTGCAACGCGCTGTTCACCGAGGCGACGCTGGTCTCGAGCAGCTCCGCGACCTCCCTCGCGCGCCAGCGCAGCACCTCGCGCAGGATCAGCACCGCGCGCTGTCGCGGTGGCAGGTGCTGCAGCGCGGCGACGAACGCGAGGCGGATGGTCTCCCGCTCGACCGCGGCCTCCGCGGGATCGGTCGGGATCGGCTCGATCCAGGTCACCTCGGGCAGCTCGTGCAGGTTCTCGAGCACCGGCTCTCCTGCAGGGCCGAGGTCCATCGGGCGTGCGCGGCGCTTGCGGTTCTCGAGCTGGTCGAGGCAGACGTTCGTCGCGATCCGGAAGAGCCACGAGCGCAGCGCCGCCCGCCCCTCGAAGCGCTCGAGCCCGCGCCACGCGCGGAGGAGTGTCTCCTGCACGGCGTCCTCGGCCTCGAACGGCGAGCCCAGCATGCGGTAGCAGTACCCCGTCAGCTCGTGGCGGTGCTCTTCCAGCTCGTCCGGGCGGGGAGTGACGGTGAGCGTCCGCTCCTGCACGACCTCCATCCTAGGTAGAGACGGTCGCGTGGCCGAGAACTCATCGCCCGCAGATCAGTAGATCGCAGCAGGGACATTCAGCGTGCGCCCCGATGCCATCACGCTCCGTCTGCGTCAACGTGACGTTGTGCACGAACCCGGGAGGTGAGTGATGGGTACGACCACCGACGGGAGAAGGGCTGAGACATCGCTCAAGCCGCTGAGCGATGAGGAGGAGCTGCGGCAGGAGGCGATCGCGAGCTTGAAGCGAAAGCGCCGCTTTACGGACGATGCGGTCGCCTACGTTGCCGTCAACGGGGTGCTCTGGCTGATCTGGGCACTCACCGACCGCTCGCTCGACGGCGGCATGCCCTGGCCTGCCTGGGTGTCCGTGATCTGGGGCTTCCTACTCGCGCTGGACGCGTTGAAGGCGTTCATCTTGTGGCCTCGCAGCCTGCACGGGCCGCTGACCGAGGGCGACGTGGCCCGCGAGATGGAGCGCTGGAAGCGGACCGGAACCAGGAGATCGCGACCGACGCCGATCATCTGACGTTCGCTCGCTGCTAATCGGGAGCTAGGCTCGGCTGGTGCCTGCCGCAGCGGGCGGCCGAGATTCCATGGCCAACCCGCTACCAGTTGCGGCTGGATCGAGTCCTCGGGAGGGGCGACGAATGCTCGTCGCGTAGGCGCTTCACCTCTTCTTGCTCGTGCGTGCTCAGCGAGCCCTCGTCGGCCGCTATCCGTTCGCGCTCCCGTTCCCGGGACGCCCGAACCCAGTTCCTCAACCTCCTGAGCATGCTCCCGTCACGTCTCCTCGCTCCAAGTGGCGCCAGCACGGCGAGTCTGCGCTTCTGTCGTTCAGCCGTCAAGCTCGAGCCCTGTGGCCTGCACTCCAAGCGGGACGCTAGGCTCGGCAGATGCCTGCCGGGACTCTCACGATGACCTTCACCTCCGGCGACGGGCTGCTCCTAACCGGCCTGCTCGCCGCCGGGCTCGTCCTGCTCTCGATCTCCCAGTTCGTGCGGGTGCCCTACCCGATCCTGCTCGTGCTGGGCGGGCTCGTGATCGCGTTCATCCCGGGGATGCCGCACATCGAGCTCCCGCCCGACCTCGTCCTCGTCGCCGTCCTTCCTCCCCTCCTCTACGGGCTGGCGTTCTTCGCCTCGCTGCGCGAGCTGCGCGCGAACATCAAGCCGATCGGCCTGCTCGCCGTCGGGCTCGTCCTGATGACGACGGTCGCCATCGCGGTGGTGGCTCACGAGACGATCGGGCTGGGGTGGCCCGAGGCATTCGTGCTCGGGGCGATCGTCTCGCCCACGGACCCGACGGCGGCCACCGCGATCGGCCAGCGCCTGGGCCTGCCGAGACGCCTGCTCGCGATCATCGAGGGCGAGAGCCTCGTCAACGACGGGACCGCCCTCGTCGCCTACAAGTTCGCGGTCGCGGCCGTCCTGACCGGCACGTTCTCGCTGGGCATGGCCGCGGGCCGCTTCGTGCTCAGCGTCACCGGCGGGATCGCGATCGGGCTCGCCGTCGGCTACCTCGTCCGGCAGCTGCGCAAGCGGCTCGACAACCCGCCGGTCGAGATCACGGTCTCACTCCTGACCGGCTACTTCGCGTTTCTCCCGGCCCAGGCCGCCGGCGTCTCCGGGGTGCTCGCCGCGGTCACCGTCGGCATCTACATGGGCTGGCACACGCCCGAGCTGACGACCGCGCAGACCCGGCTCCAGGGTCAAGCCGTCTGGGAGATGGTCTTCCTCGTCCTGAACGCGCTGCTGTTCGCGCTCCTCGGCCTCCAGCTGCCGCAGATCGTGGACTCGCTCTCGGGCTACTCGACCGCGACGCTGATCGGCTACGCGGCCCTCGTCAGCGGCGTCGTCATCGGGGCGCGAATCGTCTGGGTCTTCTTCACCCAGTACTGCCCGCACGCCCTCAGCCACTGGGCCCGCCGGCACGATCCCATGCCTTCCTGGAAGGCGAAGGCGGTGCTCGGCTGGTGCGGGATGCGAGGAGCGGTCTCGCTGGCCGCGGCGCTCGCGCTGCCGTTGACGACCGACGCGGGAGGCGCGTTCCCGGGTCGCAACCTGATCGTCTTCCTGACGTTCTCGGTGATCCTGACGACGCTCCTGCTCCAGGGCCTGACGCTGCCGCGCCTCATCCAGGCGCTCGATCTCGACGACGGCGGTCTCGCGGACAAGGAAGAGGCGAGAGCGCGCATCCACGCGTCCGAGGCGGCGCTCGTGCGGCTCGAAGAGCTGATCGCGGAGGAGTGGGTCCGGGAGGACACGGCCGAGCGGATGCGGGGCCTGTACCAGTTCCGCAGCCAGCGCTTCCAGGAGCGCTACGACCCCGACGGCGACGGCTCGGTCGAGAGCCGCTCGGTCAACTACCAGCGCCTGCGACGCGAACTCCTGGATGCGGAGCGACAGGCCGTCGTGGACCTCCAGCGAGGCGGCGAGATCGACGACGAGGTCATGCGCCGCGTCGTCCGCGACCTCGATCTCGAGGACGCGCGCCTGGACGCCTAGTCGGCGGGCCGTCCTCCGAAGTCGCGCACGAACGCGTCGAACACGCCATTCGTGTCGCCCGGCACGAGGACCGACGCGTACGAGGAGAACGCGAGGCGCCGGTCGTCCGCCGTGAAGGCGACGCCGCTCACCGAGCTCGCGTCGGCACCCTGGTTACCGCTCTGAGCGAGGCTGGCGAGGACCGTTCGGCCGGTCCGGAGGTCGCGGACGAAGACATCGGTGATGTCGTTCTCGTCGCCGGTGACCAGGTTCGACGCCAGGGAGGTGAACGCCACGTAACGGCCGTCGGCACTGATGCTCAGGCCGCCGAGGTTCTCACCGTTCGCCTGACGCCCTCCGCTCGAGACGCTCACGCGCGTCGTCCGGTGCGTCCTCCGGTCGCGGAGGAAGATGTCGAACGTGCGGTTCGTGTCGCCAGTGACGAGATTGGTGTCCGCCGAGTGAAAGGCCACGTAGCGGCCGTCCGCGCTGATCGCCGGAGCATTGCTGCCGGTGAGGGTGCGGTCGCCCGTCCCCTGCTTGCCGGAGCTGGACACGCTCACGCGTTCTGTCCTGCCCGTTCGGCGGTCGCGGACGAACACGTCGCTGAGCTTGTTGGTGTCGCCCGGGACGAGGTTGGTCGCCGAGGACTGGAACGCGACGTAGCGGCCGTGCGCGCTCAGGGCGGGCTCTGTGCTCTCGCAGTAGCTCGCCTTGCACCTCGCCTGAGCCCCACGGCTGTTTACGCTCACCCGCGTCGTCTTGCCGGTGGCGAGATCGCGCACGAAGACGTCCGAAAGCTTGTTGGTATCGCCGCGAACGAGGTTCGACGCGAGCGACATGAAGGCCGCGTAGCGGCCGTCCGCGCTGATTGTCGCGAACGAGCTCGGGCCATTCGCCTGGTGTCCCGCGCTGCTGACGCTGATGCGCTTCGTCACTCCGCTCGCCTGGTCGTGCAGGAACACGTCCTCCACGCGGTTCGTGTCGCCCCGAACGAGGTCCGCCGCGTCCGACTGGAAGACGACGTATCGCCCGCTGGCGCTGATCCCGCCCGCGGTCGAGCCGCCCCAGGGGTCGGAGCTCGGCGCGGCCTGGGCGCCGCTGCTCGAGACGCTTACGCGTGTCGTCGTGCCGGACGAGCGATCGTGCACGAAGACATCCCACCGGTCGTTCGTATCTCGCGGGACCAGATTTGTCGCCTGGGAGTTGATCAGGACGTAGCGGCCGTTCGCGCTGATGCCGGCCGCGTAGCTGTCCCGGTCACCCTGGAGGCCGCCGCTCGAGACGCTTGCGCGTGTCGTCGAGGGCGGAGCCGCGGCGGCGGCGGAGAGAGCCAGGAAGCCGAAAGCGATCGAGGTCAGGAGTGTTATCGCCTTTTCCACGGGGTCCTCCTTCGTTGTCGAGCCCATGCTCGTCCGACTCGGCAACAGGCCCGTCACGGCCAGGTAACGGTTTCGCGACAGATTCCGCGGCTCAGCGCGAAGGCGTGAACGCCGCGCCGTCGGCAAAGCCGGGGTCGCCGCCCCAGACCAGCAGCGAACGTCCAGTCCACACGCCGACGGGGTCGAGGCGGCCGCGCAGCGGCGCCTGTGGAAGCGCCGACCATCTGTCGGCCCTCGGGTCGTACGCGAGGCCGTGAGGGGGAATCACGAAGCGTCCCGGGTTGCCGGTCTCGCCGCCCCAGAGAAGGAGCTGCTTCCCGGTCCAGGCCACTGCTGCCCTGGCCCGGCCGGTGTCCATCGGGGGGAGCGCTCGCCAACGGTTCGCCACAGGGTCGTAGGCGAAGCCGGTTGCCGGCGCGTTCCTCCCGCCGACGACGAGGAGCTCGCTTCCGTCCCAGACGGCGGTGGCACCCGACCGCGCCTCCGGCATGGATGCGAGCCGCCGCCAGCCGTTCGTCCCCGGGTTGTACGCGGCCGTGCGCGCGCCGGAGACGACGACGAGCTCGCGCCCGGTCCAGGCCCCGGCCGAGGCGGGGCCGCCGCGCAGCGGCGCCGGCGGCAGGCTGCGCCAGTGGTCCGTTGCGGGCCGGTAGGCGGCGGCGCCGTTGCCGGTCCAGCCGATCAGCTCGCGGCCCGTCCAGACGGCCACCGCGGGTGCGAGCGCTGCGGGCGGCGAGGCAAGTCCCCTCCAACGGCCCGTCCCGGGATCGAACGCTTCCAGAGCGCCCCTCGTCCAGACCAGCAGCTCCTTGCCCGTCCAGACCGCGCGGAACCCTCCCCGGCCCGGAGGCGGCTGCAGCCGGCGCCAGGCGTTGATGCTCGGGTCGTAGGCCGTGAAGACGGGTGCGTTCCCGACGCGCCCGAGGACGAGCAGCTCCCGGCCCGTCCAGACGCTCGCGCGATTCGTTGGCGCAGCGACCGGCGCTCGGGCCAGAAGGTGCCACGTCCCCGGCAGCGGCGGTGCGAGCGGGCCGAGCGTCGCGTAATCGCTGCGGCCGACCGGATGGTCGAGCACGACGCCCCCACCCGAGGAGACGTCGACAGGGGAGCCGTCGAGCTCGAAGCGAACGGCTTTGACCGTCGGGAACTGCGTGAGCGTGTAGACGACCTGGGCGAGACGGAGCTGCAGAGAGCGGGCGCTTGCGCTTGCCTCGTAGTTCGATGTGAGGTCGACCTTGGCGACCCGGTTTGCGATCGTGACGCCGAGCAGGCGCGTCCCGGACGGGATCGCTGTCGTGAGGCCGGCTGTTCGCTCGGCCGGGGTCGGTCCGGCGAGGAGCGCTTGAGCGGCGGCCGTCGCGACGCGCGGCGTGGGCCTGTGCGTTCGAAGTGCCTCCACGAGCCGGCCGTGGTGCGTGAACCAGACCTCGAGAGAGCGGGAGCTCGACAGCGCTCCCGTGGGCTGCGCCGCCTGGGTGGAGGTCGCCTGCCGCGGTGGCTGCCCGAGGGAGACGGCGTTGTCCGATCCGCCGCCGGAGAGCAAGAGCCACACAGCGACGCCCACTGCCGCGAGAGCTGAGGCTGCGAGCAGTGCCTTCACGAGGCTCAGACTACGCCGCGCGCTCAGTGGAGCTCCGGCGTCAGCGCTGCTCCGTCGGCGTTGCTCCAGACGATCAGCTGGTGGCCCGTCCAAGCCGCGGTCTGGCCGGAGCCGAGGACCGGAATCCGGGGAAGGCTCGACCAGCGATCCGCCTTGGGGTCGTACGCCAGCGCACGAAGCGCCTCGCCGCCGCCGAGGACGAGCAGACGGCTCCCCGTCCAGAATGCGCCAACCGGCGTCAGCGCCCTTGGCGGCGGCGCGAGGCGGCGCCAGCGGTTCGCCGCCAGGTTGTACGCCATGGCCGTGTTCGAGCGCCCGCTTCCCTTGCCGAGGACGAGCAGTTCGCCGCCGTCCCAGGCGGCGGTGCCGCCGTAGCGGAGGTCGGCCGCGGGCGGCGCCGCAAGCCTGCGCCACGTGTCGGCGGCAGGATCGTAGGCGGCTGCCCGGGCGAGCCTTGCCGGGTAGGGCTTTCCGTCCGGGCTGAAGCCGCTGACGACCACGACGAGCTGATGGCCGGTCCAGGCGCCAAGGGGGCCCTGGGAGGGCGCGAGCGGCGAGCGAGCGAAGTGGCGGTACGCGTTTGTCCCGGGGTCATAGGCGAGGCCGTCGCCCCAGGCGTCACCGCAGCAACCGCCGCCCCAACCGATCGCCTCACGGCCGGTCCAGACGACGAGCCCACCGCCCACAGACCTTCGCAGCGTCCGCCAGGACTTCGTCTGTGGGTCGTAGGCAACCGAGTGGAAGGCGCCGAAGGCGAGCATTTCCTTGCCGGTCCAGACCGCGTGGTACTCGGGCACGTAGCCAGGGCCCGGGGGCGGAGAAAGCCGTGTCCAGTGCCTCGAGGCAGGGTCGTACGACTCGGCGGCGTCGACCGACTTCACGACGTAGGGAGCACCGCGGGAGTCGAGCGCCGTCATGTTGCGACGGCCGAAAAGGATCAGCTTGTCGCCCGTCCAGACGCTCGTGGACTCCCCGTCGAGCTTGACCGGGGCAGTCGGAAGCGTCCGCCAGAGCGGGACTCTGGCGGAGCGCTCCGAAGGGGCTCCTCCGCAGGCGACGAGCAGGAACGCGAGCGAGCTGCCGAGACCCAGCACGGTCGCGACGACGACGAGCTTCTTGACGAGCGCTTCGGTTGCAGGTGACATCGCGACCTCCTCGGGCTGCATGGACGTTGCGATCCCATGCTGCTGCGCGCCCGCAACGCACCCGTTACGGGCGCGTAACGGTTCTGCAACGGGCGCCCGCTAGAGACGGAACGTGAACCGCGTGCCCTGGCCGGGCTCGCTCCGGACCTGGATCTCGCCGCCGAGCAGCCTCGCGTTCTCCTGGGCGATCGCGAGCCCCAGGCCCGAGCCGTGCCCTGCCCTTGCCGGATCCGCCTTGTAGAAGCGCTCGAACAGGTGCGGCAGGTGCTCCGCCGGGATCCCCGGCCCTCTGTCGGCGACTTCGACGAGCGCGCCGCCGTCATCGGGCCGGACCCGGACGTCGACGCCGTCGCCGCCGTGCTCGAGGGCGTTGCCCACGAGGTTCGACACGATCCGCTCGTACCGCCGCGGGTCGGTCGTCACGGGTGCCTCCTCCGCGTCGAGGCCCACGCGCCCGTCCCATCCGCGCGACTGCAGGATCGCCGCCGTGAGCGCGGCGAGCTCAACCTGCTCGTCGTGCACGCTCTCGGCGCCGGCATCGAGCCGGGAGATCTCCATCAGCTCCTCGACGAGCCGTCGCAGGCGACCGACATCCGAGATCAACAGCTCGGCGGGACGGCGCGACTCCGGAGGCATTCGCTCGAGCTGCTGGGCGAGGAGGGAGGCCTCGCCGACGAGCCCGGTCAACGGCGTGCGCAGCTCGTGCGCGACGTCCGCCGTGAAGCGGCGCTCGCGAGCCTGCGCCTCGTTCAGCGCTTCGATCTTCGTCTCGAGGGCCGCCGCCATCTCGTTGAACGCCTGCGCCCAGGCGCCGAACTCGTCGCGCCCCTCGACCGGGAGGCGTGTTTCCAGCAGACCCTCGGCGACGGAGTGAGCGGCGACACTCGCCTGCGCCACCGGGCGAAGCGTCCGGCGCGCGAGCAGCGCCCCGGCCAGCGCCGCGAGCACGACGACGATCGCGAGCCCGGCTAGGAGGATGTTGCGCAGGACGATCAGCTCGTGGCGGAGACCCTCCTCGGAGAAGAAGAAGTAGAGGTCCCTCCCGGCGGCCGGCCCCCCGACCACGAGGTAATGCGTGCCCGCGACGGTCCCACGCTGATACCCGAGCCGCCCCTCCTGGACGAGCTTCCGCAGCTTCGCCGGCACGGCGGGCAGGCCGACGGAGAAGCTGGACTGGAACGTGCGCCCGCGGTCGATCCCGACCGTCTCGAACCCACGCCCTTCGAACGCATTCAGCAGCGCGTCCGAGCTCTCGTAGTCGGGCGCGATCTCGAGGTTGCGCCGCGCTTGCTGCGCGGACGAGTGCACGGAGTCGGCCCGCAGGTTGTGCCGCACGACGACGTACGAGCCGATCGCGAGCGCGGCAGCCCCCGCGCCCACCGCGAGCACGAACGCGATCGTCAGCCGGCGGCGAAAGGGCATCAGTCGGGGTCGAAGCGGTAGCCAACCCCACGCACAGTGTGGATCAGCTTCGGCTGCTTCGGGTCGTCTTCGATCTTGGCTCGCAGCCGCTGCACAGCTGCGTCGACGAGCCGCGAGTCGCCGAGGTAGTCGTAGTTCCACACGAGCTCGAGCAGCAGCTCCCGCGTGAACACCTGCTTCGGCCGTCGCGCGAGCTCGAGCAGGAGCCGGAACTCGGTCGCGGTCAGCTCGATCTCCTCACCCTCGCGCCTGACGGTGAAAGCGCCGGGATCGATGACGAGGCCGCCCGCGGCGATTACGTGATCGCCCGGGTCGACGGCCGAGCGCCGAAGCACTGCCTTGATCCGCGCGACGAGCTCCGGCAGCTCGAAGGGCTTCGTGACGTAGTCGTCGGCGCCGAGCTCGAGCCCGACCACGACGTCGTGCAGGTCGGAGCGAGCGGTCAGCATCACGATCGGCGTCTGGCTCTCGCGCCTGATCTCGCGACACACCTCGAACCCGTCCAGCGAGGGAAGCATCACGTCGAGGACCACGAGTTCGAACGACCCCTGCCGAAATTGCAGCAGCCCCTCGCGACCATCGCCGCTCGCAGTCACCCTGAAGCCCGCCTGCTCGAGGCCAAGAGTCGTGATCTCCCGGATCGAGGCATCGTCCTCCACGAGCAGCAGATGCTCGTTCACGCGCCAAGCGTAGGCAGCCTCCCCGGCCGTGGCTAGTCGCGGAGTCGAGCGCTCTGGCCAGAGACTTCTCTTCGCGAGCGTCGTCGCCGTTGCGGAACGGTTACGGGCCTGTGACGTCGGTGTTGCCCGCCGGTCCGAGGATGGAGGGCGTAATCGACACGGAGGCATCCATGAAGCCCTCGCTCTTCATCTCAACGGCCATCGCCATCCTCGTAGCAACCGTGGCGGCATCCTCGCCCCTCCTCGCCGCGCCGACGTCCCCGTCCGCGGCTCGCCAGGCCGCGGTCCGGATCCTGCCCGGCTTCCGCTCGCCGACCGGGAATATCAAGTGCTTCGTCGTCAGGTCGCTGTACTGCGAGATCGACAAGGCGAGCTACCGGCAGAGACTTCAAGCCCGCTGCGACCTCGACTGGCACGGCTTCGAGCTCAACGCCGCGAATCGGGCGAGGTCCTACTGCACCAGCAACGCCGCCTACAACATGGGCACCGAGCGTCCGAACAACGCGAAGCTGGCGTACGGGAAGAGCTTCCGGCACGGGGTGTTCACCTGCCTGTCCCGCGTCACCGGCGTGACGTGTCGCAACCGGACCGGCCACGGCCTGTTCGTCTCCCGCCAGGCGTACCGCACCTGGTGAACGGCCCGAACGCCGAGCCCTTCTCCCGAGAGCGCCCGGCAGGGCGCTCTCGCTCTCTGTGTGTGTCGAGGAAGATGGGTTGCTCAGCCGGCGGCTTCGGCCTTGCGCAGGCCGCGCACGGCCCAGAGGCCGAACAAGAGCACGAGCGCGAGCGCCACGCCGAACGCGGCCTCGGTCTCGGTCGGCGACCGGGCCAGGAAGCCGCGGCCGGCCTCGAGCACCCGGGTGAGCGGGTTGACCGTGGCGACGGCGTGGATCCAGCCGTTCAGCAGGGCGAGCGGCACGTAGACGGGCGCGAAGAAGAGGACGAGGAAGACCGGCATCTGCATCACGGGCCCGGCTTGCATCGTCCGGAACCGCATCGCTACACCGCACGCCCAGAGCAAGGACGCGACGTTGATGATCAGGCCGAGCGTGTAGAGACCGAAGAGGTCGACCCCCGCGCCACCGAGCGGGACACCGGCGACCAGGGCCAGCACGGTCAGGAAGGTGACGGTCACGGCCCAGCGCCCGAGCGCGGCGAGCCCGTAGCCGATCACGATCCCGGTCCGGTGCGGCGCGGCGAGCAGCAGGCGGCGCGCGAAGCCGCTCTCGAAGTCGCGCGCGATCCCGAAGCCCGTGAACACGCCGCCGAACGCGGCGGACTGGAGAACGACGAACACGAACTGGAAGGCCGTGTACCCCGGCGGGTAGTGGAAGCCGGGAACGTCCTGCACGCGCGAGAGCCCGCCCGCGAACGCGACGAAGAAGAAGAGCGGGAACACGAGCGACGGCAGCAGCAGCGACGGGTTCGTCAGGAAGTTGTGCAGCGTCCTCCAGGCGACGCCGCGTGCCACGTCCAGAGTGTTCATCTCGCCATCCGCTCCCTGAGCGCCCACGAGGCGAGCGCGAGCGAGACGACGACCAGGGAGAGCGCGATCCCGAACCCGAGCCCGAGCGCCTCCTGGTCCCAGCCCGTGATGACCAGGCTGCGGATCCCCTCGAGCAGGTACGAGACGGGGTTCGCGGTCGCTGCGGCCCGGAACCAGTCGACGGACATCAGGTTGCGCGGGATGTTCATCGACGAGATGAACAGGAACACGAAGAAGACCGGGAACAGGCTCTGCACGGCCTCCCCCGAGCCGGTCCGGAGCGCGGCAAAGCAGCCGAGGGCGCCGAAGCCGAGCACGACGATGGTCGTGAAGACGAACAGGACGGCGATCCCGGCGGGACCGGACGCGAAGCGGACCCCGACGATCAGGCCGATCGAGGTGTAGAAGGCCGCCTGCGCGAGCCCGATCGTCAGCGCGCCCCCGAGCTGGCCGCAGAGGACCGCCAGCCGGCTCATGGGCGTCAGCGACAGGCGATTGAGGAAGCCGGTCTGGATATCGCGCGCGAGGTCCGTGCCCGCGTTCATGGTCGCGAACAGCGCGCCCTGGATGAACGCCACGGCGAGCGCGAAGCTGACGAACGACGTGGTCGGGAACCCGGGAAGCCTCGTCGCGGCGTGCAGCCCGCCCGAGTTGACTGCGAGCAGCAGCATCGGGAAGAGCAGCGGGGCGATGACGTTCGCCGGCTGGCGCACCGTCCGGATCACAGAGCGCCTGGCCAGCACGAAGACCTGATCGGCGAAGATGGACGCGCCGGTCACGCGGGTTCCATGGCGAGTCCGCGCTGGGGCGGTTCCTGCTCCTCTTCGTCGGCCGCGCCCTCGAGGGAGCGGCCCGTCTTGGCGAGGAAGACGTCGTCGAGCGAGGGCTGATGCAGCTGCAGCTGCTCGACCTTGAGGTGCTCGGCGTCGAGTGCCCGCACGACCTCGGCCAGGTCGGCCTCGCCGGAGCGGAGCCGCACGGCGACGCCGTTCACCGACGCGCACGGCTCGCCGAAGCGCGCCAGGATCGCGGCGGCGCGCTCGCGCTCGGTCGAATCCACCGGGATCGCCTCTACCGTCGGCTGCCCGACGGTCGCCTTGAGCTCGGCGGGCGTTCCTTCCGCGACGATCCGCCCGTGGTCGATGATCCCGACCCGGTCCGCGAGCACGTCCGCCTCTTCGAGGTACTGCGTCGTGAGGAAGACGGTCACCCCCTCGTCGCGCGCCAGCCGGGAGACCTCCTCCCAGAGCGCGGTTCGGCTCTGGATGTCGAGGCCCGTGGTCGGCTCGTCCAGGAAGAGGATCCGCGGCGAGTGGACGAGCGCCATCGCGAGGTCGAGCCTCCGCTTCATGCCGCCGGAATAGCCCTTGACCTTGCGGTCGGCCGCCTCTGTCAGTCCTACGCGCGTGAGGAGCTCGTCCGCCCGGGGCCTGCGCAGCTCGCGCGGCAGCGCCTGGAGCGACGCCTGGAGCCGGAGGTGCTCGCGGCCGGTGAGGAGCGGATCGAGCGCCGCCTCCTGCAGCGCGGCGCCGATCGAGGCCCGCACCTGCGGGCCCTGGTGCACCACGTCGTAGCCGGCGACGCGCGCCGTCCCTTCGGTCGGCGGAAGCAGCGTCGTGAGGACGTGGACGGTGGTCGACTTCCCGGCGCCGTTGGGGCCGAGGAAGCCGTAGATCTCGCCGGGCGCGACCCAGAGGTCGATCCCGTCCACCGCGCGAGGGCCTTTCTTGAAGACCCGCACGAGCCCCTGCGCCTCGATTGCGTGCTCGCTCATGAAGCTGGTACGGTAGCAGATACTTGATCTTGTCAAATATGTAGGTATTCAGGTATAGTTCGAACCCCATGGCCACGGCAACCGAGCCAGTGACGACGAGCGCGGCCCGCGAGGCGCAGAAGCTCTTCTTCGAGATCGGGATGGACCACCGCGCAAAGGTCGGCGCGCGCCTGGTCGAGCTGTCCCTGACGTTCGTCCAGGCCCACGCGCTGCGCCTGCTCGATCCGGAGCGGCCGCTTCCGATGAGCTCGCTCGCGGAGCTGCTGTTCTGCGACGCCTCGAACGTGACCGGGATCGCCGACCGGCTGGAGTCGCGCGGGCTCGTCGAGCGGCGAAGCGCCGAGGGCGACCGCCGCGTGAAGGTGCTGACGCTCACGCCGGCCGGCGTCGAGCTGCGCAGCCGGGTGCTCGAGATCATGGGCGAGCCCCCGGAGGCAATCGCCTCGCTTTCCCCCGCAGACCAGCGGGCGCTGCGCGACATCCTGCGCCGTGCGGTGGCTCACCTACGCGACTAGCGGGTCGCCCCATCTAGAGCGCACGCTATTGTCCAGGCGCTGTGCGCCTGAACAGCCGCCCCGTCGTCATCGCCGCCGCGGTTCTGGGGATCTTGCTGATCGTGCTGGCCTTCTACTACTGGGCCGAGCCCGCCAAGTCTCTGCCCTCGTGGCTCCCGGGGCACGAAGCTGGATCGAGCCATCATCACATCAAGCACGGCCTCGCGTCGTTCCTCCTCGGCCTCGCCTTGCTCGCCTTTGCCTGGTTCCAGAGTGGTCCGCGACGCACAAGACCTTCCGACTGAGTGATCCTCGTCGTCCTCGCCGTACTGATCACCTACTGGCAGGCCGCCATCCTCGGCTTCCTCCAGGGCGTCGCGGAGCTGTTCCCGATCTCGAGCCTCGGGCAGAGCGTGATCCTGCCGAGCATCCTCGGCTGGAACATCCACCAGAACGACAAGTACTTCCTCACCTTCCTCGTCGCGACCCATCTCGCGACGGCCCTCGTCCTGCTCGGCTTCTTTTGGACGGACTGGGTGCGCATCGTCAGGGGCCTCGGGCGCAGCCTTCGCGACCGCGGCATCGACCCCGCGGACACGGACGCGAAGCTTGCGTGGTTGTTGGTCGTGGGAACGATCCCGGCCGGGATCCTCGGGCTTCTTCTCGAGAGCAAGCTCCGCCACGTGTTCGCCTCTCCACGCTCCGCTGCCTTCTTCCTCATCGTGAACGGCGTCCTGCTCTTCGGGGCCGAACTGCTTCGCCGCCGGTCCAAACAGGTCGAGCAGGACGACGACGCACGTATCGCGCGCCAGCTCGGCTGGGGCAGCGCCATCGGGATCGGATCGGCCCAGGCCCTCGCGCTGATCCCCGGGTTCTCACGCTCCGGGATGGCGATGGGCGGCGGGCTGCTCGCCGGGCTCTCCAACAAGGACGCCGCGCGGTTCTCGTTCCTGCTCGCCACGCCCATTATCGGAGCGGCAGCTGTCCTCAAGCTGCCGGAGCTCTTCGGCTCGGCAGGAAACGGCGTTCGCGGCCAGGCGCTGGTCGGCGCGCTCTGCGCGGCCGCGGCCGCCTACGTCTCGGTTCGCTTCCTGATGCGCTATTTCGAGACGAACACCCTGATCCCGTTTGCGATCTACTGCGTCGCCGCGGGTCTCGCCGCCTCGCTCTACTTCGCGACCTGACACGGTCTTCGCAACGCCTTCGTGACGAAGGCGTACCGGAAGGCGCGCGACGCCTGGCTCCTCCGCTCGGCCGCGGATATCCGTGGTGGAAACAACGAGAGGAGTCTGCATGCGGATCGTTCGAAGACCATTGCTGCTGCTGGCGGCGCTGCCGCTCGTGGTCGCAGCCGGAGCTGCGCTGGCCGGCCAGAGCAAGCCGCACCGGGCGAAGGGCGTCATCTTCGCCTGCGTGCAGAGGCCGGGCGGCCGCCTGCGCGTCGTCGCGGGCACGGGCTCGTGCCGCCGCGGCGAGCAGCCGCTCGCCTGGAACATCCAGGGCCCGCAGGGAAAGCCCGGGCCCAGCGGAGCCGACGGGTCGCAGGGCCCGGCCGGTCCGTCCGGCGCCCAGGGCGCCCGCGGCGCCACCGGAGCTGGAGGGCCGGCGGGGGCGGCGGGTGCTCGCGGACCTGCGGGCCCAACCGGCCCGGCAGGGCCCCGACTCGGCTCGCTCGACGAGCTGAGCGGGACGACGTGCCACGCTCCGGGGGGCGCCGGAACGCTGTCGATCACGTACGGCGCGACCGACGGCGCGGCCTCGATCGCCTGCGTCGTCGGCGGAGGCGGAGGCGGCGGTGGCGGCGGCTCGGCCACGCTTGCGATCAACGAGCTGATGACCGGGATCACAGGCTCGGCGGCGAACGAGTTCATCGAGCTCTACAACGGCGGCTCGTCGGCTGTCGACCTGAGCGGCTACAAGCTCGTCTACCGCTCCGCGGCGGGCACGAGCGACGTCTCGCTCGCCACGATCCCGTCCGGCACGACGCTCGCGGCAGGCGGCTTCTACCTGCTCGGCGGGAGCGCCTACGCGGGCTCGGCGACACCCGACCAGAGCTTCTCCACGGGCCTAGCGGCCACGGGCGGCGGCGTCGCGCTGCGCGACGCGAGCGGGGCGATCGTGGACTCGGTCGGCTACGGCGACGCGACCAACGCGTTCGTCGAAAGCCATCCCGCCGCAGCTCCACCCGCGGCGGCAGCGCCCGGGAACAGCCTCGTCCGCTTGCCGGACGGCGACGACACGAACGACAACGCGGCCGACTTCGCGGTCAGCGCGAGCCCGACGCCGAAGGCCGCGAACCACTAGCGACTCGGCGCCTGCGGGCGTTCGAGGTCGCGCTGAGAGCGGGAGGCGGCGCCTGCGCGGGGGCCGCCTCTCGCCAATCCCTCCAACGGGGCATGCCCGCCGAAAAAGGCAGGCCGATACTGCGCTTGCGGAAACATCTCCGCACGGCGTATGAACGAAAACTGCGGCTATTGATCTCATCGATCGGAAATCCCTCGTACGGTGCCTCTCCCCCGAGCTCATGCTCGTGGATCCCGAGCTGGCCGAGCGCGCCCGCGAGCTTCTGCGCGACCCCGGTGAGACCAACGGAAAGGGGAACATGTCGGCACTAGGGATGCACGAGATCACGTCGTCGGTCGGACTCGGACTCGAGCCGCCGCTGAGCCCACCCGTCGTTCGCGGCCCCAACATGTCGGCCCAGTACGACCCCATCCCGGCTGATCTTCCCTCTCCTCCGCCGGCCCTTCGGCCTCCCGACAGCGCGCTGGTCGCGGAGCCCGTCGCCGCGCCCGTGGTGCAGCCCCCGATCCAGGCGAGCGCGCCCGAGGAGACCCCGGCTCCGGCTCCGGCCGACGAGCCCCAGATTCAGATTCACGCTCCGGACCCCGAGCCTCTCCAGGCTCCCCAGCAGCAGGAGCAGCAGCCCGCGCCGGTGCAGCCCGAGCCGTTGATGGCTCCCGTTCCGGTCGAGCAGCCTGCTCCGATGGCACCACCTCCCGCGCCCGCTCCCGAGCCCGAGGTCGTACAGCTCGTCGCTCCGGAGCCGGTGGCCGTCGAGCCCGAGCCTGAGCCCGAGCCCGAGCCCCCGGCGATGGCGCCCCAGCCCGACCCCGAGCCCGCGCTCGAGCCTGAGCTCCCGGCGATGGCCCCCGAGCTCGCACCGGTCCAGCCGGCCGCGCAGACCGAGGACTACTTCGCGGCGCCGGCTGTCGAGCAGACTCCGCCTTCCGCACCGGCCCCCGACCCGGAGCCGGTCGACGCGGCACCGGTGCCCGAGCTCCAGCCCGTCGAGCTCGCGCCCCCGGTCGCACCGGCCGTCGAGCCGGAGCCGGTGGCAGAGGTGCCCGCCGACCTCCCCGTGATCGACCCGTTCCCACCGGTTGCCCTCGAGCCGACGATCGTCGACGAGCCCGTCTTCGCGCCCGAGCCGATGCCGGCCGAGCTGCCCGCGATCGAGCCCGACGTGCTCGACCCGTTCGTCCAGGCACGCGCGGTGTTCCGCGTCGTCGTCCGGCTCCAGGACGGCGAGGGCGTCGAGGTCGGCGAATTCCGCGACTTCGGGACAGCGATGGAAGGCGCGCAGGAAGTGATCGAGCAGTTCGCGAACGCGAATGGGACGTGGCCGTTCTATGCCGGCCGGTTCATCCGCCCCGACCTGATCGTCTCCGTCGACGTCGTCGACGGAAGCTCCGCGTAGCGAACCGCTTTCGCGCCCTTAAAGAATCCTTCCAATTCGCGCACGAGCGGCTAACGGACGGCGCCTTCACTGAGCCGTGCAGGCTCACAACGGAGGTTTCCCCCATGCCACGCAAGCTCATCGTTCTCGTGTTCGTCGCCGCAGTCGGCCTCACGGTCGCGGGCATCGCGAGCGCGAACTGGCTCAACGTCGTCCGCGGGACGAAGAACGCCGACGTCCTCACCGGCACCGACAACCGCGATCTCATCCTCGGGTTCGCCGGCGACGACCAGATCAGCGCCGGCGGCGCACGCGACATCGTCCGCGCCGGCAAGGGCAACGACACGGTCGACGGCGGCGCAGGGCTCGACGCGCTCTTCGGCGGCCCGGGCGACGACACGCTCAACGCCGGCGACGACGGTGCCGTCATGTGGGGCATGGGTGGAAACGACACGCTCAACGCGAGCGACAGCGGCCGCAACGTACTCCACGGCGGGCGCGGCGACGACACGCTCAACGGCGGAGCCGGACGCGACCGGCTCTGGGGCGGCTTCGGCGCCGACCACCTGAACGGTGGCGACGGAAACGACGTCCTGCACTCGCTCGCGCCCGACGGCCAGGTCGACACGCTCGACTGCGGCCCCGGCGACCACGACGTCGCGTGGGTGCGCTCGGACGAGTCGGACGTCGTCCAGAACTGCGAGGTCGTGAAGACCGTCTCCGTCTCGCACTAACTCCTGCTTCAGAGTTGCCCTCCCGACGAGGCCCGCCCCTGGCGGGCCTCGTGCCGTCTAGGCGCGCTCGACGTCGTCGAGGAAGCGACCCACGACGTCGAGGTAGCGCCCGGGCTCCTCGAGATAGGACATGTGCGAGCTCTCCTCGAAGAGCACCCACTCGGAGCCCCGGAGCCCACGGTTCAGCGGCTCGACGAGTGCGGGCGTGCACTCGTCGTGCCGGCCCGAGGTGATCAGCGCGGGCATGCGGATCTCGCCGAGCCGGCCGGTCACGTCCCAGCGCTTGAGCGTGCCCGTGACCGTGAACTCGTTCGGGCCCCACATCGTCTCGTAGACCTGGGCCCCGAACTTCTCCCGCGCGCGCGCCAGGGCCTCCGGCTCGGGCTCGAGCCGGCAGATGTGGCGCCGCTTGAACTCGGCCTCTGCAGCCTTCTCGTCGAGCCCTTTCGGAAGCGCGGCTCGGAGGCGGGCCGTCTCCTCCGCCCAGCGCGGGGCGCTCGTCGGGGCCGAGTTGAGCACGAGGCTCGCGAGCCCGGGCGGTTGCGTCAGCGCGTACTCGAGCGCGAGCATCCCGCCCCAGGAGGAGCCGAACAGGTGGAGCCGCTCGAGCCCGAGCCCCTTGCGCACGCTCTCGAGCTGCTCGACGAACGTCTCGACCGTCCAGAGCGAAGGATCGTCGGGCCGGCCGGAGTCTCCTCCGCCGAGTTGGTCGTAGAAGACGACACGCCGGCCTTGCTGTGAGAGCGCTCCGAGCACCTCGAGCGGCGCGTGCGTGCCTCCGGGGCCGCCATGGAGGCAGAGGAGCGGCAGACGGCCGGGCTCCTCACCGTCGCCGACAATCTCGTACCACGTCTCCCACTCGCGGAACCGCAGGCGTCCGGCCACCGGGCGAGTCTAGTGGCGGCAGGTCAGGCCGAGCCGGCGCGCAGCCGAGTTCGAGACTCGCCGCGCGGTCGCCAGCTGAGCCTGCGCCCGTGCCAAATCGCCCGTGTCGCGCCGGAAGAACGCGTCGCCGAGGACGGCGATGCCGCGCTGCACGCCGTCGATCGAGCGGATGAATGCCTTCGCCTGCGCGCGCTCGTCGTCCGGGGGCTTGAAGCCTGCGAGCTCCGCCTGCTCGCGCTCCTCGAGGTCGATCACCTGCTGGCCGAGATGGAGCAGGCCCTTGCGGCTCCGCGGGGACGGAAGCACGCGGACGGCTGCAGCCCGCCGCTTGCAGACAGCGTCGACCCGCTTCGCGAAGGCCGCGGCGGTCGGCGCCTTCATGCGCGGCCCGTCGGGAAGTACCGCGTCCACCCCTACGCCCGCGCTCCCGGAAAGGCGGCCGCTCCCGTGGACGACCACGCCCATCTTCTGCCGCCCCAGCTTCGAGCTCCCGTACGTGCAGACGTAGTCCCACCCCGAGGCACGGTCCGTCGCACAGCGGATGTTCTCGAAGGCCGAGGGGTCGAGCCCCCGCTCCCTCTTTGCGACGTCCGAGGCGCTCATCTTCCCGCCGCAGGCGGTGAGCAGGAGCGGCATTGCGGCAAGCGCGAGAGGCGCTGCGAGGCGGCGCATCTCCGTTTCATCGGCTCCCCGCGCGGGAGCCTTGAAGCGGTCAGCCGATCGTCCAGGTGTCGCCGGAATGCAGGAGCTCCACGAGGTCGCCCTCACCCTGCTCGCTCCGTGCGTGCTCGAGCTGCTCCTCCATCAGGCGATCGTAGGCCGGGCGCTCGATGTCGCGGAACACGCCGAGCGGGGTCGGCCCGTGCGGCGTGTGCGAGAGCCGCGCGAGCGCCGAGGCCAGGCTCGGCGACTCGTGGTGCTCGTCGTGGCCCATCAGCGCGTCCTCGCCGACCTCGGCGACGTCGACCAGCTCGGCCGAGCCGTCCGGGCGCAGGCGCACCCCGCGCTCTCCTTCCTCGCCGAACCGGATCGGCCTGCCGTGCTCGAGCAGGATCCGGTTCTCCTTGTGGTCGCGCACGCTGTCGAACGCCCCATCGTTGTAGACGTTGCAGTTCTGGTAGATCTCGACGAAGGCGACGCCCTGGTGCGCGTGCGCCCGCCTCAGCATCTCGGTCAGATGCACGCGGTCGGTGTCGATCGAGCGCGCGACGAACGTCGCCTCCGCGCCGAGAGCGAGCGCGACCGGGTTGAACGGCCAGTCGAGCGAGCCCATCGGCGTCGTCTTGTTGACCGTGCCGAGCGGCGTCGTCGGCGAGTACTGGCCCTTCGTGAGCCCGTAGATCTGGTTGTTGAAGAGCAGGATCTTCACGTTCACGTTGCGGCGCAACGCGTGGATCAGGTGGTTGCCGCCAATGGAGAGCGCGTCGCCGTCGCCGGTCACGACCCACACCGAGAGGTCAGGCCTCGAGAGCGCGAGCCCGGTCGCGATCGCCGGCGCACGGCCGTGGATCGAGTGCATCCCGTACGTCTGCATGTAGTACGGGAAGCGCGCCGCGCAGCCGATCCCGGAGATGAACACGATCCGCTCCCGCGGGATGCCCAGCTCGGGCATGAACTTCTGCACCGCGGCGAGGATCGCGTAGTCCCCGCAGCCCGGACACCAGCGCACCTCCTGGTCGGAGGTGAAGTCCTTCGCGGTCAGGCCGGGCTTGCCCTTGCCGTTGCCTTCGCTCACAGCATCGCCTCGATTCCTTCTGCGATCTCGCCGGCCCGGAGAGGCAGGCCGCGGACGCGGTTGTAGCCCACCGCGTCGACCAGGAACTCGGCGCGCACGAGCTTGAGCAGCTGCCCGAGGTTCATCTCGGGCACGAGCACCCGGGCGTAGGCGCGCAGCACCTCGCCCGTGTTGCGCGGGAACGGGTTCAGGTGCGTGAGGTGCGCCTGGGCGACGTTTCCGCCCTCGCGTCGGACGCGCCGCACCGCCGCCGTGATCGGCCCGTACGTCCCGCCCCAGCCGAGCACGAGCAGCTCGGCTCCGTCCGGGTCGTCGACCTCGAGCTCGGGGATGTCGGCCGCGATCCCCGCGACCTTCTGCGCGCGGAGCCTGACCATCAGGTCGTGGTTGTCGGGGTCGTACGAGACGTTGCCGGTCTCGTCCTGCTTCTCGAGCCCGCCGATCCGGTGCTCGAGGCCGGGTGTGCCCGGGACGGCCCAGTCGCGGGCGAGCGTGTCCGGATCGCGCACGTAGGGGAGGAACTCGCCGCCGCGGTTCGGCTTCGTCGCGAACTCGACGCCGATCTCGGGCAGCGACGCGACGTCCGGCAGCACCCAGGGCTCGGAGCCGTTCGCGAGGTAGGCATCCGAGAGCAGGTAGACGGGCGTCCGGTACTTGAGCGCGATCCGCGCAGCCTCGAGCGCCGCGTCGAAGCAGCCGCCCGGGGTGGACGCCGCGACGACAGGCACCGGCGACTCGGCGTTGCGGCCGAACAGGACCATCAGCAGGTCGGCCTGCTCCGGCTTCGTCGGCATCCCGGTCGACGGGCCCGCGCGCTGGATGTCGAGGATCAGGAGCGGCAGCTCGAGCGTGACCGCGAGCCCGACCGTCTCCGCCTTGAGCACGACACCCGGGCCGCTCGACGTGCAGACGCCAAGGGCGCCGCCGAAGCTCGCGCCGAGCGCGGCGCCCACGGCCGCGATCTCGTCCTCGGCCTGGAACGTGCGGACACCGAAGCGCTTGTGGCGCGAGAGGTGCTCGAGGATCTCAGAGGCGGGCGTGATCGGGTACGCGCCGAGGAAGAGCGGCAGCCCGCTCTTCACGCTCGCCGCGATCAGCCCGAGGCCGAGCGCCTGGTTCCCGGTGATGTTGCGGTAGGTGCCGGGCGGGAGCCTGGCCGGCGCGACCTCGTACGAGACGACGAAGTCCTCGGAGGTCTCGCCGTAGGCCCAGCCAGCCTTGAACGCCTTGACATTGGCCTCGGCGATCGTCGGCTTCGAGGCGAACTTGCGCTCGATGAACTCGACCGTGTTCTCGGTCGGCCTGTGGTAGAGCCACGACATCAGGCCGAGGGCGAACATGTTCTTCGAGCGCTCCGCCTCGCGCTTGCTCACGTCCACGTCGTTGAGCGCCTCGAGCGTCAGCGTCGTGAGCGGCACCTCGTGCACGTGGTAGCCCTCGAGCGAGCCGTCCACGAGCGGGTTCGTCTCGTAGCCGGCCTTGTCGAGGTTGCGCTCGGTGAACGCGTCGCGGTTGACGATCAGCGTGCCGCGCCGCTCGAGGTCGCGGAGGTTCGTCTTCAGCGCCGCCGGGTTCATCGCGACGAGCACGTCGGGCCGGTCGCCGGGCGTGAGGATGTCGTGGTCGGCGAAGTGGAGCTGGAAGCCGGACACGCCTGGAAGCGAGCCGGCGGGCGCACGGATCTCGGCGGGGAAGTCCGGGAGCGTCGAGAGGTCGTTGCCGACGAGCGCGGTCTCGCTCGTGAACTGACCTCCGGTCAGCTGCATCCCGTCGCCGGAGTCCCCTGCGAAGCGGATCGTGACCTGCTCGAGCTGCTCGACCTGCTTGGCCATCTGCCTGTTACACCGTAGCGCGCACGACCGTTAGACCCCAGGCCTTACCGGATGTGAACAGCTCGTCGGGATCGACCTCGTCGCGCCAGCCGAGGAAGTGCCGCTCCGGCTCGTCGGCGGTGGAGCCGTAGACGGCCAGGCGCTCGGAGCGCTTCTGCCGGCTCTCGCCGCGCTCGAGCTCCTCGAGCCGCCGCTCGGCCTCTTCGGCCGCGGGGCCTTCCGCGTAGCCCTTGGACATCAGAGATCGCCCCGAGGTGACTGCGTTCGGGTCGACCGGTCAGTTCCGACTGGCGCACGAACAGAGTCCGCACGCCCTGGGGCCGGCATCGCAGGCGACGCCTCGGCGGCCTCGTCGAGCAGCGCCTGGAGGTCGAGTGGCGCGTTGACCATCGCAACGCCCGGGCCGGACTCGGGGCGCGGCCACTCCTCAGCCGGACGGTCGCGGTAGAGCTCGAGACCGTTGCCGTCCGGGTCGCGCAGGTAAATCGCCTCGGAGACGCCGTGGTCGGTGGCGCCGTCCAGCGGCCAGCCCGCCTCGACGAGCCGCCGAAGCGCATCGCCGAGCCTCGCGCGGTCCGGATAGCGGATCGCCGCGTGGAACAGGCCCGTCGTGCCCGGCGGAGGCGGCGGGCCGCCGCGCGATTCCCAGGTATTCAGGCCGATGTGATGGTGGTAGCCCCCCGCCGAGAGGAAGACGGCCTGGTCGCCGTACCGCTGCATGACCTCGAAGCCGAGGATGTCGCGGTAGAAGGCAATCGCCCGGTCGAGGTCGGCGACCTTCAGGTGGACGTGACCGATGTCGACGCGCGGGTCGATGCTCACCAGGAGCGACGATACCCGGCGCGACCAGGGGCTCGTTGACGGTGTCCGCCTCCGCGGGCAAGATCGGGATCCCGTGCCGGCTGGAGATCGCGAAGGGTCGAGCGGCGTCTCCGACGCTGTCCGGCCGCGTGGGCCGTTCTCGCTGCGGGCCTCGGCCCACCGCGCCGGCGACTCCACGCGCACGCGCGCCGACGGTCCGCTGGTCGCGGCGCTCACCACGGGCGGCCTCGGCCGCGCCTGGCAGCAGCCGGACGGAACCGTCCAGCTCCGCGCACCGGACGAGCCCGGCCTCGCGGAGCTGCGCTTCGTGCTCGCGCTCGACGACGACCACTCCGAGTTTCTCGAGTCGTTCCGCGACGACCCGCTCCTACGCCGGGCGCTGCCGGTGCTGCGCGGCCTGCGCCCGCTTCGGCTCGGGACGGTGACGCACTCGCTGCTCCGGGCGGTCTGCGGCCAGCTGATCCAGGCACGGCTCGCGCGCGAGATCGAGCGCAACGTGATCAGGGCGGCGATGCCGCAGGTCGGCGGTACGCGGCTCCGCCTGCCGCCCGACCCCGCGGCGCTCGGCCGCTTCTCCCCGGCGGAGCTGCGGCGCCTGGGCCTCGGCGCCCGCCGCGGGGCGACGCTCGTCCGCCTCTGCCGCTCAGTCGACCTCGAGCGGCTCCGGTCGCTCCCCACCGACGCGGCCGCGGAGCGGCTCGAGCGCGAGCGGGGGCTCGGGCCGTGGTCTGTCGGTGTCATCTCCCTCGAAGGGCTCGGCCGCTTCGAGCGCGGGCTCGTCGGCGACCTCGGCCTCGTGAAGCTGTGCTCGGCCCTACGCGGCCGTCGGGTCGAGACGTGGGAGACCGCCGAGCTGCTGGAGCCGTACGGGCGCTGGGCCGGTCTCGCGAGCGTGTACCTGCTCTCCGCGTTCCCGCGGGGCCTCGTGCCGCTCCCCGCTCGCGTAGCTGCCTAGACTCCTCGAGATGGCGAGCAAGATCGCAATCCTCGGGACGGGGACGATCGGCGAGGCCCTGCTGAGCGGCCTCTTGAGCGGTGGCTGGCGCGAGCCGTCGGAGATCGTCGTCACGGTTCGCGACGAGGAGCGGGCGAAGGAACTGGCCGAGCGCTACGGCGTCGAGGCGACGACCTCGAACCCAGAAGCAATCGTGGGCGCCGCCCTGGTCGTCGTCGCCGTCAAGCCGCAGGACTTCGATGTCCTGCTCGGCGAGATCGGGGGGTTGCTGACGCCCGAGCAGACCGTGCTGTCGGTCGCGGCGGCGATTCCGACCTCGGCGATCGAGAGCCGCATCGCCCCCGGCGTCCCGGTCGTCCGCTCCATGCCGAACCGCCCGGCGACCGTCCACGAGGGCGTGGCAGGCGTCTGCCCGGGAGCGCACGCGGACGAGGAGCACTTGAAGCTCGCAGAGGAGGCGCTCAGCCACGTCGGCGGGGTGGTGCACGTCCCCGAGCGCTACATGGACGCCGTCACGGCGGTGTCGGGCTCGGGCCCCGCGTACTTCGCGCTTCTCGCCGAGGCGATGATCGAGGCCGGGATCCTGCTCGGCCTCTCGCGCGAGGTCTCGACGCAGCTCGTCGTGCAGACGATGCTCGGCACGGCGCACCTGCTCCGCGACGAGGACGTCCACCCGGTCGAGCTGCGCGAGCAGGTGACCTCGCCTGGCGGGACGACGATTCGCGCGATCCGCGAGCTCGAGCGCGCCGGGGTTCGCGCCGCCTTCCTCAACGCGATCCAGGCCGCTGTCGAACGGTCGCAGGAGCTCGCCGCCGGAGAGCAGTGACGCCCGCAGGCGTCGAGCTGATCCGCGTCGAGAACGACGAAGAGGCCGCGGCTGTCGTTGCCGCCGAGCTGGCGGCGGCCGCACAGGAGGGGCTGCAGATCGTGCTGACGGGCGGGACCACCCCCCAGCGGGCCTACGAGCTGGCGGCGGAGCGCGAGCCGAACTGGAGCAAGGCGGGGGTCTGGTGGGGCGACGAGCGCTGCGTTCCGCCCGAGGACCAGCACTCGAACTACCGGCTCGCCCGCGAGCGGCTGCTCGACCGGCTCTCGGCCCAGCCGCGAAGGGTCGAGCGCATCCGGGGCGAGCTGGGAGCGGAGGCCGCGGCCGCGGAGTACGACCGGGCGCTCGACGGCGCGCGGCTCGACCTCGTCCTGCTCGGGATCGGGCCCGACGGTCACGCGGCCTCGCTTTTCCCGGGCGAGCCGACCCTCGACGAGCGCTCGCGGCGCGCTGTGCCGGCGAAGGCGAAGCTCGAGCCGTTCGTCGACCGGGTGACGATGACGCTGCCGGTTCTGCGCTCCGCTACCGAGGTGCTGTTCCTCGTCACCGGGGAAACGAAGGCTGACGCGGTCGAGCGTGCGTTCGGCTTGCCGCCCGGCCCGGCGACGCCCGCGAGCCTGATCCGCTCCGAGCACGGGCGCACTCGCCTGGTCGCCGATGCCGCGGCGACGGCACGGCTGAGTTGACCCAGACGGCGCCGGACCGTATATATAGGCGGCGCATGAGCTCGTCGAACGGCAGCGAGATCCTCGAGGTGCTGGTCCTGGACCGGCCCGAGCAGCTGAAGGCGCTCGGTCATCCGCTGCGCCTGCGGGTGCTCGAGACGCTCGGCACGGACTCCGCAGAGGCGCTCACGAACCGCGAGCTCGCGAACAAGCTCAGCGTCGACCCGGGCCACCTCCACTTCCACGTCCGCATGCTCCTGCGCGCCGGCCTGATCACGCTCGCCGGCACGAACCGCGGGCGAGAGAAGCCCTACCGGGCAGTCGCTCGGACGCTACGGGTCGCACCGGAGCTGCTCGCCTCGGGGCTGACCAGCGATCTGCGTGCCGCGATGCTCGACGAGGTGCAACGCGGCTGGGACAAGCACAGCGCCGAGGGAACGTTCCGCTCGGCGCAGGTGACCGCGCGGATCCGGCCCGAGCGCGCGCTCGAGCTGATCGCCGAGTTCGTCGAGAAGGCCCGGGACGCCGAGGAGGACAGCGCCGACCCGATCGTCATCACGGCCGTGCTCCACCCGCCGACGAGCCCGGGCCGGCTAGTCGGGGAGTAGCGGAGAGCTCAGCTCGGCGTCCATGTCGCGCCGCCGCGCGAGCGCCTGGAGCACGAGCACGGTGTCGGCGACGGGGATGTCCTCGAGGTACTCCTCGCGCCTCTCGAACGACTCGAGCACCGAATCGGCGGCCTCCGCGTAGCCGAGGACGTCCTGCGCTGCGATGAAGGCCAGCGCGTCGCCGACGTCGCGGGGGAAGTCGTCACGGATCCGGATCGCGTCTGCGTGCACGCGCGCGTCCACGTCACGGCCGAGCACGAGCAGCGCGAGCGCGGCCGCGTAGCCTCCGATCGGCGAGTCGGCCTCGGCAGCTCCCGCCTCCAGCGCCCATGCGGCCGCCTGCTCGGCGCCCGGCCAGTCGTCCGCCAGCACCAGTGCCTTGATCGCGCCGATCGGCCGGCCCCAGCTTCCGGGCGGCGCGTCGTCGAAGCTCTCCCGGTAGCGCTCGGCGGCGCGGTGGAGCCAGTCGGACGCCTCGTCGCGGCGGCCCTGCATGAGGAGCGCCAGGCCGGCGCCCCCTGCCGCATTGCCGAGCCGGGTCAGCTGGCGCTGGCGCCCGTCCGGATCGTCGTCCTCGTCCGGCGTCCGGAGCCGCGACTCCCCGTCGAGGTACCGAGCCTCCTCCCGCACGAAGTGCGCGGCCCAGTCCTCCTCCGGCCCGCCGGCGTCTGGTTTAGGCACACCCGACCTCCTCCCCACTGCGATCGTATCGAGCAACTGCGCACGGATGGGCTACGGGACCGTGCCGGATGTGTGCTGCTTCGTCCACCACGCGATGGACTAGGCTCCTCGGCGTGGCGCGTGAGCTGCGCGAAGTCGTGTACGTCGACGGCGTTCGAACCGCATTCGGGCGCGCCGGGCCGAAAGGAGTGTTCTGGCGGACGCGCGCCGACGACCTCGGCGTGAAGGTCGTCCGGGAGCTGCTCCGGCGAAACCCTCGGCTCGACCGGGCTCGGATCGACGACGTGATCATGGCGGCGACCGCGCAGGTCGGGGACCAGGGGCTCACCCTCGGCCGCGACGTCGCGCTCCTGGCCGGCTTGCCGCCGTCCGTCCCGGGCTTTGCAGTCGACCGGATGTGCGCCGGAGCGCTGACGGCCGTCACAGCGGGGGCCGGCGAAATCGCAATGGGCTCGGCAGACGTCGTCCTCGCGGGCGGCGTCGAGCACATGGGGCACCACCCCATGGGCGAGGACGTCGACTTCAACCCGCGCTTCGTCGCGGAGAGGCTGGTCGATTCATCCGCGGTCACGATGGGCGCGACCGCCGAGAACCTCCACGACCGCTTTCCGCAGCTGACAAAGCGGGACTCCGACGCGCTTGCCGTTCGCTCGCAGCACCGGGCGGCCGCCGCCTGGGAGAACGGGGTGATGCGCGAGACGGTCGTCCCGATGTCCGTCTTCACGGACGATGGGTGGCGCCTCGCCGACCGGGACGAGTTCCTGCGGCCGGACACGAGCCTCGACGGACTGGCCGACCTGCCCACGCCCTTCCGGCCGGGTGGCCGGGTCACGGCCGGCAACTCCGCCGGGCTGACCGACGGCGCGGCGGTCGTCCTCTTGGCCTCTGAACAAGCGGCGCACGACCTGGGCCTCGAGCCGCGGATGCGGCTCGTCTCCTACGCATTTGCGGGAGTCGAGCCGGAGCTGATGGGGCTCGGCCCGGTCCCGGCGACCGAGAAGGCGGTCGCGCTCGCCGGCCTGAGCGTCGACGACATCGGCCTCTTCGAGCTGAACGAGCCGTTCGCCGTCCAGGTGCTCACCTGGTGCGAGGCGCTCGGCGTCGCTCCCGAGGACGAGCGGCTCAACCCGTACGGTGGCGCGATCGCGTGCGGGCATCCGCTCGCTGCAACGGGGGCGCGCCTGCTGGCGCAGCTGGCCTACGGCTTCCGCGAGCGGCCCGGCGTGCGGTACGGCCTCACCGCCCTGTGCGTCGGGATGGGCATGGGCGCGGCCGTGATCTGGGAGAACCTCGCTGGCTGACACCGAGTTCAAGCTCGCGCGCGTCGAGACCGAGCGCGGCGCCGTCGCGCTGGTCACGATCGACAACGGCCAGGACTACACGAAGCCGACGTTCTTCGGGCGGGCCGCGCTCGAGTCGCTGGAGCGGCTGCTCCCACAGCTCGAGGACGGCGACTGGTCGGCCCTCGTCGTCACCGGGAAGCCGTTCGTCTTCGCGGCGGGGGCGGACATCAGCGAGTTCCCCGGAGCGACCCGCGAGCTCGCGATCGAGGGCAGCCGGGCGGGCCACGAGCTCTTCGGCCGGATCCGCGCCCTCCCGTACCCGACGGTCGCCGCCGTCAACGGCGCGTGCCTCGGCGGCGGGGTCGAGCTCGCGCTTCACTGCGACGCGCGTGCCGTCTCGACCGCCGTCCGACACTTCGCCTGCCCCGAGTGCTTCCTCGGGATCGTGCCGGCCTGGGGCGGCACCCAGCTCGTCCCGCGACTGGTGGGCGTCGAGACGGCGGTGAAGTTCGTGGTCGAGAACCCAATGCGCCAGAACCGGCTCCTGACCGGCCCGAGCGCGTTCGAGCTCGGCTTCGCCGACCGCCTCCTCGAGCCCGCGGAGTTCGTCGACGAGTCGATCGCGTTCGCGCTCGAGCTCGCAGCCGCAGGGACACGTCCGGGGGACAGTCCCTCGGACCTTGCTGCAGAGGACGTGATCCGGAAGGCCCGTGCTCGGTTGGACGGGCAGGTGCACGGCGCCGCGCCCGCTCCGTACAAGGCACTCGACCTGATCGAGGGCGCGTGCTCCGGCTGGTCGCTCGAGGACGGCTACCGGGCCGAGGAAGAGGCGGTCGGCGAGCTGTTGCCCGGCCGCGAGGCCCAGGCGTCGCTCTACGCCTTCGACCTCGTCGAGCGGCGGGCGAAGAACCCGCCGGGCCGCCCGGAGGCCGAGCCCAGGCCCGTGCGCAAGGTCGGGATCGTCGGCGCCGGTCTCATGGCCGCGCAGCTCGCCACGCTCGTCCTCCGCCGTCTCGAGGTACCCGTCGCCATGCGCGACGTGAGCGAGGAAGCCCTGACGAACGCGCGCGAGAGCATCGAGTCGGACCTGCACGAGCAGGTCGCAAAGGGCCGGTACGACGAGGGCAAGGCCCGCTTTCTCGCGTCGCTGGTGTCCACCTCGACCGGATACGAGCACTTCGTGGACTGCGACCTCGTGATCGAGGCGATCTTCGAGGAGCTCGAAGCGAAGCGACAGGTCTTCGCGGAGCTCCGCGAGCACGTCGAGCAGCCCGAGTGCGTCCTCGCCACGAACACGTCGAGCCTCTCGGTCGCCGAGATGGGTGCGGACGTCGGCATCCACTTCTTCAACCCGGTCGCCCTGCTCCCGCTGGTCGAGCTCGTCCGCACGGACGACACCGACGACGCGACGCTCGCCACCGCGTGGGCTTTCGCCGAGGAGCTGCGCAAGCGTCCCGTCCTGGTCGAGGATGCGCCCGCGTTCGTCGTCAACCGCGTCCTCACGCGGCTGATGGCCGTCGTCCTCGACGCCCTCGAGCACGGCAACACCACCGACGAGGCGGACGAGGCGATCCTTCGGCTGGGCCTGCCGATGGCCCCGTCCGTGCTCCTCCAGATGGTCGGCCCCCGAGTCGCCAACCACGTGCTCGGGACCCTCCACGACGCCTACCCGGACCGATTCGCGCTCTCGCCCACGCTCGCCAACTACGCCGCGGGCAAGGACGAGATCGCGGTGCAGGAGGACGACCCGAGAACCGAGGACGAGATTCTCGAGGCCGCGCTCGAGGCGGTCGCCGACGAGATCCGCCACCTCCTCGACGAGGGGGTCGTCGCCGAGGCGAAGGACGTGGACACCGCGCTCCTCCTCGGCGCCGGCTGGCCGTTCTGGCTCGGCGGGATCACCAAGTTCCTCGACCAGACCGGCAGATCGGAGAAGATGTTCGGGCGCCGGTTCGCCGACATGGGCACAGTGGCGCCGACGAGATGACAGACGACTGGCGCATCCGGATCGAGCTCGCCGAGGAGCAGCACGCCGAGTCGCTGCTCGACCGGCTCGGCCTCGATCTCGGCTCGGACGAGGCGAAACGGCTCGCGCAGGAGCTCGAAGGACACCGCTTGGCCGTGTCGCGCGACGGAAGCGAGCTGTTCGTGTACGCATCCGCCCAGTCCGAGGCCGAGCAGGCAAAGCGCGTCGTCGAGGCCGAGCTGGCCGACGAAGGGCTGGAGGCGGAGATCGAGGTCGCGCACTGGCTCGCGGACGAGGACCGCTGGTCGACCGATCCACCCGGCGAGACCTGGGAGGAGGAAGAGCTCGAGCGCGGCTACGCGCCCTGGGAGGTGCGTGTCGAGCGAGAGTCGCACGAGGAGGCGCAGAAGCTCGCGGACGAGCTCGAGCGGGAAGGCTACGACGTCGTTCGCCGCTACCACTACCTGATCGTCGGCGCCGCCTCCGAGGAGGAAGCGCGCGAGCTCGCGCGCAGGGTGCACGGCGAGGCCGAGCCGGGCGGAGAGGTCGTCTGGGAGGTCACCCCGCGGAACCCGTTCGCCGTCTTCGGCGGCCTCGGCGGCTGAGGAACAGGGCTCCAGAAAATCTCCAGCAACCGGGCGCGGATCGGTTATGCTCTGTGTGCGACGCTCGCCTAGGGGATCACCGCGGGCGCGCTCTCTTTCCGAGAAGGCAGCACAGGACGTGCTGCCAGACATGCAAGAAGCGACCGAGCATCTGACCTTGACGTCGGAGGCTGAGGGCCTCAGTGCCTCCGCCCTCCGCGCCGAAGCCTGGGCCGGGGAGCCCTTCCTCCACCCCGATGAAGACCCCGACCTCGTTCTCGCGCCCGGAACCGCCCGGCGGCGGGCGCTCGACGACGCGATCACCGAGATCGAAGCGGGGGCGGACGAGCCCTCGTACGGCTGGAAGATCCGCTACGCGCTGATGCTCGGGCTCGAGCGGGTGCTCAGCGGGCAGCCGCCGCAGCTGGCCTCTGGCACAGAGCTGCGCCGCCACCAGATCGACGCGCTCGCCGGGATGCTCACGGAGCTGATCGCCGCAACCCAGGTCGAGCCGGAGCTGAACGGCAACGGCGCGGCCGTCGAGGAGGTCGAGGTCGAGGAGGACGAGGACGACCTCGGCGTCCATCTCGAGGCGCGGCCCGACGATCTCGTGCTCCCCGAGGAGCACGCCGGCCGCGACCCGGGCGCGAGCCGCCGCTACCGGTTCCGGCACCCGACGGCCTCGGGCAAGACGATCGCCGCCGCCGGCTTCGTCGAGGCCGCGCGAACGCTCGGCGTCCTGATCCTCACGCACCGCCGCCTGCTCGTCACGCAGTTCCACCGCGAGCTGACCGCCGAGGGCTACGGCGAGCGTTTTGCGGATGCGATCGAGAAAGGCCACGCGCTCCCGAGGCGCAACCCGGTCACGGTGCAGACGTACGCGTGGTTCGCGCGCCACTGGCGCGACCTCGACCCGCATGCGTACCAGCTCGTGATCTGCGACGAGGCGCACACCGCGCTCGGCGAGAAGACGAGCACCGCGATCCGCGGCTTCTCGGAGCCCCTCTTCATCGGCATGACCGCGACCGAGCAGCTGATCGCCAAGCAGGTCTCGGACGTCTTCCCGGCCTCGATCGACGAGCTCCCGCTCGGGGACGCCGCGCGGAGGGGCCTGATCGCGCCGCTGCGGTGCCTACGCGTCCCACCGGCCGCGGCAATCTCGTCGGTCCCGATCGTCGGAGGCGACTTCGAGGAGCAGGCGCTGGCCGCCGTCCTCGACCACAAGGCGCTCAACCAGGCCGCTGCGAGCCTCTACCGCGATCGGTTCGAGAACACGCCCGGGATCGTCTACGCGGCAGGCGTCGACCACGCGTACAACCTGGCGAAGGAGTTCCGGGCCGCGGGGCTGAAGGCCCAGGCGGTCAGCGGGCGGACGCCGCCGGTTCAGCTCGCCGAGACGCTCGCCGCCTACGAGCGCGGAGAGATCAACGTGCTCGTCAACGCGATGCTGCTCGCCGAGGGTTGGAACTCGCCGCGGGCGACCGTCTGCATGCATCTCGCGCCGACGGCCTCGAAACGCGTCTACCAGCAGCGCATCGGCCGGATCATGCGCACCCACCCACGCAAGGAGGCAGGCGTCGTCGTCGACTTCGTCTCGAAAGCCGCGACGCACAGCGAGCGGGTCGTCTCGCTCCACAGCCTCCTCGACGCGGACTTCTACCGTGAAGGCGCCCGCGTCACCCCGGCTCCGCGGCGACGGATGCAGCGGCGCGCGCGACGGAAGCTCTCGCCCGCGCCCTGGCTCGTGCCGGTGACCCCGGACGTCAAGCGCCGGCTCGCCGTCATCACGCGGGAGTGGCAGCGGGTCGATCCACGCTACCTCGACGACGACGAGCAGCTCTACTGGGCGACGATCGCGGGCCGCAACGTGCGCTTCGACGAGCGCGTCGAGTTCGTCAAGAAGTTCACCGAGGGCAAGGCGAGCAAGGGCGCGCTCGAGCAGTTCCTGATGGCGTGCGCGGCAGAGAACCCGAACCGCCGCCTGCGCCTGACCGCGCTCGCCGACCGCGTCTCGATGACCGTCGACCGGGCCAGCTTCGACGACCTCGTCACGCTCGTGACCCAGGCGCCGACCTGGGAGAAGGACCGCGTCCATGGCGTGCGTACGCTGCTGCGGGCGCTCGGCGAGGGCAAGGTCGACGCGCCGGAGCAGATCCTGGCGCGCTGGACGTGGAGGCTCGCGCGCGCGACGCGCAAGGTGCAGGACCGCCGGGCGAGCGGAGAGTTCCCCGAGGCCAAGCGCCTGCTCGGAGCGCTCGCCAACTCGCGCGGGCACCGGCACGAGGAGAACGCTGCGAAGCTCGTGAACGCAGCGCTCGAGCAGCCGCGGGAGGTCGGCGCAGCGCTGCTCGCCTCCGCGGAGGGGTACACGCCGCGGGCGAACAAGCTCATCGACGCTGCCCGCGAGCGGCTCGGGACGATCGAGGAGGTCGCGAACGCGCTCGCCGACAACCTCCCCGCGCCGAAGGCTCCGTCCGGCCGCTCGCGCAGGCGACGGCGCAAGCGCAAGAAGAAGGGCCGCGCCCAGACGCAGGCCCAGCAGCGGAACGGCGCAGCAGCCAAGCAGAAGCCGGAGCCGCAGGCCGAAACCGCCCCGGCCCCAGAAACGTAGGCGTCACTTGTGACGCCGCCAGAGAGGCAATCCGGTTTAGCCGGATTGCCGTTGTAACGCCAGCAGCGGCAAAACGACTACCTTCGTAACGAATGCTTCTGTACGGCGTCGCCATCCTGGCGGGGGTCGTCACGGCGATCTCGCCGTGTGCCTATCCCGTGCTCCCGATCGTCTTCGCCGCGGGCGCGACCAGCGCCGGCAGCCGGCGCCGGCCCTACGCGATCCTCGCCGGGCTCATCTGCACGTTCCTGGCGTCGCTCTTGTTCCTCACGTGGCTGCTCTCGCTGCTGCACATCCCGGACGACTTCCTGCGGAACGTCTCGATCGCGCTGCTGTTCGTGGTCGGGATCGGCCTGATGATCCCGCAGATCGGGCGCCTGCTCGAGCGGCCGTTCACGCGGCTGTCGCGGCGCCCGGCCGGCGACCTCGGCGGCGGGTTCCTGCTCGGCGCCGGGCTCGGGCTCGTCTTCGCCCCGTGCGCGGGAACGATCCTCGCCGCGGTCGCGGGTGCCTCGGCGACAACTGCGGGCGTCCAGCGCGTCGCGCTCGCGTTTGCATACACGATCGGGGTCGCGGTGCCGCTGCTCCTGATCGCAATGGCCGCGCAGAGAGGCGCGGAGCGACCGAGCATCCTCCGCGCCGACATCGGCCGCGTCCGCGCGTTGCTCGGCGCGATCATCGCCGCCGCAGCGGTCCTGCTCGCCTTCGGCGTTGACACCTCGCTCCAGCGGCTGGTCCCCGACTACACGCAGTCGCTCCAGGCCGCCGAGCGCTCGTGCACGATCCGCTCGGACCTCAACCAGCGCTGCGTGGCCGCGCACCCGGGGCCCGGGCTGAAGAACTACGGGCAGGCTCCGGGCTTCCGCGACATCACCGCGTGGATCAACAGCAAGCCGCTCACCATCTCGAGGCTGCGCGGCAAGGTCGTGCTCGTCGACTTCTGGACGTACTCGTGCGTCAACTGCCTCCGCACGCTCCCGCACCTGGAGGCCTGGTACGCGAAGTACCACAGGACCGGGCTCGAGATCGTCGGAGTGCACACCCCCGAGTTCGCGTTCGAGCACGTGGTCTCGAACGTCCGCAAGGCGACGCGCGAGCTGGACGTGCGCTACCCGGTCGCGGTCGACGACGACGCGGCGACCTGGGGCGCCTACCAAAACTCGTACTGGCCAGCCGAGTACCTAATCGACCGGCACGGGGACATCCGCGAGATCAAGGAGGGCGAGGGCGACTACGACACCACCGAGGCGAAGATCCGCGAGCTGCTCGGCGAGCAGGCCACCACCCGATACGCGGCGGTCCCCGACACCACACCCGACCACGCGCTCATGACGCCCGAGTCGTATCTCGGCTGGCAGCGGCTCGAGAACTACGTCGGCTCGCGGATCGTCCCCGGCCGCGAGAAGACCTACCAGTTCCCGCTCCAGGTGCCCCCGGACTCGCTCGCCTACGCAGGGAGGTGGACGGTCGGCCCGCAGCGAATCGTGGCCGGCAAGGGCGCCCGCCTGCGGCTGAACTTCCTCGCCCAGAACGTCTTCCTCGTGCTGGGCGGGCACGGGCGCGTGAGCGTCCTGGTCAACGGGCAGCCGGTCCGCACCGTCGACGTCGGCGGCATCAGCCGCCTGTACACCCTGCAGCGTTACCCGAAGGAGCGGACCGGGCTGCTCGAGCTGCACTTCACGCCCGGGATCTCCGCGTACGCGTTCACCTTCGGCTAGCGGCGATGGCTACGGCTAACGCCGAGGTTACTGCTCGCGGGCGGCGTCCTCGCCTCCGCCGTTCTGCTCGCGCTCGCGCAGGAAGCGCGTCAGCTCCGCCGCCAGCGCGTCGCCGGAGGGAAGGTCGGACGACTCCTCGAGCGTATCCGCCCGCCGCTCCAGCTCCTCGACGTAGGCCGCGGTCTCCTCGTCGGAGGCCACCGCCTCGCTGACCTGCTCTTCGTAGCTCGCCGCGGCCTCCTCGAGCTCGGCCACCTCGATCTCGACCCCGATCAGGTCGCCGAGCCGCTCGCAGAGCGCGACCGCGGCCCGCGGGCTCGGCGTCAAGGAAACGTAATGGGGCACCGCCGCCCACAGGCTCGCCGACGGGATCTCCGCGCGCTTGCACGCGTCGTGCAGGACGCCGACGATCCCGGTCGGGCCCTCGTAGCGCGAGGCCGAGAGGCCGAGGCGCTGCACGAGCTCCGGATCGCTTGCGCTGCCAGTCACCGGAGAGGGCCGCGTGTGCGGGACGTCTGCGAGCAGCGCGCCGAGCGTGATCATCAGCTCGACGCCGAGCTCCTGCGCGAGGTCGATCAGCAGGTCGGCGAACGTGCGCCAGCGCAGGTTCGGCTCGATGCCGAGCAGCAGGACGATGTCGCGGTCGAGCCCTTCGGGCCGCGCATGGTAGAAGGCCGTCTCGGGCCAGTCGATCCGCCGCGTCATGCCCTCCTCGAGCGAGACGTGCGGACGGGTCGCCTGGAAGTCGAAGAACTCCTCGGGGTCGACGTCCGCGAACCGCTCGGCCTCCCACGTCTTGGCGAGATAGCCGGCCGCGAGGGATGCGGCCTGGGCCCCGTCGTTCCAGCCGCGAAACGCGCCGATCAGCACCGGCCGGGTGAGCTCCGGCCGCCGGTGGACACGAAGCTCGCCGGTCATGAGTCCAGTCTACGTGCGGCTCGGAACAAGCGAGCGCGGCGGGCGCCAGAGAACCGTCACGAACGCCACGAGGAGCGCCCAGACGGCCGCGGCCAGGCCGACATGGACGAGGACGAGAGGCCAGGGCAGATGCGTGCGGTACTGGATCTCGCCGATCGTCATCTGCGCGAACAGGAGGCCGAGCACGCCGAGCGAGAAGACGAACAGGTTCGGCGCCCGCTCCCGCAGCGGCGCGAGATAGCCGGCGACGAAGACCAGGGCGACGGCAAACACGCCCACCGCAGCAGCGTGCGCGTAGATGAGCGGTTGCAGGCGCCAGAGGCGGTCGACATGCTCGGCGCCCGCCCCGGAGTGGGGGCCTGCCGCTGTCGCGAGGGTTCCCGTCACGAGCAGCGCCAGCCCGGCGACGACCACCGCGATCCCTCCCCAGCGCAGCTCCTTCGGCACGATCGGCTCTGCCCGACCGTGCGCGATGTTGATGGCCTCGAGCGCGAGCACGACCGCCCCCGCCAGCACAACCGCCGAGAGGAGCAGATGGGCGGCCACTATCGGCCAGCGAAGGTCCGTCTTGACCGCCAGGTAGCCGAGCGGCGCCTGCAGCAGCGTGCCGACGAAGACGGCGAGCGCGAGCCTCCGCGCCCACCGCGGGAGCGAGGGCGTGCGGAAGGCTGCGATGGCGGTCAGCAGCACGATCAGGATCGTCACCGCGCCGATCGTCCGGTTCCCGAACTCGATGTACGCGTGGTAGTTCTTGGCCGGAAGCGGGTCGCCCTTCTCGCACCCGGGCCAGTGCCTGCAGCCGAGGCCCGAGCCCGTCAGCCGCACGGCGGCGCCCGTCACCATGATCAGCCAGAGGACGCCGACCGACGCCAGCGCCGGCCAGAGGAATTGCGTTGCCGAGAGCTCGAAGCTCCGGCGCTGCGCGGCGGTGGTTTCGACGTGCACTAGAGCAGCGGCTCCAGCACCGAAGGGTAGCCGTCCGCCCCGTCGAACGGGGTCGGTCGCGAGCCGAGGAAGAGCGGGCGGTCGGCGGCGTTCAGCAGGACGGGCATCAGGTCGGGGCCCCGAAGCTGGCCGAGGATTCCCGCCGCGCAATCGAGCTCCCCGAAGCGCTCGACGCGATCCGTGCGCACGCCCGGGCCAGCGACGAGGAGCGGCACAGGGTCTCCCGAGTGGATCACGTCGGGTGAGGCGGGCGTCGCATGGTCTCCGGTGAGGCAGACGACCGCCTGGTCGACCGGAAGATCTCCCAGCGCCGCGTCCAGCTGCTCGATCGTCTCCTGCTTGATGCGAGGGTCCTTCGTGTGCCCGGCCGCGTCGGTCGTCTTCTGGTGGACGATCACGAACGTGTCATCGGCAGCCAGCCGCTCGCGCAGCAGCTCGACCCGCGCCCGCAGGTCGGCGACCGGGTCGTCCGTCTCCGGCGCGTCCACTGGCTCGAGCCCGAGCGCGATCCCGAGCCCGCGGAGAAAGGCTGAGTCGGCGGCGAACACGCCCGTCACGCCGTGGCGCTCGAGGAAGCTCGGCACGGCCCGCGGGCGCCCGAACCACTTGAGCGTGATCACGTCGAAGCGCTCGCCCTCCAGCCGGTCCATGACCTCCCGGGTCCACATCTCGCAGGCGCGGGCTGTCCGCTCCGCCTCGGGGACGAGCGGCTGCGGCCGAAGCATCGGGTGCCAGGCGCGGAAGAACGCGTCCGTGTCGGTGACTCGCTCGTCCGCGTCGGGCGAGATCCGCAGCACCGCCTCGCCGCGCCAGACGTGCGAGAGCGAGAAGCGGAGCCCTTCGACCTCGATCCCGTCGCAGCGCTCGACGAGGCGCTCCGCCTCGTCGGCATCGCGATCCGGGTCGGGGCGGCCGGTCAGCCACCAGCCGTCCTCTCGCCGTTCGGCGGGCCTCAGCGCCGCATACGCGAAGACGTGCTCGTCGCTCACCTCCTGGCCGCGCCCGAGCGCCTCGAAGACGGCGCGCCCCGGGAACTCGTCGGGCCGGTAGCCGAGCATCGACCAGTGAGCGACCTCGCTGGACGGAGCCCGCCCCGGGCCGATCGCGTAGAGCACGCCGCATGAGCCCCGCGCCGCGAGCCGGTCGAGATTCGGGGTCTCCGCGGCCTCGTTCGCGGTGCGGCCGCCGAGCACCTCGTGGGCCCGGTCCCCGAGCCCATCGAGAAGGACGATCACGATCGGATGCACGGCGCGGAGGCTAACCCGCGCCGTGCATCGCCAGCTCTACCTCTTGCGGATGTGGACGGTGTTGCTGAAGGCCTCCTGATAGCCGGCGCCGGCCTCGTTGGTCGAGATGACGACGCGGAGGAAGTAGTTCCCCTTCTTCAGGTGGAGGAAGAAGCGCTTCTTCGAGCCGGAGCCCAGGATGATGCGCCTGATCTTCACCCACTCGCCGAAGCGCGTGAGGCGCTGGACGTAGACCTTGCGTCCCGCGAGCGAGCGGTCGGCGCTCAACCGGATGAACCCGACCCTCCTGTTCGCCGAGAAGCGCATGGCCGGGCGCATCGCCACCTGGATGGTGGCGCTGACAGAGCTCTTCCAGCGCGCCTGGTACGACGTGAGCGTCGTCGGCTGGACAGGGAGGTCCCAGGCCCCGTTCGCGCCGGTCAGCAGCGTCGCCACCAGCACCGCGGAGACCTGACCGTACGGCTGCGCCCAGACCGTGACGGTCTGGCCCGCCTGCTTGCTGGACACGGCACCGCCCACGTGCGTGGCTTGGCCGAAGGTCAAGATCGGCTGAGCCGCACCGATCGTCACTGCGGGCGGCGAGCCCTTGACGACGATCTTGCCCTTCAGGCTCGGGTGGAGCGCGTCGTGGTAGTTGAACGTGCCCGCGGTGTTGAAGACGTGCGAGTACTTCTTGTTCGCGGCGAGCGTCGTCGAGGCGAAGCTCCCGTTGTTGGCGATCACCTGGTGGCTCTTCGTATCGGCGTTGGTCCAGGTGACCGTGTCGCCGGTATTGATCGTCACGTTCGCGGGCGAGAACGCGGAGGCCGTGATCTTGACCGACTTCGTCGCGAGGGATGCGGGCTGCGACACGCCCGTGACCACCAGCGCCAGCGCGGCAGTCAGGAAGAGGAGCAGTTTGCGCATGCGCGAAACCCCCTGTTGCGGCTTTCCCTACCTCTTCAAACGCGTGCGCCTCGGGAAAGTTTTGGACTCTTACAGGACCCTTACAGGGGGTCCCGGAACCCTTACACGGGGACGCGCTCGAGCCCGTCCATGACCGCAGCAACCGCGGGAGGCACGAGGCTCTTCCAGTCGCCGCCCTCGCGGAGGGCTCGCCGCACGTCTGCTCCCGAGATCTCCTTACCGGCGCCCTCGTCGAGGACGACCACCTCGTAGCCGGCCTCGCGCAGGCGCTCGAGCTTCGTGCCGCCCCAGTCCGAGAAGAGCCGGATGAACTGGACGACGTCCTCCGGGACGTACGCGCGCCAGAGGTCGGGCTCGTTGACCGGGAACGGGATCACGTGCAGGCGCGTGGGCTCGATCCCCGCGTCGACTGCGGCGGCCTTCACCATCAGGAGCCGCTCGACGTAGGTGTACGGGTTGGACTCGGGCAGGTGCCGCAGTGGGTCGGAGGCCTCAGGCTTGATCCGGGTCGGATCGGGGTTCGTGATCCCGACGAAGACCTCGACCGAGCGGTCGGCCGCTCCGGTCAGGTACTCCAGATGCCCGTTGTGGAACGGCTGAAACCGCCCATGAATCATCCCGCGGGCGATCACTCGACGACGACCCCGGCGCCCTCCTCCACGCGGCCCACCCGGCGCAGGAAGAGCTTCCGCGAAGCGAACTCGGCCTCGAGAGAGGGCCCGCGCTCCACGGGGATCGAGACGAGGAGCCCACCCGCGGTCTGCGGGTCGTAGCCCAGCGCCACGAGCGTGTCCGGGACGCCGTCCAGCTCGACGTGCGGGCCGGCGAAGTCGCGGTTCCGCGGGTCGCCGCTCGTGCGCACTCCGTGGCGTGCGAGGTCGAGCGCTCCGTCGATCGCCGGGAAACGCTCCGACTCGAGGCGAACCTGCACGCCGCTGCGCTCGGCGACCTCGTGCGAGTGGCCGAAGAGCCCGAAGCCCGTCACGTCGGTGACGGCGTTCGGCTCGACGCCTCGCAGGACATCGGCCGCCTGGTCGTTCAGCGTCCGCATCCAGCGAATCGCGCGCTCCAGCTGCTGCGTGCCGATGTCGCCGCTCTTGTGGCCGGTCATGATCAGGCCAGTCCCGAGCGGCTTCGTGAGGAAGAGCACGTCCCCGGGGCTCGCGCCGTTCTTGGGCCAGATCGCATCGGGATGCGCCGTGCCGACCACTGCGAGGCCGTACTTCGGCTCGACGTCGCGGATCGTGTGCCCGCCGGCGAGCAGACCGCCGGCCGCGCGCACCTGCTCGTCTGCCGCCGCGAAGATCTCGGCGAGCATCTCCATCGGGAGCTCCTCGGGGAACGCGGCGATCGAGAGAGCGAGCAGCGGCACGCCTCCCATCGCGAAAACGTCGTTGAGCGCGTTCGTGGCGGCGATCGCCCCGTAGTCGGCGGGATCGTCGACGACGGGCGGGAAGAAGTCGAGCGTGAAGATCAGTGCGCGCTCGCCGTCGAGCCGGTACACGGCCGCGTCGTCCGCAGGCGAGAGCCCGACCAGGAGGTTCTCGGCTTCGGCCGGGACGAAGCCGGCCAGCAGCTGCTCCAGCCGCGCCGCCGAGTATTTGGCCGCACAGCCGCCACAGGCGGCGAGATCGGTGAGCTTGACTCTTCCGGTTCCGAGGTCCACGGGAGCTCCCCTCAGATTGGTTCCGGGAACTGTAGGCGGCGCGGAGGCGTTGCGTCCATAGACGAGCGGAGGTCCCCGGTTATTCCCGCCGTAAACGCAGCGGCGGCCGGAGCCGCCGCTGCTTAGGGGAGAGGAGGAGCTTCTTACTGCTCCCCGCGTTCGTGGCCGATGACACGATTCCTGCAGGCGCTCAGAGCAGGTTCGCGCGAACGGCCGCGGCCAGCTCGGCCTCGGAGACCGAGCCCTCGAACTCGGCCTTCACTCGACCGTCGCGACCGACCAGGAACGTCCACGGTTCGGTGGTCAGGCCCCACTGGCGCATCCAGCGGTTGTAGCCCTTGTCCGGGTTGTTGTCGCGGTAGACCTCCACGTGGATGAAGCGAACGGGGGTCCGGCTAAACCGCTTGCGCACCGCGTCGACCACGTCCACGACGGGCCCGCAGGTCCGGCTGGTGCAGAACTTCGGGGTCGCGAACGTGACGACGAACGGTCGGTGCGCTGCAAGCGCGCCCGCGATCGAGTAGCGCAGCAGCCCGAGGTCGGGCGGGCGCGCCGTCGTCAGCGCCGAGACCGGGGCCGTGGCCAGTGTAGGCGTGGCCGAATCCGGCGCCTTGGCGCCGACGCGCGGCACGGGGAGGCTCGGCTCCACGATCAGGACGCTGATCGCCTGGATCTTGGCCCCGGTCGGCTGGGCGAGGAACCAGTAGCGCCCGGCCCTGGGCACCGAGAAGTGGGCGACGTAGATCCGGGTCAGGCCTCCTGCGGCAGGCTTCGACCGGCCCGGGATCCCGATCGGCTCGAGTCGGGCTGTCGTCACGGCGAACGGCTTCGAGGTCTTGCTCGTGGCGACCCAGACCCGCGCCGTGGGGCGCTCGATCGGGCGCGCGTTGTTCGCGATCACCGCGAACGGGAAGCGGATCTTCCCGGGCACGAAGCTTCCGGCGCCGGCCGTTGCCGCCACCTCCGGACCAGGGCGATCGAGCAGCGCGTCGAACGACCCCGGGGCCGCCGAGGGACCAGAGCTCCCACAACCCGCAGTCAAGAGCGCCGCGAGCAGGACCACCGCGCCGACCCGACCCACGTCGTCGAGTCTAGCTAGGTGAGGGGACCCCTACGCCGGTTGTCCGAGGCCGGTTGCCGCTGAGCAGGAGTGCGGCCGGGCGACGTGGCCGCCGCGCGTCGGGATCCAGTGGGAGACCGGAGCCCGCGCCGGCGACGCGTCTCTTAATGCCCGTCGAACCAGCTCCCGGGGCCGCCGAGGAACTCGAATGCCTTTCCAAAACCACGTGCGTAGCCCTGGAGGTAGAACGCCAACAGGCACATCGAGGCCGTCAGGGAGATCAGGCGTGCCTTCTTCATCGTCACCTCCTTTCTCGGCTTAGAAGCGGACATCCTGTAGGGCTTCGGCTGCCTTGCGGTACAGGCGTGCGGCCGTGCTGTCGTCGCCGCGGCGGCCTGCAAGGTCGGCCTGGGCCATCCAGGCAGCTGCGCGATGGCTGATCGATTCCAGCTGCTCTGCGCTTGTCTCGGCGACACGCAGCGTTTCCTGCGCCTCTTCGAGACGTCCCTGCTCCATCAGCGCTCGGCCCAGCACGAGCTGGGTCGGAGCGATGTCGAGCAGGAAATCTTCGCGGCCTTCGAGGAGATCGAGCGCGTGCCGCGCCTCCTCCTCGGCCGTCTGCACCTGACCGGTCATCAGGTGCACGTGCGCCAGCGACGAGACGACGTTGGCCGCCTCGGCCTCGCTGCCCTTGTCGAGCAGCACGCGATAGGCGCTCTTCAGGTCCTCGACGGCCTTGTCGGGCTTGCCGAGCTGGAAGTTCAGCCCGCCGAGGTTGTTGAGCAGGCGCCCGACGTTGCGCTCGTCGTTGAGCTGCTCGTAGTAGGCCTTGGCGCGCTCCGCGTAGCTGCGTGCGAGCACCCAGTGGCCCATCCGCTCCGCGACGAGCGACGCCTGGAAGTAGACGTTCGCCATCGTGCGGTGGTCATCCAGCGCCCGCGCCAGCTCGAGCGCGCGCTCGACGTCCTCGCGCGCGGCCTCGAGGTCGCGCTGGCGGCGGTAGCACCGCGAGCGCCAGCCGAGGATCTCGGAGCGCAGCAGGTCGCACGGCAGGTTCGAGCCTGCCGAGAGGGCGAGTGCCTCGCTGAAGAGCGCGACCGCCGAAGCGATGCTGGAGAGGTGGTACCGACAGACACCCATCTGGAAGAGGATCTGGGCGCGGTCGACGTCCGAGAAGCCTGGCCCGTCGGCGATCGTGCGGCAGCGCTCGAGCTGCTGCAGCGCAGGCCTGACCTCGCCGCGCTCCATCCGCGACCAGGCCTCCGTCGACAGCGAGCGGTACTCGAGCTCCGGGGCGCCGGTGGCGAGCACGGCCGTGCGCGAGTTCTCCAGCTCCTCGATCGCCTCGTCGTACTGATGAGCGTTCGAGAGGGCCTCGGCGCGGGCGAGCATCGCCTCCACGCGGCTCCGCTCGTCCGCGGACACGCCGCGCTCGAGGAAGCCCGCGTCGACACCTAGCCGTGCGGCCAGCCACTCGATCGTCTCGCGCGTGGGGCGAGTCTTGCCTCGCTCGATCTGGCTGACGTACTCCTTCGAGAAGCGCTCACCCGCGAGGTCGCTCTGCGTCAGGCCTGCGGCGACGCGAAGCTGCCGGAGCCGCTCGCCGAGGCGAGCGCCGGCGGGGGTTGCGGCCGGTACCTGGGTCTGCGAGCTGAGTGAGATTCGCGGCATCGGGTTCATGGGAAGTGAAACGCATACTTGATTTCGGCGCAAGTGTCCCTTCCCCGTAATCCCTCAAAAAGGTCATGTCTGTGCCGGAAACCGGGTGAACTGGCCGGTCTCAAAATCACTTGACCGAGGTACTTGACTGATGGATAGGTCGCCTCTATAGTCAGTCCACCTTGCACCTAGCCGGACGCCAGGCTTACGGTGCAAGGGGCGCGCCAGAGAGACGGCGACCAGGGCCCGGAGGACGTGGCTGGGCCGCAGAGCCAAGGCCTCCGGGTCGTCGCCTCTCAAGCAGGCG
>DATIXI010000042.1:0-21849 GCA_035518635.1 Gaiellaceae bacterium
CGGTCGTCCCGCCCGGGGCGAACTTGTTGTCGACCACGTAGAGGTCAGAAGCGTTGTGCGTCCTGATCCGGGCGCTCCAGAACTTCGGCTCGTGCGACCTGTTCTTCTGCGTCCCGGTCTCGGGCAGGAGCTGGAAGCCCCTCAGCTTGACCGGGTCGAAGAGCGACTTGGCATAGGTCGTGGTGGTCTGGCCCGAGGCCGCCGTCGCGAGGACGTGCCCGACGTAGAGGCCGGCGCCCAGGACGGCGACGAGAAACGCGATGAGCCACTTTCTCTTCATTGCTCCCCCTTTGTCTCGGTTCCTCGACGAAGCGTCCCGCGCGCGCGGACTGGAGTCGATACGTCGATCGACGTATCTTTTGAGACATGCCGGCGCTCGCACGTGGCGATTCCGAGCGGATCCTCGCGTTCGTCGCAGAGGCCGAGAGCTTCGGCGGCGAGCACCCGTTCGAAGGCGAGTTCCTCACGCAACTTGCCCAACTCGTTCCGGCCGACTGGATCGACTTCCAGGAGGGCTGCTGCTGCACGGAGGGCATCGGGTGCGGCCTCTGCGGCCACCGTGACACCCGCCTGAAGTTCGAGCAGCCCAAGGAGTTCTTCGACGGCCTGGACTGCCGCGCGGTGCCCGTCGACGAGAGCCCCGTGTTCAGGCACATCGATAGAGGGAGCGCCGCCGCGGTCAAGCTCTCAGACCGACTCGGCCGGCGCGAGTTCCGCCGGACCGGCCTGTACGCCCCTCGCGTACAGGCCGTACGGGCTCGAGGACTCGCTCGGCATGCAGCTCGCCATGCCGCCGCGGTCACATTCGAGGTACTTCTTCCTCCTCGACCGCTGCGGTCGCGATTTCAGCCGTCGAGACAGGGCAGTCCTCGACGTTCTGAACCCACACCTCGTGCGGCTGTACCGGGCCGCGGAGAACCGACACCGTCTGGGCGCGGCGCTTGCGCTCCACGAGTCGGCGCACGCGGCCGTCGTCCTGCTCGAGGCCGGCGGTCGCGTGGCCTTTGCCAGCTCGACGGCGCGCGAGCTGCTCGACCACTACTTCGGCCGGAACGGGGCCGAGTTGCCGGAGGCGCTGGCGTCGTGGCTCAATGAGGGGCCAGGGTCGGCTGCCCGCGACCCGCTCCGGGTCGAACGCGGCGAACGGGCGCTGATCGTGGAGTCCGTCGACGGAGCGCTTCTGCTCGAGGAGCAGCGGACGATGCCGCGGCTTACCGCACGTGAACGCGAGGTGCTCGAGCTCGTTGCGGATGGGAGCCCGAACGCGGAGATCGCCGAACGTCTCTGCGTCTCGGTCGGAACCGTGCGAAAGCACCTCGACAACGTGTACGCGAAGCTCGGGGTCCACACGCGGACGGCCGCTGCTGCGTTCCTGCGCTGATCCCTAGTCGGCTACCGCGGCGGGAACACCCGTTCCGCGGACGACCAGCACCGGCCGCCTCGCCTCGTGCAGCACTCCGCGTGAGACGCTGCCCAGCAGCGCGCTCGCGAAGGCGCCGTGACCCCGCGAGCCGACCACGATCAGGTCGGCGTCGAGCGAGTCCGCGTACGCGACGATCTCGTCGACCGGGTCGCCGAGCAGCAGCTCGGTCTTCGTCTCGACCCCACGCTCGGCGGCGAGCGCCGCCGCCTCCTCGAGCGGCCGCCGGTCGTCCTCGTTCACCAGGTGCTCCTGCGCGGAGGACATGCCGAAGCCGCCGGTCGGCACCACGTCGACGAGAGGCACGACGTGCACGAACACGGTGTTGGCCCTCTGCTCCGACGCGAGGTCGAGGCCGAACTCGACCGCCTCGCGGGCGGAAGGCGAGCCGTCGGTTGCGATCACGATCGTGTTCATCTCGTCCTCCTTCGTTGTCTGTGCCCATCGTCCGGGGGCGCTGCTGATGCGGCATCGGGCCGCACGCCGATCGCCCGCGCGGCTTACTACGGATTCGGCCGCCGCCCCTCCGGCGGACGATCGAGGGGACATGGCCCAGCAGACGAACGGCCGTCCGCCCTCGGCAATCGGCGAGGGCCTCAGCGTCAGGCTGCACGAGCCTGCCGACCTGCTCCTGCGCCATCTGCGGACGACGAGGCAGGGCCTCTCGAGCCGCGAGGCCGAGCGGCGGCTGCTGACGGAAGGCCCCAACGAGCTCGCGCGCCCCGGCGGGCGGCGGTGGCCGGGCGAGCTGTTCCGCCAGCTGACGCATCCGCTCGCGCTGCTCCTCTGGGTCGCTGCCCTGCTGGCGCTCGTCGCCGGGACCGCCGTGCTCGCGGCCGCGATCGTCGGCGTGATCCTGCTCAACGCCGCCTTCGCGTTCCTGCAGGAGCGGCAGGCGGAGCGCGCCGTCGAGGCGCTCGCCAGCTACATGTCGCCGCACGCAAGCGTCCTCCGGGACGGGCGCCGTACGGTGATCGAGGCGCGCCTGCTCGTGCCCGGCGATCTCCTCCTGGTCGCTGAGGGCGACCGCATCTCGGCTGACGCGCGGCTGCTCGAGGGCGCGGTCGAGGTCGACGTCTCCACGCTCACCGGCGAGTCGGTCCCGGTCTCACGCTCGGCGGAGTTCGTGGACGCGGACGCTCCGCTGCTCGAGGCTCGCGATCTGGTCTTCAGCGGCAGCGCCTGTACGGGCGGAGAGGCGCGTGCGGTCGTCGTCGCCACCGGGATGCGCACGGAGCTCGGGCGGATCGCCGCGCTCTCGCAGCGCGTCCAGCGTGAGGAGAGCCCGCTCGAGGCGCAGGTGAAGCGCGTGGCCTGGTTGATCGCGGTCGTCTCGGTGGCGGCAGGCCTCGTCTTCTTCCCGCTCGGCGCGCTCGTCGCAGGCCTGCCGCCCACCGACGCGCTCACGTTCGCGATCGGGCTGATCGTCGCGAACGTCCCCGAGGGCCTGCTGCCGACGATCACGCTCGCCCTGGCGGTGGGGGTCCGGGTGCTGGCCCGTTCCGGCGCGATCGTGAAGCGGCTGAGCGCGGTGGAGACGCTCGGCTCGACGACCGTCATCTGCACCGACAAGACGGGGACGCTGACCGAGAACCGCATGGAAGCGACTGCCGTCTGGACGGACGCCGGTGAGCGGGAGTTCGGCGAAGCGTGTGTGCCGGGCCCGGCCGAGGCGAGGCTGGCGGAGGCAATCGCTGCCTGCAACAACGCCGAGGTCGGGCCCGACGCCGGTGACCCCACGGAGCTCGCGCTGCTCCAGGCCGCCGCCTGGCTCGGTGCGGACGTGACGCTGGCCACGCGCGAGGCCTCGAGGAGGAAGGAGTTCCACTTCGACGCTGCGCTGCGAGTGATGTCGACGGTCGACGAGTTGCCCGACGGCCTCCACGTCCATCTGAAGGGCGCGCCGGAGGAAGTTCTGTCCCGCTGCACGTCGACCCTCGACGCCGAAGGCGCCGAGCGGCCGCTGACGACGGCCGAGCGCGAGGCGACCCTCGCGCGCGGAGAGCGATGGGCGAGCGAGGGGCTGCGCATCCTGGCGGCCGCGGAAGCGCGCCTGCCGGCCGGTGCTCCGCTGCCCGAGGGCCGCGAGGAGGTCGAGCAGGGGCTCGTCTTTCTCGGGCTCGTGGCGCTGTTCGACCCGCCGCGCCCGGAGGTGGCCGAGGCCGTCGCCCGGTGCTACGGGGCCGGCATCCGCGTGATCGTGATCACCGGGGACGCCGGCCCGACGGCGGTCGCGGTGGCCCGCAAGATCGGGATCGTCGGCGACGGCGTCCGCCTCGTAGCGGGGCGGGAGCTCGATCGACTGAGCGACGCGGCTCTCGACGAGCTGCTCCGCAACCAGACGGCGATCGTGTTCGCACGCAGCTCACCGGAGGCGAAGCTCCGCATCGCGGACGCCCTCCGCGACCGCGGCGAGGTCGTCGCGATGACCGGCGACGGCGTGAACGACGCCCCTGCGTTGCGGCGGGCCGACATCGGAGTCGCAATGGGGCGGAGCGGAACCGAGGTCGCGCGCCAGGCCTCCACGATGGTTCTCACCGACGACAACTTCGCCACGATCGTCGTCGCCGTCGAGGCTGGACGCCGCGTCTTCGACAACGTCCGCAAGTTCATCCTCTATATCTTTGCCCACGCGACCCCCGAGGTCGTCCCGTTCCTCGTCTTCGCGCTCTCGGGTGGGGCGGTGCCGCTGCCGCTGACTGTGCTCCAGATCCTGGCCATCGACCTCGGGACGGAGACGCTGCCCGCGCTCGCTCTCGGTCGAGAGCCGGCCGAGCCCGGCCTCATGGACAGGCCGCCCCGAACCCGTCGCGAAGGCGTGATCAGCGCAGAGCTGCTCACACGGGCCTGGGGGTTCCTGGGCGGCATCTCGGCGGGCCTCGTCCTCAGCGGGTTCTTCTTCGTCCTGCTGCAGGCCGGCTGGTCGCCGGGGGACTCCGTCGCCGTCGGGAGCTCGCTCCATCACGCCTATCTCCAGGCGACGACCATGACGTTCGCCGGGATCGTCGCCTGCCAGGTGGGGACCGCGTTCGCCGCGCGCACCTCGACGGCGTCGCTCCGGTCAGTGGGTCTCTGGTCGAACCCGTTGCTCCTCTGGGGCATCGCGTTCGAGCTCATGTTCACGGCTGCTCTGCTGTACGTGCCGCCGTTCCAGCTCGTCTTCGGGACGCGGGCGCTGGCGCCCTCCAGCCTCCTCATCCTGGCGACGTTCCCGCTGATCGTCTGGGGAGCCGACGAGCTCCGCCGCTGGTATCGGCGACGATCAGCGGCCGAGCAGGATCGCCTGCAGCAGGGCCATCGCCGCGGCCGACCCGCCGAGCCACAGGACGAGTGACCGGATGTCCAGCTCGGCCCGCGCGTCGGGGACGAGCTCCGCGAGGACGAGCCAGATCATCGCGCCTCCGGCGAAGCCCAGCCCGACCGGGAGAAACGGGCCGAACGTCTCCACGAAGAGGTACGCGAACGGAGCCACGAGGGGTTGCGGGAGGCTGGAGAAGATGCTCCAGCCGGCCGCGGCGCGGACGGACGACCCGCGCGGCACGAGCACGAGGCTGATCGCGAGGCCCTCCGGGATGTTGTGGATCGCGATCGCGATCGTGATCACGATCCCGAGCTCCACGCCGCCGCCGTAGGAGACGCCGACCCCCACGCCCTCCGCGAACGAGTGCAGCGTCATCACGGTGACGATCAGGATTGCCTTCTTCGCGTCGTGGGCGTTGAGGTTTCCGAAGCGAAGGTCATCCCGGCCCTCGAGGGCGCGATGGGTTGCGGCAATGAAGATCGCCCCCAGGGCCGCGCCGGCGAACACCCGACCGACGCCACGGATCACCCCTTCGATCAGGAGCGCGCCGCTGGCCGAGAGCATGATTCCGGCCGCGATCGCGTTAGAGACGCCGAGCCACCGGCGGCTCATGTCCCGAACGAAGACGAACGGCAGCGCGCCGAGCCCGGTCGCCAGAGCCGTCGCGAGGGCCGCGAGGGTGACGGCGATCACTCCGGCGCTCACGGAAGGCGAACGCTATAGCGTTTTGGCCTGAAGGCCTCTGCGCGGGCTAGCCGGAGACCGTGCCGATCTTCAGGTCCCACTGCCCGGACGTCGCCGGGTTCGTGTACTTCTGCCCGCCGGTGAGGTTGGTGAGCGTCGGGTACGGGTAGTACGTCGGCCAGCCGGAGGCGTCGGACGGGAGCGTGATCGTGTTGCAGATCACCGGGCCGCTGTCGCGGAACATCTGGTGGATCAGGCAGTCGCCCTTCGAGTAGAGGACGCCCTGGAAGCCGGCGGGCAGGTACCCGTTCGGGCAGGCCGTCGTGCCGGTCGGGGGGCCGCAGGTCGTGTGTCCCTGGTCGTACTCGGCGGTGCCGGTGTACATCGACAGCAGCACCAGCATGTCCTGCGAGGGGTCCCAGTTGCTCATGTTGCCGTAGCAGCTGGAGTTGAGGTCGGTGCCCGAGCCGCCGGCGCAGACGACGGCGTCGATCTCGGCCGCGCCGCCCGAGAAGATGTCCCCACGGCCGTGGTAGTGGACGACCTCGCCGTCCTCGTCGAAGCGGAAGTTCCCGTCGACGAAGATCGTTCCGTAGATCGTCATGTCGTGCGTGGTGTGGTTCCAGGAGAGCTCGCCGACGCGGACGCCGTTCTCGACCACCTTGCACGTGTAGTCGGCGTTGTTCGGGGCCATCTCGCCGTTGACCGGGATGCTGTCGTTCGGCCCGGTCGTCGTGCCCGCGTCGTTGTCGAACGTCGGTGGCGTGCCGGTCGACGTCGTGCACGGATACTTCGGACCCGGCTTCGCGTGAGCCCACCAGTAGGTGAAGTCCACCTGGGGCATCGTCTGGTTCTGCGCCGAGGACGAGATGTTGCCCGCGTAGACCTTGTCCGCGTTGGTGCACGGCGTGTGGGCCGTGTTGGCGTTGTACTTGCACGTGCCGTTCACGTTCGCCGACTGAATGGGCGAGCCCGAGGTGCCGATCGCGTTCGTGTCGTTGGTGTAGGTGACCTGGATCGTGATGTAGTCGACGCTCGCGGTGGCCGCGGTCGAGCCCGCCTTGGCGGCGAACTTGAGGCCGAAGTTCGCGTTGTTGACGTCCGAGGCGGTCCAGGTCGTGCCCCAGAGGTCCGACGCGGTGCCGTAGGTCTTGGTGGTGTTGCTGGTGCTCCACGTGCCGCTGACGGCCTTGTTCGAGCCGACCGCCGAGCCGGCCTTCAGCAGCTGGACGGTTGCATCCTGCAGGGTGTTCGAGGTGCTCGCCTTGCGGATCACGCTCGCCGTGATGCCCTTAATGATTGCGCTCGAGGGGATGCTGAAGCCGAAGCCGGTCGCGGAGAGCGAAGCGCCGGTGCTGTTCGCGGAGACCGCGTTCGTCGCGTAGACGCTGTTGCTCGTGAAGACGTTGTTCGAGTTCGTCCAGCCGGAGGCGACCGTCGGCGCGGTCGCGGCGGTCGACGTATCAGGGCCGGTGATGATCACGTTCCCGCCGACGTCTACGCTCGTGCCCGAGCCGGTGATCGTGGCGCCGTTCGTGAGGCAGAGGTCGCCGCGCGTCGAGACGGGCGCGGGCCAGTTGACGGTGTCGATCGTCAGGCACGGCGTGGTGGCGTCCTGGTAGAAGCGGCTCCAGGCGATCCCGGTCGAGGTCGCGTTCAGGCCGAGGACCTGGACGCTCTGCTTGAGCGTGCGCCTGACGTTGCTGAGCGCTCCGGTCGGGCTGCGCACCGAGCCGATCGAGGTGATCGTCCAGACGTAGTTCGAGTCGATGGTGCCCGAGTACGTGGCCGACCCGCCCTCGAACGAGGCCACGGTCTGCGGCAGGAGGGTGGAGACCGTCGGGTTCGAGGCGTTCTCGAGGATCGAGAGCGCGTCGTTGAGCCCGGCCTCGGCGAACGCGTAGGCCTTCTGGTCGGAGCTGCTGCGCGACGCGGTGCGCGCGCTCGAGCTCGTGAAGTAGACGATCGTCGTCCCGGAGATCGCGAGCACGGTCATGATCCCGAGCGCCATCACCAGCGCGAGGCCGCGCTCGTCGCGGAGCCGGCGAAGAACCGGAAGCTGGTGTCGCGCTCGCCCGCACGCGCGCGCGAATGAGATGAAGCGCCGCATTCGCCACCGATATCGGCGCGGCGTTCGGGCGGCTGCGTAGCTCGGACGAGTGAGCGGCTCAGGCGCTGCGCGCGCGACCGGGTGGGCTCGTCGACCTGTCGACGAGCACGACGATGAGGAGGGCCGCGCCACACGAGAGGCAGGCAACGGCTGCAGCGCGCTCGACGTCGGCCGGGAGCGCGGCCAGCACGTGTCCGCGGAGAAACGTCCCCAGGAGGGCTATCCCCTCGTACACCCCCGCGCTGCCGATGAGCAGGGCGGCCACCGTGCGCCACTCGCTCGACGTGAGCCCGGCGGCAAGCAGGAGGGCGACGGCGCACGTGAGGAGCAGGCTCAGCCCGCTCCGTGCTGAGACATCAGGCCGTCCGTAGAGCTCTCGTCCGACTCGCGCCAGGACGAGAGCGGCCAGCGTTACCGCCGAGAGCATGATCAAGGCGGCCCGGTCGAGGTCGCCTCGCCGGAGGCGAAGCAGGGCTGGAAGCGAGAGGAGGACCACCGCGACCGGCCAGAACCAGAGTGGGGAGGGATCGGGCGAGTAGCGGAGGGTCCCGAGCAGTTGCAGTCGCTTCCCCTGCTCGAGGACGGGGATCGTCCACGTGCCGACGAGAGCGCTTCCCGGGCGTCGGGCGGCGGCGGCGAGCGAATGAAGGCGGTCCTCGTGCCACGAATAGGAAGGGCCGCTCGCCACGCGATGCCAGTCCGGCGAGGCGAGGGCGTCGAGACCGTGAGGGATCGCCCTGGGACGGGATCGATTGAGGTAGAAAGCGAGTGACCGCTCGTTGACCTCGACCCCCGCGCTCGAGAAGCGGAGGTACGGCTCGCCTTGGAAGCCGAGGACGGTCACTGTCCGGCCGGGCTGAACGCGGAGCCAGAGGCGCTGGTCGCCGTCCACGATTCTCGCCTTCACGCCCGCGGGCACTTCTCGGAGCCGGGCGACGAAGCTGGTCGCGGTGGGGCTGCCCGAGCCGTGGGCCCAGACCTGCGACGGCAGCACCATCGCAGCCGCCCCGACGACCGCCAGCACGCGGATGCGGTGGCCCCACACCAGCGGAGGTCTACGTCTGCGGGGACGGGAGCTGCTCGAGCACGGTGGCCACGTCCTTTCCCACGAACGGGTAGAGGAACAGCGCGCGCTCGTAGCCGGCTCGATCGACCACGTACGAGGCCTCGGTGTGCGCGATCTCGTGGACCGTGACGCCGGCGATCACCTTCTTCTTGGCCAGGACGCCGATCTTGTAGCTCTTCCAGACCGGGGCGGTGCGCGCGTAGCCTCCCACGGCCCAGTGCCATTGCGGGACCAGGTGCCACTTCTTCCTGTCCTGCCGGAAGGTCGCCGGGGAGTTCGCCCACGGGTTCACGCTGACGGCGACGATCACCGGTCGCCTTGCGGCCGGTGTGGCGGCGACGGCGCTGTTCAGCTGCTTCGCCTCGAGTGGGCAGAGGTTCCGGCACACCGGGTCGATGAACGTGACGATTACCGGCCTTCCGTGAAACCGGGCCAGCGAGATCGCCGCCCCGTGCTCGTCGACGAGGCGGAAGTTCGGAGCGTGTTGGGCCCCGGCCGGCCACGTCGCGGCCGGGCGACCGGCGAGGCTCGAGATCGGGCTAGTCGTCGACGAGCCGCGCACAAGCGCGATGCCCCCGCCGAGCGCGATTCCCAGGGCGAGGGCGACGAGCACCCAGCTCCAGAGAGGGAGGACCGGCAGCAGTGCCCGCTGTCGCGAGGCGCCGGTCTTCCCGGCCGCGGTTGAGTGGTTCGCAGACATTCGAGCCGTACGCGAGAAGACCCCGCTGGGCCGAGAATACACCTGCATGTCAACGAGGACGACGGCTTCGGTCCGAGCGCCGCTCTCGCGCTGTCTCGCGGCGCTCGCGGCGCTCGCGGGCTGTGTCGCTCTTCACGCACCCGCAGCACGTGCGGACGGCGACCCGGCGAGCGACGTCCTCCTCGTCGAGCCCGCGTTCGTGCCCGGCGACGCAGGCATCCCGGAGACCGAACGGGTGCGACTGACGGCTGTGCTCCGCGAGGCGAAGTCCGCCGGCTTTCCCGTCCGGGTCGCGCTGATCGGCTCCTCGTACGACCTCGGCTCGGTCTACGTCCTCTGGCGCAAGCCGCGCTCCTATGCCCGCTTCCTCGGCACGGAGCTCTCGATCGGCTACCGCGGCCGCGTCCTCGTGGTGATGCCGAACGGCTTCGGCCTCTACCACCACGGGCACCCGGTGCGGGCGGAGCTGTCGTCCCTGCGAGGCCTGCGGGTCGGGCCGGGCGGGCCGGGCCTCGCTGCCGCCGCCACCACGGCCACGCAGCGGCTCGCAGCGAAGGCCGGCCACCGACTACGCGTGCCGGCGGCCGTGGCGCGGTCACCGGCCACCACGAGCGGTGGGCACGGGCTCCGAACCTGGGCGGTCCTCGGGGCCGGGCTCGCGGTCATTGCGGGCGCGTGGGCTCTCAGCCTCCACCTCAGGCCGCTGCGGCGGCGCCGAGCCCCGCCTTCCGACGGCGAATTCTCAGGAAGGTCTTAGCAAGATCTCAGGCTGCTCTTAGCCCGGCTCGTGAGCATGCGCTGCATGACCACAACGACAGCCATCATCCTCAACGGCATCCTCGCGGTCTGGCTGCTCGCGGCCCTCGCGCTCGTGATGGTCACGGGTCACCGCGCCGCGGGTTCAAAGGCCGTCGAGCCCCAGCCTCTCCGGGCCGAAGAAGCCCCGGAGCTCGAGCGCGCCGCCTAGCGCCCGGCCGGGCCGGCCCGGCGACGCGGACGCTCGATCTGTGAGATAGTCGCCGCAGCCGGACAGTGAAGATCCCACGTATCGGGGTGCGCCGTGGCGCCGGGGGAGTGGGCAGGCAACCGGGGCGAAGCGTGCCCCCAGGGCAAGGGACCCGACGGTGATCTGGAGGATCACCGGCGTGGTTCTCGGCGTGGTCGTCGCCGGCGTCCTGATCGGCTTCTACGTCGCGAACTGGCTGCTGAGCGGGCCGCCCACCTATGACGCCCGGACGAGCGGCACCACCGCGAACATCACGATCCAGACCGTCGCAGCGGTCGGCTCGCAGCTTGCGCCGCACCCGGACTGGGTCTCCTACCTCATTCGCAACCCGTCCTCTGGCTCCTGGGAGCGAAGCACGATCTGGACCGTCCCGGCGCACGCGCTCGTGCACGTCAAGATCCTCCAGTTCGACGGCGACAGCGGTCTTCGCAATCCCTTCCTCGCCAGGCCGGAGGGTCTGGTCGGGTCGCCGACGCTCGACGGCAAGCCCTTCCAGGAGATCAACCCGGACGATGCCTCGCACACGTTCGCGATCCCGCAGCTCGGCGTGCTCGTCCCGCTCGCGGGTGTCCCGGACGACGCCAAGAACCAGTGCGGCTACGCGCCGTGCGATCCGACCTCCATGGCGCACCGTACGATCGAGTTCACGTTCCGGACCGGCAAGAAGGGCAAGTACCGCTGGCAGTGCTTCGTCCCCTGCGCCGCGGGGTTCCAGTTCGGCTTCGGCGGGCCGATGCAGACGATCGGCTACATGGACGGCTTCGTGAACGTCGTCTGAACGATGGCGATTGCGCACACACAACCCGGCGGGGACATCCATCATGGACGCCGCGTTCTCGTCCTCTGGCTGGCGATCAGCGCGATCGTGACGCCGATCGCCGTGTTCGTGGTCGGGCCGCTGATCCCGCCCGGGAATGGCAGCGTGCAGGCCGAGGGCCAAGTGTTCGACAACCAGGTCCTGATCGGCGTCTCGGCGCCGATCATCGTCTTCGTCCTCGTGATGCTCGGCTACACGCTGATCGTCTTCCACCAGCGCGACGCCGTTCTCGAGGGGCCGCCGGTCAGAGGGGACTCCCGCCTCCAGCTGTGGTGGATCGTGATCACCTCGGTGACCGTCCTCGGTCTCGCGGCCTTCGGGACCTACGAGCTCGTGAAGGACGGGGCAGGCGGCGGACAGGGCCCGAGCGCGACGTTCCTGCCGTCGAATCACAACCAGGCGATGGACGTCCAGGTGATCGGCCAGCAGTGGGAGTTCACCTACCGCTACCCGACGTACGGCGGGCTCGAGACGCCTCACCTCTACCTGCCCGCCGACACGCTGATCCGGCTCCACGTCACCTCCCTCGACGTGGTGCACTCCTTCTGGGCGGTCAATCTCGGCGTGAAGGCGGATGCAAACCCGGGAACGGACAACGTCGTCTACGTCCAGACGAAGCACCCGCTGGCCCTGAACATCCGTTGCTCAGAGCTGTGCGGCCTCTGGCACGGCTACATGTTCGACGGGCAGGGCCGCGTGGTCTCGCAGTCGGAGTTCGCGAGCTGGATCAAGCAGCAGCAGGCGCTGTACGGGCCCGTCTTGAAGTATCTGCCCCCGTACTCGACGACCTACTCTCCTGAGCCGCAGCTGAGGGCCGGGTGAGCGAAGGCTCGACAGCCACTTCCGCCCGGCCGCTCTGGCGCCGCCTGATCGGGTTCAACCTGCTCTTGGCGGTCGTGCTCGGTGTCGCTGGCTGGTACCTCGGCTGGTACATCGGCAAGCACGCCACCGCGACCAGCCTCTCGTATTTCGGCGACACCGACCAGAACGACATCTCAGTGTTCCTGGGCTACACGTTGGGAGTGGTCGGGTTCCTGATCGGGCTCGGCTTCCTGCAGTACCCGCTCGCCCGGCTACGCGGCTATCCACCCTCGCTGCGCGAGAAGGAGACGGAGGGGATCGGGCGCTACTTCGGGCTCTGCACCGACCACAAGGTAGTGGGCATCCAGTACTTCTTCGGCATCGGGTTCTTCTTCGCCGTCGGCGGGCTGAACGCCATGCTCATCCGCTTCGAGCTCCTGCGGCCCACCCCCGTCTTCAACTCGGGCAACTACCTGACGCTCGTGGGGCTGCACGGGACGATGATGATGGGGATGATGACGAGCGCGATCCTCGGGCCGTTTGCGAACTACTTCGTCCCGATCATGATCGGCGCTCGCCGGATGGCGTTCCCGCGAATCGAGTCGTTCACGTTCTGGCTGCTCATGGCCGCGGGAACAATCCTGCTCACGACGGTCTTCTTCGGCGGCTTCCCCACCGGCTGGACCGGCTACGGGCCTCTGAACGACCAGGCGAACTACGGCATGGACGCCTACATCATGTTCTTCGCGCTCGTCGGCGTCTCGATGTGCCTGCTCGGCATGAACATGCTCGCCACGGTCGTGACGATGCGGGCGCCGGGGATGACGTGGTCGCGCCTGCCGATCTTCGTCTGGGGCGTCGTGTCGACGTCCATCCTGAACCTCCTCGCCGCCCCGGTGCTGATCGCTGCACTGGCGATGGGGCTGCTCGACCGGACCGCCCAGACCACGTTCTTCATCTCGAGCGGCGGGGGGAGCCAGTACCTCTACGAGAACCTTTTCTGGTTCTTCGGCCACCCGGAGGTCTACATCCTCGCCCTGCCCGGGTTCGCCGTCCTCCTCGAGATCCTGCCGGTCTTCTCGCGGAAGCCGCTCTGGGGTTACCGCCTGGCTGTCGCAGGGATGCTCGGAGTCACGCTCCTGAGCTTCCTCGTTTGGCAGCACCACCTCTTCATGAGCGGCATCAACAGCAACCTCAGACCGTTCTACATGCTCTCGACCGAGCTGATCTCCATCCCGACCGGCTTCACCTTCCTCTGCGGGCTGATGACGCTCTGGCGGGGAAGCATCCGCTTCACGGTGCCGATGCTGTTCGCGCTCGCGTGGTTCTTCAACTTCCTGATCGGCGGCCTCTCCGGGATCTTCAACTCCGACACGCCGAGCGACACGACCGAGCACGGCAGCTTCTTCGTCATGGCGCACTTCCACTACACGATCATGGGTGGGTTGATCTTCACGTTCTTCGCCGCGATCTACTTCTGGCTTCCGAAGATGACCGGCCTGGAGCTGAACGAACGTCTGGGGAAGATCCACTTCTGGAGCATGTTCCTCGCCTTCAACTCGACGTTCCTGCCGCTGTTCGTCGTCGGTTTCAAGGGCATGCCGCGGCGCGTGGTCACGTATGCGCCCAACCTGCAGTTCCTCAACGACTGGGCCTCGGTGTCGGCCTTCGTCCTCGGGCTGTCGATGCTCGTATTCCTCGGAAACCTCGTCTACTCGCTCCTGTTCGCACGGGTCCGTGCGGAGCGGAACCCCTGGGAATCGCTGTCCATCGAATGGCAGCTCCCCTCGCCCGTCCCGGTTCAGAACTTCGATCGGATCCCGACCTTCGAGAGCGACCCGTATGGATACGGGGACGGAGCCGTCCCGGTCGCGCGCCCGGCCGGCGCCCCGGCGACAGGGAGCTGACGATGGGCGAGATCGAATGGGTTCGTGAAGGAACGACGTACGAGATCGTCGAGTCCGAGGACCCAGAGATCCTCGGGCGGAACCTCGCCAGCGGGGCCCACCTGCTCGCGAGCGCGACGGCGATGTTCTTCCTCGGATTCGTCTTCGCCTACTTCTACCTGCGGTCGCTGAACAGCAATGACCTCTGGCGGCCGAAGGGAGTCGACCCGTCGCTCACGCTCGGGACGATCGCGACCGCCGCCTGGATCCTCGGTGCCGTCGTGCTCTGGCTCGGCCTCCGCGACCGCCGCGCCGATCGCCGCCGGCAGTGGCGGCAGAAGGGAGCAATCGCGCTGGCTCTCGGGCTTGTGGGGGTCGCATGCCAAATCGCCGCCTGGTTCACCGTCGGCTTCGGGCCGACCGAGGGCGGCTTCGCCTCCGTCTACTTCGGCTGGACCGGATTCATCGTCCTCTTCGGCCTGGGCGCCGCGTATTGGCTCGAGACGACGCTCGCCTCGTCGATTCGCTATCGGAAAACCCTGGTCGGTTCGCCCGAGCCGGGCGAGGCTTCCGGCGATCCGTACCGGACGGCCCACGACATCGAGGATCCGCTCTCGCTCGTCCCGCCCAGCCTCGAGGCCGTGACGTTCTACTGGATCTACTTCGCGGTGCTCGTCGTGATCGCCTGGGTCATCCTCTACCTCCTCTGAGCGGGCTCCGGTGCCGAGTCTGACGAGCGCTGCCGCCTGGCCGGTTCAGGCGCCTTTCGCGCTCGTTCTCGCGGCCGCGGTCCTCTACCGGCTGGGCGGGAGGAGAGCCGGGCCGGGGCATCGCGACCCCCGTGAGCGGCGCCTCCGTGACTGGGCGTTCTACGCAGGCCTCCTCGCGATCGTCGTCGCCCTCGACACGCCTCTCGATCCGCTCTCCGACTCGCTCTTTACCGCGCACATGACCCAGCACCTGCTGCTCCTGATGGTGGCGCCGCCCCTGATCGTCTTCTCGGCGCCGTGGCTGCAGCTCTGGCAGCCGCTGCCGCTGGGCTTCCGGCGCACCGTCGCCAAGAGCGTGGCCCGCGGGCGCTGGAGCGCCCCGGTCCGGGCGCTCGCCAGGCTCCTGGCTCGGCCCGTCCCGGCCTGGATCGCATTCAACGTCGTGCTCGTCGCGTGGCACGTGCCGGCCCTCTACGACTCGACGCTCTCCAGTCAGGCCGTCCACGATCTGGAGCACGCGACCTTCCTGCTCGGCGGGCTGGTCTTCTGGCTCCAGGTGATCGACTCGCCCCCTGTACGCGCCCGCCTGACGTACGCAGCGCGCGCCGTGTACCTGACCGCCGCGCTGCTCGTGAGCTGGGTGCTCGCGATGGTGCTGGCTCTCGCGTCGTCGCCGTTCTACTCTGGGTACGCGAATCTGGCCCATCGGCCCGGAGGGCTCTCCGCGCTCGCCGACCAGCAGCTCGCAGGCGGCGTGATGTGGGTTCCCGGCTCGATTCCCTTCACGATCGCAATCATCTGGGCGCTCTATCGCTGGCTCGAGCCGGCGCCCGATCCCGGGTTGCTGGCCCGGAGCAACGGCCACGCGTTCCAGGCCAGGAGTGGCCCCGACGTCGAACGAGAGGAGTACGCATGGAACAGGTCGTGATCGCCTCCTTCCAGGCTGCCGCGATCCTCACGTGGGCATTGCCGATCGCGCTTCTCGCCGTGATCGGCATCTACTGGGCGGTTGTATTCCGCCGCCGCGGGTTCGACGAGGAGCTCTAGGGCCATGCCCGGGCGCTGATCGACGGACGGCCGCCCGGGGTCACGACGAGGACGGCGAACATGCGAGCTTCGGACTGCCCGGGTACGAGGCTGCTGATCCGGTAGGAACCGGTCCGCGCGGCCGTGAACGAGAACTCTGCCTTGCGCCCGGGCGCCAGGCCCTGGAGCGGATTGGGCACCGAGGCCCCCGGGAAGGCGAGCGTCGCGCATCGGGCGCCCGGCACGACGGCGCAGGACGCACGCCGTGAGCCATGGTTCTCGCACTTCACGGTCACCCGCCAGCCTCGCGGCACCGACGCGAGGAGCTCGCCGCGCCCGTAGCCGTCGAAGTTGAACCCGTTGTTGGCCGAGCCGAGCGCTGCCAGCATCGTAAGGCGCACGCGTCTCGCAGGGCGGTTCCATGCGAGAAAGCGGTGAGGGTCAGGCCGTCCGCTCTGCGAGGGGGCGGAGGTGGTTTCGGTTCGGGCCACCGCGTCGTGGCGCTGTGACGAGCAGCCGGCGGCGACGCCGACGAGTGCCAGCAGTGCTGCCGCGGTCGCTGCCAGACGCACGCTCCGCGTGGCTCCGCCTACGGCTTCGCGGGCCTGACGGCGCCGACGTAGCCGAACAGGTACCGCGGCTCGCTGAGCGAGGAGATCTTGACCACGTCTCCGGTGTGCGGCGCCTGGATGAAGCGCCCGCCGCCGATGTACATCCCCTCGTGCTGTGGGCCGCGCGGGCTCGGCTCGAAGAAGACGAGGTCACCCGGCTGGAGCTGGTCGGGCGGGACGCGCTCGCCCTCGTACCACTGCGCGCCCGTGTAGTGCGTCAGCTGGACTCCGAGCTGCGCGTACACGTACATCGTGAAGCCGGAACAGTCGAAGCCGGTGACGGGGTCCGCGCCGCCCCAGCGGTAGGGGACGCCGAGGTAGCGCTCCGCGATCGCGACCGCGCGCAGGCCGGTCGTCCCGCCCGACGGCAGGTCGACCAGCCCCGGGAAGCTCACATCCTGCGCCAGCTCCGCGCTGTTCCCGCCGACACCGAGCGCGAGCCAGGAGAGGTTCGCCTGCTGATGGTGCGGAGGCGGCCGCGACGCGCGGGCGAGGCCGACGAGGATCTGCGTGCCGGGCTCGAGCCCGAGCGACGCGTCGCCTGCGACGAGGCGCAGGCCCACCAGGCCGCTCCCCTCACCGGGGACGACGGCTTCCTGGAGGACGACGAGGTAGCTTCCGGTGCCGAGCGGGACGAGCGTGTTCGGGCGGGCGGCGACCCGGTGGCCGTTCACCGTCAGTCCCTGGACGCGCGCGCCGCGCAGGCCGTGGGCCGGCACGAAGACCCGCTCCGCGTAGACGGCGCCGCCCGCCAGCGAGACTCCCTGCAGCGAGACGCCGCGTACGCTGCGCGACGCGTAGTCGTAGCGAAGCGTCCAGCCGCCGTCGGCGGCGGTTCCGTACGTCCCCTGGCCGCCGTCGCCGATGAGGTTGCCGTGCGCGTCCCTGACCTCGGCGACCCCCGCGCCGGCCGCCGGCACGAGGCCGAGTGCAGCGACGACCGCGACCCCGATGACCAGTCCCCGTCGAAGCACCTCTGGATGGTTGCACAGTTCCTCAGCCCGTACGGCTAGGAAGCGAGTCCGCATAATGGATCCAAAATAGGGAGCTTTACTAGACGAAAGTCCGTAAAGTCCGCTACTATGGTCGACTTCGGATCCGAAATCTGAAAGGATGGGAAGGTGACGCGTTTGCTATCGAGACTGCGAGGCCGGGAGCGGCTGCCGAACACGAACGGGAACGGCGGCTCGCCCCTGCGGAACCCGGCGTCCGGCGCGCAGCACATCGCGCGCGCCGCCTATGTCGTCACCGCCGCCGAGTCGGCTCCGTGCACCTGCCCGGAGTTCTGCGAACGCGACCACGAGAACGAGTAGGCGGGCGTTGTCCGTCGTGACCCGAACCGACGTCGCCGGGCAGGGAGACCTGCGTCTGGGCCGCATCCTCACGGCCGACGCGTTGGGGTTCGTCGCCGACCTCGAGCGGCGCTTCGGGCCGAGGCGGCTCGAGCTGCTGGAGGCCCGTGCCGAGCGCCAGCAGCGGATCTCGGCCGGCGAGCTGCCCAACTTCCTGACCGAGACCCGCGACGTGCGCGAGGCCGACTGGACGATCGAGCCCGTTCCGCCCGACCTCCAAGACCGGCGCGTGGAGATCACGGGCCCGACCGACCGGAAGATGGTCATCAACGCGCTCAACTCGGGTGCGCGGATGTTCATGGCCGACTTCGAGGACGCGAACTCGCCGACCTGGCACAACATGGTCGAGGGCCAGGCGAACCTGATCGACGCGATCGAGCGGACGATCGAGTTCGAGAGCCCCGACGGCAAGAGCTACCGGCTGAACGAGGAGGTTGCGACGCTGCTCGTGCGCCCGCGCGGATGGCATCTCGTCGAGCGCCACTACCTGGTCGACGGCGAGCCGGTCTCGGGCGGCCTGTTCGACTTCGGCCTCTACCTCTTCCACAACGGGCAGCGGCTGCTCGACCGCGGCAGCGGCCCCTACCTCTACCTGCCCAAGCTCGAGAGCCACCTCGAGGCGCGGCTCTGGAACGACATCTTCACGCACGGCGAGGAGGCGCTCGAGCTGCCGCGGGGGTCGATCAAGGCGACCGTGCTGATCGAGAACGTGCTCGCCGCGTTCGAGATGGACGAGATCCTCTGGGAGCTCCGGGAGCACGCGGCCGGCCTCAACGCCGGCCGCTGGGACTACATGTTCAGCATCATCAAGAAGTTCCGTGACCGGCCCGAGTTCGTCCTGCCGGACCGAAACAGCGTGACGATGACCGCGCCGTTCATGCGCGCGTACACGGAGCTCCTGGTCCAGACCTGTCACCGCCGCGGGGCGCACGCGATGGGCGGGATGGCGGCGTTCATCCCGAGCCGCAAGGACCCCGAGCTCAACGCGCGCGCACTCGCGAAGGTCCGCGACGACAAGCAGCGCGAGGCGGGGGACGGCTTCGACGGCACATGGGTCGCGCACCCGGACCTCGTGCCTGTGGCCCTGGAGGAGTTCGACCGCGTGCTGGGCGAGCGGCCGAACCAGCTCGAGCGGCAGCGCGAGGATGTCTCGGTCGCTGCGGCCGACCTGCTCGACGTCGCGGCCACCGAGGGCGACGTCACCGAGGAGGGCCTCCGCAACGACGTCAGCGTTGCGATCCAGTATCTGTCGTCCTGGCTGCGCGGAACCGGCGCGGCCGCGATCTACAACCTGATGGAGGACGCTGCGACGGCCGAGATCGCCCGCTCCCAGGTCTGGCAGTGGGTGCGGCACGGCCGCTTCGGGCGGAGCCTGGTCGAGGCCGTGATCGACGAGGAGCTGGAGAAGCTCCGGCAGCAGTTCGGCGACGCGGTGTACGAGCGAAGTCGCGCCGGAGAGGCGCGCGAGATCTTCGAGCAGGTGGCCCTCGGCGAGGAGTTCGTCGAGTTCCTGACCCTGCCGGCATACGACTACCTGGACGAGGAGGAGGAAACGGATGGGTGAGAACAACGGGACGTCGAACGGGCGCTGGCGCGGAATCGAGCGCCCGTACTCGCGCGAGGAGGTCGAGCGCCTGCGAGGCACGGTCACGGTCGAGCACACGCTCGCCCGGCTCGGGGCGGAGCGGCTGTGGAGCCTGCTCCAGACCGAGGAGTACGTGCCCGCGCTCGGCGCGCTGACCGGGAACCAGGCCGTGCAGATGGTCAAGGCCGGCCTGAAGGCGATCTACCTCAGCGGCTGGCAGGTCGCCGCGGACGCCAACCTCGGCGGTCACACCTATCCCGACCAGAGCCTCTACCCGTCGAACAGCGGGCCCGCCCTCGTGCGGCGCCTGAACAACGCCTTGCTCCGGGCCGACGAGATCCACGCCGCCGAGGGGGACACCGCAACGTACTGGCTCGCGCCCATCGTCGCCGACGCCGAGGCCGGCTTCGGCGGCCCGCTCAACGCCTTCGAGTTGATGAAGGCGATGATCGAGGCGGGCGCCGCGGCCGTGCACTTCGAGGACCAGCTCTCGTCGGAGAAGAAGTGCGGCCACCTCGGCGGCAAGGTGCTGGTGCCGACGAGCCAGTTCCTGCGGACCCTCGCGGCGGCGAGGCTCGCCGCGGACGTCCTCGACGTCCCGACGCTGCTCGTCGCTCGGACGGACGCGCTCAGCGCGCGCCTCGTGACGAGCGACTTCGATCCCGCCGACGAGCCGTTCCTCACGGGCGAGCGCACGCCCGAGGGCTTCTACGTCGTGCAGGACGGGCTCGAGCCGGCGATCGCCCGCGGGCTCGCGGCTGCGCCGTACGCCGACCTCGTCTGGTTCGAGACCTCGACGCCGGACCTGGGCGAGGCCCGTGAGTTCGCGGACGCGATCCACGACGAGTTCCCCGGGAAGCTGCTCGCGTACAACTGCTCGCCGTCGTTCAACTGGCGCTCGCACCTCGACGAGCGCGCCATCGCGGGCTTCCAGCGCGACCTGGCCGAGCTCGGGTATCGCTTCCAGTTCGTCACGCTCGCCGGGTTCCACTCTCTGAACCACGCGATGTTCGAGCTCGCGCACGGGTACGCGCGCGAGGGGATGAGCGCCTACGTACGGCTGCAGGAGGGCGAGTTCGCGCTCGAGGAGCTCGGCTACTCGGCGACGAGGCACCAGCGCGAGGTGGGCGCGGGGTACTTCGACGCCGTCGCGCAGGCGATCAGCGGCGGGGAGAGCTCGACGCTGGCCCTCGAGGGATCGACGGAGGCCGCCCAATTTCGGAGCTGACGCCCGAGGCCGGCACAAAGGCCGACGAGATCGCCCTCGCGCTCGAGGACGAGATCATCTCCGGCGGGCTCCCGCCTGGCGCGGTCCTGCGGCAGGAGCAGCTCTCGGCTCGCTTCGGCGTCAGCCGGACGCCGATCCGCGAGGCGCTTCGCCGCCTGGCCGCCACCGGGCTCGTCTCGTTCACGCCCAACCGCGGCGTCCGCGTGCGGACGGTCTCGCTCGACGAGCTGCGCCAGGCGTTCCTCGTACGCGCCGAGCTCGAGGCGCTCGCTACCGGCCTGGCGACGCCAAACATGACCGAGGAGACGCTCGTCGAGCTGTCCGCGGCCGAGGACCGGTTCGAGGAGCTGACGGAGCAGCTGCTCGACCGGCGGCGCAGCGAGAGCGAGCGCACGAGGCTCACGGCCGAGTGGGTGCGCGCGAACTACCGCTTCCACGACGTCATCTACGAGGCGGCCGACGTTCCGCTCGTCGAGCAGATCGCGAAGAGCGCGCGGCGGACCTTCCTCAGCCGCTGGAGCCCCGGCGGCCCCGAGATCGACGATCTCTACCGCCAGAACGTGAACCAGCACCGGGCGATCCTCGATGCCCTGGTGGCCGGCAGCGCCGACGGAGCCAGAGCGCTCGCACACGAGCACGTTCTGCACTCGCAACGGCTGCTCGAGGTGATCCTCGAGCACCGCGGCCAGCAGCCTGCTGTACCCCGCGCCGCCGGCGCCTAACTGCGGGAAAGCCGCAGGCCCATCAGCAGCGGCCCCGATGGATCGCGGCCTGGCGTAGAGTCACCCTTGCGCGATGAGCAACAGGCTGTTCGTCGTAGGTGCTGTGGTCGCCGTCCTGCTGCTGGCGGTAGCGGCGCTGATCGGCTGGGGCGCCGGACACTACACGGCGAAGACGAAGACGGTCGGTTCCGTCACCACGTCCGCGGCCGTCGCGCCCGCCGACCCGGCCGTGGCGGCCGGAGCGCACGTCTTCGTCCAGTTCGCCTGCGCCCAGTGCCACGGTGTGAACGGGAAGGGCGGCGTCTCGCCCGACGTTCCCGCGCTGAAGGCGGTGGGCGGGCAGCTGACCGAGGCGCAGCTGACACAGATCATCAACCACGGTCTCGGGGAATCCGCGAACCCGACGAAGCCGTACATGCCGGTCTGGGGTGCCGTCATCTCGAAGCGCCAGGTGCACGAGCTCGTCTCCTACATCCACGCGGGCCTCCCGAGCGTGCCCGACGCCACCGCCCTCCCCGTGCCGCAGGGCCAGGGGCTTCCGGTCGCGGGCGCGGCGCTCTATGTACGCGACGGGTGCATCAACTGCCACGGGCCGAACGGCCTGGGCGGAGTGCCCAACCCGCTCTCGGAGGACAAGGTGATCCCGCCGCTCTCGGGCGGGGACTTCCGGGCCGAGTTCAACACGGACAAGAAAATCGAGGACGTGATCCGCAGCGGCAGCGTGATCGGCAAGGCGCCGATCGTGAGCATGCCCCACTGGGGCGGGATCCTCACCGCCCACGACCTGAAGGCGCTCGTCGCCTACCTGAAGACGCTGAAGTAGC
>DATIXI010000043.1:0-2046 GCA_035518635.1 Gaiellaceae bacterium
AGGCGCGCGCCGCGACGCTCAGGCTGGTGCCGCGCTAGGAAGCAGCCGTCGCGGTCTTGCGCGGCGGGTTGAAGAACGGCAGCTCGACGACCATCGCCGGCGTGCGGCTGCGGATCGCCTCCACCGTCCACTCGACCTCGAGCTTCGTGCCGGTCGCGCTCTGGTCGGCGGCGACGGACGCCAGCGCCACGACCTTCTTCAGGGTCGGGCTCCACGTCGTGCTGGTGGCCTTACCGACCTGGCGGCCGCGCGCGTACAGCGGAACCGGAACGCGAGAGGCGGCCGGCTCCAGCGTCGGCGTCAGCCCTCTCGCCCGGTACAGTTCCTCCAGCGGCTCCCACTCGAGCTCCAGGCCGACGAGGCGCCGCGGAGGCCCGCCTCGCTCCTGCTCCCATTCGAGCGCGCGGCGGCCGACGAACTCCGCCTCCTTCTCGAAGTCGACGAACCGGCCGAGGATGCCGAGCTCGAACGGCGAGTACGACTGCTCGGGGATCAGGGCCCGCCGCACGGAGTCGAAGTCGACCTCGATCAGGATCAGCCCCGCCTCGATCCGCGCGACGTCGAGAGCGAGCATCCCGGCGGGCCGGATCCCGTAGGCGCTCCCGGCGCGCACGAAGGCGTCCCAGATCTCGACCGCGTCGGCGATCTCGACCCACACCTCGTAGCCGAGGTCACCGGTGTAGCCCGTCCGCGAGACGTCGACGGGGATCGGCCCGACCCTCGCGGCCCTGCGGCCGAAGTACGTGAGATCACCCCACGACTCGCCGGTTGCCGCCTCGAGCACGTCGCGGCTGAGCGGCCCCTGGACGGCCAGCGCGCAGATGCGCTCGCTCACGTCCTCGATCTCGACATCGAGGCCACGGGCGTTCATCCGGAACCAGCGCAGCGACGGATCGGCCGCCGTCCAGTGGTACGCGTTCTCCTCCAGACGCGCGACGGTCCCGTCGTCGACCACGAGCCCGTCCTCGTTGCACCAGGACGTGTAGTAGACGCGGCCGGCGCCTAGCCTGGTCGCGTCGCGCGTGATCACGCGGTCGACGAGCCGGGTCGCATCCGGGCCGGAGACGAGGTACTTGTAGAGCGGGGAGACGTCGATGAGCGCGGCCGCCTCGCGGATCGCGTTGTACTCGATCTCGTGCGAGTCGGAGTACGCGCTCGCGGCGAGGTAGCCCGACCACTCCCGCCACTGCAGCTTGTGGTTGAGCGGCGCAGTACGGGGATAGAACGCGGTTCCGACCGACACCGCGACCCTAGGACTTCGGAATCTGCTTCTCGGGGTCGACGAACGGCAGCGGCACGATCGTCGCCTCCCTGACGCCGTCCGGGGTCTCGACCGAGAGGCGCGTTCCGAGTCCGGTGTGCTCGACCGGCAGCCAGGCGTAGCCGATGTTCTTCTCCAGGCGAGGCGAGTAGACGGCGGAGGTCACCGTCCCGCTCGCGCCGTCGGCCGAGACTCCCCACGGCGTCGCGTTCATCTCCAGCCGGTCGCCCTCGATCTCGACGCCGACGATCTTCCGGCTCACCCCGTCCTCGCGGATCCGCGCGAGCGCCTCGCGGGCGACGAAGTCGGCGTCGGAGTCGAGGTCGACGAGCCGGTCGAGCCCGAGCTCGAAAGGGTTGTTCTCGTCGGTCATGTCGGCGCCCCAGTTGAAGATTCCGCCCTCGATCCGGCGGATGTCGACCGGCCCGGTCGGGCGGATCTCGTACTGCTCCCCCGCCTCCATGATCCGGTCCCAGAGGTCTGTTCCGCCCCCGGCGTCGAGGAGGTAGATCTCGTAGCCGACCTCGGACGTCCAGCCGGTGCGGGTGAGGATGAGCGGGATGCCGTCCAGCTCGAGCCGGCGGAAGTGGTAGTAGCGGAGGTCGAGGATCTCGTCCCCGAACAGTTCGCGCACGAGATCCTTGGACTTCGGGCCCTGGATCTGGAGCGGGTACGCCTCGGGCTCCGAGAGCTGGACGTCGAGCCCCGCGTGCGCCGCCAGCCCCTTCGCGTAGGGCAGCACGTCGCTGTCGGCCAGCGCGAACCAGAACGTGTTCTCGTCGAGG
>DATIXI010000044.1:0-2968 GCA_035518635.1 Gaiellaceae bacterium
TCGCGCTCGGCGCGCTCGCATGGATCGCCGCGATGCCGTGCCGCGCCGGCGTGGTCGCGACGTGGCTCTTCGACGAGCCGGTGCAGGCGTATCCGTCGACGATCCTGAACGACGCCGGCCCGAACGGATTCATTCTCGCGCTCGGCCGCGGCGCCCGGCTCGCCGAGGGCCGCTTCGGCAACGCGCTCGAGCCCGCCGAGCCCGAGCCGCTCGACATGCACGGGTCCGCGATCGACGCGAGCTCCGATTCGGCACGCGAGTTCGGCCTCGTGCCCGTGGCGCCGGCGGCGGGGCGCACGGTTCAGCCGATGTGGTGGCCGACGGCGACTTTCGCCGCGCTGATGACGAGCGGGGAGAAGCACCTGCGGTCGGCGGGATTCGCGAACGCGACCGACACGAAGCTCGACCTCGGTCCCTTCGACTGGACGCTCGAGCTGTGGTTCCTGCCGGGGCCGGGCGGCGACGGCGGCGTGCTGTACGAGATCGGGGAGGGGCCGCGCGGCGAGAACGACCACGTGACCCGACTCTCGCTCGCTTCCGGACGCGACCACTTCGAGCTCGCGAACCAGCCGTCGGGAGCGGTCGTCTCGATTCCGACCGACGCCGCCGCGCTGCGAGAGGGATCGCCGTGGCGGCATCTCGCCTTCGTGTACGCGTCCTCCGATGGACAGCTCCGCCACTACGTCGACGGCCGACTCCAGCCTTTGCCCGCGCGCGCGAGCCTCGCGGCGCTCGCCCACGGCGACGAGGCCTATCTGAGCATCGGCCGCGACGGTCACTTCGAGCGCCCGCTGCCGGGGCGCGTCGACGAGCTGCGCGTGAGCGACGCAATCGTGTACCGCGGCGACTTCGAGCCGCCGGCCAGCTTCTCGGCGCGGGCCTCGGGCCGCGTGCCCGAGTCGGAGCACCGCGCGGGCCCGCCGCTGCTCTTCGGTCCGCGCGCACCCCGCGTGCGCGTGAAGGACCTCGGCAGCCGCAAGCATCTCTTCGTCGACGACGCGTTGATCGCCGAGCGACACGGCGTCGAGTTCGAGGTGAACCCGCCGCGCCGGATGGAGAAGGTCGCCGACGAGGTGCGCGGTCACCTCTCCGTGCTCGAAGACGACCACGGCCTGATCCGCGTCTACTACCAGGGTCCCGACGACGAGCTCGCCCTGCTGACGTCGCGCGACGGCATCCACTTCGATCGCCCCGACGTGGGTCACGGCGAGCACCACGGGCTGCGCAACATCGTGCTCCCGAAGCCGGTCGGTCGCGGCACCGTGATCTTCGACCCCGAGGCTCAGCCCTCGCGTCGCTTCGTCTACCTGAGCGGGCTCCGGCGCCAGGGCATTTTCGTCTTCACCTCACCGGACGGGCTCTGGTTCCAGCAGTCCGAGACGGCGGCGCTTCCCTTCTCGGCAGGATCGCAGTCGGCCTTCTACTACGACGACCAGCGCCAGCTCTACGTCTCGCACCATCGCTCCGACTACGGCGCCACGCCGGGGGGCGCCACGCGCCGACGCTTCGTGCTGTCGGAGGTGAAGGAGCTCGACGGGCCGTGGCCCTTCGAGCGCATCACGCCGGCGCGTACGCAGGAGATCGGGAAGCGCGAGGCGATCCAGTCGTCGGTGCTCGATCCCTGGTTCCTCGACAACGGCCCGCTCGCGCCGCCGGGTCTCGGCGTCGAGCTGCCGACCGTCTTCGCGGCCGACCCCCGCCTCGACCCGGTCGGCACCGACGTCTACGTGACCAAGGCGCTGAAGTATCCGTGGGCGCCCGACGCCTATCTCGCGTTTCCCGCGATGTACTTCCACTACGAGGGAGACGGTCCCGAGACGCGCCAGATCCTCGGCCGGCCCGAGCGCCAACGCGGCTCGGGCGTGATCGAGACACAGCTCGCGGTCAGCCGCGATGGGGTCGACTGGACGCACCGCCCCCGACCGGCCTACGTGTCGATCGGGGGTGACGGGAGCAATCGCGAGCACATGCTGTTCGTGGCCCAGGGGATGGTCCGCCGTGGCGACGAGATCTGGCAGTACGTGGGGGGGCACGGCGGCGGCGGCACGGCGTATCACTCGCGCCACGAGGGTGGAAATCCCGCGCCGCTCTACCGCTACGTGCAACGCCTGGACGGATTCGTGGCCGCGGTTGCGGACTACACGGGCGGCAGCATGAAGTCCAAGCCGCTCCGCTTCGAGGGAAATCGGCTGCTGCTGAACGTCGACACCGGCGCCGTCGGCTTCCTGCAGGTCGGCTTCGAGGACGAGCGCGGACGCCCGATCCCCGGCTACTCCGTGGACGACTGCGTCTACGTAAACGGGGATTTTCTCCACACTCCGGTGGAGTGGCTCGGGACGGGCAGCGACGTCTCGGGGCTCGCTGGGCGCGTCGTGCAGCTCGTCTTCCGGATGCGAGGGGCGCGGCTCTACGCGCTCCAGTTCCCGCGGGAATAGTCGACCGCGGGACGCGGGAGGCCTTGCTCGGTACCCGGTCGTTTGCTGGTTGTAAAACCTACAACGCCGCGTCGGTTGGCATCACCCATCCGGACGAGATTCGGGCGGCGAATCCACCGAGAAAGTTACGTCGCCTTCCGCGGACAGGCGTAGGATAGGTGCGGGCCGACTCCGGGCCGGATTTCGCACTTTCCACCGAGGAGAGTTCCATGAAGCGAAAGTCGATTCTGTTAGTCGCTCTGTCGCTCTTCGTGGCTGGATCCGCCAGCGCGAAGGTGATGGACACCTGGACGCGCATCAGCCTCCAGTTCACCAACCTGGCTCGCGCCGAGGCGTCGGATACCGGAATCGGTGTCACCACGCTGACGACGACCGCCTCCGGCGATCACTTGAACACGCTCTCCGCCGGCACGGGCACCATGGGTGGCATCCCCGGTCTGTCGCTCAACACGATCCTTCCGGTGACGGACCCGGTCGTGTCGAACGGTGGCATCGTGTCGGTCCGCCTGACGAACGTCCGCGCGGGCTTCGTC
>DATIXI010000045.1:0-37937 GCA_035518635.1 Gaiellaceae bacterium
CCCGCCGGGAGCGACGATGCCGTTCGTTGCGCCTGACCCGGACGTGCTCCAGGTCATCCTCTCCCCGATTCGCCCATACCGGCCTGGCGACAAGGTCTGGACGAGCAGCGACCAGGTTCCCGCTCCCGCTCAGCCCGATGCAAACGGCTGCCAGCGCGTTCCCTCGAGCGGCTACATCGGCTACCACGTCTACGCCTCGACGACCTACGAGTACTCGAACTACTGGTACTCGTCGGGGAGCTCGTCGAACGAGCCGTTTCACTGGTACATCCGGCGCCTGAGCGACGACCAGGCGCTCTACGACGGGCACTCCAACGGCGGCGGCGGCTCTCAGAGCACGACGTCCAACAACTGGGGCTGGCAGGTCCAGAACCTGGGCGCCGATCCACAGGCGTGGAACGCCTGTTACCAGACACAGTGATGGGCCGTCTGAATTGCGTCAGATTCAACGATTCGAATCCCACGGAGTGCTACCACTCCGACAGCTACGCCAAGTCGAAGTGTTCCAACAGCGATGACAATTCAGGCGTGACCTGGACTTGTCAAACGACGAAACCATGAAGATCGGCATTCGAGGTTTCTGGTTCGGTTTTGCACTCGCGGTCGGAGCACTTCTGGCTGTCGCGGTGATCGCAGACGCGAGACAAACGCCGGGAAGCACAAGCTTTTCACGAACTGGAGCACATTCCAATCCGAGCGAGCGACTTTCGCCAAGAGATAGCGCTGCTGGATTTGACCTTGAGGCACTGAGTGGGCCACGGACACAGGCCGATGATCTGCAGGGGATAGCGCTACAGACTGCATCACACCTTCGCGACGGCGTTCCAAACGAGGCTGTAGATCCGGGGTCTTTCCTGCTTTCGGAGAGTCGCCTGCTGCTCTCGGACTTGGGTGCGAGAAGTGGCAAGTTCTATGTCGTACCCACAAGCAAAGGCCAACTCTGCTACATCATCACTGGCTACTTGGACGCTGGCTGTGTCTCGCCTCATCCATTGGCTACTCGCGGCATCGATTGGGGGCTCAGCGACAACGATGCTCTTGGTGCCGGCGACCCGCTCATCGTCCACGGACTCGTCGCCAATGACATCGCCGAGGTCGATGTTCTCGTCGCCGGGCAGTCTGAGAGAGCGATACTCGCTAACAACGCGTTCTACCGAGACGTGGACGGATCGGCGTTCCCGGACGCCCTGGTCGTGACCTTCACTGATGGCCATCAGGCAAGGATCACGGTTCCGAGGCCACCGGAACCTGCGGCGCAGTGAAACAGCAGGCTCCATTCCCCGACGCGGCTCACACCCAGCAGCCAGCTTTGTCTAGCCTCCAGACGCACGTCTCGCCGATAGCGGCTGCCGATTCGATGGCCGCCTTGACCGCGACCGCCACTGTGTCGCTACCGTCTGCTACCTGGATACATCCGGTCTTGCCGGGTGCGTGGATGCCTTCGACGACCAGGCACCGGTCGTCTTCCTGTCCAGGACGCCTACCAAGGCGGATGCGTCGGCAGACGGATACCTTGCTGGTCTTGCCCCTGATCGTGTGACCAGGGTCGAACTCGCCTCAGGCGGCAGCCGTGAGAACGGCGTCCTTAGGAACAACGCCTTCTTCTTCGAGCTGCATGGGCCGCCCGACAGCTTGATCGTCACGTACGACGACGGCTCAACCCAGGTCCTCGACGCGTATTGAAACGAGCGGCACAGTAGAAGTCGGCTAAGGGATCAATTCAGCCCGACGCGATCTAAGATCGTGCTCGATCGGTCAGCACTGACGCGCGCACACTTCGTCCTGACGTCAGGGCATAGCAATGACTAGGCGACTGCGGCCTTCGTCCTCCAGCCCTCGGCATAGGTGGTGCGCGCAACCTCCGAGTACGGACAGGGGCTGACGACCGCGCGCAGCTCGACCTGCTTGTGTCGCTCGACGACGGGCTTCGACGAGCCGCCATTCTCCTCGCCCCAGACGAGCACGACCTCGGCGCCGATCTCGACGTCGACGTCGACCATCGCGAGCGAGAGCGTCGAGCGCTCGTTGTAGCTGTAGCCCGAGAACGTCGACACGCCGATCATCTGGTCGCCGTGCATGACGCGGTCGTAGGGCCAGGTGGCGTAGTTGGAGAGCGGCAGGTCGATGTACTTGGCCGCGTCGCCCTTCTCGAAGAGCGTGCCCATCGCCTCGGCCACGTCCTCGCCGTTCCAGGCCAACGTGACCTTCTTGCGATCGGGCGAGTCGGCCATCTTCTGCAACGCGTCCTTGCCGACGAAGTCGTGGTCGAACTTCACGAACGGCCAGTACCCGAGGGCGTGCGGCGTGAGGTAGTAGTCCTCGATCGAGTCGGCGTAGTAGCTGCCGCCAAGCGATCCCGTACCTTCGTAGCCGTTGGCGGGGAGCCACTCGCGGTACGCCTTCAGCTCGTCGCCGGTGAAGATCGCCGGCAGCGGGCAGGGGATCCAGCCCGACTCGAGGGTGTTCGTCGCATAGACGCGGGAGCCGACGCGCTTCAGCCCGTGGTCCCGGCCGGCCTCCACGATCGCGGCCTCGACCTCCTCGCCTTCCTCCCACGGGCCGAACAGCTCGAGGCCCGGGGCACCCGACATGCCGTGGTGGAGCGCGCGCACCTTGTGGCCGGCGATCGTGATCTCGCCCATATTGAAGAACTTGATCTCGGGTAGCTTGCCGCCCGTCACGGCCTCCATGACCTCCATCGCGGTCGGGCCCTGAACCTGGAAGCGGTAGAGCTTGCGGCGGCCGGTCGGGTTCGCGGCCGTGCGCTCGTCGCGCTCGACCTCGACGTCGTAGTCGCCGGTCTCCGCGTGGTACTGCACCCAGTTGTGCGCCGACGGACGGCCGACGAGCGAGACGCTGTTCTCGTCGAGGAAGAAGAGGATGCCGTCGCCGATCACGTAGCCGTCCGGGTTGCAGCACACGAACTGCTTGGCCTTGTTGACGGCGAAGTTGTCGAACGTGTTCACGCCGAGGTCGGAGAGCAGCTTGATGACGTCGGGGCCCTTGATGTACAGGTCGGTCATGTGGTGCGACTGGTTGAAGAGCGCACAGCCTTCGCGCCACGCGACCTGCTCGTCCCGCCAGTTCGTGAACTCGGCCGGGACCGCGGGATAGACGTACGGCCCGATCTGCGAGTTGCGCGCCAAGTCGACCGGATCGACGGCCTGCAGCAGCTCCTCGAGGTTTCCGTAGCTCGTCCCCTGCATGGCTCTCCCCTCCCTGACAGTGGCCGCGACGCGGCCAGTCTAATCTACGCCCCGTGGCGCCCAACTACGAGAACGTGACGGTCGAGCTCGACGACGGGATCGCCTGGGTCACGCTCGACCGGCCCGAGAAGCGGAACGCCATGAACCCGGAGCTGAACGCCGAGATGGTCCAGGTTCTGCTCGAGCTCGACGCGAACGACGACTGCGGCGTGCTGGTGCTGACCGGGGCCGGCGACTCGTTCTCGGCGGGGATGGACCTGAAGGAGTACTTCCGGGAGGTCGACGAGCAGCCCGAGCACGTCCAGCGGCGCGTGCGGCGCGACTCGAACTACTGGCAATGGCGACTGCTACGCACGTACCCCAAGCCGACGATCGCGATGGTCAACGGCTGGTGCTTCGGCGGCGCGTTCACCCCGCTCTGCGCGTGCGACCTCGCCGTCGCCGCGGAGGAGGCGACCTTCGGGCTCTCGGAGATCAACTGGGGGATCCCGCCGGGAAGCCTCGTCAGCCGGGGCCTGGGAGAGATGGTCGGCGGGCGCCAGGCGCTTCTCTACATCATGACCGGCCGGACGTTCGACGGCCGGAAGGCGGCCGAGCTGGGCCTCGTCAACTGGAGCGTCCCGCGCGACCGGCTGCGTGGCGAGGTCGAGTCACTCGCGCGCGAGCTGCTGGAGAAGAACCCCGTCGTGCTCCGTGCCGCCAAGCTCGGCTTCAAGCACGCCCAGACGATGAGCTGGGACACCGCCGAGGACTACCTCTACGCGAAGCTCGAGCAATCGCAGTTCCTCGACTCGGAGCGCGGACGCGAGCAGGGGCTCTCACAGTTCCTCGACGACAAGTCGATCCGCCCCGGGCTCGAGACGTACAAGCGCAGCGACTGAGGCTCAGACGGTCTCGGGCTCCAGCCGTGCGGCCATCGCCTTGAGCACGCTCGACGAAAGCTCCGGGATCTCCTCCGCCAGGCGCCAGAACGCGCGGTCGGTGAGCACGAGCAGCGTGCTCGGCTCGGTCGAGGTCACGGTGGCGTTGCGGGGAGCGCCGGTGACGAGCGCGACCTCGCCGAAGAAGTCCCCCGCGCCGAGCTCGGCGATCTGAGCGCCGTCGCGCTCGACTTTTACCCCGCCGGAGGCGATCGCCACGAAGTCGTTCGTGTGCTTCCCCTGCGTGACGAGCTCGAGCCCGGCGGGGACGTCGATCATGTCGGCGGAGGAGGCGACCGCCTCCACCTCGTCACCGCTGCAGTGAGAGAAGAGCGGCACCGAGCGAATCAGGTCGAACTTCTGGTCGCCGTGCGGCACGTGCCGATCTTAAACGGCCGCGCCGGCAAAGCCGACACGGCCTCTCATGGTCGGCGTCGCAAGCGAGCGCCTCAGACTCCTGCCCGCATCGAGTCGATGTCCGAGGCGTCGTGGCCGTAGATCCAGGCGACGGCCCTCAGCGACCAGTCGGTGGAGCCGCTCGCCATCATCGCGTCGCGCTCCTCCTGCTCGGGGCCGTCGGGGAGGTGGAATCGAATTTTGTTCTGGGCCGAGAGCCCCTGGATCTTGGACGCGCGCGGGAGGCGGAGCTCCTCGTAGAGGCGCAACGCTTCCGGGATGTCCTGGCCTGTCTGAAGGCACGAGGCCAGCGTCGCCCCGTCCTCGATCGCCTGCGCCGCGCCCTGGGCCATGAACGGCAGCATCGGGTGGCACGCGTCCCCGAGCAGCGTGACGCGGCCGACCGACCAGCGCTCGAGCGGCGCGCGGTCGAACAGCGCCCAGATGAACGTTTCGTCGACCGAGCCGATGATCGTCTGCACCTGCGGGTGCCAGCCCTCGTACTCGGCCAGCGCGGCCGCGACATCGCCCTTGTCTGTCCACGACTCGCGGGTCCAGCTGTCCTGCTCGACGATCGCGACGAAGTTCACCAGGCGCGCGGCCTGGACGTAGTAGTGGACGAAGTGCTTGCCAGGCCCCATCCAGACCTGCGCGGTGACCTCGAGCTCGAGGTCGGCCAGCCGCTTGCTGGGGATCAGGCCGCGGTAGGCGACGCAACCCGTGAAGTTCGCGTCCTGCGGGCCGAAGACGAGCTCGCGCACGGTCGAGTGAATTCCGTCCGCGCCCACGAGCACGTCGGCACTCACCGGATCGACGCCCTCGAACCGCGCTTCGACCCGGTCGCCGAAGTCCTCGAGGCCTACGAGCCGGTGTCCTACGTGCACCCGCTCCGGCGGAAGCGCGCCGAGCAGCGTCGCGAGCAGGTCGGCGCGGTGCATCTGGTACTGGGGGAAGCCGAACGCCTCGACGACGCCATCGGCCAGCGGCGCGCGCACGAGCGTCCGGCCGTCCTCCCAGCGGCGCTGGTGCCACGCGAGCGACTGCACGCCCAGCTCGGCCAGATCGTCCGCGAGCCCCAGGCCGTGGAGCACGCACGAGGCGTTGGGGCTGACGTTAATCCCGGCTCCGACCTCGCTGACGGTTCTCGCCTGCTCGTAGACGTCGACGTCGAACCCGGCCCGGTGGAGCGCGAGTGCTGCCGTCAGGCCGCCGATCCCTGCGCCGACGATTGCGATCGAGACGTCTGGCTTCACCGGGCGGAACTGTAGGTCGTATGCTCGGCGCCACGAGGCGTGACCCTGGAGGTGATCGCGTGACCGTTACCCTTCCGCCCGATCTGTCCGAGCAGGCGCTCTCCCGCGCGCTCGACGAGTTTGTCGCCGCCGTCGGACAGGAGCACGTCCTCACGTCCGAGGAGGACCTGCTCGAGTTCCGGGATCCGTTCTGGTACCGCGGCTGGGACGACTACGAGGCCTCGGCCGTCGTGCAGCCGGAGACCGTCGAAGAGGTCCAGGAGATCGTCCGGATCGCCAACGAGCACAGGGTGCCGATCTGGGTCTCCGGGGTCGGGAAGAACAACGGCTACGGCGGCTCCTCGCCGCGGGTGCGCGGCTCGGTCGTCGTCAACCTCCGCCGGATGAACCGCGTGCTCGAGATCAACGAGGAGTCGGCCTACGCGGTGATCGAGCCCGGAGTCCGCTGGTTCGACCTCCACGACGCGATCCAGGCCGGCGGCCACAAGCTGATGCTCTCGGTCCCGGATCTCGGCTGGGGCAGCGTCGTCGGGAACACGCTCGACCACGGGATCACCTACTTGCCGTACGGGATCGACCAGGGGATGCAGTGCGGGATGGAGGTCGTCCTCCCGAACGGTGAGCTGATGCGCACGGGCGGCGGCGGGATCCCGAACGGCAAGGCCGCGTACGTCTACAAGCGCGGGCTCGGGCCGACCCCCGACCAGCTCTTCATGCAGTCGAACTACGGGATCGTCACGAAAATGGGAGTCTGGCTCCTGCCGACGCCGGAGTGCTTCATGCCGTGCTGGCTGAAGGTGTGGAAGGAGAGCGACCTCCCGGCCGTCGTCGACACGCTGCGCGAGCTGATGCTCGACGAGACGATCCGGATGGTCCCGCAGATCCTGAACACGCTCCTCCTGGCCGCGGTCTTCTCGAGCCGCTCCCAGTGGTACGACGGAGACGAGCCGCTCCCGGAGGAGGTGATCGACAGGGTCGCCAAGGAGCTCGACATCGGCCGCTGGACCATGCGCTTCACGCTCCTCGGCGACGAGGCGGTCGTCGACCACAAGTTCAAGAAGGTCAAGGCGGCGTTCGAGCGGATCGAGGGCGCCGAGGTGACGGGCACCAAGTACGACGGCGACAAGCTCGAGAAGATCGAGCACCCGGTCGAGCGCGTGCAGGCGGGGCTGCCGAACCTCGACATGAACGCGCAGACGGCCTGGTACGGGGGCGAGCACGGCGGCCACGTCGGCTTCTCGCCGGTCGCTCCGCTCACGGGCAAGGACGCGGTCGAGTTGTGCGGCCTGCTCCGCAACGGGATCGAGCAGAAGGCGAGCCTCGACTACATGGTCGCGCTCATCGCGATCAACCCGCGCAGCTTCGTCCACATCACGCTGGTCATCTTCGACACGACGAACGAGGAGCAGACCCGCGGCGCCTACGACGCCTGCAAGGTGCTCGTCAAGGAGGCGGGCGCGGCCGGCTACGGCGAGTACCGCGCACATCTCGACTTCATGGACCTCGCAGCCGACCAGTACAGCTTCAACGACCACGCGTACCGGCGGTTCACGGAGACGGTCAAGGACGCGCTCGACCCGAACGGGATCCTCATGCCCGGGCGGCACGGCATCTGGCCGAAGTCGATGCGCCCGTCCGGCTAGGAACGGAACGAGCCCGGCCGCCTCCCGCGGAGCGCGGCCGGGCTCGAACAATCACGGAGCTTCTAGGCGGCTTCCTCGAAGGCGGGCTCGCCGATCGTGACCTCGGCGCCGGTCTCCTGCGGCTTCAGGTCGCGGCCGCGGACCATGAAGATCGAGACGAGGAGGCCGACGAGCGCAATCGCGGCGCCGGCCCAGAAGGCGTTCACGAAGCCGTCCGTGAGCGCGACCGGCACCTTCACGCCGTCGGCGACCCGATTGTCGCTGGTCGTGACCGCGATCGTCGAGAGAATCGCGATCCCGACCGCCCCGCCGATCTGCTGCGAGGTGTTGATCAGGCCGGACGCGAGGCCTGCCTCCTGCGGCTTCGTGCCCGCAAGTGCCGCGATCGTGATCGGCACGAATGCGAACGGGATCGCGACGCCGAGAATCAGGAAGCCCGGGAAGAGGTCGGTCCAGTAGGTGCCGTCGACCGAGACCTGCGTGAAGAAGAGCAGGCCGGCCGTGAGCAGGCCCATCCCGATGACGAGCACCGGCTTGACGCCTACCCTGTTCACCAGGGCGGCGGCGACGTTCGCCCAGATCACGGCCGTCCCGGCCACTGCCAGGTAGCCGACGCCGGTCTTGAGCGGCGAGTACCCGAGCACGTCCTGCATGTACAGCGTCAGGATCAGGAACATCGAGAACAGCGCCGTGCCCATGATGAAGCCGGCCACGTTCGCCGCGGTCAGCGTCTGGAGCTTGAAGATCGAGAACGGCACGAGCGGGTCGCGCTGGCGCTGCTCCCAGAGCGCGAATGCCCCGAGGAGAACCGCCGAGGCGACGAAGGTCCCGATCGTCCTCGCCGAGCCCCAGCCCCAGCCGTGCCCCTGGGTGATCCCGAGCACGAGCACCGCGAGGCCCGAGGTGACGAGCACCGCGCCGGGGATGTCGTGCGCCTGGCCCTGGGCGTCCTTGCTCTCGCGGAGCAAGACTGGGGAGACCGCAAGCGCTGCGATGCCGACGGGGACGTTGATGAAGAAGATCCACTGCCAGGAGAGCAGGTCCGTGAGGATCCCGCCGATCAGGACCCCGGCCGCGGCGCCGAGGCCGCCGACCGCTCCCCACGCGCCGAGCGCGATGTTGCGCTCGCGGCCCTCGGTGAACGACCTGGTCAGGATCGAGAGCGCGGACGGCGTGATCGTCGCCGCGCCGAGGCCCTGAAGCGCGCGAGCGCCGATCAGCGACGCCTCGCTCCAGGCCAGGCCGCAGAGCAGCGAGCCCAGCGAGAAGACGACGAGGCCGGCCATGAAGACGCGCTTGCGCCCGAGGATGTCGGCCAGGCGCCCGCCCAGCAGCAGGAAGCCGCCGAAGACAAGCGCGTACGCGCTGATCACCCACTGCAGGTTCTCCTGCGAGAAGTGGAGGTCCCTCTGAATGGACGGAAGGGCGACGTTCACGACCGCGATGTCGAGCACCACGACGAACTGCGTCACGCACAGAAGTGCGAGAGCGAACCATTTGAGCCTTTGCGAAGCGACCATCTACACCACGTCCTTCCGTCTCCTGGTTTCCGAAGGCTGCCAGAGTAGCAGAGTTTACTTTCTATTTGCAAGTGTCACCTTCACATCGGCAAGCGAACTCGCTATAATGCGCGCATGCGCAAGCGCTACGACCAGTACTGCCCCGTTGCTCACGCCCTCTGCCTCGTGGGTGAGCGCTGGAGCCTGCTCGTCGTCCTCGAGCTGATGAGCGGGCCGAAGCGCTACACCGACCTCACGGCCAACCTCCCCGGGATCGGGACGAACATCCTCGCTTCCCGGCTCCGCGACCTCGAGACGCACGGGATCGTCACGAAGCGGACGCTTCCACCCCCCGCGGCCTCGCGGGTCTACGAGCTCACCGACTACGGCCTTGCGCTGCGACCCGTCATCCGCGAGCTCGCGCTCTGGGGCGCCCGGTCGCTCGGGCCCCCGGGCGCCGACGACGAGCTGTTTCCCGGCTGGCTCGAGAACGCGCTCGACACCGTGCTCGCGCCGCTGGCACCGCCCGGACGCTTCGAGTTCCGCGTCGGGGACGAGGTTGCCTCGCTCGTGGACGGCGAGGCTCAGCCCGGCCCGGTCGACGATCCGGACGTCGTCGTCGAAGGCGATCCCGTCGGCGTCTACTATCTCTTCGTCGACCGTACGCTCGACGGCGTGAAGACCACCGGGGACCGCGCGCTGCTCGAGCAGCTGATCGCTGCCGCACCGACGCCGATCGAGGCGCCGGTTCCCGCATAGAGAGGGGGAAACAACCCGCATGAAGGACGAGCGGAAGTCCACCAAGCGCGCGCGCTTCTCGGCCGAGGAGCGGGCGGCGATGAAGGAGCGCGCCCAGGAGCTGAAGGCGGAGGCGAGTCGCGCGGACGGGGAAAAGGCCTTGCTCGCGAAGATCGCCGAGATGAAAGGGTCGGATCGCACGATGGCCAGGCGGCTCCACTCGATCGTCAAGGCCACCGCGCCGGGGCTGTCGCCGAAGACCTGGTACGGGATGCCCGCCTACGCCAGGGGCGACAAGGTCGTCTGCTTCTTCCAGAGCGCCGGGAAGTTCAAGTCGAGGTACGCGACGCTCGGCTTCAGCGACGAGGCGAACCTCGACCACGGCGCCATGTGGCCGACCTCGTTCGCGCTGAAGAAACTGACCGCCGCCGAAGAGAAGAAGATCGCCGCGCTCGTGAAGAAAGCCGTGCGCTGAGTCAGGCCTCGGGAGGCTTGCGCTCGGGGTAGCGCGGCAGGCCGTCGTCGGGGATCGGCTCCCACGACGCGGCGTACGCGACGAACCCGCGGTAGCTCGGCCTGACACCGGGGTCCTCGTCGAAGCTCCCCATACGGACGCTCCGCATGTCCGGATCGTCCGGGTTCCGGCTCCAGAGGGCCGAGCCGCACGCCGAGCAGAACGCCTTGGGCCAGCCGTCGGGCGGAGCCCACTCGCGCACCAACTCCTCGCCGGAGACGATCCGCAGCGAGCCGGGCGCGATCTGGGCCTGGGCCGAAGCTGCAGTTCCCGTCCGCCGCTGGCAGCGCGTGCAGTGGCAGTAGCTCGCCGAGACGGGCGGCTCGGTCAACTCCCAGCGGACTCCGCCGCAGAGGCAGCCCCCGGTGAGCGGATGCTCGAGCACGACGGCAACTCTAACGGCCCGTATTAGCGCGCCGTTAGAGCGCCCCTGCACGCTCGCGGCAGATGTCGAGCACGCAGACGAACCCGCACCATGAGCCGCCCACGCTCGCGTTTCGGCTCCTCGCCTTGCTCAGCCGGCCGCTCGTCCAGGGCTTCTTCCGCGCCAGGGCGAGCGGAGTCGAGCACTTGCCGGAGGGCGGGTTCGTCCTCTGCGCGAACCACCTCTCCGGCTGGGACCCCTGGGCGCTCTGCCATCCGCTCTACCCGCGGCAGCCGAGGTTCCTGGTCAAGGCGGAGCTGTTCGCCTCTCCGTTCGTCCCGCTGCTCCAGGCGCTGGGCATGTTCCCGGTGAGCAGCGGCGACTCGGTGGCGGCCGCCGTCCGTCACGTGACCGCCGGGCGCATCGTCCTCGTCTTCCCGGAAGGCGCGCGCCGCAGGAACCGCGTCCTGCGCCCGCGCAGCGGCGGCGCGCGCATCGCACTCGGCGCAGGCGCGCCGCTCGTGCCGGCCGCCGTCCACGGGACCGAGCAGGTCTCGCCGCTCACGCCGTGGCGGGTCGCGTTCGGGCCTCCGGTGCCGCTCGACGACCTCGCCTCGATCCCGGTCACGGTTGCGGCACGAGAGGCGACGCGCCGTGTCTGGGAGCAGGTGCTGGCGTTGGAGTCGACGCTCTCGTGACAATCGCCGTGGCAGTTGCGGTGCTCGGAGCGCTCCCGGTCTCGGTCGAGGTCGTGAAGCGCAGGCTGGTCGTCCCGCCCGAGGCCCTGCGGAAGACCGTCCACATCGGTGCGGCGCTGCTCGTTGCTCCGCTGCCGCTCTTCCTTTCCTACGGCGAGATCGCGGCGATAGGCGTCTTGTTCGCGGCGGTGATGACGCTGTCGCGGCGTCGCGGGATCTTCAGCGCGGTGCACGAGGCGGAGCGGCGGTCGTACGGCGAGATCCTGTACCCGCTCGGGATCGCGGCTCTCGCGCTGCTCTTCCCCTCGCCCGCGCCGTTCGTCTTCGGCGTGCTCGTCGTGGGCCTCGCCGACGGGGCCGCCGCGCTCGTCGGAATGCGCTTCAGCCGCAGGAAGCTGCCGGGCGGAAAGTCCGTCTGGGGGAGCGCGACGTTCCTCGCGATCGCGACGGCCGTCGGCCTCGGCGTCCTCCTTGCGGAAGGCAGGCCGCCAGGCGCCGTGCTGACCATCGCCGTGCTCGCCGCGATCGCGCTCACTCTCGCCGAGGCCCTGCTCGCGCGTGGGCTCGACAATCTCGTCCTCCCGCCACTGGCAGGCCTCGCGATCGGAATCGGCGTCGAGCCGCTGCTCGTCGCGGAGGCGCTCTACCTGATCGCGCCCGCCGTCCTTGCTGGGATCGCCCATGCGGTGGTGATCAAGCGAGACCTCTTCCCGTGGCTCAAGCGCCCGATCGACGGCGGTCGCTCGTATCGCGGCCGGCGGCTCTTCGGCGCGAACAAGACCTGGCGCGGGCCCATGGTCATGGTCGGCGTCTGCACGCTCGGCGTGCTCGCCCAGACGGCGATCGACGGCTTCGAGCCGTTCGAGTCCCTGAGCGCGCTCGACTACCGGACCGGCCTGGCGCTCGCCCTCGGTCTCGCCCTCGGCCTCGGCTATTCGCTCGCGGAGCTGCCGAACAGCTTCGTCAAGCGGCAGCTCGGGATCCGCCCCGGCGAGCTCTCCCCTCGCGGCAGGCCGCTCCAGTACATCGCAGATCAGACGGACTCCGTCGCCGGCTGCGTGCTCGCGCTCGTCGCCTTCGGCCTCGGGCCGGCGCTCCTCGCGCTCGTCTTCGCCTGCGGCCTCGGTCTGCACGTGGTCCTCGACCGGCTGCTCTACGCCTTCGGCGTCAAGGCGGCGGTGACGCCGTGAGCGGCCTCGTCCTGCTCACCGGGGCGACCGGCGCCTTCGGCCGTTGCATCGCGCGCGAGCTGCTCGAGCGCGGCTGCGAGTTGGTGCTGCTCGTGCGCGGGAGCAGCGAGATCGAGGCGACGTGTCGGGTGCTCGCGGCTCTCGACACGAGGGACGCGAGCCGCAGTGTGACCGTCCTGCACGGAGACATCTCGCTGCCGGGGCTCGGCCTCGAGCCGCGCGCCGCCAATGTCCTGCGGAGCACGCTCGACGGGATCGTCCACGCCGCGGCGACCACCGCGTTCGGCTCGCCGCTCGCAGACGCCCGGCGCGTCAACGTCGGCGGCACCTGCAACGTGCTCGACTTCGCGCAGACGGTCGACGGGCTCCGGTCGGTCGGCTACGTGAGCACCACCTTCGTGGCGGGCAGGCGGGTCGGGACGATTGCCGAGTCCGAGCTGGTCCACGGCGAGGGGTTCGTCACGACGTATGAGCAGTCGAAGTACGAAGCCGAGCTGCTCGTGCGCGCGGCTGCCGAAGCCATCCCGCTCACGATCTTCCGGCCCAGCGTGATCGTCGGGGGCGAGACGGCCGGCAAGCCGAGCGCGCTCTTCTTCGTGCTGTCGATGATCAGGCGCGGCCTGCTGCCGATCCTCCCCGCCGGTCGGCACACGCGCCTCGACCTGATCGACGCGCGGGACGCGGCGGCCGCCTTCGCGACCCTGTTGGCCGGGGCCGACGGGGGCGGCACCTACCACCTCGCGAGCGGCACGGAGGCCCCGTTGGTGAGCGAGGTCGTCCGCGCCGCCGGCGCGCCGCAGGTCCGCTTCGTCGACGAGGACGCCTTCGCAGGCGAGCTCCGGTGGCTCCGCCGCGCCGAGCCGCGCGCCGCGACGCTCTACGAGCGGCTCGCCAAGTTCATCGGGATCCTCGCGTACCCGAAGATCTTCGACACCTCGGCCGCGGCGGCCGCCCTGAACGGGCCCGTGCGCCACGCCGACCCGCTGGCCGGCATCCGCGCGGCCTTCGCCCCCGACGAGCAGGAGAGCGCAGCATGAGGGCCCTGCTCGCCGAGCTCAGGCTCGTCCCCAACCAGCTGACCGCGCTGCGCGCGCTCCTCCTGCCCGCGATGTGGCTCTGCGCGCTCGAGGGCTGGGCGCTCCCGGTTGGGATCGGGCTCGCGATCTGCTTCGTGACCGACTTCGGCGACGGGTACGTGGCCCGGCGCCTCGGGCAGACGAGCTCGTTCGGCAGCAAGTTCGACTCGGCCGTCGACGCGTTCATCGGGCCGTCCGCGATTATCTGGTTGCTGCTCCTCGAGCCCGAGGTCGTCCTCGGGCACCTCCCGCTGCTCGCGGCCTGGCTTGCGATCACGTACGCCTCCGTCGTCGTCGGGATGCTGAAGCACGGCCGGTACGCGAACCTCCACCTGCAGTCGTCGCGGATCGCGTGCGTCGTCCAGTACGCGTTCCTCGTGGACGTCTTCGTCACGCCCTCCTACGAGCCGCTGCTCCTCTATGCGGCGGCCGCAGCGGGGATCGCGTCGTCGCTCGAGACGCTGATCCTGCAGCTGACGCGGATCCAGGTCGACGAGCACCAGGGATCGATCCTCTTCGCCGCCCGGCGAAGCCGCGCGTGAGGCTGGCACGCTGGTTCAGGCCGTTCGCGCTCGTTACCGCGTGCTGCGGCCTCGCGTTCGCGCTCTGGAGCGAGCGCGGCGGGATCGCGGCGTTTCCCTGGCGGCTCTCGTCAGCGCCGTTCGCACTCGCCGTGCTCGCGTTCTCGGTCGGCCCGTTCTTCGGCGCGACGTCGTTCTGGCTGATCACGCGCAGGATCACGGGGACGACGCGCTTCGGCCCGAGCACGCGGCTGTGGATGCGCTCGTTCGTCGCACGCTACGTGCCCTCGGGCGCGCTGACGATCGCCGTGCGGGTGGACGGCCGGCAAGCGATCGGCGCCTCGGCGAAGCAGGTCTTCTCGGCGACGATCTACGAGCAGGGAGCGGCCGCGATCGGCGGCGCGGCGACCGCGATCGCCGCGCTCACGCTCGCCCGTGGGCACCCGCCGATCGCCCCGGCCCTGATCCTCGCCTGGATCACCGCGGTGGTCGCGCTCATGCCCTCGGCCGCCGGCCGGTTGCGCAGGCTCTCGTTCCTGCGCGGGCTGCCGCAGTCCGAGAAATTCCCCCGGATGGCGGTCGGCCTGGGTGGGCTCGCCTGCTTCGGCGGCTGGCTCTTCACCGGCACCGCAGCCTGGATCCTCGTCAACGCCCTCTCGCCCAAGCCCGAGGGGCTCTTCTTCGTGATCGGCGCCTACGCGTTCTCGTGGCTGCTCGGGTTCGTGATCGTGTTCGCTCCGAGCGGCCTGGGCGTTCGGGAGGCGACGTTCGTCGCGCTGCTCGCGCCCAGCCTAGGCGCAGGGCCGGCCACGGCGATCGCGCTGATCCTCCGCTTCGCGAACACGCTCGGCGACCTCGTCGCCGTCGGGCTGACGCTAGCGGTTATGCACCAGCGTGCCGCTCCGCTCCGGTGGGCTCGAGCGTGTCGTGGACGTGCTCGCCGACCTTTCGATCCGGCCGCGCGATGAGGAAGTAGACCGCGCCGACCACCGCGATCACGACCATGACCGACAGCGTGATCCAGTCGAGATTGAAGAGCCCGCGCCCGCTGCTCAGCCCGCTCGGCACGACGACGTTCAGCAGCATCAGCCCGAGATAGGCGGCGGCGATGATGCACACGGTCCAGCCCCAGCGTCCGAGCCGGAACGCACCCTCGGGGACCCAGCCCCGTGTCCGGGCGATGATCGACGCGAGCACGGCGAGCAGGAACGAGAGGTAGATGCCGCTGACCCCGAACGAGACGAGCGAGTAGAGCGCCGTCGTGTTCGCCGGATAGGTGATGAACCAGATGTGGACGTTCTTCGACGGCTGGTAGTAGACGAGCATCACGAACACCACCGAGACCAGCGCGCCCGTGATCAGCGCGTTGACGGGCGTCCGGAACCTCGAGTGCACCCGGGAGAGGAACCCCGCGCCCGGAAGCGCGCCGTCCCTCCCGAACGAGAACGCAAGCCGGCTGCCGGCGCCCTGGACCGCGCTCCCGCAGGAGAAGAACGCAAAGATGATCAGCACGAGCAGGAAGTCCTGCATCCCGCTGGAGAGCTGGCCGAGAATCGCGGGGACGCCGCCACCGTCGAAGGTGGCCTTGATCGGGTTGCTCTTCGGCATCGCGAGCAGGAGCGCGGCGGTGAGGACGAGCGACCCGATACCTCCCCAGATCAGCGCCCACCGCATCGCCTTCGGGATCTTCTTGCCCGCGTCCTTCGTCTCCTCGGCGATGTCGCCGCAGGACTCGAAGCCGTAGAAGATGTAGACGGGGGCGAGGACTGCTACCAGCGCGGCCGAGAGCCAGCTTCCCCCGAACCCGACGCCGTAGACGTTCGTCGACGCGTGCGTGGCGCCCTGCGTCGAGAACAGGAAGCCGAGGCTGTGGTGGAACCCGTGGATCGCGAGGATCAGCGCGATGCCGAAGGTCCCGAGGATCTCGACGCCCACGCCGAACTTCGCCACCCAGCCCATCACGTTGGCCCCGGTGATGTTGAGGGTCGTCTGGATCGCGAGTAGGGCGAGGGTGATGATGAGGATCGTCGTGTGGCTCGTCGGATCCCAGTTCGCCCCGAACCAGTTGTGGGCGAGCGTGGTGATGTATGGAATCGATCCCGTGTCCACCGCCGCGACCGTCACGAGCAGCGCGATCCCGTAGAACCACCCGACGAACCACCCGTAGGCCGGCCCGACCGAGAACTTGCTGTACTGGTAGAGCGCGCCCGCGACCGGGTAATGGCTGGCCAGCTCGCCGAAGACGAGCGCCACGAAGAACATTCCGATCAGCGGGATAAACGTCAGCCAGATGTACGCGGGGCCCGCGAGGGCGACTCCGAGGATGAAGAGGGAGTAGATACCGACCATCGGCGACAGGTAGGTGAACCCGACGGCGAAGTTCTCGAAGAACCCGAGGACGCGGTTCAGCTGTGGCCGGTAACCGAGGTTTTCGAGCCGCGCGTCGTCGTCGACGCTGACGTCCGGAACGTGTGGGGCCGCGATGTCGGACATTCCTCTCCTCCTGCCGGTCGTGGGGGCGCGCTATCTAAGACCTCTCGACCGTTCGATGTCAAGATCGCGCCGAGATGGAACGGGAAGTCCCGGTTCTCGTCGTCGGCGGCAGCCTGGTCGGGCTCTCGACCGCGCTGTTCCTCGCGGACAGCGGCGTCTCGCCGATCGTCGTCGAGCGCCACCCCGGGCCGGCGATCCATCCACGGGCCGCACTCTTCTTCCAGCGAACCGTCGAGCTGTGGCGGAGCGTGGGCCTCGAGGACGAGATCCTCGGCGCCTCGGCGCTCGAGTTCGAGCAGAACGGCGCGGTCATGTCCGTCGAGAGCCTGGCCGGTGAAGAGGTCGAGTGGTTCTTCCGCACGGTCAACGAGGGCGTCGAGGAGCTCAGCCCCTCCCCGCGCCTGTTCGTGACCCAGATCGGCCTCGAGCCGATCCTCCGCCGGAAGGCCCAGGAGCTCGGCGCCGAGGTGCGCTACTCGTGGGAGGCCGTTGCGGTGGAGGAGGACGGTGACGGCGTGACCGCGACGGTCCGGCACCGGGACACCGGCGAGGAGGAGACCATCCACGCGCGCTACATCGTCGCGGCGGACGGCGCGCACAGCCCGATCCGCGAGAGCCTCGGGATTCCGCTCCACGGCCACGGAAGCTTCTCGAACAGCATCACGATCTACTTCCGAGCCAACGTGAAGCCGCTACTGCGCGACCGGAACCTGAGCGTGATCTACGTCTTCGGGCCGCGACTGCAGGGGTTCTTCCGCTTTTCGCTGGCAGGCGACGCGGGCTTCCTCGTCGTGAACAAGGCGATCGACGAACACGGCGAGCTGTCGGCCGACCTCTGGGGCGACACGGGCGACGAGAAGTGCGTCGAGTTCGTGCGCGAGGCGCTCGGCGACCCGGAGATCGCGGTCGACGTCGAGAACGTCCAGCGCTGGAACGCGAGCGCCGAGTGGGCGGAGCGGTTCCAGGCGGGCCGGATCTTCCTGGCCGGTGACTCGGGCCACGTGATGCCGCCGACCGGAGGCTACGGCGGCAACGTCGGCGTCCAGGACGCGCACAACCTCGCCTGGAAGCTCGCGTACGTGGTGCGGGGCGACGCGGGGCCGGGGCTGCTCGACTCCTACGACCCGGAGCGGCGGCCGATCGCCGAGGAGATCGTCGAGCAGGCGTACGCGCGCTACGTGCTCAGGCTCGCGCCCGAGCTCGGCAAGGAGGGCCTCCACGCGATGGCCGACGACGCGGCGATCGACCTCGGCTACCGCTACCGCTCGGACGCGGTGGCCGCGGACGGGGACGGGGACGACGGCCTGTTCGTCGACCCGCGCGAGCCGGCTGCGGTTCCAGGAGTGCGCGCGCCGCACGTCGCGCTCGAGAGCGGCTCGACGATCGACGTCGTCGGCGGGCGGTTCGTCGTGCTGACCGGGGCGGAGGGCTGGCGGCGCGCAGCCGACGGCCTCGACCTCGAGGCGCACCTGATCCACGAGCCCGCGTTCGCCGAGGTCTACGGCCCGGGCGCGGTGCTCGTACGCCCGGACGGGCACGTCGGCTGGCGCTCGGACGGCCCGGCCGACGGGGGCGAGCTGAGGGGCGCCCTAGACCGCCTGCTCGCACGCCGCTAGGTCGGCGACCGCGAGCATGGGCCCCGTCGAGGGCTGCGGCCCGCGCGTGCTCCGGGAACTTCGCGTCGTCAACGCCGAGCGAGTGTCTCGAATTCAGTACAGCCGCGCCGCGAGCTCCCGCCGGTACCGCATGGTCAGGGGATGCTCGTTCCCGAGGTCGCCGAACAACCCGACCGTCAAGGCGAGCAGGCGTTCCCGTTCGCTGCCCTCCGCCTCGACGGTCGCGTCGAGCAGCAGCTGCAGCGCCCGCTCCTGGTCGTTCCGCTCGAGGGCGTCGACGACCTCGGACAGCTCGCCGGAAGCGGCCAGCTCGGCCACGATCCGCTCGGCTCCGCCCGGGCCGATGAGCTCGTCGAGGAAGCGCGCAACAGCGGCAGGCGGCTGGGCGCCGACGAACTCGGCCACGACCTCGCCGTTGCGAAACGCCTTCACGGCCGGGATTCCCTGTACCTGGTAGCGACGCCCGAGCTCGGGATTGGCGTCGACGTCGACCTTCACGAGCTCGAGCTGGTTCGCTCGTTCCTCGACCTCGTGCTCGAGCACGGGACCGAGCATCCGGCAGGGCCCACACCAGGCAGCCCAGAAGTCGACCACGACCGGTAGCTCGTGCGACCGAGAGAGCACGTCGCCCTCGAAGCTCTCGGTCGTCACGTTCATCTCTTCGACCTCTTCCGCATGCATCAGTGGGGCTGCGGGGAGTGGCCGCGGGTGTCGATGTGGAGCAGCCGGTAGAGAGGGCACGAGCCGACGGCGCCCGTTGCGAGCATGACGGCGGCGACTGCGAGCAGCACGATGCCGGCGATCGAGCCGATGCCGATGAGGAACGCCACGATGATCGCCAGGGGCGCGATCGCGAACGCGCGCACCCCGCGATCGAGGTTGCTCATGTTGCTGGACATCTTGACCTCCTTGCAGTGGTGACTGGTTCGTGCTATACAACTCTACAACTACTCTGTTTATTTCGCAAGGAGTTACAGACATGGCCTTTCCCCACCCTCTTCCCGACGATCTGGTGGAGCTGATCGCACGCCGCTTTCGCGCGATCGGTGAGCCGATGCGGATCCGCCTGCTCGATCACCTCCGCGATGGCGAGGCCACGGTCGGCGAGCTCTCCGAGGCGACCGCCGCCACCCAGCAGAACGTCTCCAAGCACCTGTCTGTGCTCGCGGACGCCGGCATCCTGGGTCGTCGCAAGGACGGCAACCGTGTCTACTACCGGATCGTCGACGAAGGCGTGCTCTCCCTCTGCGAAGAGGTGTGTGGCTCGGTGCAGCAGCAGCTCCGAGCGCTGAACGAGCTCGTGCAGGGGGCGAGTCGCTGATGCGGCCGGCCTGGCCACTCGAGCGCGTGCTATTCGCGCTCGCCGGATCGATGACGCTCGTTGCCGTTGTCCTTTCCGTCCTCGTGAGCCCCTGGTTCGTTCTGCTCGCTGGGTTCGTCGGCGTCAATCAATGGCTCTACGTCGTCACGGGCGCGTGCCCGGCCTCCCTCGGGCTCGAGCGCGCCGGAGTCAAGCCGCGGTGCCCGAGATGAGTGCGGTGGCCGCCCCCGGCCGCGCTGCGACTCGGGCGGATGCGCACCTTGAGGTCGGCCCGCTCGGCCGCCTCGGCGGCTGGACCGCGGGCCACGTACGCGTCGTCGCGATCGCCTGGGCCGTCGTCGCCGTCACGCTAGGCGCGTTCGCGCCCAAGGTCGAGACGGCGCTCTCAGGCGCGGGCTGGCAGGCGAACGGCTCCGAGTCGGTTCGGGCGCGGAAACTGATCGAGGCCAACTTCGCCGGCCTGTCCAGCTCATCGCTCATGGTCGTCGTGCACTCGCCGAGCGAGAGGGCCGACGGCCCGAGCTTCAGCCGGACCGTCGCCCGCGTAGAGAGCCTCCTACGGGCGAATGCGCATGTGGCCTCGGTCGTGCCGCCTCACGCCGGCTCGACGATCTCCAGCGACGGCCATACGGCGATCGTGACCGCCGGCGCCAAGGGAGACCCCACCGCGATGGTCGCCGCAGCCGACGCGCTGAAGTCGAAGCTCGAGGCGGCCGGCACCGGCGGCGTCAGCGTCTCGCTGACCGGCGCCTCCGGGATGTGGAGCGACTTCAACGCAGCCAACCGCAGCGCGATGATGCGGTCCGAGCTCTTCTCCTGGCCCGTGACGCTCGCGATTCTCGTGCTGGCCTTCGGCTCACTTGCCGCTGCCGGCCTGCCGCTCCTGCTGACGATCGTGGGACTGGTCGCCTCGGCCGGCCTCCTCGCGCTCCTCACGCACGGGTTCGAGATCTCCATCTGGGCGATGAACTTCGCGCTCATGTTCGCGCTCGCCCTCGGGATCGACTACGCGCTCTTCGTCGTTCACCGTTTTCGCGGCGCCTTCTTCGGCTCGAAGCTCGACGCTCGCGACGCGGTCGCGGTGACGATGGACACCGCGGGGAAGGCGGTTCTCTTCTCGGGGCTGACCGTCCTGATCTCCCTCTCGGCGGTGATGCTCGTCCCCAGTCCCGCCTTTCGCTCGATGGCTCTCGGGATCATGCTCAGCGTCGTCTTCGTCCTCGCCGCCACGCTCACGCTCCTCCCGGCGGTACTCGCCAAGCTGGGCCCGAAGGTCGACGCGCTCGCGCTGCGCTGGGTGCACTCGGGCGAGCACCGCTCGGCGCGCTTCGCCCGGTGGGGGGAGCGGCTCTGGCAGCACCCGTACTTCTACGGGTCGGCAGCCGCGTTGATCCTCGTGCTGCTGGCTCTCCCCGTGATCGGCCTCCGGACCGGGATGCCCTCGATCAAGGTCGTCCCCACGACTGACGGCTCGCGCGTCGGCTACACCCAGGTACAGAATGCCTTCGGTCCGGGCGCGCCCGGAGCACTGCAGATCCTCGCGCGCCGCCAGGATCTCTCCGTTGTTGTGGGGCTGATCCGACGCGATCCCGGGATCGCGCGCGTCGAGCCGGCGCAGTCGGGCGGAAGCGGGCTCGCGCTCGTCCAGGCGATTCCGACCAGCGATCCGTCGAGCAGGGCGACCGGGCGCACGATCGACCGGCTCCGCTCCGCCCTGCCCGACCGCGTGCTCGTCGGAGGCGCCGTAGCCGAGAACCACGACCTCGAGCGGGCGCTGACACAGAAGACCCCGCTCGTTGTCGGCGTAGTCCTCACGCTCGGCTTCCTCCTGCTGCTCGTTGCCTTGCAGGCACCGCTGATCGCCGCGCTCGGGGTACTCACGAACCTGCTCGCGACTGGCGCCGCCTTCGGGATCGCCCGCTTGATCTTCCAGAACGGCCACGGAGCTGGACTGCTCGGATTCGAGCCCCAGCGGTTCCTCGACGCCTGGGGCCCGGTGTTCTTCTTCGCGATGATCTTCGCGATCTCGATGGACTACACGGTGTTCCTGCTCTCGTCGTCGAAGGAGCATTTCGACAGTTCAGGGGATCCGCGCGAGGCGATGATCGGCGGGCTCGCCCACTCGGGCCGGGTGATCTTCGCCGCGGCCGCCGTGATGGTCGCCGTCTTCTTCACCTTCGCGCTCTCCGGACCGCTCCCGCCGAAGGAGATGGGCGTGATCCTCGGCATCGCCGTCCTACTCGACGCCATGCTCGTGCGGCTCGTGCTCATCCCCGCGCTTCTGCGCATCTTCGGCCGCCGGGCCTGGTGGCAGCCCCGGTGGCTCGACCGGGTCCTGCCCGACGTCCGCTTCGGGCACTCCTGAGATCAGACGTTTGCGAAGGAGGGGTCCAGGAACGGACGTAGAAGAGCGTGCATTCCATGGACGACCGAAACATCGCCGGACAGCTCGCACTCCTCGCAACCGAGGTCGATTCGCTCGCCAAGACGCTCGTCAGGACACAGGAGGAGCTCGCGCGCGAGACCGACCGTCGCAGCCGGGCAGACGCCAAGGCGGAGGAGCTCGGCACCGAGCTCGCGGCCGCAAGGAAGCGGGCCCAGGCAGCCGAGCGGGAGCTCGGGAAGGTCACCGCCGGCATCGAGGCGACCACGCACACGGCCCTGGTCACCCGGCACGAGCTGGAGACCCGGCTCGAAGAGGCACAGCAGTCGAACGAGCAGCTTCGCAAGGAGGTTCACCGGAAGGAGCGCGAGCGCAAGACGCTCGAGCTCAATTTGCGCGAGGTGATGGAGAACCTCCGCAAGGCCGCCCAGGAAGCCCAGGGCTCGGCCGTGGTGACTCCTCCCGTGCCCCAGGTCGACGAAGCGACGCTCGTTCCCTCGCGCCCGGGCGACATCGGCTGGTAGCGCCTTACGCGTTGGCGTCAGCGCGCCCGCGTCACCTTGGTCAGCCGCTCGGGCCGGTCGGGGTCGAGGCCCTTTGCCTGCGCGAGCGCGGCCGCGAAGAGCTGGCCGGGTAGGACCGACAGCAGCGGCGAGAGGAGCGGCATCGGAGCCTCGGGCACCGGCAGGTGCCAGGCTGCGCCCTCGACCTCGGCCGCAGCGCTGCCGCTCGCGACGAGCGTCGCGCCCGCCTCGCGCACGCGTGCCGCAGCCTCGACGAGCGCGGCCAGGCTCTCGTCGCGCGAGCCGATCGTCCAGACCGGGAACATCGAGTCGAGCGCGGCGATCGGGCCGTGCGAGAGACCGGTCGAGGTCAGCGGCTCGGCGGCGACGCGGCAGGTCTCGGTCAGCTTGAGCGCGATCTCCCGTGCGGTCGCGAACTCGACCCCGCGCCCGATCACGTACATGCGGCCGACGTAGGCGAACGCGGTCGCGACCGGGCCGACCGCCTGCTCGAGCCCCGGGATCGAGTCGGCAGCGAGCTCGGCGGCGCGGCGCAGGCCGTCGGCAACCTCGTCCTCCCGCCCGGCGGCAGCACCTGCGAGCAGGACGAGCGCGCCGAGCTCGTTGAAGAACGTCTTCGTCGCGGCCACCGAGCGCTCGTCGCCGGCGGCGAGCGGCAGCGTCGCCTCCGCGGCTGCGGCGAGCTCCGACCGCGGGTCGTTGGTCAGCGCGACCGTCAGCGCGCCGCGCTCGCGCGCCCGCTCGACGTACGTGACGACGTCCGGGGTGCTTCCCGACTGCGAGAGCGCGACCACGACCGAGCGCGAGAAGTCGAGCCGCGCTCCGTAGTAGACGGTCAGAGAGATCGAGTCGCGGAGCGCCGTCCAGCCGGGCAGGAGGCCGAACGCGTAGACGCCGTAGACCGCGGCCGCGTCGGACGAGCCGTGGCCCACGAGCCGCAGCGCCACCGGCTCGCGCGCCGCGCAGGCACGGCCGATCTCCCGGAACTCTGCCCGGTGCTCGAGCAGCCGCGTCAGCGCCTCGGGCTGCTCGTGGATCTCCGCGAGGAAGTTCGCCCCGGGCGCGTCGAGCCTCGTCACTTCGCTTCGAGCCGCTCGCCGGTCTCGGCGTCGAAGACGTGCGCCTCGGACGCCCGCGGCTGCAGGGCGACCCGCGCTCCCCGGTTCGGCGCATGCCGCGTGTCCGTGCGCGCCACGAGCTTGACCTCCTCGTTCCCGAGCTGCGCGACGCAGAAGACGTGCGCGTCGGCGCCGACCACCTCGACCACCTCGACACTCGCCGCGAGCCCCTCGGACGCCAGCTCGAGCGCCTCGGGCCGGAAGCCGACCACAAGCTCTGCTCTTCCGTTCGACGCGCCGGCGGGAATCGGCACCCGCTCGGTCCCGAGGATGGCGCTGCCGTTCGAGCCCAGCGGGACGGTGCAGAGGTTCATCGCCGGCGAGCCGATGAACCCGGCCACAAAGACGTTTGCCGGCCGGTCGTAGAGCTCCTGCGGCGGGCCGCACTGCTGCAGGCGGCCGTCCTGGAGGGCCGCGACCCGGTGCCCGAGCGTCATCGCCTCGGCCTGGTCGTGGGTCACGTAGACGGTCGTGACCCCGAAGTCGGCCTGCAGCGCTGCGATGTCGGCGCGCATCTGCACCCGCAGCTTCGCGTCCAGGTTCGAGAGCGGCTCGTCCATCAGGAAGACGCTCGGCAGGCGCACGATCGCCCGCCCCATCGCGACGCGCTGGCGCTGGCCGCCGGAGAGCTGGCCGGGCTTGCGCTCGAGGTACTCCTCCAGCCCGAGCATCCGCGCAACCTCCTGGACGCGAGCCTCGCGCTCGGAGCGCTTCACCTTCTTGACCGTGAGCGGGAACGCGATGTTCTGCGCGACGGTCAGGTACGGGTAGAGCGCGTAGTTCTGGAAGACCATCGAGACGTCGCGCTTCTTCGGCTGCAGGTAGGTGACGTCGCGGTCGCCGATGTAGATCGCGCCCGCGTCGACCTCCTCGAGCCCGGCGAGCATCCGCAGCGCGGTCGTCTTCCCCGAGCCGGACGGGCCGACGAGCACCATGAACTCGCCGTCGGCGACGTGCAGGTCGAGCCGGTCGACCGCGGCGACGTGCGTGCCCGGGTAGATCTTCGTCGCCTGCTCGAACCGGACGTCAGCCACCCGCCGCGCTCCTCTCGCCGTCGAGGCGGTCGACTTCCTCGCCGAGCTCGCGCCGCAGGCGCTCCTGCGCCTCGGCGGGCGCGCCCAGCTCGTCGAGCGCGAGCAGCGCGGCGCCGACGATCGGCGGGGATGTGGCGATCCGGACGACTGCCTGCGGGTCGACCTCGTCGAGTCCGTCCTCGATCGCACGGGTCAGCCGGCCGTCGCGAGCCTGGAGCAACCCGCCGCCGAGCAGGATCTCGACCGGCTGCCCCTCCAGCTCGAGCCTCCGCAGCGCGACCCTGGCGAGCGCGACGACCTCCAAGGCGAGCCGGTCGACGATCCCGGCCGCGACCTCGTCGGTGGCGGCCGCGGCGAAGACCACCTTCGGCAGCTCGTCGGCCCGCTGGAGCGGGATCCCGCCGCGGTGGAACGCCTCCGCGAGCTCCTGCGGGGTCGAGAGCCCGAAGTGCGCGGGCACCGCCTGCTCGAGCGCCGTTCTCGGGCCGCGACCGTCCTCGCTGCGCGCCGCCGCCGAGACCGCGGCGATCCCGAGGTCGTAGCCGCCGCCCCAGTCACCGGTGATCGCGCCCAGCGCCGGGAAGCGCGCGTGCCGCCCGTCCGGCGCGACGCCCACGCAGTTGATCCCGGCACCGCAGACGACCGCGATCCCCCAGCCGCGCTCGGTCCCGGCGCGGAGCACGGCGAACGTGTCGTTGCCGACCAGCGTCCTGCGCGCCCAGCCACGCCGCTCGACGGCCTCGCGGAACTCGTTCTCCTCGGACGGGAAGTCGACTCCCGCGACCAGGAGCTGCGCGAGTTCGGCGACCGACCCGTCGCGGAAGTTCAGGTGCACGGGGCCGGATGCCTCCGCCAGGAGCGCGTCGAGCACCTCGAGCGACCCGTCAAGCCCGATCAGCTGCGGGGAGCTGCGCGGCCCGCGGGCGACGCTGAGCACCTGTCCGCTCGCGCGCGCGAGAACCAGGTCCGTCTTCGACCCTCCCCCGTCCACGGCGACGAAGAGCGGATCGCTCATGCCGGCCTCGTCACCCCGAACTGCGGCAGGTGCTCGGCGCCCGCTGCGAGCAGGCGCTCGACGAGCTCTTCCGAGAGCTGGAACTGCCCGACGAGCGGGTGCGCGAGCAGCGCCTTCCGCGCGACCACCGGGTCGCCTGTGCGCGCGGCCTCGACCGCCAGCCGCTCGTACGCGGCGACGTGCTGGACGAGCCCCAGCAGCTCGGGCGCGAGCGGCCGCTGGGGGAGCGGCTCGACGCGGTCGCGCGAGATCCGCGCCGGGATCTCGACCACGTCGTCGTCCTGCAGCCCTGGGACGGCGCCCTCGTTGCGGAGATCGACGACGTGCGTCTCGCTCCCGTCCGAGAAGAGCGCGCCGAGCAGCCCGAGCGCGGCCTCGCTGTAGAACGCGCCGCCCCGGCGGTCGAGCAGCGCCGGCTTCTCGGTCAGCGCAGGGTCGCGGTAGAGCTCGAGCAGCTCTTCCTCGATCTCGGCCACGGTGGCCGCCCGAGGCACGCCCTCGCGCTGGTCGGCGAGCACGCGGTCGTGCTCGTAGAAGTAGCGGAGGTAGTACGAGGGCACCGCGCCGAGCTCTTCGAGCAGCCGCCGGGGGACGCCGCCCGCCTCCTCGGCGAGCCGGTCGCCGTGCTCGACGAGCAGCACCGGGAGGAGGTCGTCGCCTTCCAGCCAGACCGCGCGCACCCAGGTGAGGTGGTTGAGCCCGACCTGGTCGGCGAGCACGCGCTCGGGCTCGACGCCCAGGAGCTGCGCCGCAGTGCGCTGGACGTTGATGTTGACGTTGCAGAGCCCGACGGCGCGGTGCCCTTCGTCCAGCAGCGCACGCGTCACGATCCCGACCGGGTTCGTGAAGTCGACGATCCAGGCGCCGGGCGCCGCGAGCTCACGCGTCCGCCCCGCGATCTCGAGCACCACCGGGACCGTGCGCAGCGCCTTCGCGAAGCCGCCCGCGCCGGTCGTCTCCTGCCCGATACAGCCGCAGCCGAGCGGAACCGTCTCGTCGAGGAGCCGCGCCGCCTGGCCGCCGACCCGGATCTGGATCAGCACCGCGTCCGCGCCCTCGACCGCCCGCGAGAGGTCGTCCGTCTCGACCAACTCCCCGCGGAACCCCTGCCGCTCGAGCATCCGGCGCGCGAGCCCGGCCACGACGCCGAGGCGCTCCAGGTCGACGTCGTGCAGCGCGAGCTCCTCGACGGGCAGCCGCTCCCGGTCGCGCGAGAGCCCCGAGACGAACTCGGGCGTGTAGGTGGAGCCGGCCCCGACGACCGCGATCTTCATCCCTTCACCCCCGTGAGCGTCACGCCCTCGACGAAGGCCCGCTGCGCGAGGAAGAACAGGATGATCACGGGCGCCATCACGATCAGCGTCGCCGCCATCGTCAGGTTCCACTGCACCTGGTAGAGCGTCCGGAACTGCGCGAGCCCGACCGAGAGTGTCCAGTGGTTCGGGTTCTCGATCGTGTACAGGAGCGGCCCGAAGAAGTCGTTGAAGCAGAACAGGAACGAGAACAGCGCGACCGCCGCGATCGCCGGCTTCGAGAGCCGGATCACGACCGTCGTCAGGATGCGGAACTCGCCGCAGCCGTCCACGCGCGCCGCGTCGAGGTACTCCTCCGGGATCGTCAGGAAGAACTGGCGCAGGAGGAAGATCGAGAACGCGTCGCCGAGCCAGTTCGGCAGGATCAGCGGCCAGAGCGAGCCGACGAGCCCGAGCTTCGCCCACATGACGTAGACCGGGATCACGGTCACCTGCGGCGGCAGCATCATCGCGACGAGCGTGATCACGAACGCGACGTTCTGCCCGCGCCAGCGGAGCCGCGCGAGCGCATAGGCGACCGGGATACTCGAGACGACCAGGCCGAGGGTCCCGAGCCCCGCGTAGAGCATCGTGTTCAGGGCGTAGCGCCACATCGGCGCCTTGTGGAAGACCTCCGTGTAGTTGCTCCACTGGAAGGGGTGCGGCCAGAGGTGCGAGGAGAGCGCCTGCTGGTTCGTCATCAGCGAGGTCAGGGCGATGAAGATGAAGGGCGCGATGAAGATCAGCGCCCCCGCGATCAGGAGGCTGTGGTCGGCAACGGCGACCAGGAAGCGCTTACGGCGGACGGCGGCGGGCGGCTTGCGGCGAACGATCGCCTCGGATTCGACCGGGATCGCCGCGCTGCTCATCGCCCGCCCGCCTGGAAGTGAACGAAGCGCTTCGAGTTGAGGACAATCGCCAGCACGACCGCGAACGAGACGAACAGGAGCAGCATCGCGATCGCCGAGGCGTAGCCCATGTTGAAGTTCAGGAACGCCTGCTGGTAGAGCAGCACCGGGTAGAAGAGCGTCGAGTTCTCCGGGTAGCCGAGGTTCGTCGCGACGGTGCCGGTGCTCGCGGCGGAGCCGCCCGCGATCGTCGCCGCGACGTACGCCTGCGTGAAGTACTGGAGGCCGTCGATCACCGCGATCACGACCGCGAACAGGAGCACCGGGCTGATCGAGGGCAGCGTTACGTAGAAGAGCCGACGCCAGACGCCCGCGCCGTCGATCTCGGCCGCCTCGTACAGGTGCTGGGGAACGTCGACGATCGCGGCCAGGAAGATGATCATCATGTTCCCCACGCCCCAGATCGCGAGCAGCGTCAGCGACGGCTTCGCCCACGACGGCGAGTCGAACCAGAGCGGCCCCTGAATCCCGAGCTTCGAGAGGAAGATGTTGACCGGGCCCGTCGCGGGGTTGAGCAGGTACACGAACGCGAGGGTGGCCGCGACCGGCGGGGCGAGCGCGGGCAGGTAGAAGACCGTGCGGAACGTCCCCACCCCACGCCGCGCGCGCTGGAGCATCACCGCGATCCCGAACGCGAACAGCACCTGCAGCGGCACCGCAATCGCGAGGAACCAGAGCGTGTTCTTGACGGCCGGCCAGAACGTCTCGTCGGAGTGGAACAGGAACCGGTAGTTCGCGAGCCCGACCCAGCGCGGCGGGTTCAGCAGGTCGTAGTGCGTGAACGAGAGGTACGCGCTCCAGACGAGCGGGTAGCCGAAGAAGATCAGGAAGCCCGCGATCCACGGGCTCATGAACGCGAGCACAGTGCCGCGGCGGCGCCAGGCGGCCCTCCGCCTGGCGCGCTGCCGCTCGACGGGTACCGGGACGGACGCCGTGCCGGCGACCGAGCTCAACTCACGGCACTCCGCCGGCGCTGGCCTGCTTGAGCGCCGCGTTGATCTGCTTGTCCACGTTCTCCAGGCCGCCCTGGAGATCGCTCGCGTGCCCGTTCTGGTACGCGGTGTTGAAGGTGCTGAAGAGGTTCTGGTTCTGCGCTCCGATGATCGAGACCGGGGTCGTCGCCGTGTTCGGGTTGTTGAAGATCCGGACGAACACCGCGAAGCGCGGGTCGTTGTGCAGCAGCGGCGAGCGGGCGCTCGCCGTGGTGGTCGGAACGTTCGCGATCCCGTTCGAGAGCAGCGCCTCGGCCTTCGTGTTCGTGGCCAGGTACTTGACGAGCTCCCAGGCTGCGGCCTTCTGCTTCGCGGTCTTCGGGATCCCGAGGATGCTCCCGGAGGTGTAGCCAGCGCCGTAGAGCTGTGGCATCGAGTCCGCCACGGGCAGCGGCGCCGTGGCGTACTGCACCTTCGAGCCGTCCTTCTTGATCAGCGAGACTCGCCATTCGCCGTCGAGGTTCATCGCGACCTTGCCACGCTCGAACGCCTGAGACGGGGAGAACTCGTCGCCCGCCGCCGCCTGCCACTTGACGAGGTTGTTGTAGCCGTACCAGTCGACGAGGTTCTTCTGCCACTTCAGGAAGGCCTTCCAGCCGGGGCTCTTGGCGATGATCGAGTTCCCCTGCGCGTCGACCCACTTGGCCCCGAATTGCGGCCCCCAGTGAGCGGGCGCGTTCTCGTACCAGCCGTTGACCGGGTCGAGGCCGACGACCTTGAGCGAGCCGTCGCTGTTGCGAACCGTGAGCCTCTTCGCGTACTGCGTCAGCTCGGACATGGTCCGCGGCGGGTGCGTGAGGCCCGCCTTCTTGAACATCGCGGTGTTGTAGTAGAGGCCGTACGCGTCCGCGAGCATCGGCAGCGCACAGCGGTTGCCCTTGTACTGGGTGTAGTAACGCGGCGCCGGCGGGAACGTGCTCGCGGGGATGTTGTCCTGCTTCAGGTACGGGTCGAGGTTGATCCACGCACCCGACGAGCAGTACTTGCCGCTGTAGTCGGACGAGCTCGACTCCGCGACGTCGGGTGACTTCCCGGCGGTGATCGACGCGAGGATCTTCGTGTCGTCGATGCCGCCGCGCGTCGTGACGTGGATCCCCGGGTGCGTCTTCTCGAACTGGGCCACGACCTGCTTCATCACCCCGAGCTCCGGATCGGTGAAGTAGACCCAGTAGTTGATGTTCACCGGGTGGTCCGCGGAGAACGTGGTCGTGGACGCGCTGTTCTTCGACCCGCCCCCTCCCGAGCACCCAGCCGCCAGCAGGATCGAGACCAGCACCGCCACTGCCATCGCCGCCCGCTTCACCATTTCGAGCCCTCCTCGTTAAGTTTCCGAACGAGATTTATGACTCAATCGGCTTTTCGAGTCAAGCCTCTGGACGTTTTCCACAGGCTTGGTTAGGGTTGTTGACCATCGTGAGCGAGCAGACACGCGCCACTCCGCCCCTGCTGAAGCATCTCAACGAGCGCACCGTGCTCGAGACGATCCGCGCGGGCGCGCCCATCTCGCGCGCCGAGATCTCGCGCCGGGTGGGCATCTCGAAGCCGACGGTCTCGCTCGCGCTGCAGTCGTTGGTGGGCTCGGGGCTGGTGCGCGAGGCCGAGGACGGGCCCGACGGCCCCAGCTACGGCGCCGTCTACTTCGAGCCCGTGGCCGAGGCGGCTCTCGTGCTCGGGCTCGACCTCGGGGCCCGCTTCCTGCGCGGAGCGATCTGCGACCTCGGCGGGCGTGTGCGCGCGCGGCAGGACGTCGAGCTCTCGGACGGCGGGGCCGAGGCGGCGCTCGAGGCGATCGAGGAGCTGTGCGCCGGGCTGGTCGAGGCGACCGGCCTCGGGCGGCGGCTGGTCGACGGCGTCCTGGCAGGCGTGCCCGGCGTCGTCGAGGGTGCGAACGGCGTCGTCCGGCTCGCGGAGAACGTCCCCGGCCTCGAGGGCATGCGCTTCGCCGAGGAGCTCCGCGAGCGGCTCGACATGCCGGTCGTGCTCGAGAACGACATCAACCTGGCGGCGGTCGGTGAGCGCTGGCGCGGGGCGGCGCGGGGCGTGGACGACTTCGTGTTCCTCTCGGTGGGGACGGGCATGGGCGCCGGCCTCGTCCTGGGCGGTCAGCTCCACCGGGGGCGCCACGGCGCCGCGGGCGAGATCGACTTCGCGCTAGGCGACGGCGGCGAGGCGAGCGACCCGTCAGCACCGGCGGTGTCGGCACTGGCGGCCGAGCTCGCGGAGCGGGACGACGACACGAGCCTTACGCCGCCCTACGAGGCGCGAGCGGTGTTCGGCGCCGCGCGCGCCGGAGACGATGTGGCCCGCGCGGTCGTCGACGAGGTGGCGAGGCGGATTGCCCTCCACATCGCTCCGGTCGCCGCAGTCGCGGATGTCGAGCTCGTGGTGCTCGGCGGAGGCCTGGGCGCCAACGGCGACCTGCTCCTGGTCCCGGTTCGCGACCACCTGGCCGACTGGCTTCCGTTCCCGCCGCGCGTCGAGATCTCGACTCTCGGAGACGCGGCCGTCCTGACCGGCGCGCTGGCCGTCGGGCTCCGCTCGGCCAGGGACAACGTCTTCGAGACGCGCTCCCGCCCGAGCGCCTCCGCGTAGCGCCTGCGCTCCCGCGAGGATGATGCGAACATATGTTCCGTGCCTGCCGAGGCCACGATCCTGCACGCCGACGTCGACGCGTTCTTCGCCTCGGTCGAGCAGCGCGACGATCCCCGGCTCCGGGGCCGCCCGGTGATCGTCGGCGCAGGCGTCGTGCTCGCCGCCAGCTACGAGGCGAAGGCGCACGGCGTGCGGACGGCAATGGGCGTTGCCCGGGCGCGCCGCCTGTGCCCCGGAGCAATCGTCGTCCCGCCGCGCATGTCCGCGTACTCCGAGGCGAGCAAGGCCGTCTACCGCGTCTTCGACGACACGACGCCGCTCGTCGAGGGCCTGTCGATCGACGAGGCGTTCCTGGACGTCCGCGGCCTGCGGCGGAGCTCGGGCACGCCGTCCGAGATCGCCCTACGGCTGCGGCACGAGGTGCGCGAGCGGGTCGGCCTGCCGATCACCGTCGGAGTCGCACGGACGAAACACCTCGCCAAGGTCGCGAGCGGCGTGGCGAAACCCGACGGCCTGCTCGTCGTTCCGCCCGATGGTGAGCTCGCCTTCCTCCACCCGCTTCCGGTCGAGCGGCTCTGGGGCGTCGGCCCGGTCACGGCCAGGAGACTGCACGACCTGGGAGTCACCACTGTGAGCCAGGTGGCAGCCTTCGGCGAGGAGGCGCTCGAGGCGCTCGTCGGCCGAGCCGCCGGCCGGCATCTGCACGCGCTCGCCCACAACCGCGACCCCCGCCCGGTGCAGGCGCGACGGCGACGGCGCTCGATGGGGGCCCAGCGTGCGCTCGGCCGCTCTCCCACCCCTCCCGCGGAGGTCGACGCGGCGCTCGTCGCGCTCGTCGACCGCGTCACGCGCCGGATGCGGATCGCCGGACGGCGGGGCCGGACGGTCGTGCTCCGGATCCGCTTCGACGACTTCTCTCGCGCGACGCGCTCGCTCACGCTCCCGCGTGCGACCGCGAATACCGCGCGGGTCCTGGCTGCGGCCCGAGATCTCCATTCGATCGCAGTGCCCATGATCGAGCGGCGCGGCATCACCCTGGTCGGAGTCGCCGTGACGAACCTCGACGACCGCATGCTGCAGCTCGCGCTGCCGCTCGATCGGCCCGACACGGACGCGCTCGACGCCGCGCTCGACGAGGTGTGCCGGCGATTCGGGCCCGCCGCGGTCACCCGCGCCGTCCTCCTGGGCCGTCGGCCCGGAGTCGCGATGCCGCTCCTGCCCGACTAGCACGAGCTTGAAAAGCGAACGTATGTTCGCTTTCATCTCAGAGGTGCAGCTCGCGCTGGACTCGCTCGACCGCCTGGTGGAGACGCTCGAAGAGCAGGGCCCGCTCTCGGCCGTGGACGCGGCCCGCTCGCTCTTCGCGACCTCGTCGATCCCGCACGGGCTGGCCTCCTCCCTCCTCGCGGACCTCACGGCCGGCGACAGCAGGCTCGTCTGCTCCGGGGCCACGGTGTCCCTCGCCACAGGACGCGTCGACCCCCTGCTGGAGGAGGCGCGCTTCGTCGTCTTCGACCTCGAGACGACCGGTCTCTCCGCGGCGCGCGACCGGATCTGCGAGCTCGGCGCCGTCCGCGTGCGGGCACTCGAGCCCACCGACTCGTTCTGCTCGCTCGTCGACCCGGGAGTCGCGCTCCCCGCTCCGGTCGCCCGCCTGACCGGCCTGCGCGATCAGGAGCTGCAGCGGGCACCCCCGGTCGCGGGCGTCGTCCGCCGCTTCCTGGCGTTCGCCGGAGACGACCTCCTCGTCGCCCACAACGCGCGCTTTGACCAGCGCTTCCTGGAGCGGCAACTGCTCCGTCTCCACGGACGGCGCCTGTCCGAGCCGCCCCTCTGCACGGCGGCCCTAGCACGCCGCCTGCTCGAGGGACGCGTGCGCCGGGTCGGCCTAGCCTCGCTCGCCCATTTCTTCGGCGTCCCGACCAGGCCCTGCCATCGGGCGCTTCCGGACGCAGAGGCGACGGCGCAGGTGCTCGTGCACCTGATCGGCCTCGCCCAGGAGCTCGGCGCGAGACATCTCTCGGACCTCCGCACGCTCGCCGCGCCGCGCAAGCGCCGCGTCTACGACAAGCGCTCGCTGGCCCGGGGCGCGCCCACGCGTCCCGGCGTCTACCTGTTCCGCGACCGCCACGACCAGGTGCTCTACGTCGGCCGGGCTCGCGATCTGCGCGCCCGTCTCCGCTCGTATTTCCAGAGCCAGCAGCAACGGCCGTCGGTCGAGGCGGCGCTGCTCGCGCTCGCCCGGATCGAGTGGCGCGTGCTCGGCTCAGAGCTCGAGGCGGCGCTCGAGGAGCTGCGCCTGATCCGTGAGCTCCAGCCGCCTGCGAACTCCCGCAGCCGCCGGACCGACCACGGCGTCTACCTGAAGCGCCGGAACGACGACGTCGTCGTCACGAAGACGGCGACCGAGCTCGGCCCGATCGCCAGCCGCCGCAAGGCGTCGCTCGCCGCACGCGCGCTTGCGTCCAGCGCGCCCGAGGAGCTCGAGGGCCTCCTCGCGGACGGTGGCCCTCTGCCAAGGCTCCAACGGCGGCTCTCGCGCCTGTCAAGGGAGCTTCGCTACGAGGAGGCGGCCCGGCTGCGCGACCGGATCGAGGCGCTCGAGCACGTCGTCGAGCGCCTGCGGCGACTGGAGCGTCTGCGCACCCTGGAGCTCTGTCTCGTCGCGCCGGCTGTCGACCCTGCCTGGCGCAAGGCGTTCTTCGTCTGCGGCGGCCGGATGTGCGCTGTGCGCCAGCTTCCTCCGGGCGGAGGCGCGAGCCTGGAGATCGAGGCGGGCCTTGCGCAGTGCCGAACGGCCCGCGCCGAGGCCGGCGGCCCGCTGAACTCCGAGCAGGCCGAGGACCTGCTGCTCATCGACGCCTTCGCGCGCATCCCACCGCCGGAGCTGGCGGTGCTACCCCTCGACGCGGAGCGGATCAGGGCCCACGTCGGCCCCGGCGCCTAGACCTCGCGCGTAAGCCAGACCTCCGGCTCGCCCTGCACGCCCGATGCGACCAGCCTCTCGCGTAGGTCGCCGGCCCCGGCGAACGCCTGCGCCGCGTCGAGGTCGTCGAAGTCGTGCCAGACGGTGATGTCGGTCGGGTCGTCGACCGACTGGAAGACGCCCTTTCCGCGAACGCCGGCGGCCTCCTGCATCTCGGCGGCGCTGTCGTACACCCGACGCCACGCGTCGTAATCGGCCACGGTATGGCGAACGAACATGCGTACCATGCTTCCTCCTTTGTCGCGGACGTCCTCGGTCGAGCCGCAGCCAGCCTAGAGCAAGCTTTAGGGTCAGGGCTTGATCGTCTCCCTCCATGTTGCGACAGGAGCGGCGGGAGGCTCGCTCGTCCGCTCCAGGCTCGCCTCGGTGCCGCTCGGCTTGGCGCTTCACCTTGCCGGGGATCGCGTGCCGCACTGGGACATCGGCGATCGCCGCTTCGAGATCGGCTCCGGGGTCGCCGCGGTCCTTCTCCTCGCAGCCGTCCGCGGGCCGTTCGATCCGGCCGTGACCGGGGCGCTCGCGGCGTCGTCTCCTGACCTCGAGCACGTCCTGCACCTTCCGCGGCCAGGCGGCCGCAAGCTCTTCCCCAGCCACCGTGTGCACGGCTGGCACCGCAGCGGCGGCGTTCACACGTCGACTCAGCTACTCGTCGCCGGCGTCCTGATCGGCCTCCTGCTGCACCGCCGCTAACGACTTCAGACGTCCCTCGGGACGTTGTGATTCAGGGTGAACACGATGCGCATTGCCTTGTGTCCGAGGTCAGCAGTAGGACCGAACATGCACGGGCAGCCGCCGTCGATCACGGCGATCCCGCGCTCTCGGCCATAGGCGGTCGCGGTCTCGGAAACGCTGCCTTCACCGGGACCGCGGTGCATCCAGACGTGCTTGATCCCGAGCTCTGCGCACTCGCGCATCGTCTCGTCGGCGATCTCGGGTCGCGTGCCGATCACGACCGCCTCGACCCCTCCCGGAATCGAGTGGAGATCGTGGTAGGCGCGATCGCCCTCGACCTCGTCCGCGTTGGGGTTGACGGCGAAGACCTCGTAGCCGCGGTCGCGCAGGCGCTTGTAGACAACGTTGCTGCCGTGGTTCCCGGGCGCTCGTGAGACGCCGGTGACAGCCACACGCCTGTGGGCGAGAAAATCGGCTGCCGCGTCTTTGATGCTCGTCATTCCAGAGCTCCTCTCCTGAGACACACGACCAGCGTCTCAGCCCCGTCGTAGGGAGACATCGGGGATGGCGCTGATCGGTGGTTGCGGGTAAGGCGCAGCCCGCGCTGGGAGTCGGCTCATACCAGGAGCTTGAAGGCGCGGCCCAGCCTCTGGAGCCAGGTGTCGGCGGGTACGAGCAGACCACGCCCCGCGAACCCCACGGTTCGGTCGAGAGCGGCAAGGTAGTCGTCGTAGAGCTCGCGGTCGCCGCGGATCGCCCAGAGCGCCTCGGCGTTGACCCAGGCGGTGTCGCGCGCACGGGCGACGTCCCACATCGCAAGGACGTCGTCGATCCGGTAGACGCGGTGAAGCAGCCGGTCGAGACGGCGGAGCCAGCCGCCGAGATACTGCTGCTTGACCTGCGCCTCCACGGCCGCGAGCACCTTGTTGATCCGCATGTAGTCGTCGTGCTGGGGCGAGCCTCTGGCAAGCGCGATCTTGGACCGCTCGCAGCTCGTGACGAGCGCGACCGGCAAATCTCGGTTGATATGAGCGTTCATCCCGGCGAACGCGAACTGGAGGGGCGCGACGCCCTTGCGAGACCGGGCTTCGAACAGCGCGGCCCAGGCGCGCGGAACGCCGCGTGGATCGCGGCTCGAGGCGTCGACAGCCTGAAAGAAGAGATCGGCGAAGCTCGCGTCGAGCTGTGCCAGGAAGCGCGGGTCGGCAAAAGTCATCCCCGCGAGCCGAGCCTGGACGCTCTCGGTCACGGCGAGGTAGAGACGAGCGAAGCACGCGACGCCGTCGGAAGGGCGAAGTGGCGCGAGGATCGCCTCCATCCGGGCGATCGCCTCGGCAACGGGAGCGCTCGAGGGCACCGGCCGACCGTGCGCCTCGGCGGTACCTCCGCCCCCGGTCAGCTCGTCAGCAGCTGAACGAGCCGCTGGCCCTCGGGGCGCCCGAGGCCGGTGCAGGCGTTCCAGCCTTCCCGCGCCTCGTAGGCGCCGTTGCCGCCGCTTGTGATCTCCTTGAAGCCGCCGCTCGTGTGCGCCTTGTAGAGCGTCGGATTGAGGAAGCCGGCCGGACGGCCACGGTGCTGGTTGACGAGGGCGAGCAGGCCCGCCCAGAGTGGGGCGACGGCGCTCGTGCCGCCGATCACCGTCTCCTCACCGTCGACCCGGACCCGGTAACCGCTGGCGGGATCGGCATCGCCCGCCACATCGGGAACGCCGCGCCCGCTTCGGTGCGGGGGGTTGGCGGACTTGTCGACCTTGGCGCTGCGCTGCCAGGCGGGAAGGGGGAAGGTCTCGCTCACCCCGCCGCCGGTAGCCCCGTTCGTCTCCCAGACGCGCTCGGAGCGGATCGTGCCGTTGGCGCTCTCGATGCGGGTGCCGCCGCAGCCGACCACGTGCGGGCTCGAAGCGGGAAAGTCGACGTGCTGGCGCCCGTCGCCGACTCCGTCGGTCGAGCCGTTGTCGCCGGCCGCCACGAAGACGCTCATGCCGAGCGCTGCCGCTTCTTGGAACGCCTCGTCGTAGACGCGGCGCGACTGCTCGGTCCAGAACTGCGAGTCCTCGGGAGCGCCCCAGCTTATCGACATGATCGAAGATGCGCGCTGGTCGTGCACGGCGCTGGTGATTGCCTCGTAGAAGCCGCGGTCGGTGTTGCGGGCGAAGTAGACGAGGATCTCCGCCTTGGGCGCGACCGCGCCCGCGACTTCGATGTCGAGCACGACCTCGCCGTCGGCGGAGTCCGGGGTCGAGGGCGAGTTGGGCTGGCCTGCGACCGGGACGGCGGTGACCTTGGGAGCATGCAGGCCGAGCTCGCGGAAGTAGGTCTTGAGATCGTTGGGGCGGAAACCTCCGCCGAGCTCGATCAGGGCGATCTTCTGGCCGCGTCCATCCAGGTTGGACGGAAAGTCGTAGAGGCGGGCGATCTGGAGCGGGGTGAAGGCGCGCGTCGCCCTGGGGCTCAGGCCTTCGCTCTCGAGCCGGCGGAAGTGCGGCTTGGCCTGCGGGCGGCTGTCGAGCCCGATCACTGCCGTGACGATCGGCGCAAGCTCTGCCGGCACGTGCACCGGCCCGCTGCGGGCGCGGAAGCGCACCCCCTCGTGCTCGTACTCCTCGAAGGAGACGTCGAAGGCCTTGGCGACCGCCGCCGCCGGGCCGGCCAGCACCACCGTGCGCCGCGCCTGGTCGGACTCGCGCACTTCGAGACCGTGTTCGCGCGCGAACTGCGCGACTCGCTCCAGGTCGGCCGCGTCGGCCCCGAAGCGCTGCGCGAACTCGGTGCGGCTCAGGGGCTCCGCTCCCTCCTCGAGCTTCGGCAGGGCCGCATCGTCGCGGCGGCGGACGACGATCGTCACCCGCACCTCCTGGTCGGCCGGGATCGGCCCGACTCTCTTTGCCCCCGGGAGCGCTTCGCGCTCGCTTCCCTCGATCGGTACGCGGCCAGACGGCATGGCTCTCCCCTCTCGCTCGAGGCTATGTTCTTC
>DATIXI010000046.1:0-140721 GCA_035518635.1 Gaiellaceae bacterium
TCGTCCGCACTTGGAACCTGTTCCACGGAAACGCCGTGCCGCCGGAGCGCAGGGCGTACCTCGAGGAGATGGTGAAGCTCGCGACCGAGGACCGGCCGGACGCGCTCTGCCTGCAGGAGCTGCCCGTCTGGTCGCTGTCGAAGCTCGAGGGCTGGAGCGGCATGCAGGCGTTCGGCGCGGTCGCCTCGCGGCCGAAGCTGATCAGCGCGGAGCTCGGCAAGTGGATCACGGAGATCAACAGCGGCTTTTTTCGCTCGGCGTTCACGGGTCAGGCGAACGCGATCCTGCTCGCACCTGCGTTCAACGCGGTCGCCGAAGACTCGATCGTCCTCAACCCGCGAAGCCTTCGCCGTACGGAGGCGAAGAAGCTCGGGCTCGACCTCCGCACCCGACTCAAGTGGGCGCTGGAGCGGCGCGTCTGCCAGGCGGTGCGGGCGGAGACCAACGGCCGGTTCGTGTCGGTCGCGAACCTGCACGCGTCCCGGGCAGATCGCAGGTGCGCGGACGTCGAGCTGCAGCGGGCGGTCGACTTCGCCGAGTCCTTCGCGCAGGACGGCGACACGCTCGTGCTCGCCGGTGACTTCAACATCGGCCCGGTGACCTCTCAGACGCTGAAGAACCTGCAGGGATACTCGGAGCCGATCGACGGCATCGACCAGGTGCTCGTCAAGGGCGCTGAGACGCTTGGCACGGAGAAATGGCCCCCTGAACGCCGCACCGTGGATGGCCGTCTGCTCTCAGACCACGCACCCGTCGAGACGAGGTTCGAGTGATGTTCGAGAAAGCGCGCGCCCAGTTCCCGGTCTTCGAGCGGCTCGCCTACCTGAACGCGGGCACGAACGGGCCCCTCGCCCGTCCGACGATCGAGGCTATGGTCGCCCAGGAGCAGGCTGACCTCGAGGGTGGCCGCGGCGGGCCTGCCTACTTCGAGCGCGCGCTCGAGCTCCGGAACGAGGTGCGCGAGAAGCTCGCCGTGGTCGTCGGTGTTCCGGCGGAGAGGCTCGCGCTCGCGACCTCGACCACGAACGGGTGCAACATCGTGCTCACGGGGCTCGACCTCGGGCCGGAGGACGAGGTCGTCACGACGGACGGCGAGCACTTCGGGCTGCTGGGGGCGCTGGCCGTCTCGCCCGCCCGCGTTCGCTTCGCGCCCGTGCGGGAGCTGCCGCCGGAAGAGGCGCTCGAGGTCCTGCTCCGCGAGGTGACGCCGAAGACGCGGCTGCTCGCGCTCTCGCACGTCTGCTGGATGAGCGGCAACCGCTTTCCGATCGCGGAGCTGAAGGGGGCGACGGGGCTGCCGGTGCTCGTCGACGGCGCCCAGTCGGCAGGGGCGATCCCGGTCGACGCCTCCGAGTTCGATTTCTACGCGTTCTCGTGCCAGAAGTGGCTCTGCGGGCCGGACGCGATGGGCGGCCTCGCGGTCGCCGCTCCCGACCGGCTGCGCATCGCCGCGCCGAGCTACCTCTCGCAGGAGAGCTACGAGCCCTCGGGTGAATTCACGCCGCGGCCAGGGGCCGTGCGCTTCGACCCGGGCTGGACCCCGCCGCCTTCGCTCGCCGGCCTCTCGGCGGCCCTCGACCTCGCGCCGGAGGGGCGCTTGGAGCGCGCCGCCGTGACGGCAGGCCGCTGTCGCGACCTGCTCGCGGAGCGCTTCGAGGTCGTCACCGCCCCGGGTCAAGGGACGCTCGTCTCCTTCCGCGTCGAGGGCGACTCGGCTGCGCTCGTCAAGAGCCTCTACGAGGCGGGCGTCGTCGTCCGCGATGTCCCGGGCCTCGGTTGGATCCGCGTCTCATGCGGCTGGTGGACGAGCAACGACGACCTCGACCGCCTGCTCGCGGCGCTCGCTGCCTAGCCGGTGCGAAGTCCGAGCTCGGCGGAGATCGGACGCATCGCCGCGATCACGAACGCGATGTGCTCGTCGAGGTCGACGCCGAGCTCCTCGGCGCCCATGTAGACGTCGTCGCGGTTGACGCCCGCCGCGAACGACGGCTGCTTCAGCTTCTTGCGCACCGATTTCGGCTCCAGCGTCTCGATTCCGTCCGGCCGCACGAGCCCGCAGGCGTGGATGAACCCGCTCAGCTCGTCGCAGGCGAAGAGCGTCTTCCGGAGCGGCGTGTCGCGCGCGATGTCGAGGTGCGAGGCGTGCGAGAGGACGCCGTCGATCACCTCCTCGGGCCAGCCCTCCTCACGGAGGATCGGCGCGCCGTCCTGCGGGTGCTGGTCGAGAGTCGGATGCATCTCGTAGTCGAAGTCGTGAAGCAGCGCGGTCGCGCGCCAAAGCTCCTCGTCCTCGCCGAACCGGACCGCGTAGGCGCCGACGGCGGCCTCCACGGCGAGCGCGTGGCGCAGAAGCGCCTCACTCTTCGTGTACCGCGTCAGGGTCTCCCAGGCGGCGTCTCGGGTCGGCTCCACAGCGGCCGCTAGGCTTCGCCTGCGATGCCTAGCCTCAGGATGCGCGGCTCAGCCGTGCATCCGTCTGAACTGACCGATCGAAACGTTTGCCGGTAGCCACCCACCGCTCCTAGGATAGCCCTCTCCCGTGGCCCAAACTGTCGTCACCGAATCGTTGGCCGAGTCGTTCGTCATCGAAGGCGCACAGCCGCTCACCGGCCGGATCGCGGCGGCCGGCAACAAGAACGGCGCCCTGCCGATCCTCGCAGCGTGCCTGCTCACGGACGACCCCGTGATGCTCACGAACGTCCCGCGCATTCGCGACGTCGAGACGATGCTCGAGCTCCTGGCCGACATCGGCGCCGAGGTGGACTGGCAGGGGCCGAACGAGCTGCGCGTGCACGCAGCGGAGATCCGGAAGGTCGAGCTCGACGAGGAGCTCTGTCGCCGGATCCGCGCCTCGATCCTGTTCGCGGGCCCGCTGCTTGCCCGTCACGGCCGCGCGGTCGTCCCGCCGCCGGGAGGCGACGTGATCGGGCGGCGAAGGCTAGACGTACACATCGACGCGCTCCGCGGCCTCGGCGCCGAGATCGAGGTCGAGCGCCGCTACACGATGCAGACGAGCGGCCTCGTGGGCGCGCACGTGTTCCTCGACGAGGCTAGCGTCACGGGCACGGAGAACACGGTGATGGCGGCCGTGCTCGCTCGAGGGGAGACCGTGATCGGCAACGCCGCCTGCGAGCCCCACGTGCAGGACCTGTGCCGGTTCCTGGTCGACCTCGGGGCGCGGATCCAGGGGATGGGCTCGAATGTCCTGCGCATCGAGGGCGTCGAGCGGCTCGGCGGCGGCGAGTTCCGGATCGCACCGGACCACATCGACGTCGCGAGCTTCATCGGGCTCGGCGCGATCACGCCCGGTGAGATCACGATCGACGACACGCGGCCGGAGGATCTCGTGGCTGTCCGGCCGATGCTCGAGCGGCTCGGGATCGAGATCCACGTGGACGGCGCGAGCGTCCGTGTCCCCGGCGCGCAGGAGCTCGTCGTCCAGGACGACCTCGGCGGCGCGATCCCGAAGATCGACGACGGACCCTGGCCGCAGTTCCCGGCCGACCTGACGTCGATCGCCGTGACGGTCGCGACGCAGGCGCGAGGGACGATCATGGTCTTCGAGAAGATGTTCGAGAGCAGGCTCTTCTTCGTCGACAAGCTCGTGGGGATGGGCGCGCGAATCATCCTCTGCGACCCGCATCGCGTCGTCGTCAGCGGTCCCTCGAGGCTCTACGGCGAGCGAATGGCGAGCCCGGACATCCGCGCCGGGATGGCGATGCTGATCGCAAGTCTCTGCGCGGAAGGCGTCTCGACGATCGGCAACATCGGCGAGATCGACCGCGGTTACGAGCGGATCGACGAGCGGCTGCGGTCGCTCGGCGCGCGAGTCGAGCGCAGCGAGGGCTGATGGCTCGGACCGGGCAGGCTGACGAGGCCGGCCGACTCCGTGCGCGTGTGGCCGTGGCGGGCAGTGGGGAGGCGAGCGTCGTCACGGGCGTGGCGGTGCTCGACCATCTCCTGCGACTGCTCGCCGAGTACGCGTCCTTCAACCTCACGCTCGAGGTCGCGCCCGGTGAGGCGGAGGCGGAGATCGCGGCCGCGGGCCGGGCCCTCGGCAGCGCGTTGGAGGATGCGCTTCGCTCGGAGGGGATCCGGGGCCACGGCTCGGCGGTCGTCCCGGCCGACGAGGCGCTGGCGCACGTCGTGGTCGAGGCATCGGGCCGGCCGCTCGTTGTCTCGAACGTCGACCTCAGCGACGCGCGCGTGGCCGGCCTCGCCAGCGACGTCGTCGCAACGTTTCTGCAGGAGCTCGCCGAGGGGGCCGGGCTGACGCTTCACGTGCGGCTGATCGAGGGCTCCGATCCCGACCACGTTCTCGACGCGATCTTCAAGGCACTCGGGGTGGCGCTCGCGCAGAGCTGCCGGCCGAGGCGAGGAAAGGGAGGCTGATGGAGGACAAGACCGTCGTTCGCACCGAGGCCGCGCCGGCGCCGTTCCAGGGAGCGCCGTACTCGCAGGCGATCTGCGCGGGCGGGCTCGTCTTCGTCGCCGGGCAGGTCGGCCTGCGGCCGGATCACGGCGAGCTCGTGGGCGAGACGATTCAGGAGCAGACCGAGCAGGTGTTCTCGAACCTGAAGGCGATCCTCGAGGCGGCGGGAAGCAGCCTCGACCGGCTCGTCAAGACGACCGTTTACCTCGACGACTTCGGCGACTTCGCCGGAATGAACGAGGTCTACGCGAAGCACGTGGGCGACAAGCCTCCCGCGCGCGCGACAGTCGAGGTGCCCGCGCTTCCGTCGGGCGCCAAGGTCGAGATCGAGGCGATCGCGACGGTCTAGCGCCGCAAGCGCCTCCTTCTGGTCTCAGTACGGTTCGCCCAGCCTCCTCCCCGAGGCGATCGTACGTCGGAAACACGCACGTGTCCGTCACGAGAGAGTGCCGGATGCGTGCCGCTTTCCACGGTGGCCGGGAGTGATCTGGCACCGGCCAGAGGCACAATGAGTCCCATGCGGGCAGAGACGGTCATCGCGACCCACGGCAACACCGACTTCGACGCCTTCGCGGCGATGCTGGCCGCGCGACGGCTCTACCCGGACGCGGTCGCAACCCTGTCGGGCTCGCTGAACCGCAACGTCCGCGAGTTCACGCGCCTCCATGCCGACGAGCTCGACCTCGCCGAGGCGTCACGGCTCGAGCTCGATGCGATCACGAGGTTGATCGTCGTGGAGACGACGCATGCGAGCCGCCTTGGCGAGCTCGAGCGGGTCGCACTCGACCCCGATGTCGAGAAGGTCGTCTTCGATCATCACGCGGGCGAGCCGCCCGAGTGGGCTGCAGAGCACACGATCCTGTCCGAAGACGGGGCGCTCACGACGACCCTCGTGGGCATCCTCGCCGAGCGCGAGATCCCGGTGACGCCGCTCGAGGCGACGGCGTTCGCGCTCGGAATCCACGAGGACACGGGCTCGCTCACCTACCCGACGGCGACGCAGCGGGACGCCGAGGCACTCGGGTGGTGCCTCCGCCACGGCGCGCGCCAGGAGCTGCTCGCCGAGTTCCTGCACACGCCGCTGACCGGGGAGGAGCGAGACCTCCTCGCGACGCTGCTCGCGGCGCTCGAGCCGCACCGCCTTGCCGGGGTCGAGGTGCTCGTGGCCGCAGTCGAGTGGCCGCGTTACGTGGACGGCGTGTCGAACCTCGCGCACAAGGTCGTCGAGCTGACCGACTGCAAGGCGCTCGTGCTGCTCGTTCAGATGGAGGAGCGCGTCTTCTGCGTCACCCGCAGCCGCATCCCGGAGGTCGACGCGGCCGCCATCGCGCACCTGCTCGGCGGGGGCGGGCACCCGCAGGCGGCCTCTGCGATCTTCAAGGGGAGCCTCGACGACGCTCGTGCGCGGGTCGCCAGGGGTCTCCCGGAGACCGTCCGTGAGCCGCTCACCGCTGGCAGCCTCATGTCGAGCCCGGCGCGCACCGTCGCGCCGGACGAAACCGTCTCGCGTGCGCTCGTGGCCTGCCAGCGGCATGGCCAGAGCGGGATCCTCGTCGCCGAAAGAGACCGGCTTGCCGGAGTCGTCGGGCGCGAGGACCTCGATCGCGCCGTCGCCCACGGGCTCTCGCATGCGCCGGTCAAGGGGATCATGAGCACACGGGTCGCGACCTGCGCCCTGGACACGCCGCTGGGGGAGCTTCAGCGGCTCCTCTCGGGTGCCGACGACCGCGTCGCGGTCCTAGACGGCGAGCGGATCGCAGGCGTCGTCACGCGCACCGATCTCCTGCGCGCGCTCGGCGCTCAGGCCGTTCCGTCCGAGCGGCCAGGGCCGATGCTCGCGGAAGAGCTCGCGAAGCTCGATCGCCTCCAGCCGGTCTTCGAGGCGGTCGCCGCGGTCTCCGAGCCGTTCGAAGGCGTCTACCTCGTCGGCGGGACGGTGCGCGACATCCTGCTCGGCGAGGGTGGGTTCGACCTCGATGTCGCCGTCGAGGGCGACGCCATCGCCCTCGCGCAGGCTCTGGCCGATGCGCTCGGAGGTCGTGTCCGCACGCACGAGAAGTTCGGCACCGCCGTGGTCATCTACGGAGACGAGGAGCGCGTGGACGTGGTCACCGCGCGCACCGAGTTCTATGACGCGCCGGCGGCGCTGCCGACGGTCGAGCACGCGTCGATCCGAGAGGACCTCTTCCGCCGCGACTTCACGATCAACGCGATGGCGGTGTCGCTGAGGGGCGCCGACCTGGGCCGGCTCGTCGATCCGTTCGGCGGGCGGCGTGACCTCGACGCGCGGACGATTCGCGTCCTGCACAACCTGTCGTTCATCGACGACCCGACCCGCATCTTCCGCGCGATCCGCTACGAGAACCGTCTCGGCTTCCGCATGGACGAGCACACGGTCCGGCTGGCGCGCGGGACGGTCGAGATGGGCCTCGTGGGCGACCTCTCGTCCGCGCGCCTGCGCGACGAGCTGGAGGCGCTGCTCGAGGAGGGCGAGATCGAGCACTCGATCCTTCGCCTGGCCGAGCTCGGGGCCGACCGCGCGATCCATCCGCACCTCGCGGCGGACGAGGAGGCGGTCGCCCTCGTCCGGCGCCTCGCTGAGCTGCGCGCCCGCTACGGGCTCGAGATCCCTTCGTGGCGGCTCGGCCTGGCCGCCCTGGCCCGCAGGCTGCCTCCGGACGAGGTCTACGACTGGCTCCAGCGCCTGAAGGTCAGGCGCCGCGATGCGGAGCAGATCGCCGCGGCCGTCACCGTCGGCCCGCGCCTCGTCGAACGCCTGCAGAGCGGCGCGGAGCCGGCGGAGGTCGTGGCGCTCGCCGAGCCCTACGCGCCCGATGCGCCACTCTTTGCGCTCGCCCTGGCCGACCTCGAGCCGCTGCACGAGTACTTCGAGCGGCTGCGCGACGTGCACCTCGAGGTGAGCGGGGCCGATCTCGCCGAGCTCGGGCTCGGTGAGTCGCCGCGCGTGGGGGAGATCCTCGCGGAGCTGCGGCGCCGGAAGCTGAACGGCGAGCTCGACGGCCGCGACTCGGAGCTCGAGGCGGCGCGGGAGCTGATCGCGAAGTGAGCGACGTCGAGTTCGATGTCGCCGTCAGACCGAGCCGGCTTCGCTGGCTCGGCCGTCTGCGCCGCTGGCCGGGTGCGCGAGAATCGAAGGTAGTCGAATGAAGCTCCTCCGCTGGGATGCGCCCGACCCGTACGTGGTCGGGTTCACGACGCGGACCGGAGGCGTGAGCACCGGCGTCTACGAGTCACTCAATCTCGGCGCCCTCACCGAGGACGATCCGCTCAACGTCGCCGAGAACCGCCGCCGCGCGTGCGTCGAGGTCGAGGCCGACCCCGAGACCGCGACCATGGCCTGGCAGCACCACAGCGCCGAGGTGCGACCGGCGGAGCCGCGGGGGATCGTGACCCCTGGGACGGTGTTCGAGAGGTGCGACGGGCTCTGGAGCGACGAGCGTGGGCAGGCGATGATGCTGCTCACGGCCGACTGCCTACCCGTGGCAATCGCCCGGGAGCCGGCGAACGGGAGGCGCCCTGCGCTGGCGATCTTGCACGTGGGCTGGCGCGGGCTCATCGCCGGGATCGTTGCCGCGGGCGCCCGGGCGCTCGGAGGCGGGCGGCTCGCGGCAGCGATCGGCCCCGGCATCGGACCATGCTGCTACGAGATCGGCCCCGAGGTGGCCGAGCCGTTTCAGGCCGCGTACGGCAACGGTGTTGTCACAGGCGGGCACCTCGATCTGTGGAGCGCCGCCGAGCAGGCCCTGCGCGAGGCCGGCTGCGAGGAGGTCGAGCGCACCGACCTCTGCACCTCCTGCAACCCGGAGCTCTTCTTCTCCCATCGCCGCGACCAGGGCGTGACCGGCAGGCAGGGCGTTGTCGCCTATATCGACTGAGACGGTCCGCTCGAGCTACGAGCGGATCCGCGCTGAGCTCGGTCCTGCCGTGACGATCGTCGCGGCAACCAAGTACGTGGACGTCGACGACCTGCCCGCGCTCGCGGAGGCGGGGATCGAGGTCGTGGGGGAGAACCGCGCGCAGGATCTCGAGGCCAAGCACGCGGCCCACGGCGACGCGTTTCGCTGGCATTTCATCGGCCACCTCCAGAGCCGGAAGGCCCCGACCGTCAACCGCCTGTGCGAGCTCTGTCACTCGCTCGCGAGCGAGTCGGCGGCGAAGCGGCTCGAGATCCCTGCGCTGGTCGAGGTCAACCTCTCCGGCGAGGAGTCGAAGTCCGGGATCCCGGAGCGCGATCTCGAGGAGTTCCTCACGCTCTACGACGACGTGCGCGGCCTGATGACGATGCCGCCCGAGACCGGCGATCCCGAGTCGTCGCGCCCCTATTTCCGCCGCCTGCGTGAGCTGGCCGAGCGCTACGGGCTGCCCGAGCTGTCGATGGGCACGAGCCAGGACTACCGCGTAGCGGCGGACGAGGGCGCCACGATGGTCCGCCTGGGATCTGTGCTGTACGCCGGCTGAGGCTTCGCTTGCGATGCCGACCCGAGGCCGGGCCGGCCCCGCCGGCGCGGCCGTTCAACGCACCGTCCATGGTTCCAAGCGGCTTTCCCTCCCCCCGCGGTTGCGTCTAACATCCGCGAATCATGGGTTTCGGAGACGTGTGGAACCGCACGCTCGTCTACTTCGGGATCGCCGAGGAAGAGGACGAGTGGGACGAGGACGGCTACCTCACCGAGGAGAACCTCGAGCGCACGTACAGCGAGCGTCCGAACGTCCGCCGCCTGGCGCCGCCCCAGGGACGACGGCAGGACTTCGACGACTGGACCGATCCGGAGCCCGAGGAATCGGCTCCGAAGACCGCGGTGCTCCGCCCGCGCGGCCGCCGCAGTGACGGCGTCGTCCAGGCGGTGCCGTCGGTGCAGGTACACCTCGTCGTCCCGCGCAGCTTCAACGACGCGCAGCAGATCGCGGACAAGTTCAAGGACTCGGTCCCGGTCATCCTCAACCTCCAGAGCTCCGACCAGGAGCTCTCGAAGCGCCTGATCGACTTCACGAGCGGCCTCACGTACGCGCTCGACGGCGGCATGCAGCGCGTCGCCGACAAGGTCTTCCTCCTGACTCCGCGCAACGTCGAGGTCTCGGCGGAGGAGCGCGCGCGGCTGGTCGAGCGAGGCTTCTTCAACCAGGCCTAGGAACAGCGGTGAGCTCGGGGAGCTCGGCGCCCAGGCGCCGCTCGCGGCGCCGCTCTCAGGGCGTCCGGCTTGGCCGGTCGCCCGTCTGAAATGGCCGGTCGATGCGCTGGAGTCAAGGACTAACGCTCGAGGACGCGAATTCGCGCCTGATGGCCACCTTTGCGGTCGCAGCGGACGCTGCCACACGGGCGAACCACTTCATCGACGTCTTCATCTACGTCTACGTCCTGCTGATCTTCGTCTACATCCTGACGTCGTGGGTGCGGATGCCCTACTCGACCTGGATCAGCCGGCTCGTCGAGTTCCTGCGAGACGTGTGCGAGCCGTACCTGAGGCTGTTCCGGCGGATCCTCCCGCGGACCGGCCCGCTCGACCTCTCGCCGGTGGTGGCCATCTTCTTCCTGTTCCTGCTGAAGGCCGTGATCGACCGGCTCTTCAACAGCTTCTCCTAGGAGGGGATCGACATGACCATTACACCGGTAGAGCTCCACCACATCGGTTTCAAGCGAGGGCCGTTCGGCTATCGCCGTCGGCCGGTGGACGAGTTGCTCGGGGAGATCGAGCAGTCGTTCGAGGACGTCTGGCGCGAGCGGGCCGAGTTCGCCGACCGCATCGAGCAGCTCCAGTCGGAGCTCACGAGGCACCGCGAGCTCGAGACGCTCCTGCGCACGACGCTCGTTTCGGCGGAACGCTCGGCGCACGAGATGAAGGCCCAGGCCAAGACCCAGGCCGAGCTGATCGTCGAGGAGGCTCACGCGGAGGCCCGTGCGGTGACGCGTGCCGCGGCGGCCGAGCGCGAGCGCCTGATCGCCGAGGCGCGCAGGGTGCGTGCGCTGCTCGAGGCGGCACTGGATGCCGCCGAGGACGCCTCGGAGGCTGAAGCTGCCTGACCGTCTAACGACCTGATCCCGCTGGGGCTGGGCGAGGCGGATGTCCTCCCCCAACAAAGCTCCAAATCAGGCCATTTCGTCCCCCGGCCAGAGACAGCCGTAAGCCCGAGGGGAAACCTATACTTGAGCCCATGGAACCCTCGGCCCGCGTTCGGCTCCGCGTCTCTCCGGGTTCGCGTGGAACGGAGATCGTCGGTCGCCAGGGAGACGGCTGGAAGGTCCGCGTCGCGGCCTCTCCGGAGCGTGGCCGTGCGAATGACGCCGTGATCAAGCTCCTCTCGCGGGAGCTGAAGATCCCACGCCGATCGGTCTCGATCGTCTCCGGGCACGCCGCGCGGGAGAAAGTCATCCGCGTGGCAGGCATCGACGACGCCGAGAGCGAGCGGCGGCTCACGCGCTCGGTCAAAAAAGCGGACGGCCGATGAGCGCTGCGATCGACACCGAGCGCTTCCGCAGGCGGCTGCTCGACGACCGCGCGCGCGCCGAGGGGGCGCTGGCCTACCTCCACGAGGACAACCCGGGCTCGATGGAGGACGAGACGCAGGAGATCCCGAGCGACAACCATCCCGGAGACGTCGCCACGATCACGTTCGACCGGGAGATCGACTACACGCTCGAGGAGAACGAGGAGCGCCTGCTCGCCGAGATCGACAGCGCGCTGCAGCGCATCGACGACGGCACGTTCGGCGTCTGCCAGGCCTGCGGGAATCCGATCGGCGCGGAGCGCCTGGAGGCGGTGCCGTACACGACGCAGTGCATCGACTGCAAGCGCAGGGAGGAGCGGGGGTGACGGAGCCCGCGTCGCGGACGCTCGACGTCCGCGTGGGGTCGAGCACGGACGCGCTGACGCCCGTCTCGAGCGTGCAGCGCTCGTTCGCGGCCGGGGCCGTCCAGTGGGCCGAGCTCGGCGTCGTCGTGCTGGCGGCGATCGCCGCCGACCAGCTGACGAAGCTGATCGTCTCGAGCCAGCTCGAGCTCGGCGAGTCGCTGCACGTCATCGGCCCGTTCTCGATCCACCACGTCCAGAACTCGGGGATCGCGTTCGGCCTGTTCGCGAGCGCGACCGTCATCGTGACCGCGCTGACCGCGCTGGCAGTGGGGTGGATGCTCGTCTTCTTCGCCCGCTCGGGAGCGCGCCATCCGGTGCTTCCCGTCGCCCTGGGGCTGCTGATCGGCGGCTCCACCTCGAACCTGATCGACCGGATCCGGCTCGGGCACGTGACCGACTTCCTCGACCTGCGCTACTGGCCGGCGTTCAACCTCGCCGACTCCTTCATCGTGATCGGAGTCGCGATCCTCTTCATCGCGCTCGTCGTCGGCGAGACCCGAAAGACCTGACGAAGCTCGTCGTCCCGGAAGCGGCGGCCGGGGAGCGGCTCGACCGGTTTCTCGCCTCCTTGCCCGAGGTGGGCACGCGCGCCGCCGCCGAACGGCTGGTCGAAGGCGGTGGGGCGCTCCTCGACGGCGAGGCGAAGCCGAAGAGCCACCGGCTCGCTGGTGGGGAGGAGCTGGTCTTCGAGCCGCCGGAGAGAAACGCCGGCCCGCTGGAGGCGGAGGAGCTGCCGCTGCGGATCGCCTACGAGGACGAGCATCTCCTCGTGGTGGACAAGCCGGCAGGGATCGTCGTCCATCCGGCACCCGGGCACTCGACGGGAACGCTCGTCCACGGGCTCCTCGGTCGCACGGCAGGTGGTGACGTCCCGGAGCGCCCCGGAATCGTCCACCGGATCGATCGCGACACGTCGGGCCTGCTCGTCGTCGCGCGCACCGAGGAGGCGTACCGCGGGCTCCGGAACCTCGTGCGTCGGCATGCGCTCGAGCGGCGCTACAAGGCGCTCGTGCGGGGGCGCCCCCGCTCGTGGCGGGGCCGCATCGAGGCGCCGATCGGCCGCGATCGGAACGACCCGACCAGGATGTCGCTCGACACCGAGAGCCCGCGCGAGGCCGTCACGCACTTCGAGGTCGAGGAGCTCCTCGACCGGCACGCGCTGCTTGATGTCCGCCTCGAGACGGGCCGCACCCACCAGATTCGCGTCCACCTGGCCGCGATCGGCCTCCCGGTGGTCGGCGACCCCGTCTACGGCGTCCCGGACCCTGAGCTCGAGCGCCAGTTCCTCCACGCCTGGCGGCTTGCCTTCCCGCACCCGGTGAGCGGAGAGCAAGTCGAGGCCGAGTCGCCGCTGCCGCCCGAGCTCGAGGCGGCTCTCGCCCGCGTCCGGGCAGCAGCTAGACTTTCGCGACCCTGACCCCCGACCCGCCGGGGACGGGCGGGTGGCGGTGCCGGCAAGACGGAACGCCGGTTCCACCCGACTCCCGGCGGCGACACGACTCAAACCAGAGAAAGGATCAGAAGGTGTCCGTCGTAAGCATGCGAGAGCTCCTGGAGGCCGGAGTCCACTTCGGTCACCAGACCCGCCGCTGGAACCCGAAGATGAAGCGCTTCATCTTCGCGGAGCGCGGCGGCATCTACATCATCGACCTCCAGCAGTCGCAACAGCTGCTCGGGGAGGCGCACGACTTCGCCCGCAACCTCGCGGAGCGGAACGGGACAGTGCTCTTCGTCGGCACGAAGAAGCAGGCGCAGGACGCGATCGAGGAGCAGGCGAAGCGCGTGGAGATGCCCTACGTCAACCACCGCTGGCTCGGCGGCCTGCTCACGAACTGGCGCACGATCTCCGAGCGGATCGAGCGCCTCCACGAGCTGCGGCGTCTGCGCGACGAGGGCCAGCTCGACCTGCTTCCTCCCAAGGAGCGGATGGCCATGCAGAGCGAGCTCGAGAAGCTCGACATGAACCTCGGGGGCGTCGCGGACATGCGCACGCAGCCCGACGCGGTCTTCGTCGTCGACCTGCGCAAGGAGCAGCTCGCGGTGCGGGAGGCGCGCCGTCTGAACCTGCCGATCATCGCGCTCGTGGACACGAACTGCGACCCGGACGAGGCCGACTACGTGATCCCCGGCAACGACGACGCGATCCGCTCGTGCGGTCTCGTCGTGCGGGCGATCGCCGACGGGATCGCGGCCGGCAAGGCGAAGGCGACGCCGGCGGACTTCACGCCGTCGGCAGAAGAGGAGCAGGCCGAGACCATCGAGGATGCGCCTGCAGAGGAAGAGCAGCCGCAGCCCGAGGCGGCGCCCGTTGTGGGTGAGCCCGAATGAGCGCCACCGACATCTCCGCCAACCTGGTCAAGCAGCTCCGCGACGAGACGGGCGCCGGGATGATGGATTGCAAGCGCGCCCTCGAGGAGTCGGGCGGCGACCTCGAGGCGGCCAAGCGGCTTCTGCGGGAGCGCGGCATCGCCGCCGCCGGGAAGAAGGCCGGGCGCGAGACGACCGAGGGCGAGGTCCTGGCGACCGTGTCCGGGAGCGTCGGTGCGCTCGCCGCGATCGGCTGCGAGACGGAACCGGTCTCCAAGAACGAGGAGTTCCTCGGCTTTGCCGAGGCGGTGCTCGAAGCGGTGGAGGCCGAGGGCCCGGAGGCCGCGGGAGGCCTCGAGGAGAAGCGGCTCGAGCTGATCGGCCGGCTCGGCGAGAACATCGAGCTCCGCGGCGCCGCGCGCATGGAGGCGGGCGAGGGCGAGGTGCTCGCCGAGTACGTGCACCCGCCGGCGAACAAGATCGGCGTCCTCGTCCGCGTGCGAGGGGGCGAGCCCCCCACGGCGCGCAGGCTCGCGATGCACATCTCGTTCGCCGCGCCGCGCTACCTGACCGTCGACGAGATCCCCGAGGAGGAGCTGGCCTCGGAGCGGGCGATCTACGAGCAGCAGGACGACGTCAAGGACAAGCCGGAGGAGGTCCGCGCCAAGATCGTCGAGGGGCGGCTGCGCAAGGAGTTCCTCGCGACGGCCACGCTGGCCGAGCAGCCGTGGATCCACGACACCGCGAAGAGCGTGGCACAGGCTCTCTCGGACGAGGGAGCCGAGGCGCTCGAGTTCGTCCGCTACGCGCTCGCGGAGTGAGCAAGGCGGTCACAGAGCAGAAAGGCGCCGCCGCCGAGGGCGAAGCACGGCCGGTCTTCCACCGGGTGCTGCTGAAGCTCTCGGGCGAGGCCTTGATGGGCGACAAGGAATACGGCCTCGACCCGGGACGGATCGTCTCCCTGTCCGACGAGATCGTCGGCGTCCAGGAGAGCGGGGTCGAGCTGGCGATCGTCGTCGGGGCCGGGAACATCTACCGCGGGATCGAGGCGGCGGCCGATGGGATGGACCGCGCCACCGCCGACTACGCCGGGATGCTCGCCACGTTGCTGAACGCGCTCGCCCTCCAGGACGGGCTCGAGCGGCGCGGTGTCCACACCCGCGTCATGTCCGCCCTCGCGGCGGCCGAGGTCGCGGAGCCGTACATCCGCCGCCGGGCGATCAGGCACCTCGAGAAGGGCCGCGTGGTGATCTTCGCCGCCGGCACGGGCAACCCGTTCTTCACGACCGACACCGCTGCGGCGCTACGCGCGCTCGAGATCGGGGGCGAGGCGATCCTGATGGCCAAGCACGCGGTCGAGGGCGTCCTCGACGGCGACCCGCGCCAGGATCCGGACGCGAAGTTGATCCCGGAGATCACGCATCTCGAGGCGATCGAGCGCGGCCTGAAGGTGATGGACACGACCGCACTTTCCCTCTGCATGGACAACCGGCTCCCGATCTACGTCTTCGCACTCGAAGGCGGAAACATCCGTAAGGTGGTAGAGGGCGAGCGCGTCGGGACAATCGTCTCGACTCCCTGACAAACGGAGGGACGATGGCGATCGATGACCTGATTCAGGACGCGAACCGGCGGATGGACAAGTCGGTCGAGGCGGCCCAGGCAGAGTTCGCGACGCTGCGGACCGGCCGCGCGTCGCCTGCCCTGCTCGACCGCCTCCAGATCGACTACTACGGCCAGCAGACGCCGTTGAAGCAGCTCGCGACGATCTCCGCGCCCGAGGCGAGACTGCTGACCGTTCAGCCGTTCGACCCGAACTCGCTCGGCTCGATCGAGCGCGCGATCCAGGAGTCCGATCTCGGTGTCGTGCCCTCGAACGACGGCAAGATCATCCGCCTGCCGATCCCGCAGCTGACCGAGGAGCGGCGCAAGGATCTCGTCAAGGTCGTGCGGCAGATGGCCGAGGACGGGCGCGTCGCGATCCGGAACGTGCGCCGGGACGTCATGCACCACCTCAAGGAGCTCGTCGACAATGGCGAGGTCGGCAGCGACGAGGAGCACCGGGCCGAGGACCACGTACAGAAGCTCACGGACGAGCACACGCAGAGGATCGACGAGCTGCTGAAGAAGAAAGAGGCCGAGATCCTCGAAGTCTGATCGTGACTGCGCCAGGAATGTGCTCAGAGGTCTCGACCGGTCATTGCGGACGGACGCGCGGGCGGAGCCCACACGTCCTGAGGTCGCAAGCGACGCCTTAGCCTCGGCGTGAAGCTGCTGACCCGCATCCGTAGCCTGCGCGGCGTTCGTCCCGGAGTCGAGCCGGAGCTGCCAGAGGTCGCGAAGACGATCGCGATCATCATGGACGGCAACGGCCGCTGGGCGCGCCGCCGCGGCCTGCCCGTCGCCGCGGGCCACCGAGCCGGCACGCGGGCGCTGCGGCGCACGGTCGAGGCCGCGATCGACCTCGGCGTCGAGACACTCGTCGTCTACGCGTTCTCGACGGAGAACTGGTCCCGGCCGCCGCGCGAGGTCGACTCGCTGATGGACATCTTCGGCGAGACGATCGAACGGGAGCTGCCCGATCTCGCGCGCCAGGGCGTACGCACACGCTTCATCGGCCGCCGGGACCGCGCGCCCGCCGAGCTACAGGAGCAGATGGCCGGGCTCGAGGAGACCACGGCCGGAAACGACCGCCTCAACCTCTGGATCGCGTTCGACTACGGCGGCCGCGCGGAGCTGGTCGAGGCCGCGAGGCGGCTCGTCGAGGCCGGGATCGACCCCGCGGAGATCGACGAGAACGTCTTCCGCGCCAGCCTCTACGCGCCGGAGCTCGCCGACCCGGACCTGCTGATCCGCACCTCGGGGGAGCTGCGGATCTCGAATTTCCTCCTCTGGCAGCTGGCCTACTCCGAGCTCGTGTTCGTCGACACGCTGTGGCCGGACTTCGGCCGCCCCGAGCTCGAGCGCGCGCTAGCCGCGTATGCGAGCAGGCGCCGCCGCTTCGGCGGCCGGTGAGCCTCCGTTGAGCTCGTTCTGGTCGCGGATCCTCGTGGCGGTGGTCGGCCTCCCGGTCGTCCTCTACCTCGTCTGGCTCGGAGGCTGGTGGATCTTCGCCCTTGCAGTGGTCGTGGCGGTGGTCGCGCTCCACGAGTTCTTCTGGATCGCCCGGCCCCTGCGGCCGCTTGTGCTCGCCGGCTACACCGGCGCGGTGCTGGCGCTCGTCGGCGCCTGGCGCGGCGGGCCGGCCTGGATGGTGGGTGGCTTCCTCGCCACGTTCGCGCTCGCGTTTCTCCTCAAGGGCGTCTCGCAGACGGAGCAGTCGGTCACCGTCGCCGTGGGCACGACGGTCCTCGGCGCCGGGTGGGTGGGGCTCGGCCTGTCGTACCTCATCCTCCTGCGGGCGATCGAGCCGACCGACGACGGCCGCCTGGCGATCTTCACCGTCCTGATCGCGGTGTTCGCGGCGGACACGGTCGCGTACGGCGCCGGTCGCCTGATCGGCAGGCACCGCCTAGCGCCGGTGATCTCGCCGGGGAAGACGTGGGAGGGCCTGATCGCGGGGACGATCGTCGCCGTCCTCGTGCCGTTCTTCGCGATGTATCGCTCCGATTTCATGGACATCGGGCAGTCGCTGGCGCTCGGCGCCGTGATCGCCGTCTCGGCTCCGATCGGCGATCTCTTCGAGTCCGCCATCAAGCGGGACCTGGGCGTGAAGGACTCCGGGAAGCTGCTCCTCGGCCACGGCGGGATGCTCGACCGGATCGACGCCGTGCTCTTCGCCGGGGTCGCCTCCTACTACGCGATTCTGGCGTTGACCTGACGGCGATCCCAGGGGGCTAGCCAGTCGTACACTTCGACTGGATGAGACGCGTCGCCCTGCTCGGCGCAACGGGCTCGATCGGCCGCCAGGCCGTCGAGATCGTGGAGGCGCGCCCTGACCTGGAGCTCGTCGCCGCTGCCTCCGGCTCGCAGCCGCTCGACGGGCTGGCGCCGCTGACCCAGGTCGGCGGCGACCTGACCGAGCTGCTGGAGCGGTCGCAGCCCGACGTCGTCCTCAACGCGGTCGTCGGCTTCGCCGGCCTTCCCGCGACGCTCTGGGCGCTCGAGCGCGGCGTCACGCTCGCGCTCGCCAACAAAGAGAGCCTGGTCGCCGCCGGCGAGCTGGCCCTCGCCGCGAAGCGGCGGGGAGGAGGACTGATGCTCCCCGTGGACAGCGAGCACTCGGCCGTCTTCCAGTGCCTCGAGGGCCGCGGCCCCGAGCAGGTCGATTCCCTCGTCATCACCGGGTCGGGCGGCCCCTTCCGCGGCCGCAGCCGAGACGAGCTCGAGGACGTGATCCTCGAGGAGGCCCTTGCCCACCCCACGTGGAACATGGGCCCCAAGATCACCGTCGACTCGTCCACGCTGGCCAACAAGGGGCTCGAGCTGATCGAGGCGCACTTCCTGTTCGATCTGCCGTACGAGCGCATCGAGGTCGTGCTCCAGCCGACCTCGGTCGTCCACGCGCTCGTTCGCTTCCGCGACGGCGCCTCGCTCGCGCACCTGGGCTACCCGGACATGCGCGTCCCGATCTCGTTCGCGCTCACCTACCCGGAACGGGCCGCCACTCCCGTTCCCGCTCTCGATTTCTCGCAGGGGCTCGTGCTGGCGTTCGAGCCGCCCGACCTCGAGACGTTCCCGCTGCTGGCGCTGGCCCGGGAGGCCGGCGAGAAGGGCGGCACGCACCCCTGCGCGTTCAACGCCGCCAACGAGGTCGCCGTGGCGGCGTTCCTCGACGGGAAGCTCCCGTTTCTCGGAATCGCCGCGACCGTCGAGGAGACCCTGGCCGAGGTGGACGGCGCCCCGGCGCGCGACCTCGACGATCTGCTGGAGGCGGACGCTGCTGCTCGCCGGCTCGCGGAGCGAGGTCTTCCGGTCGCATGACGATCCTCGTCGCCATCGCGGGCCTCGCCTTCCTCATCCTCATCCACGAAGCGGGACACTTCTTCACGGCTCTCGCGGTCGGGATGCGGCCGCGCCGGTTCTACATCGGCTTCCCGCCTGCGCTCGTGAAGAAGATGCACAAGGGCGTGGAGTACGGGATCGGGGTCGTCCCGCTCGGCGGCTACGTGAAGATCCCGGGCATGCACCGTCCGGCCGCGTCGGACATGGACGTGCACTTCAGCCCCGCCCTCCACGAGGAGCCGCGCCTGCTGCCGGCGGTGGAGCGCGTCAAACGGCCGCTGGCAGAGAGCGACTTCGACTCCGCCCGCGTCGCGCTCGAGGGGCTCGCGGGCGCCATCGAGGCGGTGCCGCTTTCTGCCGGAGCCAAGCGCTCCGCGGAGCGCGGCGTCACCGAGCTCGCGGACGCGCTCGGCGCAGACTCGTACTGGCGGCAGCGAACGTGGAAGAGACTCGTCGTGATCGGTGCGGGCCCGGCCGCGAACCTGATCTTCGCGGTCCTGCTGCTGGCGCTCGTCTACATGATCGGGATCCCCTCGGTCGCCTCGCGCCAGGTCCAGAGCGTGGAGCCGAACACGCCGGCCGCGCAGGCCGGGCTCAGGCCCGGGGACACGATCGTCGCGATCAATCGGCTCAGGACCACGAAGTTCGACGACGTCCGCACCGCGATCCAGAACAGCAAGGGCCAGCCCCTCGTGGTCGCGGTGAATCGCGGGCGGAACCCGTACATGGAGCTGAAGGCCGTCAGGCCGGTGAAGCGCTCCGGGGTCTACATCCTGGGCTTCCGGCCGACGGTGATCCGGTACAAGCACTACGGCCCGGTCTCGGCATTTCGGCTGGCGGGCGGCGACACCTGGGCGGTGACGAAGGCGATGGGCAACTGGCTCACCCACGTCACGTCTCCGCAGAACCGGAAGGAGATCTCGACCCCGGTCGGGATCGTGCGCACCTCCAGCGAGGCCGTCCAGAGCGGGTTCCGCGACTACCTCGCGATCCTCGCGCTGATCAGCCTCTCGCTCGCGCTCCTGAACCTGCTCCCGCTGCTGCCGCTCGACGGCGGGCACATCGCGTTCTCGCTGATCGAGGGCCTCCGGGGCAAGGCGGTCAGCCGCGTCGTCTACGAACGCGTCTCGATGATCGGAATCGCGCTGATCCTCTTCATCTACGTGATCGGGATCACCAACGACATCGGGAACATCAGAGGCGGTTGATCCTGCTTCACTAGACTCATCGCGTGGCCAGCGAGCGGGGGATTCGCGTAGGAAACGTCTCGATCGGCGGCGGTGCGCCCGTCGTCGTCCAGTCGATGACGCTGACCAAGACGCACGACGTTGAGGCGACGACTGCCCAGATCGCCGCGCTCGCGTCGGCCGGCTGCGAGGTGGTGCGCGTCGCAGTCCCGAAGACCGAGGACGCGGACGCACTGCCGAAGATCGTCCGGCTCTCGCCGATCCCCGTGATCGCGGACATCCACTTCAACGCGAGCCTTGCCCTGCGCGCGATCGACGGAGGCGTCGCGGCCGTGCGGATCAACCCCGGGAATATCGGCGGCTCCGACAAGGTCGCGGAGGTCGTGCGCGCCGCCAAGCGGGCCGGTATCCCGATGCGGATCGGTGCCAACTCCGGCTCGCTGCCCAAGCACCTGGCGGACGTCGCCCAGCGCGACCAGGCCGAGGCGCTGGTCGAGGCGGCGCTCGAGGAGGTGCGGCTGCTCGAGAGCCTCGACTTCCGCGAGTTCAAGATCTCCGTCAAGTCGAGCCACGTGCCGACCATGATCAGGGCCTACCGGATGCTCTCCGAGAAGGTGCCGTACCCGCTCCATCTGGGCGTGACGGAGGCGGGGACGCCGTACTCCGGCTCGATCAAGAGCGCAGTCGGCATGGGCGCGCTGCTCGTCGACGGGATCGGCGACACGATCCGCGTCTCGCTCACGGCCGACCCGGTCGAGGAGGTGCGCGCCGGCTTCGAGATCCTGAAGGCGCTCGGGCTGCGGGAGCGCGGCCCGATCATGATCGCCTGCCCCTCGTGCGGGCGGGACAACGTCGGGGTACAGACGCTCGCGGAGGCGGTGGAGGAGCGCCTGCAGGCGTACGGTCAGCACTTCGAGGTCGCCGTGCTCGGCTGCGCGGTCAACGGCCCGGGCGAGGCGGGCGACGCCGACTTCGGGATCGCCGGCGGCCGCGACGTCGGCTTCATCTACGCCCACGGCCGCGTGCTCAAGAAGGTCTCGTCCGACATCCTGATCGACGAGCTCTTCCACGAGATCGACGCCTGGATCGCCGACGGGATGCACCGGCCGAAGCGTCTGAAGATGGCCAAGCCGGCCGCGCTCGCGATGGCCGAGGCGTCGCTGATCCCGGTCGAGTAGCACGCGCGACGGCCGAGCGTTCTTTATTCTGAAAACGTGATCGCTCGGGCGTCGCAGCTCTTCCTGCCGACCCTGCGCGACGACCCCGCGGAGGCCGAGGCCGCATCGCACAAGCTGCTCGTCCGCGGCGGCTTCATCCGCCAGGTGAGCGCCGGCCTCTGGACCTACCTGCCGCTCGGGTGGCGCGTCCACGAGAAGGTCGTCCAGATCATCCGCGAGGAGATGAACGCGATCGGGGGCCAGGAGATGCTCGCGCCGGTGCTGACCCCGGCCGAGCTCTGGCAGCAGTCGGGTCGCTACAGGGTCAGCGTCCTCTTCAGGCTCCAGGACGGAGCGGGGCGCCCGTTCCTGCTCCCGATGAGCCACGAGGAGACGATGTCCTTCCACGCGCTGGAGCTGCAGTCGTACAGGCAGCTGCCGCAGATCTGGTACCACTTTCAGACGAAGGATCGCGACGAGCCGCGACCACGGGGGGGCCTGCTACGAGTTCGCGAGTTCATCATGAAGGACTCGTATTCGTTCGACCGCGACGCGGCCGGTCTCGACGAGAGCTTCCGCAAGCACTCGGAGGCCTACCACCGGATCTTCGAGCGGTGTGGCCTCGAGGCGGTCGAGGTGCAGGCGGAGAGCGGCGAGATGGGCGGGAACGAGTCGAACGACTTCCTTGCGCCCGCGGCATCGGGCGAGAACACGCTCGTGCGGTGCGAGAACGGCGACTACGCGGCCGACCTCGAGATCGCAGGCGGGATCCCCTCCGCCCCCGACTTTCCCGACCCGCTCCTGGCGCCGGAGCCGGTCGAGACGCCCGGGCAGCGGACGATTGAGGGCGTGTCGGAGTTCCTGGGCATCGACGAGCGGGCGACGGCGAAGGCGATGCCGGTAGTGACGGACAGCAAGCTCGTCCTGGCGCTCGTCAGGGGCGACGACCGCCTCAACGAGATGAAGCTCCTGGCGGCGTTGGGACAGGGGTTCCGCCCGGCCCAGCCAGACGAGATTCGTGAGAAGTTCGGAGCGGACGGCGGCTCGATCGGTCCCGTCGGAGTCGGGGTCGAGATCGTCGCCGACGAGGCGCTCAGGGAAGGCCAGTTCGTCGTCGGGGCCAACCGCGACGACTGGCACCTGCGCGGCGTTCAGGCCGGCCGCGACTTCGAGCCGCGCTTCGCCGACCTGCGCGAGGTTCGCGAAGGGGACACGTGCCCGCGGTGCGGCGGCAAGCTGCGCCTGCAGGTGGCGATCGAGGTCGGGCACATCTTCAAGCTCGAGACGTTCTACTCGGACTCGTTCCACGCCAACTACCTCGACGAGGACGGCCAGGAGCGGCCGCTCGTGATGGGCAGCTACGGGATCGGACCGGGCCGCGTGATGGCGGCCGCGGTCGAGCAGCACCACGACGAGCGCGGTGTCGCGTGGCCGAGGTCGATCGCCCCGTACGATGTGCATGTGGTCGCTCTCCCCGGCGTCGAGGAGCAAGCCGCTCGCGCGGCAGAGATCCTGTCGGCGGGAGGCGCGGACGTGCTACTCGACGACCGTGACCAGCGTGCGGGCGAGAAATTCGCCGACGCCGACCTGATCGGCTGCCCGGTGCGGGTCACGGTCGGGAAGAAGACCGCCGAGGACGGTGCAGTCGACGTCCGGGACCGCGAGAGCGGGGAGGAGAGGCGTGTCCCGATCGACGAGCTCGGGGGCGTCGTCTGATGAGCCGGCGCCGCAAGTTCAGCGAGGAGCCGTTCGGCCCGACGATCGAGCGGCTGATGGGTGAGCTGGGCGTCACCTACCGCGCGCTCGCCGACAAGACGAAGCTCTCGGCCGGGTACCTGAACCACCTCGTCCACGGAAACCGCCCGGTTCCTTCGGACAAGGTCGTCCGCCAGCTGGCGAAGGCGCTCGGCGTCGAGCCCGAGCACTTCGTGGAGTATCGCCTGCGGGTGATCACGCGGAAGCTCGAGCAGATGCCGGCCCTGATCGACCGGCTCTACCGCCGCCTCGAAGGCTGAGCCGCCGCTAGGCGACGAGCTCGACGCGCGCGCCGGGGTGCAGGGACTCCCACACCCGCAGGTACGCCTCGACCTCCATCCGCGTCCAGGTCTCCTGGGCGCTGCGGCCCACGTCGGGCAGGTCGGCGCCTGACCCCTCGCGACAGTCGTGGCAGCGCGTCGACCCCAGCCGGAAGAGCACGCGCTCGATCGGCTCGCCGCAGCGGAAGCAGCGACCGTCCTGCACTCGCTGCACGGCGGTGTCCGGATCGACCGGGTGGCCCAACCCGACGCCGACGCTCGTCGGCCCGAGATGGAGCACCTCGCACTGGCAGCGCCGCAGGAACGCGACGAGCTTCGGCGTCAGCGACGGATCGTCGAGTTTGAGTCGCACCATGCCGCAGAGCCTCCCGCGCTGAGTGTGACCCCGGCGAGGACGTTTGTAACCACCGAGAAGGTCAGGATCTCCTCAACATCTCCACAGGCTGTGGATCAACCCGTTCATGGTGCGTTTCCACCCCGTTACCCACAGAGGGCGCTAGCGGAGGCCGCGGGATGCCGCAGGGCCCATCCGGTCCAGAAGTCGTACCGCGAGTTGAATCGTGTCGAGGAACTCGTTCGGAGAGGACGGCGTTCCGAGCACGGCGGAGGCCCCGGCGACGTGCGCCTCCACGGTGTCGAGCTCGTGCAAGCCCGAGCTCCTGAGCAGGAGCACTTGCGGCGCCGGCTCAGCCTCGCAGATCTGCTTCACGGCTTCCGTCCCGCTCTGTTCGGGCAGCTCCGAGTCGATCAGGACGACATCGGGGGAGCGCTCGGACGCCAGCTCGACGGCCTCCTCGCCGTCGGCCGCCTCGCCGACGATCTCGAAACGCCGGTCGGGGACGAGGAGTGACTCGAGCGCTTCGATGAATTGTCGGCGATCACCCGCAAGCAAGATGCGGATGGGCGTCTCGGGGGCGGCACCCGGCACCCGGGAAGTATCTCGTACCCTTGCGGCCGCTGTGAAGCCCAGGGTTGCAGCCCTGTTGGCTGGTCGTCAGGACAGTGTCGACCCAACCCGTTCGCGGGAAATCGGCGCCGCGTTGCAGGAGCCAGGCCGTTTCCGACGCAGTTGGGTACAGTGGTCGGTGGCCGGGGCGTGGCGCAGCCTGGTTAGCGCGCTAGTCTGGGGGACTAGAGGTCCCGAGTTCAAATCTCGGCGCCCCGATAGAGAAAAGGCCCTGCTGAGAGGGCCTTTTCGCGTGAGTAGGCTCCAACTCGGCTGGCAACTGGCTCGACGGCAGGCTCGCTCACCCGTGTGCTCGCCATTCGTCCTCCAAGATCGCGTAGACCAGCTCGCTCTGCCATTCGCCCTTCACGAACTCGTTCTCGACGAAGTGGGCCTCTCGACGCATGCCGAGCCGCTCGAGCAGCCGGGCGGAGGGCTCGTTGCGCGCCTCAAGCCGGCCGATTACGCGGTGGAGGCGCAGCTCTTCGAAGGCGAACCGCATCAACAAGCGCGCGGCCTCGGTTGCGTAGCCGTGACCCTGATGGTCGGGGTGGAAGATGAACCCGATCTCACCCTGGCGCTGCTCGGCGCTGAGTAGGGAGACGCTGCAGTCGCCGATCACTTCAGATGTCGACTTGAGGACGACCGCGAAGCTGACGCCGTCCCCGTCCGTCTCGAGCCTGAATGGTGCCATCTTCCTCGCAAGCGCCTTGCGCACCTCACCCTCACCGCGCGGCTCCCAGTAGAGGTAGCGCGCGACCTCGGGACGCGAATGCATTGCGTACAGAGCGCGGAAGTCGTCCTCGCCGAACGCGCGAAGCAGCAGCCGCCTACTCTCCAGAGCCGGCCTCATCCGAGACATGGGGAGGAAGACTACGAGGGCGCCTGGGTCGCAGCATCAGACTACGTCTTGGAAGCGTTTGCTATGACGGTCACCGACGACCCCGCTTTGCGCCGCTGCGGCTAGCGCCATACTGTCCGCAACGTGGGGCGCGTCGAGGACCGGCTTGTCGAGCTCAAAATCACTCTGCCCACGCCGATGCCGCGCTTCGGAAGCTTCGAGCCAGTCAAGCTGCACAGCGGGCTCGCGTACATTGCTGGGCACGGTCCCTTCGACGGCGGAACGCCGCTGATGCAGGGGGTCGTCGGCAGAGACCTCACGCTCGAGCAGGCGCACGAGGCTGCGCGGCTGACTGGACTTGCGATTCTCGCCTCGCTGAAGGAGGCACTCGGCGAGCTTGATCGCGTCTCTGAATGGCTCCGGGTCGTCGGCTATGTGCAGACGGCTCCGGATTTCCAGCAGAACGCAAGAGTCGTCAATGGCTTCAGCGACCTCATCGTCGATCTGTGGGGGGATGCCGGACGGCATGCCCGCTCGGCCCCGGGACAGGGACCGTCGCCGTTCAACGTCCCGGTGATCGTCGACGCGATCGTCGCCGTCGACGGCTAGCGCGTCTGCGCTGTGAGGCTCCCAGAGCCGACGCTCGAGCCGATTCCGAAAACGCGGAGGTGATCACTCGGTCGCGTACCAGAAGAAAGAGGTGGAGCCGGGTGATCCCTAGCCAGACGCACGCGCTGCCCAGGGGTGAGGTCTGTGGAGTTCACGACTCACCCGACTCCGCGACCGAGTTTGCAAGCTGCGATCGGCAGGATCATCGGGCGATCCGCCAAGCTGCCAGGCCGGACGCTGGTGAGAACCGAGCTGGCGCCCGCACGTTAGCGGCAGACGAGCTGGGCGGGGGCGTAGTGGCTGCCGTAAGCGGCTTGGTACTCGTACCGGCTGAACTGCTTGGTCCGAACGGTGACGGCCCCCGCCACGATGTAGCAGTGCGTCTCGTGGCTCGGAGCCTGGCGGCCGTACCAACCACCCGCGAAACCGACGACGAGCCCGAGGGCCAGGAGCAGGGGGACGACCGTTCTCATTCGGTCGCTCGGTGTCGTCTCGCTCACGAGCGGATTCTCGCTCGATGGAGCGAAGGGCGCATCCCGGACCTCAGCCGATCAGCGTGGCCGGAAGCGGCGCAGTGACGAGCCGCCGCTGGGCCGAACCCGGGAAGCCCGACGTGCTGTTCGAGACGATGAAGAGGACAGTGGCACCCCGACGCGTCATCGGCAGTGAGGAAGTATCGTGCCGGGCTCTGCGGTTTATGGAGCCGGAGCAACCTCGAGTAACCCCCCGCGAGGGGCTCGTTCCGTAGCCGCAGCAGGAACGAGCCACGCTCCGGCTCCATCTGCGTCTGAAGACTTTGGGCTTTTCGGGCGATCCAACTCGGCCGTCGGGTGTATAAGTAATCGAGCCGAGCGGAGGGGGTATGGGGGGCACTCGCTGTGGTCGCTCGGCTCATCTGGCCGAGATGGCGGCGGCCGGTACCAGGTTCGACCCGCTGCCGCGAACGCAAGCTCGGCATCCATCTCGACGGCTGTGCCTTCTCGGTGGACGTGCCGGATCCGCCGCGGGATCTTCCTCCGGGGACGCAGAGCCACTCTCACTCGTCGTGTCGGTGCTTCCAGAAGAACCAGCAGAGCCAGCCGAGAACGATCGCCGGGACCACGATCGACGCGACGATGACGGCCTCTATCGCCTGATCGCCCGAGTTCGCCAGGACGCCCCACATAAGACTCTCCGCGCTCGCCCGGAGCCTACGCCATTGACATCAACAGGCTGCGAGGAGGACACTCGCGGCGTTTCGGCAGGAGACGGCCGATGAAGCTGGCAAGAGTGCTGAGGGGTCTGGCGCGAACGCGAGCGCTGGCCTGCCCTCCCGCTGACGGCCCGTCGTCGCGAGCAGGCCTTCCGGGCCGGCGCTCGCCGAACCTGAAAGGAAGTCGAGATGCACCGCAAACCACTCATCCTCGCGCTCTTGGCCGTGATCGCCGCGGGGGTCGTCACGGGCGTCGTCGTCGGGCTCGGCTCGGCAACGCCGGCGGCCCGGGCGGGTGACCACTCCACGGGCAACGGCCTTCACGCGTACATCGTCCCGAACACCCGTGGCCCGCTGCCGGCCTGTTCGCCGGACGGCAGCGACTGCACGCCGGCGAACACCGTCTGGCATTTCATCCACGTCACCAACGACAACTCGCTCCCGGCGACCGCGATTGGCACCAACCGCGCGACCCTTCAGAACTCATTCGTCGTCGGCAGCGTCGAGTGGGAGACCTTCGTCAACGGAGTGGAGATGCCCGACCTTGCGTTCTCCTTCACGCCACCGCCTGACGCCTCTCCGCGAAGCTGGTCGGGACACTGGCTCTCGACGGCGACCTGCGAGGGTCTGTCGGCTCCTCCCTGCAACGTGATCGCCAGCCCGGCGGTCGTTCCGGGGGAGGACGCGGCGATCGTCTACTCGGGCTGGTCCCACGTCGACGGCGAGCCGAACGGCACGTACGTCTTCAAGTTCACGATCCACGGAACACTGAACGGCAAGGCGGTGGACCTCGTTGCCAGCGCGCCGCCGATCAAGATGACCCGCTAGCGGAGGCCCACGACCGCGACGAAGAGGCTCGACGGGTCTGCGCACGGTCGGGCCTCTTTCAACCCAGCTCCCTGTAGTAGCGGCGGCAGTACCACATGAACAGCGCGCGGGGCCAGAAGAGCCCGGGATCCTGGTGGCTGCCGCCGAAGGCCCTCGAGACCTGGCGATGAGTCGTGATCCCGCTGGCGCCAGCGCGGAGCTTGCGCCAGTCGACGAAGCGCACCGGGATTCCGAACAGCTTGCAGTGGAACGCGGTCTTGTAGGCCGCCCTCTGCAGGGTGAGCTGATGCTTCTTCCAGACCACCGTCGACCAGCGGGCGAACCCGGCCTGCTCGATGTGGAAGCCGTTCTCGTTGGCCCCGGGGGCGGCCCAGGGGATGTCCTCGTTCGCGAGGCACCGGTAGCAGATCCGGTCGTCGACGCAGAGATGGGCCGAGCCGGTGGACTCCGGAGACTGGAAATAGGCGGCGGCCGCACGCGCCGTGGACGCCTCCTCGTCGTGGAGGACGATCAGGTCGATCGCGGAGAGTTCGCGGGTCCCGCTGCTGTGGGCGGCCTTGTAGAAGTCCCTCGAGCACGGGGACTTGATCGGCTGGACGACAGAGCTCGCTGCGGCCCGGTCGCCTTCGTCCTGGTCAGCGGCGGGCGCCGGCTCCGCGTCTCCGTTCGCGGGGGTGACCTCCTCGGGCGGCATCGGTCCGCGCGATCGTAGCCGGTCGGAATCGTGAGGTTGCCGCCGCGGGAATGTCGGCCTGTCGGCTAGCGTTCGGAGGCCGAAGACTTGCCTGACCAGAGAGCCGACAACAGTGCGAGCCCAGCCGCGGCTCGGGGGGAAGCCAGGCCACCGGCGCTGGCGCGGTTGGCGCACGTCGTCATGCGCCATCGCCGGATCGTCGCGTTCGGCTGGATCGCGCTGACGATCTTCGGCGCGTTCTCGGCGCAGCAGGTGTCGAAGCGCTGGCTCGAGCAGTTCTCGATCCCGGGCTTCTCCGCCTACGAGGCGAACCAGCGCACCGTCAAGACGTTCGGCACCGGCGAGCAGGCGCCGAACATCGCGGTGCTGCGCGTCAAAGGCGACGTGACGAAGAGCGCTGCCGTGCGTGACGCTCTCGCCAAGGTCTCCCGCGAGTTCCCGCGCTTCCGCACCTCCTCGTACTACACGACGGGGAGCATGGCCTACGTTTCCCGCGACCGGCACACGACGTTCGCGACCTTCTACGCGCCCGGAATCCCGAGCTTCAGCTCCAACGCCGGCTTCGACAAGATCCGGGCCGCGCTCAAGGCGGCGGTGCCGCCCGGGGTGCAGGCGCACGTCACCGGGCGCGACGCGCTCTATGCCTCGGAGGGGAGCGAGTCCGGCGGTCCGAGCGTCCTGACCGAGGCGATCATCGGCGGTCTAGGGGCGCTCGTCATCCTGCTCTTCGTCTTCGGGACGATCCCCGCGATGCTCACGCCGATCCTGGTCGCCGTGACCTCGATCCTGAACACGTTCACGCTGATCTGGCTGCTGACGTACATCACCAGCGTCTCGATCATCGTCCAGTTCCTCGTGGCGCTCGTCGGCCTCGGCGTGGCGATCGACTACGCGCTGCTGATGATCTTCCGCTTCCGCGAGGAGTTGCGGCACGGCCGCGACGTGGAGGACGCCGTGGTCGAGACGATGACGCACGCGGGCCGCTCGGTGATCGTCTCCGGCTCGACGGTCGCGATCGGCCTGGTCTCGATGGTACTGATCCCGATCCCCGTCATCCGCTCGATCGGCATCGGCGGGATGCTGATCCCGGCGGTCTCGGTGATCGTGGCGATCACGATGCTGCCGGCGCTCCTGTCGCTGCTCGGGCACCGCATCAACTCGCTGCGCGTGATGCCGAAGCGCATCGTCGAGGGCACCGACGAGGAGGCCGGCTTCTGGTGGCGCTGGGCGCACTTCGTCATGCGCCGCCCGGTCGCGGTCTGCGCGACCGGTCTGCTGATCGTGGCGCTGCTGCTCGTGCCGGCCTCCCGGCTGAACCCGGCCGAGGCCCAGGCGAAGGCCCTGGCCGGCGCGAGGACGGCCGACGCGGTCGAAGGGCTGAACCTCCTCACGAGCTCAGGGATCTCGCCGGGGGCCTTGAAGCCCTTCGTGGTCCTCGTCGAGCACAACCCGGGGACGCAGGCGCTGCAGACCGTCGTCTCGCGGCTCCGGTCGACGCCCGGGATCTCCGGGGCCGCCGCTCCGCGGGCGTGGCGCAAGGGTGACGCTGCCCTGGTGGAGGCGATCCCGTCGCAGGACGGCGCCGCGAGACCGCTGCGGGGGACGATCTCCGAGCTCCAGCACGACACGCTCCCGGCGCTCGAGAGCCAGATCGGAGGCGGCGTGCGGCTCACGCTGGGCGGCGTCGCGCCAGAAGACCGCGACTTCGTGCACGCGGTCTACGGGAAGTTCCCGTACGTCCTCGCGTTCGTGATCATCCTGACCTTCGTGTTGCTGATGCGCGCGTTCCGCTCCGTCTTCCTGGCCGTGAAGGCGGTGATCCTCAACCTGATCTCGCTCGGGGCGGCGTTCGGGATCATCGTGTTCATCTTCCAGGAGGGGCACGGCGCCGAGGCGATCTGGAACGTCCACCCGACCGACGCGATCATCTCCTGGATACCGCTGATGATCTTCGCGTTCCTGTACGGCCTCTCGATGGACTACGAGGTTTTCATGGTCTCGCGGATGCGAGAGGCGTACGACGAGACCGGCAACACGAGAGAGGCCGTCGCGCTCGGCCTCGCGCGCACGGGCAAGCTCGTGACGAGCGCCGCGCTCGTGCTCATGTTCGCGTTCTTCGTGCTCTCGACGAGCCCGGGGACCGACATCAAGCAGTTCGGGATCGGCCTCGCGGCCGGGATCATCTTCGACGCCACCGTGATCCGGGCGCTGCTCGTGCCGTCGATCATGCGCATCGCGGACAGCTGGAACTGGTGGCTTCCCCAGCCCGTCGCCCGCGCGCTGTTCGTCCGCCCGCGCCAGCCGGCGCTCGACGAGTCCGCCTAGGCGCTACGCCTAGGCGTCCCCTCTGTGGGCCCCCGACAGCGCGAGCACGCTGTCGAGCCAGCCGTCGACGCCGGACGCGATCTCCTCCCAGCCCTTGCCGACCATCATCAGGTGCGGGCGGTCGGGGAACTCCATGTAGTCGGTCCGCGCGTCCGACCTCGCGTACTTCTCGTACTGCTTGTGCGAGAGCGAGGCCGGGACGGTGTGGTCCTTCTCGGCGCCGACGATCAGCAGCGGTGCGCGGTTGTCGCTCTTGAAGTGCACCTCGGTCGGCGGGTGGAGATGGAAGTTCGCGAAGCCGGCCTCGTAGAAGATCTGGCCGGTCTCGGGGACCGCGTACTTCTCGTAGGCGGCCTTGGCGTCCTCGGGCGAGAACGTGTTCACGAACCCGTAGGTGAACTCCTCGAGGGTCAGGGGGACGAGCCCGTGCCACCTCGAGGGGTGCGCGAGCGCGGGAGACGCGGCCTTCAGCGACGAGAACGGGAGCACGAGGATGCCCTTCGGCGGGGCCGGGCTCAGGGCGACGCCCGCGCGCCCCATGCCTCGGTCGAGCAGCAGCTCCACGATCAGGCCGCCGAAGGAGTGCCCGATGAGCACGGGCGGCTGGTCGAGCGCGTCGATCTGCTCCTCGTAGTGGTCGACGATCTCCGTGAGGCCGAGGCCCTCGATCTCGTCGGCGTCCTCGCGTAGCCGGGCGACGTCTCCTTCCTTGCGCGGCCACTCGGGCGCGGAGACGTCGTACCCGCGCTCCTCGAAGTAGCCGGCGAAGTTCTCCCAGCTCCCGGACGAGAGCCACGCCCCGTGAATCAGCATCAGTGGAGTGCGATCGGCGGCGGCTTCCACGGCAAAGACCTCCCCAGTCGTTGACGTAGCCACGTTACCGGTAGCGACGAAGGGTCAGGCGAAGACGTCCGCGGCGCAGCCGAAAAGGAGCGCAGCGGGCACGTCGTCATGCTCGACGCCTGCGAGCGACGGGTGCGCGAGGTCGACCGCCACGTGGGGCCAGCGCTCCAGACCCAGGGAAGCCGCGCCCTCCCGGGAGCCCGTGGCGAGCAGGCTCGGGACGGGGAGGACGTTCCGGCGGCCGGTGCTCCGGCGGGCGATCCCTTCCAGCTCGCGCAGCTCCTCGAACGGGTCGATCCGGATGTTCGAGTCCGAGCCGATGCACATCGGGATCCCGCGCGCGGCGATCGCCTCGACCGGGCAGAAGCCGTCGCCGAGGTTGGCCTCGGTCGTCGGGCAGACGCAGATACGTGCGCCGGTCTCGGCAAGGACGTCGAGCTCCAGGCCGCTCGCATGCGTCGCGTGGACGATCGTCGTGTGAGGCCCGAGGCAGCCCGTCTCGGCGAGGAGCTCGATCGGACGCAGCCCGTGCTCGGTGAGGCACTCCTCGATCTCCCTGGGCTGCTCGCTCGCGTGCACGTGGAGCGGGAGGTCCTGGGCAGCCGCGTAGGCGCCGAGCTCCTCGAGCCACGCGCGCGGGCAGGCGCGCACGGAGTGGGGGGCGAGGCCGACCCGTGCGCCGGCCGCGCGAAGCTCCTCCAGTTGCTCGAGGTAGGCGGCGGGCGAGCCCTGGCGAAAGCGCTCGAGCCCGCCGCGCCCGTACGCCGTGAGCAGCAGGACGAGCTCGATCCCGGCCTCTGCGGCCGCCTCGACCGCTGCGTGCGCCTCCGCGAGCCCGAGGTAGTGGAACTCCCCGACGGCCGTGTAGCCGGCCGAGAGCATCTCGCGGTAAACGTCGACGTAGCCCGAGCGGACCTGTCCGGGGGACAGTCCCTCGGCCACGTCCAGCATGGACTCGCGCCAGCTCCAGAAGTCGTCGCCCTCGGTTCGGCCGCGCAGCGCGCGCTGGAACGCGTGGCTGTGGGCGTTGACGAAACCCGGAAGGCTGAGCGGCTCTGGCGCCTCCACGGCCGTATCCTTTCAGCATGGCAACGCGCGCGGTCCCGGCTCCACTGGCGCAGATCCCGAACGCGTTGACCGTCCTGCGGCTGGCCCTGATCCCGGTGTTCATCGCGTTCGTCGTCGCCGCGGACGGCGGCAAGAGCTGGCCCGCCGCGATCGTGTTCGCGCTCGCCGGAGTGACCGATCAGATCGACGGGTGGCTCGCGCGCCGCTGGCATGTCGAATCGGGCTTCGGGAAGCTCGCCGACCCGCTCGCCGATCGGCTGATGATCGACGCCGCCGTGATCCTGCTCTGGCACTACGACCGCCTCCCCTGGGTCGCGCTGCTGATCCCCGCCCGCGACGTCGCTCTGATCGCGGGCTGGAAGCTCGTCGCGAACCGGGGCTACGACTTCGCCGTCAACTTCGCCGGCAAGGCGGCCACCTGGCTCCTGTACGCGTCGCTCGCCCTCGTCCTGGTCACGCCGAAGGGCACTGACTGGCCGCTCGTGATCTTCTGGGCCGGCTTCGCGCTCGCGGCGGTGTCGCTGGTCGGATACGTGCTCAAGGCACGGCGTGAGACGAGGATGGTCGCATGAAGGCCGTCGTGATGGCTGGCGGCGAGGGCACGCGCCTTCGCCCGCTGACGTCGAACCAGCCGAAGCCGATGGTCCCGATCGTCGGCAAGGCCTGCATGGAGCACATCCTCGAGCTTCTGAAGGAGCACGGCTTGGACGAGGTGATCGTGACGCTCGCGTTCATGCCGCAGGCGATCCGCAGCTACTTCGGCGATGGTGAGGCGCTCGGGATGGCGATCGAGTACTCGGTCGAGGAGTCGCCCCTCGGCACGGCCGGCTCGGTCCGGCTCGCGAGCGCGAAGCTGGCCGAGCCGTTCGTTGTGATCTCCGGCGACGCGCTCTGCGACGTCGACCTGACCGAGCTCGTCCGCTTCCACCGTGAGAAGGGCGCCGCGGTGACGATCGGGCTCAAGTCGGTCGACAACCCGCTCGAGTTCGGGATCGTCGTCACCGACGAGGAGGGCCGGATCGAGCGCTTCCTCGAGAAGCCGTCCTGGGGCCAGGTCTTCTCGGACACGATCAACACGGGCATCTACGTCCTCGAGCCCGAGGTATTGCGCCACATCCCGACCGACCGCCCGTACGACTTCTCGCAGGAGCTCTTCCCGCTGCTGCTCGAGATGGGCAGGCCGCTCTACGGCCACGTCATGGACGGCTACTGGCAGGACATCGGGAACCTCGATCAGTTCCGGCAGGCGAACTTCGACGCCCTCGACGAGCGCGTGCGCCTGAACATCCCCGGGATTCGCCTACGCGGCAACGTCTGGCTGGGGGAGGGGGTGGAGGTCGACGACCTGGCCGCGATCGAGGGGCCCGTGTTCCTCGGCAACTACTGCCGCGTCGCGCCTGAGGCGTCGGTCGGCGCCTACTCCGTGCTCTCTGCGAGCGTGACGCTGCTCGAGCGCGCGAGGACCGAGCGCTCCGTGATCGACGCGTCCACGCACGTCGGCCGCAGCGCGCGCGTCGAGGGCGCGATCGTCGGGCGCAACTGCGACATCCGCGCGCACGTGCACGTCCACGAGGGCGCCGCGATCGGCGACGAGGTGACGCTTGGCGCCCAGAGCGCCGTCCTCCCGGGCGTGCGGATCTACCCGTACAAGGAGGTCGAGACCGGCTCGCAGATCCACGAGAGCCTGATCTGGGAGTCCCGCGGCTCCTCCCACGTCTTCGGGAAGGACGGGGTCTCCGGGCTTGTCAACGTCGACCTGACGCCCGACAAGGCCGTCCGGCTCGCCGCGGCCCTCGGAACGGCGCTCAAGCGCGGCTCGCGCGTGGTGGCGAGCCGGGAGGCGCCGGCTGCCTGCCGCATGATCAAGCGGGCGATGATCTCCGGGCTCAACTCGACGGGCGTCCACGTCGCCGACCTGCGCATCCTCCCGTCCGCGGTCAGCCGGCACCTGCTCAAGACCCACGGCTACGACGCGGGCTTCCATGTCGCCGTCAGCCACAGCGATCCCGAGCTGCTCCAGATCCGCTTCTACGAGCAGCCGGGGATCCAGCTCACGTCCGGCCTCCAGAAGGAGGTCGAGAAGCACTTCACGCGCCACGAGCTCAGGCGCGCGGCCTTCAACGGCGTCGGCGAGGTGTCGTACCCGGCGCGCGTGCGCGAGAGCTATGCGCAGGATCTCCTGGCCGCGCTCGACGTCGAGGCGATCCGGGCCCGGAGCTTCCGGATCGTGGTCGACTACGGCTACTCGGCCACCTCGTTCGTCCTGCCGCTCGTGCTCGGCCCACTCGGGGTCGAGGCCGTGAGCGCGCACGCGTTCTCGCTCGAGGGCGCGGATGCGGCGGCGACGCTGCTCGAGTCCGTCGGCCAGGCGAAGCGTCTCGTGGCGGCCGTCGGCGCCGACCTCGGCGTCGTCTTCGACCGCGCGGGCGAGCGGCTGTTCCTGATCGACGAGCAGGCCCAGGAGATCTCGGTCGAGAAGGCGCTGCTCCTCTACCTCCGCCTGATGAGCACGAATGGCCGCCACGGGAAGCTCGCGTTCCCGATCACCGTCACGAGCCAGGTCGAGCAGATGGTGAAGGGCAGCTCGCTCGAGGTGATCCGCACGCCGGCCTCGCTCGCGGAGCTCACGAAGGCCGCGGCAGAGGACGGCGTGATCTTCGCCGGTGCGGTCGGCGGCGGTTACGTCTTCCCCGAGTTCCTGCCGGCCTACGACGGCGTCGCGAGCCTTTGCAAGCTGCTCGAGCTGCTCGCGCCGGTCCAGACGCCGCTCTCCGAGCTCGTCTCGGAGCTTCCGGCCAGCACGCTCGTCCACCGCCAGCTCCCGTGTCCCTGGTCGCTCAAGGGCACCGTCATGCGCGTCCTCACCGAGCGCCTCCGCGACCGCAAGCTCGACCTGCTCGACGGCGTGAAGGTCTTCGGGCCCCGAGGCTGGGCCCAGGTGCTGCCCGATCCGGACGAGCCGGTCGTGCACATCTACGCGGAGGGGAAGACGGAGGAGGCCTCGCTCGAGCTCGAGGCCGAGACCCGGGGCCTGGTCGAGGAGATCATGCTGTCGGAGGGCGCGGAGGCCGAGGGGGCCAGAGCCTCAAGCTGAGGTTGACCCTTCTGGCGCTGCCTGCGTAAACTAGGAGCGCCCGCTTCCCCGACGAAAGGCTCTCCGTGGAACCGTTTCCCGATCTCGCCTCGCTCTCGGACGACGATCTCAAGCAGCTGATCGACGACCTCACGAAGGAGGAGCAGGAGGTGTCGTACCGTCGGCGGATCCTGCACGGCCGGATCGACCTGCTTCGCGCCGAGCTGCAGGCCCGGCTCCGCGAGAAGGGGAGCGGCGTGCTCGAGGAGGTCGACGTCGACCGGCTCGCCGCGATCCTCGCGGGCAAGGCAGCGCCTCCAAACGAGGAATGAGTCACATCTATTGCCCTGAGTGCGGCTTCCAGAACCCGGAGGCCGCCAACTACTGCTCCAAGTGCGGCGCCCTGCTCGTCAAGGACGAGCAGGCTGGCTCCGAGACGACCATGAGCTACACGCCCGAGGACGTCGAGGAGCACTCCGTCACCCTCGAGGAGCTCGGCACCGAGGGCCCCGCGCTCGTCGTCCGCTCGGGAGGCGGCCGCGCCGGCGAGTACTTCGTCCCGCAGAGCGAGCGCACGACGATCGGCCGCTCGCCCGACTGCGACATCTTCCTCGACGACGTCACCGTCTCCCGCAAGCACGCGGTGCTCACCGAGCAGGACGGCGGGTACCTGATCGAGGACCAGGGCAGCCTGAACGGGACGTTCCTCAACCGGCGGCGGATCGAGTCCGGGAAGCTCGAGAACGGCGACGAGCTCCAGGTCGGCAAGTACCGCCTCATCTTTCTGGAGAAATGAGCGTGAGCGCCGCCCAGGCACCGGAGCGGAGCGAGCAGCGGCTGCTGACGATCGGCAGCGTCTGCCGGAGCCTGCAGGCGGAGTTCCCGGACATCTCGATCTCCAAGATCCGCTACCTCGAGGACCAGGGCCTGCTCACGCCGAGGCGGACGCAAAGCGGCTACCGGCTCTTCAGCGCGGACGACGTCGAGCGGCTCGAGACGATCCTGCGGCTCCAGCGCGACGAGTTTCTCCCGCTGCGTGTGATCCGGCAGGAGCTCGCGTCGCCGTCTGGCCCCGGGAAGGAACGCAGGCGCCGCAGGGCCGCGGGGATCACGGAGCCGGACGACGAGCTCGACCTCCGAGAGCTCTGCGAGCGGGCCGCGATCACGCCGGAGCTGGCGCGCGAGCTCGAGGAGTACGGCCTCCTGCACTCGCGGCGCGAGGGCGGCGACAGGATCTACCCGGCGACGGACGTCGACATCGCGGTCGCGTGCGCGAAGCTCTCCCGCTACGGGATCTCGGCCCGGCACCTGCGGACGTTCCGCACCGCGGCCGACCGCGAGACCGGCCTCTTGCACCAGCTCGTGGCGCCGTCGCTGCGCTCGCGCAACGCCGAGCGCCGCGAGGCCGGCATCGAGGAACTCCAGACGCTCGCGGAGCTCGCGCAGGAGCTCTCCCAGCTGCTCTTCTGGCGCGATCTCCGTCACCTCGCGGCGGGTTAGCCGTGTCGGAGACCCTGAACGCCAAGATCCGCGACGTCCCGGACTTCCCCGAGCAGGGGATCGTCTTCAAGGACATGATGCCGCTGCTGGCCGACCCGGCCACGCTGCACGAGGCAGTCGACCTGCTGGCCGAGTGGATCGAGCCGCGCAAGCCCGACCTGATCCTGGGGGCCGAGGCGCGGGGGTTCATCCTCGGCGCGGCGCTCGCGTACAAGCTCGGGTGCGGGTTCGTCGCCGCGCGCCGGCCTGGGAAGCTGCCCTGGAAGACCGTGAGCGCCTCGTACGCGCTCGAATACGGCGAGAACGCCCTGGAGCTCCACGCCGACGCGATCGCAGGCGGAGCGCGCGTCCTGGTGCACGACGACGTGCTGGCGACGGGGGGGACCGCGGCGGCGATCTGCGACCTGGCGGAACAGCTCGGCGGGGAGATCGTGGGAGTCGCCTTCCTGATCGAGCTCGCGTTCCTCGAGGGGCGCAAACATCTGGACGCCTACGACGTCCATTCGCTCATCACGTACTGAGACCAGAGCTAAGCGGCCGTGCCGGCAAATCCGGCACGGCCGCTTATGGTCGGCGTCGCAAGCGAACGCCTTGTGAGCGGCGTCCGGGACGCCGATTAGAAGAGAGCGATGTACGACGTCTTCACGAGCCGATACGCGTTTTCGTGCCCGGAGAGGGGAGAGGCGCACGTGGCCCTGTCGTCCTTCCGGCAGATCGAGCAGCTCGCCGGCGCCGCCCACCCGGCCGTCTACGAGGTCTCGTTCGACTGCAGCTGCGGCGGGCGCCATCCGGGGCTCGTCTCCCACAACGAGCTCGACTGGGCGCCGCTGGGGCTGCGCGAAGGCGTGTTCCTGAACCTCATGACCGCGAAGCTCGACTCGCTCGAGGACGAGCTCGCCGACCTCGCGGCCCGGCGCATCAGCGCGGGGGAGTGGCCGTGGAGCTTCTTCTGCTACCCGGAAGAGCGGCCGAGGCCCGTTTTTCCCTCAGCGTTCTTGCTGCTGGCCCCGGCGGACGACGGCGGCACGATCGGCGTCGCTGTCCGGTGCCCGGTGTGCGGGAGCGTGTCCGTGAACCTCGTCTCGGCCGCGCACGTCGACCTGCCGTTCCACAACGACGCCGACATCGGGGTGGTGGAGCACGTGTTCGCGGGCCACGGCGAGCGCGTGCTCGAGGAGTTCACGGCCGACCTCCACTCGACCCGGTTCGACGCCCGCCGCCTGGCACTTTGAGCCCTCACTCCACGGGGGGATGACTCCCCGTCAGGCGGCGGCCGATACGTGCGATGACGTGTCCGCCCTGTACGGCCGAAACCACCGAGCACTCGAGCTCCTAGTCACGTTAGGCGGGGGAGAGCCCACTCCGCGCCGGCCGGTGCGGGAGCGCCTCCGCGACGTGGTCGGAACCGATCTGCTGCGGATGCTGTTGTTCGGGCTGGTTCAGCGGGCCCGCTCGCCGCGGCGCTCGGCCTGATCGCGCCTCCCACCGGCGCCGTAGACGCGCACGAGCAGGAAGATCAGCAGGCCGGAGACGGCGCCGACGATGAACGCCGTCGCGCCCGAGATTCCGACCGCGAGCAGCCCGAGCCAGATGAACGCGCCCAGGCCGAAGCCCCAGGCGAAGGCGGCGAAGCCGTGGGAGACCGAGGGGAGGCGGAGGTGCGACACCGGAGCGCACCCTACCTCGGCGCCGCCGGCCGTGCCTTCGGTTTCGGTTATCCACAAGCTGCACGCTCTGCTGTGGAAATGTGGAAAATTGAATTTCCGCAAATTGCGGCCTCGACGTGTGCGAACCCCCTTGAAAGGGCCTTGTGCAGTCCCTAGATTCCCTCCTGCGCCGAGCACGGGACCTGAGTAGGTCGAAGCCAAGCTCGAGGGCTCTACCCGCAAGGGGAAGGTCAGCGAGAGTGGTGGACGAAAGGGAGACCGGCTCGGCGAATTTTTTTTTCCGAGGGACGCGGGATGGCAATGGGGTAGTTCCATGGCAGGTTGCCTACTTGACATAACACCCGTTACCGTGCACGTGCAGGTGTCCCGTCGAGAGGGTCTCGAGCATGCTTGAAAAGACCGCGCCGGTGGGTGTGGCAGCGGTCGAGGTGGAGAGCGTTCTCGCGACCCCCGAGATCCACGAGCTCGTCGAGGCCGCGGAACAGACCGGGTCGATGCGCCACGCGGAGCTCGCGGAGGCGCTGGAGCCGCTGCGGCTGGACGCGCTCGAGCTGGACGCGGTGTACAGAGGGCTCGAGCAGCGCGGGATCGAGATCCTGGAGCAGGGCGAGCAGCAGGCCCCGCCCCCGCCCCCGGTCGTTCACGAGACGACCACCGACGCGCTCCAGCTCTTCCTGCGCGACGCCGGGCGCCACCCGCTACTGACCGCCGCGCAGGAGGTCGAGCTCGCCAAGCGGATCGAGCGCGGCGACGACGAGGCGAAGCAGCGGATGATCCAGTCGAACCTCCGCCTGGTCGTCTCGATCGCGAAGAACTACCGCAACCAGGGGCTGCCGTTTCTCGACCTGATCCAGGAGGGAACGCTCGGGCTGATCCGCGCCGTCGAGAAGTTCGACTGGCGGCGGGGCTACAAATTCTCGACGTACGCGACCTGGTGGATCCGCCAGGCAGTCGCTCGGGCGCTCGCCGACAAGGCGCGGACGATCCGAATGCCGGTCCACATCGTCGAACGGATGCAGAAGCTGAACCGCGCCGAGCGGACGCTCTGGACGCAGCTGGGCCGCGAGCCGTCGCTCGACGAGATCGCCGAGGAGGCAAATCTGCCGCTCGCCCAGGCTCACGAGGTGAAGGCGGCGGCTCGCGCCTCGACGAGCCTCGACCAGCCGGTCGGCGAGGCCGAAGACGCGGTGTTCGGCGACTTCGTGGCCGGCGACGAGCCGCTTCCGGACGAGCAGGTCGAGGTCACGATGCGCTGCCAGGCGCTGGGAGAGGCGCTCGCCGCGCTCTCCGAGCGTGAACGGCGCGTCCTCGTCCTCCGCTACGGCCTCGGCGATGCCGACCCGAAGACGCTCGAGGACATCGGCAGGCGGCTCGGCCTGACGCGTGAGCGTGTGCGGCAGATCGAGACCGAGGCGCTCAAGCGCCTGTCGCGGCTTCGCGAGATGGAAGCCGTCGCCCGCTAGGTAGACGCCGCGGGCTACTCGCCGCGTAGGTAGAGCTGCAGGCCGGGCGCGACTGTCCGGAGCTCGCGCAGCGCGCGCGACTCGAGCTGGCGGACACGCTCGCGGGTGATTCCGAGGTCGGACCCCACTTCTTCGAGCGTCTGCGGCGCCTCGCCGTCGAGGCCGAACCGGCGGCAGAGAACGTGGCGCATCCGCGGTGACAGCCGCAGGAGCGCATCCGAGAGCTCTGCGGAGCGGAGGACCTCGGCGGTCGCATCGTCGGGCCGGTCGGAGTTCGTGTCCTCGATCAGGTCGCCGTAGAGGCTCTCGCCGTCTCCGACGGGCGTCTCGAGGCTCACGGGATCCTCGACGAGCTCGAGCAGCGTGCGCACGCGCTCGACCGGGAACCCGCTCTCCTTCGCGATCTCGGGCAGCAGCGGCTCGCGGTTCAGCTTCTGCGCGAGCACACGGCGGGCGCGCATGACCTTGCGGACCTGCTCGGCGACGTGGACCGGCAGGCGGATCGTCCGCCCCTGGTCTGCGAGCGCGCGCGTGATCGCCTGGCGGATCCACCAGGTCGCGTACGTGGAGAGCTTGAAGCCGAGCTTGTAGTCGAACTTCTCGACCGCTCTGATCAGGCCGAGGTTGCCCTCCTGGATCAGGTCGAGCAGCGGGACGCCGGCCTTCGTGTAGTTGCGCGTGATCGACATCACGAGCCGGAGGTTCGACTCGATCAATTTCCGCTTGGCCGCCTCGTCGCCCGCGTCCTTCAGGCGCGCGAGCTCCCGCTCCTCCTGAGGCGTGAGCAGCCGCCCGTCGCCGATTTGGCGGACGTAGAGCTTGAGCGGGTCGGCGGTCTGCGGCTCGGTCTCCTCGACCTCCGTCTCCTCTGCCTCCTCGGCAGGGGCTTCCGCGGCCTCGGGTACGACTTCGAGGCGAGCCTCCGCGTCTGGCCCTTCAGGTTCGGGGAGCGCGTCAGGGAGCGGCCGCTGCGCCATGCTCGTCCTATCGGTACCGCCAGTCCCTCGCTTGAGGCATGCGTGCCCCGCACGAGGGATCAGGGATCCGCGCGTCGAACCGAGAGCCTTATAGCGGTGATTTCTGCGGTGCCTAACTCTCGGCCGAGTGCCTCGTCACACTCAGTGGCGACCGGAATGCGAGTCGCTAGTCTCGTCGAAGGGGTTGCTGACTGAGATGTGCGGAATTGCTGGATACAGCCTGAGCGCGGCGAGCAGCGTCGAGCGGACGCTGGCGGCGCAGGCGCTCCTCGCCGGGATCGCGGAGCGCGGCGCAGACGCGGTCGGGTACGCCTACCGCGCGTGCGGCTCGGTCGAGATCCAGAAGAAGCCGGCCGGCGCAAGCGCGCTGCTCGAGGACGTCGTGCTTCCCGCGAGCGTCACCGAGGTTCTCGTCCACGTCCGCGACTACACCAAGGGCCACCCCACCATCGAGGCAAACAACCACCCCATCCGCCACGGTGCGGTCGTCGGGGTGCACAACGGGATCATCTTCAACGACGACGAGCTGATGGAGACGCACGGGTTCGAGCGCGCCGAGCCGGACATGACCGTCGATTCCGAGGCGATCTTCGCGCTCGCCGAGGACTCGGACGGCCTGCCGGCCTCGCTCGAGGAGCTCCGCGGCTCGATGGCGACCGCGTGGCTCGACGAGCGCCGGCCGGGCCAGGTCTTCCTCGCCCGCGGCGTCGGGCGCCCGCTCTGGATCGGAGCCGGCCGCGAGGAGCTCTTCTTCGCGTCGACGAAAGCCGCGCTCGAGGTCGTCGAGCAGTACCTCCACCTCAAGCTGCGCAAGCGCGAGGTCGGGGAGGGCACGCTCGTCCAGGCCGCCGACGGCCACGAGGTCGAGCGCGAGCGCTTCCGCCCGAACCGCGATTTCGAGGAGCAGGAGTTGCCGGCCGTGCGTGCTCCCCAGGAGGCACGCTTCTGCCTCCAGCGCCTCGCGACGCTCGCAACGCTGTAGCTCTCTAGCGCTCTCTAGAGAAGACGCCCGTCGGGTGCGACCTCTGTGCCCGCTTCGAGCAGCCGCTCGCGGATCAGGAACTGGAACGTCGACCACGCCCCACGGCGGCCCTGGAACATCCGGTAGATCTGCCACTCGGTCAGCAACGTCTCGTCGCCGCGGCGCGCCTTCGACCAGTCCGCGAACTTCGGCAAGCGCCCGAGCTTCCGAGCCAGCTCCACGCCCTGGTCGAGCGCGCGCTCGAGCCTCTCCTCCCCCACCGGCACGTCGTAGCCGGCCTCCCTGAGCGCGTTCGAGAGCGAGCCGAACGTGTGCCAGTAGAGCGACTTCGACGGCATGCGGCCGCGGTGCTCCTCGATGTCCCGGGCCGTCGGGATCCGGCCGATCTCGTCCCCCAGGCCCCGGAGGAGCTCGAGCAGCTCCTCGCGCGTTGCGAAGCGGCGTGGGACGAGGCCGGCCTTGCGCTTTGCCTCGTTCCAGCTCCCGAAGTGCTCGATCACGGTCTGCGGGTGCACCGACGTCTCCGGATCGTCCGCGAACTCACGCATCGTCGGCGAGCGGCCGAGCCGCTTCGCGGATGCGGCCAGCTCGTCGAGGATCTGCGCGTCCGTGTAGCGCTTGCGGATCCCGGCCTGGAAGGCGGCGAGCGCCTCCCGGTCGATGCCCGCCAGCGCTCGGTACTGGGGCCTGCGAGGCATCTGGGATCAAGAATAGTAGAGCATTTGCTCCTGGATGCAAGTGTCAGGCTAGCGTCTGCGGTGGTTTGCTAGGAGACCCGCGCGGCTGGCTACGAGGCCGCGAGGACCCGCCTGCGCGCGCCCTCGTCGTCGAGCCCCTCGAGCGGCAGGATTCGCTCGAGCGCGGCGACACAGCGCGGGCAGAACTGCGTCCCGGCCGCCCTGCGGAGCTCGTCCAGCGCCTCCGAAGCCGGCCGCGCCGCGCGGTAGATGCGCGTCGTGAGCATCGAGTCGAGCGCGTCGGCGACGTGGATGATGCGCGCTCCGAGCGGGATCTCCTCGCCCTGGAGCCGCTCGGGGTAGCCCGTGCCGTCGTAGCGCTCGTGATGGTGTCGAATGGCCGGCACCGCGTCGTTCAGGAACCCGAGGCGGTCGATGATGCGGGCGCCCTCGTCCGCGTGGCGCTGCATCAGGTCCCACTCCTCCGCCGTCAGGCTCGCGGGCTTGAGCAGGATCGCGTCGGGGATCGCGAGCTTGCCGATGTCGTGGAAGAGAGCCGCGTGCCCGAGCAGGTCGAGCTCCGCCTGCGATAGCCCGAGCTCGCGGCCAATGGCGAGCGCAAGCTGCTGGACCCGACGCGAGTGGCCGGCGGTGTAGGCGTCGCGGGCGTCGACGGTGGCCGAGAGGCTCTCCATCGCGGCTGTCGAGCGCTCGCGGAGGAGCTTGTTCGCCTGCTCGAGCGAGACGTTCTGGTTTTGGATCGTCTCCGCGGCAGCGCGGAGCTTCTGCGCGCTCCGCTGCGTGTGGCGGAGGTACGCCTCCTGGGTCTTGCGCATCAGCAGGAGCGGGAGGGCGAAGACGACGAGCGCCCAGACGTGGACCGACTCGTAGCCGACCCAGATCACTCCGCCGATGAAGCCGTAGACGAGGTAGTGGGTCGCAAGCCAGGCAAAGCGCTCCCGGAAGACCGAGAGCCAGGACTCGTGGCCCTCGATCGCGACGACGAGGCTGATCAGGCCCATGTTGACGCCGTAGTACGTCGCACCCGCCGCGACGCCGGCGATGACGTAGATCAGGCGGTGGACCTCCCCAGTGTCGAAGCCTGCTCCTGCGAAGACAGCTGCCGCCGCCAGGGACGAGAGCGAGAGGGTCCCGATGTTGAACAGCACGTAGTGGAACGGCGAGCGCCGTGCGCTCCACTCGACGACCGCGATCGTGATCGCGAGCGGAAGCGCGGCACGCGGCCCGAAGAGCGCCGCTCCGGCGATCGAGCCGACGGCGCTGACGGAGATCGAGCCGTCGTCGACCTCGAGCGCGAGCGCTTGACCGAAGCCGACCAGCGTGACGATGGCGGCCAGGCCGATCCAGTCGGTGCTGCCGCCGAAGATCCAGCCGAGCATCCCGGCCGTGATGCCGATCGCGCTGACGATCCCGACGAACATCGCGAGGCGCCGGGAGAGCGACAGGAAGCGCGGGCCCTGGAGGGCGTGCGGGCGTGGATGCCGCCGCTCGTGTTCCGGGACCTCCTCGACGGCCGGAGGCAGCGGCGAGGCATGCTCGCCTTCCTCCGGAACCGCAACGAGACGCGCCTGGCGCTTCTCGGGCAGCAGGAGCGGCTCGTTGCTCGCGTCGAGGACGCGATTGCGCCCCTGGAGCTTGGCGCGGTAGACGGCGAGGTCGGCCTCGTGGATCAGGTCGTTGCCGTCGGCTCCGTCGCGCGGGAAGCCTGCGACGCCGATCGAGACCGTCGCGCGGATCGGCTCGCTCGACGTCTCGACGTCGAACGTTCGCTCGGCCACGGCGCGGCGGATCCGCTCGGCGATTTCGAGGGCCTGGTCGGGCGGGGTCTCCGGGAGCAGGATCGCGAACTCCTCTCCCCCGAAGCGGGCCGGCACGTCGTAGTGGCGCAGCTGGGCGCGGAAGACCTCGGCGATGCCCTGCAGGACGGCGTCGCCCGCGAGGTGGCCGTACGTGTTGTTGATGTCGCGCAGGAGATCGAGGTCGGCCATGACGAGCGAGAGCGGCCGCTCGAAGCGCGCGGCCCGGGCCAGCTCCTCGTTCAGGGCGGACGTGAAGTAGCGGGCGTTGAAGAGCCCCGTCTTGGGGTCGACCCGCGCCTCCTCCTGGAGCTGGGGCACCGACAGCGAGCGATGGATCAGGAACAGCGGCGCGATCGCGAAGACGACGAGCCACGGGTTCACGAGCCAGAACGCGGCGGTCGCGACCCCGAGCATCGCGAGCACGAGGTCGGTCGAGAGGCTCTGGAACGAGAACAGGCCCGACTCCCGGGGCGAGATGCCGTTCTTGAGCTTCAGCATCGGGGCCATCAGGACGTGGTTGACCGCGACCATCGACAGGGCGGCCGCGAGGCCGCCGAAGGCGAAGGCGTAGTGCGTGTCGGGGAACTCGCGCGCGACGAGGTGGAAGCACCCCCACGCCGCGAGCATCGCCAGCGTCCAGATGCAGATGTTGAAGGTGGCGACGTACCAGCGGACCCGGGTCTTTAGCCATTCCGGGATGTGGTGAACGATGCCCATCAACGCGACGAGCTCCGGGGGCAGGAGCATCGCGGCCGGGATCAGGAAGACGATCGTGGTGTGGTACGTCTGGTGGCGGGGCGTCCCGACGACGAACAGCTGGGCGGTCGCGGCGATCGTGGCGAGGATCAGGAACGTGGCCCAGCCGGGCGTGCTCGCGCTCAGGTGCATGAAGAGCGGGACGACCGCAGCGGCCGTGATCGCGGCAACGACGACGAAGTAGGCTGCGGCCTTCGGTGGGAGCCTCGGCACGTCCGGGTCGGACGGGCGCACGACCGGCGGGTCGATCGAGGTCGGGAGCGCGCTCACGTCGCCCCTCCCGCCTTCCGCTTCAGGCTTGGGTCAACGCTAGACATCGCCCGCCGCTCGTCTCCAATCTCCGCGTCCCGCGGTGCCGCAAATTCAGCTTCCTGTCGAGGCGCCGCAGGCGCCGGTTCCGATCACCACTTCCCGCAAGCTACGGCGCGCGAGAGCGGGTCACATCCCCCTTTTTGAGGACGCCCGGGAAATCCCCCGAACGAGTGAGGGGCCGGGAATGCGCCCGGCCCCTCATGAGTGTCACGTTGGCGAGCCCGAGAGCCGCCGCGACCCCGTCCGTCGATCAGCCTGTCGGATCCGTGGAGGAGCTCGGATCGGTAGAGGTCACGTCTGCCGGAAGCGATGTCGGCGCCGGAGCCAGGTCCGGGTCGTCCATCAGCGCGTCCGCCTCCGACGGGCTCAGCTCGTAGGTGCTCGGCGTGGCGCTCGTGTCGCCCTCCGCCGCGTCCTCGTACGAGCTGTCCGCCCAGGACACGTCTGCCCAGGACACGTCTGCCCAGGAGACGTCTGCCCAGGACACGTCTGCCCAGGACACGTCTGCCCAGGAGACCACGTTGTAGGCCGCGTCTGCCCAGGACACATCTGCCCATGAGACGTCGTCCCAGGAGACGTCGCTCGAGGCGGCGTCGACCCAGCTGACCGCGTCGAACGCCGGCAGGGTGTCACCCGCGACGGGCTTGACGAACGCGTCCAGGCCCTTGTTCGGGTTCGGGACGCGCCAGGCGTGCCAGGCCTTGTAGACCTGCACCTCGCCGACACCCACCGAGCCCGGGGTTGCGCCCGGCATAGGAGTTGCCGAGACCATCAGGGCGCCCTTGACCTGATCAGGCGTGTACGACGGATGCTTGGCCAGGATCTGCGCCGCCGCGCCGGCAACGACCGGAGCGGCGAAGGAGGTGCCCGAGAGCTGGATGTAGCCGGGCGCGACCATCTTGTCCGACCGCTCGGTCGCGAGCGTCGAGCTGTCCGGCACCGGGCCGACCATGTAACGGCCGGGTGCGACGAGGTCCGGCTTCATGAAGCCGTCCAGCGTCCTCCCCCACGCCGACCACGGAGCAGCCGTGTCGTCGGAGCGGGACAGCGTGCCGTTGAGGTCCGCTGCGCCGACGGTGATCACGAACGGATCGTTCCCCGGGGCGTACGCAACGCCGCTCGGGGTGTCGCCAGTGCCGTAGTTGCCGGCAGCCGCGACCACCGTCACACCGCTGAACCAGAGCTGCTCGACGGCCCGGTCGAGCGGGTCGTGGAAGAAGTTGCTCTTGATCGACGAGTGCAGCGAGAAGTTCGCGACGCGGATGTTGTATTGGGCCTTGTTGGCCAGGATCCACTGGCAGGCCGCGATCACGTCGCTCGTCCGCGCGACGCCGCTGTCGTCCATCACGTCGAGCGAGACGAGGTTCGCCTGCGGGGTCGTGCCAGCGCGGCCGTCGGCCGCGCCCGCTGCGATGCCGGCCACGAAGGTTCCGTGCCCACGGCCGTCGCCGGGCGAGTTGTTCGGCAGCGTCGTCAGGTTGACGTTCGCCAGCACGCGCGAGCCGAAGTCTGCGCGCCCGGGCTGGATGCCCGAGTCGACGACTGCGATCGTCGGGGCACTCGAAGGCGCCAGCGCCTCATATCCGTTCCAGGTGCGCGAGGCGCCCGACTCGTACGGCCAGAGCTGCGTCGAGTTGTACGAGCTCACCTTCACCTCGACGTCCGGCGTGACGATCAGGTTCGGCTGCTTCATGAGCTTCAGCAGCTTGCTCGCCCGCACCTTCACGGCCACGCCGTCGACCAGGCCGAGCCTGCGCTTCAGGCCCTCGCGATCGGTGAGGCCGTCGAGGTGGTCGACGCGGTTGAACGCACCGACCGCGGTCGAAAGGTTGTCGCTGGTGCTCTGGATGATCACCCGCACGTACTTGTCCGGGTGGCGCCTGGCGCCACGCAGCAGTCCGGGAGAGATCCAGGTGCGCTTCGGGGACATCGCCACGACGCGCCGCTTGCTCTGCCCTGCGCTCGAGGCGAACGGAACGGCGATCACCAGCATCGCCACCAGCGCCGTTACGAACCCGCGGCCGCCCTTGCCCCAGAGCACGTTCGAACGAGTCTCGCCGCCACGGTTACCCGTGCCCCACAGCGCGCTAGACCGCTGTTCTCCTCGCTTCCCGCCGTTCGTCCGCACCTTCCGTTCTCCTTTCCGCGCCTCAGCGCGGGCCGCATGTCAGTTCACTGGCAGCGCCCTCATCTCGCTGCTGTCGGAAAATCCCGCGGAACCTACGTGTGACGGGCACCCGGCTACATCCCCCGGCCGGGTGAGTGGGCCCGAAATTTCCCTCGAACGGGTGACAGGACCTCGCGGCGAGGTAGCGTCCCCCGCGATGGGCGTGCGCCTGCCGCTTACCGCCGAGATCCGGCTCGCCCGTGCTGCGGCGGCGCTCTCCCGGCTGGCCGGGGCCGGCGGCGGCACGACCGTTCCCGGAAAGCTGCTCTGGAAGCTCGATCCGGGTGCGGTCGACCGACTGGCGGCGCGCCTGCCCGACGGGACCGCGCTCGTTTCCGCCACGAACGGCAAGACCACGACGTCCGCCATGGCCGCGCGAATCCTGGCGCCGTCGTTCCGGCTCGCACACAACCGCTCGGGCGCGAACCTCGTCTCGGGCGTCGCCTCGGCAATGCTGGCAGCGGACGACGCCGAGCTGGGCCTCTTCGAGGTGGACGAGGCGGCCCTTCCGGAGGTCGCCGAGCGGGTCCGGCCACGGGCCGTGTGCCTGGGAAACCTCTTCCGCGACCAGCTCGACCGCTACGGCGAGCTGGAGCTGCTGGCCGAGCGCTGGCGGGCGTGCGTCTCCCGGCTTCCGGTCGGATCCGCGCTGATCGTGAACGGCGACGACCCGCAGGTCGGCGACCTGACGCGCGACCGTGCAGGAGCCACGGTGTTCGGGCTCGACGACCCACGCCACGCGTCGAGCGAGCTCCAGCACGCGGCGGACTCGAAATGGTGCGTGCGCTGCGGCATTCCCTACGTCTACGCGGCGGCGTACATCGGCCATCTCGGCGACTACCGCTGCCCTTCCTGCGGGCACGCGCGCCCGCCGCTCGACGTCCTGGCTCGGGCGATCGAGCTGAACGGGCTCGAGAGCGTTTCGTTCGAGCTGGTCGCGCCCGAGGGATCGGAGCGGGTCGAGCTCGCTGTCCCGGGCCTCTACAACGTCTACAACGCGCTCGCCGCTGCTGCGCTCGCGCGCGCGCTCGGGATCGATCTCGACCAGATCGTCGCCGGTTTGCAGGGGTTTTCGGCGGCCTTCGGCCGGTTCGAGCGGATTGCTCTCGGCGACCGCTCCCTCCTCGTGCTCCTGATCAAGAACCCGGCCGGAGCGAACGAGGTGGTGCGCACGCTGGTCGCCGGCGGCGCGCCGAAGGTCCTGCTGATCGCGCTCAACGATCAAATCGCAGACGGACGCGACGTCTCATGGATCTGGGACGTCGACTTCGAGCCGTTGCTTGGCGGGCTGGAACGGCTCGTCGCGACGGGCGGGCGGGCGGCCGAGCTCGCGCTGCGATTCAAGTACGCGGGCCTCTCGGAGACCGCGATCGACGTCAGGCCGTCGCTCGAGGACGGGCTCGACCGCGGGCTGGAGTTGACCCCGTCCGGCGAGGAGCTCGTGGCGCTTCCGACGTACACGGCGATGCTGGCGCTGCGCGATCTCGTTGCCCGGAGAGGGTTCGCGCGCCCTTACTGGGAGGAGGCGGCGGCGTGAGGATCGTCGTCGGGCACCTGTTCCCGGACTACCTGAACATCTACGCTGACCGCGGCAACATGGCCGTTCTCTCGCGCCGCGCAGCGTGGCGCGGGCACGAGCTGGAGGTGCGCGGGCTCGGGGCCTCGGATGAGATCCGCCCCGGCGAGCACGACCTCTACTACATCGGCGGCGGCCAGGATCGCGAGCAGGAGCTCATCGCTCCCGCGCTCGCGTCCCACGGAGAGGGACTCCGTGCCGCCGTGGCAGGCGGTGCCGCACTCCTCGCCGTCTGCGGCGGCTACCAGCTGCTCGGTCGCTTCTACCGCGACCGAAGCGGCGAGGAGCTGGAAGGCGTCGGGCTCTTCCCGCTCCACACCGTCGCGGGCGAGCGGCGGATGATCGGCGACGTCCTGCTCGAATGCGAGCTCGAGCCAGGTCAGCGCCGCACGCTCGCGGGCTTCGAGAACCACGCGGGACGGACTCACCTGGACGAGGGTGCACGGCCGCTCGGGCGCGTGCTGGCGGGCTTCGGCAACGACGGCGAGAGCGGCTTCGAGGGCTGCCATGCCGGCCGGGCGGTCGGGACCTACCTGCACGGCCCTCTTCTTCCCCGCAACCCGTGGCTGGCCGACTGGCTGCTCGCCCAGGCGCTGGCCCACCGAACGGGCGAAGAGCCCTCACTCGATCCGCTCCCGGACGAGCTCGAAGCGCAGGCGCACGCGACCTCGGCCGAGAGAGCCCGCGCACGCGGCGGGCGCTACTGACTTAGTAACAGACTGTTGCTTGGATCAGGGGGCCCAGAGAGCGCCGAGGTAGACCGCGGGGTCGCCGGGCGTCCAGCGCTGCAGGAAGCGCTGGATCGGCGGGTGAAGGACGACCTCGTCGAGCTCGTCCGGCGCGAACAGGCGGTGGCCGCGCACGGCCGCGTCGCTCGAGGTGACGGCCTCCAGCGAGCGCTGGCCGAGATCGCCCGCGAAGATGATGTGCACCACGTGCTTGGCGGCGAAGGAGCGCACCGGGGCGATCGAGTCGACGATCGCGACCGGGCCCTCGACGGGCGGCTCGTCGTCGATCCCGAGCTCCTCGGCCAGCTCCCGGTGGAGCGCGTCGACGAGGCTCTCGCCGGAGTTGACGCCACCGCCGGGGAGCAGCCAGTACTCGCGCCCGCCCTTCTCGTGGCGACACAGGAGCAGGCTCCCCTGCCACCGGAGAATCGCCGAAACGCGGATCCTCGGCTCGGCCATCAGGAAAGCGACGAGCCGAAGCCGCGCACGCCGCGCTCGCTGTCGGGGAGCTCCTCGATCTCCACGAGCTCGAGCTCCGGGACCGGGAGGACGACGAGCTGGGCGATCCGCATACCCGCCTCGACGACGAACGGCTCGTTGCGGTCGGTGTTGAGGAGGACGACGCGGATCTCGCCCCGGTAGCCGGAGTCGATCAGGCCCGGCGCGTTCACGACCGAGAGCCCGTGCCGCGCGGCCAGCCCGGACCGGGGCTGGACGAACCCGGCAAACCTTTCGGGGATCGCGACCGCCAGGCCGGTCCCCACGACGGCCCGCTCGCCGGGGCCCAGCTCGTGCCGGTCGCATGCGGCGAGGTCGATCCCCGCGTCCCCCGCATACGCGCGCTCCGGTACGACCGCGTCCTCACGCAGGCGCCGGACGAGCAGCTCGATCATGCGCGCGAGCGCGCGGATGCCTGCCGCGGCTCGGCGATCAGGTAGGGGGCGAAGCGCCGCACCTCGCTCCTCGGCAAGCGCGCACGGACGAAGACCCCCTCGGGCCGGTCGACCCGCTCGTCGACCGGCGCGCCGAGCGCGTACAGCTCGGCCAGCCGGGCGCCATCGGCGTACGGGATCAGGAGCCGAACGGGCTCGAACCGCTCCGCGAAGCGCTCGGCGACCCGCTCGCGGAGCTCGTCCAGCCCCTCCCCGGTCCGCGCCGAGACCTGGAGAGCATCGGGGAAGCGGTTTGCCAGCCGCCGCCGCCGCAGCGGGTCGGCGGTGTCGATCTTGTTCAGCACGAGCTCGACTGGGAGCTCCCCTGCTCCGATCTCCCCCAGGACCCGCTCGACGGCCTCGAGCATCTCGTCGAGGCGCTCGTCGGAGACCGAGGCATCGGCGACGTGCAGCACGACGTCGGCGACCAGCGTCTCCTCGAGCGTCGCCGCGAAGCCCTCGACCAGCTGGTGCGGTAGTCGCCGGATGAATCCGACCGTGTCGGTGACGAGGTAGCGCCGTCCGTTCACCTCGAAGTTCCGCGTGGTCGGGTCGAGCGTCTCGAACAGGCGGTCGTTCACGGAGACGCCCGCGCCGGTGAGCGCGTTCAGCAGCGTCGACTTTCCTACGTTCGTGTACCCGGCGAGCGCGATCGTGGGCGTTTCCGAGCGCCGGCGTGACTTCCTTCGTGTGGCTCGCTGACGCCCGAGGTCGCGTAGCCGCCGCTTCAGGAGGGAGATGCGGCGCCTGGCGAGCCGGCGGTCGGTCTCGAGCTGGGTCTCGCCGGGGCCGCGCGTCCCGACTCCGCCGCCGAGCCGCTCGAGGTGTTGCCAGAGGCCGCGCATCCGCGGGAGGTTGTAGTCGAGCTGGGCGAGCTCGACCTGGAGCTTGCCCTCGGCGCTCACGGCGTGCTGGGCGAAGATGTCCAGGATCAGCTGCGTGCGGTCGACGACGCGCGCCTGCAGCTGGTCCTCCAGCAGGCGCTGCTGGACCGGCGAGAGCTCGTCGTCGACGAGGAGCACGTCCGCGCCGGATTCGGGATACGCCTGCTTCAGCTCCGCGAGCTTGCCCTTGCCGACGTACGAGCGCGGGTCGGGGCGGGCGCGGTGCTGCACCAGCGCAGCGGCCGGCTGGACGCCTGCCGTGCGCGCGAGCTCCTCCAGCTCGGCCAGCTCCTCCTCGGGCGCGACGCCCTGGGCCAGGACGGCGAGGACGAACCCGCGCTCGGGCTCGGCGCCCGGCGAAGGATCGGGCTGGTGTGCCGTCACGCGTCCAGTATGCCTGCTCGCAAGGAAGATTCGATGCGCCGCATCGCCTCCTCCAGGCGATCGTCGGGCACCGTGAGCGAGAGCCGGAAGAACCCCTCGCCGCTCGGCCCGTACGCGGGCCCCGGAGCGACGACCACCCCGGCCTGCTCGAGCACGAGCTCCGCGAAGGACTCGGAGGTGTACCCCTCGGGCACGCGGACCCAGAAGTACGGCGTCGCCTTCGGGGGCTCGACGTCGAGGTCGATCGCGGCCAGCGCCTCGACCACGAGGTCGCGGCGGCGCCGGTAGACCCGAGACATCTCACGCGGGAAGTCCCGCGCCTCGGTCAGTGCGGCGATCGTCGCCCGCTGCACCGCCTCGAACATGCCCGAGTCGAGGTTTGTCTTCAGCTGGCGGTACCGCTCGACCACCTCCGCATTGCCGGCGACGAGCCCGGACCGCCAGCCGGTCATGTTCCAGCCCTTGGAGGGCGAGAAGATCTCGATTCCGACCTCCTTCGCGCCCGGGGTCTCGAGGAAGCTCGGCGCGACGTAGCCGTCGAAGCAGATCTCCGAGTAGGCGTTGTCGTGGACGACGGCCAGGTCGTGCGCGCGGGCGAACTCGACGGCGCGCTCGAAGTACCCTGGCTGGACGATCGCCCCGGTCGGGTTGTTCGGGTAGTTCAGGAAGAGGATGTTCGCGCGCGAGGCCACGTCGGCCGGGACCGAGTCGAGGTCAGGCAGGAAGGCGTGCTCCTCCTCGAGCGGCAGGTAGTGCACGTCCGCGCCGGAGAAGAGCGGGCCGGCGGTGTAGGGCGGGTAGCCCGGGTCCGGCGAGAGGCAGACGTCGCCCGGGTCCAGCAGCGCCAGGCAGACGTGGCCGACCGCCTCCTTCCCGCCGAGCGCGGGGACGACCTCCGACTCCGGGTCGAGCTCGACGCCGAAGCGGTCGCGGTAGAACCCGACCGCGGCAGCGCGGAACTCGTCGGTGCCGTGATTCGTCGGGTACCGATGCGTGCCCGGATCACGCGCGCCCGCCGCAAGGGCGGCGATCACGGGCTCCGGTGTCGGCAGGTCGGGGTCCCCGATCCCGAGGCTGATCACGTCCACGCCCTCGCGCTTCTTCTCGGCGAGCTTGCGCTCGAGCTCCGCGAACAGGTACGGCGGGACGGCGTCGAGTCTCTTCGCGTGCTTCACAGTTGGAATTCCTCGGCCAGCTCGACGGTGCAGATCTCCTCGGCCGGCCCGGTCAGCACGGTCCGGCCCGCGGCCAGCTCGACCGTGAGGTCGCCGCCCGCGAGATGGACCGTGACGGGGCTCTGGCACCAGCCGCGCTCGACGGCGGCGGCCGCTGCCGCGACGGAGCTCGTGCCGGAGGCGAGGGTCTCCCCTGCTCCGCGCTCCCAGACGCCGACGGTGAGCTCGTGCGGCCCGTCCACGCGCATGAGCTGGACATTCGTCCGGTCGGGGAAGCGCTCGTGGTTCTCGACGAGCGGGCCGAGGCGCAGCAGCTCGTCGCGGTCAGGCTCCCGCCGGATGACGGCGTGCGGGTTCCCGACCGAGACCGGCGTCAGCTCGACCTCCTCGCCTTCGACCATCAGCATCTCCGGCTCGAAGACCTCCACCTGACCGACGTCGAGCTCGACCTCGCGCGGGCCGCGCAGGCTCGCGGCGACCTCGCGCGGGCCGATGCGGATCCGCACCGCTTCCTCGCCGCTCCGCCTCGCGAGCCAGCGAGCGGCAATGCGCGTTCCGTTCCCCGAGAGCTCTGCGGTCGAGCCGTCCGGATTCCAGATCACGACCTCGGCCTCGGCGCCGTTCGCCGAGACGACCTCGAGGATGCCGTCGGAGCCGACCCCGAAGTGGTAGTCGCAGATCCGGCGAACCCGCTCGGGCGTCAGCGGAACGGCCAGCTCGGCCCGCTCGACGAGCAGGTAGTCGTTGCCGAGACCGTGCCACTTGGAGAGCCGCATCGGATCGCGGCGGACGCTAGCAGTGCTGCAGGCTTACCCGGTCGAACACGGATCGCGGTGGGCCGGCATCCGGATCACAAGCGGGCCGCGCAGATCGACCCAGAAGGTGTGTGTCCACAGGAGGAACCGTGCGCGGACCGGGATCGACGGCAGGGTGACGCCGGAATTCGTGATGTATTGGTCGCAGTTCGCGTAGATCCCGCGCAGGACGATCAGCCGCTGGTGACCGGGACGGAGCGTGAACGGATGGAATGCCTCTGCTGGCTTGGTGAAGTCCGTCTCCGACGGAACCACGTACGCACGAACCTTGAACGGGTAGATGAAGTCGGGGTCGATCGGCACCGCAAGGATGCGAACGGGGAATCGGCCCGAGTTCAGTATCGACACGCCGTATTGGAACGGCTCTCGGTTGCGGAAGGGGGCCACCGTCTCACCGACCGCGCCCTGTGTCGACGGGATCGGGTTGACACCGACGGAGCCGGTGGCGAGGGGCTGGTAGCTTCGCGACCAGGTTATGGCGGCAGCCGACGCTGCGGCGATCGCCACGACGACGGCCGCGACAACCAGATTGCGGGGGCGACGGGCGCGAAGGAACGCAAGCACGCCGCTCGGCGATCCCAGTCCCGCAGCGCCGCGCAGGTCCGCGGCGTAGCCCTCCGGTGTGCCGAGCCGGGCAACGAGGTCCTCGCCTGGCGGCATTTCCTCCAGGTGGACACGGAGGTCGCTCACGAGATCCCTGCGAGCACGCCACGGCAAATCTCTCAGGTGCAACTCGACGGCCGCCAGGTACTGCTCGCTGCTCACGACCGGGACCCGTTCATGAGGAGGTCGACCGCGCGCTCGATCCGGCACCAGGTGTCTGCGCCGGACACGTAGCTCTGACGGCCCGTTTCCGTCACCGTGTAGTACTTCCGCGCCGGGCCGCTGGCGGACGTCGCCAGTCTCGAGTGCAAGTGCCCGGCCTCCTCTAGCCGCCGGAGTGTGCCGTAGACCGATGCATCGCCGACACCGCTCAGGCCGGCGTCCTCGAGCTGCGCAAGGATGTCGTATCCGTAGGTCTCGCCCCTGCTCAACACTGCGAGCACCGCGAGCTCCAACACTCCCTTTAGAAGTTGAGCTTGTTGCACGCTACTCTGTTAAGAAGAGTAGCACGGAAAGCGAGGGTTCTTCTATCGTGCTGTGAGCCGGACGATTTCCTCCGCGACGGCCGCCGGCGGACGATCGCCTGCGAGGACGAGGAGGCGGGGGATCCGGCGCATCCACCTGAGCTGGTAGACCGCGTACCGCTGCGTTCGAGTGACGATCGCCTCGATCGCCTCTTCGCGGGGGAGCTCGGCGATCTCGCGCAGGCCGTGGACGTGCTGCGCGGTCGAGGAGATCGGCCCGGCGATGGCCCTCCGCACCTCGTCCTCCACCCCACGCTCGAACATGCCACGGGTCCGCTCCTCGATTCGCCGTCGGAGCTCCTCGCGCGGGACGTCGAGCCCGGCGATCAGCGTCGGGTGGCGCGTCTCCCCGGTCCAGAGTCGGTCCCGTGCCGGCCGGAGCGACGAGCCCGTCTCCACGAGCTCGAGCGCGCGCACGACGCGGCGGCGGTCGTTCGGGTGCACGACCGCGGCCGCTACGGGATCGCGCTCGGCCAGGAGCCGGTGCGCCTTCTCTGCGCCCACGCGATCGTAGAGTCGCTCCAGCCGTTCACGCGCCCCCGGCGTGGGCGCGGGAGGAAGCTCGAGCTCCGCGAGCGCGGCGCGGAGGTAGAGGCCGGTGCCGCCTACGACCACCGGAGTCCGGCCGGCGGCGAGGCACTCGTCGATCGCCGCGTGCGCGAGCTCCTGGTACTCGCCGACAGACGCCTCGTGGTCGAGGTCCCAGATCGCGACGAGCCGGGTCGGGTGCGAGGACTGGTTCGTCAGGATCGGCAGCCCACGGTAGACCTGCATCGCATCCGCAGAGACGAGCTGGGCAGGGATGCGCCGGGCGATCTCCTCCGCGACCGCGGTCTTGCCGGAGGCCGTCGGCCCGAAGATCGCGATGACGGTCGGCGTGGACTCAGCCACGAAGACGGTCGGCGATGAGCTCAAGCTCCTCGTCGCTCACGCCCGTCGAGCGCAGATACGCCTCGACGCTCCCGTAGCGCCGCTCGAGCTCGGCGAAGACGCCGACCATCGACTCCGCGGGAGTCTGGGCGATCCGGCGCAGGCGCTCCAGCTCTTCCTCGGTGTCGGCGGCTGCGAACCACACCTCGTGCCGGGGTCGCAGCCGTTCCTCGCTCAGGGCGTAGTCCGCTGCGATGTCCTCGGTCTCGACGCCCGCCACATGGAGGAGGAACGCAGCGAGGAGGCCGGTCCGGTCCTTCCCGCCGACGCAGTGCACGACGATGCCGCCGTCGCGCGCATGCGCGATCGCTTTCGCCGCCGCACCGACGTTCGCTCTGAAGCGCTCGAGGAAGATCAGGTAGACGTCTCGGGTCGAAGCCGTGACGTCGGGCGCTAGGGTGGCCGCCTGCTCGATCTCCGCCCCGATCTCCTCCCACTCCTGCTCGCTCGCCTCCATGAACGGGACGTGGAGGACGTCGACGGGCACATCGGCCGGCGGATCGTCCTCGCGCTCGTGATGGCCGCGGAGGTCGAGCACGGTCCGGATCCCGTAGTCGACGAGCGATGCCCAGCCGGCGTCGGTCAGCAGCCGGACGCTGTCGGCGCGCACGACAGCGCCATACCTCGTCTCGCCGCCTCCGCGGATCGGGTGGCCGCCGAGGTCGCGGACGTTGAGACAGCCGTCCCAGGCGAGCTCTCGCTCGTGCACCGCCACGGATCAGGCGGCGGCGACCGCGAGCTGGGCGCCGCGGAGCGTGGTCGAGGTTGCCTCGTCGATGCGGACGTCCGCGAGCTCGCCGGCCTCGGAGCTGCCGGCGAAGACGACCGTCGTGTTCCGGCGCGTCCGTCCCCGGAGCAGCGCTGGGTCTGTCCTGCTCGGGCCCTCGACGAGGACCTCTTCCGTCTTGCCGACGCGCTCGTTGTTGCGCCTCCCGGCGACGAGCTGCACGGTTTCGATCAGGCGCTCGATCCGCTCGCGCTTGACGTCTTCGGGGAGCTGATCGGGCATCGCGGCGGCCTCCGTCCCCTGCCGCGGCGAGTACACGAATGTGAACGCCCCGTCGTAGCCCACCTCCTCGACGGCCGTCACGGTCTCCTCGAAGTCCTGCTCGGTCTCGCCCGGGAACCCGACGATCAGGTCGGTCGTGAGCGCGAGGTCCGGGATCGCCGCACGAAGCTCGTCGACGAGGCGCAGGTACCGCTCGCGCGAGTACGTGCGGCGCATGGCTTTCAAGATCCGCGTCGAGCCGGACTGGAGCGGCAGGTGCGCGTGCTCGCAGACCGACGGGCACTCGGCCATTGCCTCGATCACCGGCGGGCGGAAGTCCTTCGGGTGCGGGCTCGTGAAGCGGATCCGCTCGATCCCCTCGACCGCGTCGCAGGCGCGGAGCAGGTCGGCGAAGTCGGTTCGCATGTCGAGCGGCAGGTCGCGGCCGTACGAGTTGACGTTCTGGCCGAGCAACGTGATCTCCCGGACGCCGTCGCGCGCGAGGCCCTCGACCTCGGCGACGATCTCCTCCGCGGGGCGCGACACCTCGCGCCCGCGCACGGCGGGGACGATGCAGTAGGCGCACTTCGAGTTGCAGCCCATCGAGATCTGCACCCAGGCCTGGAACGCCCGCTCGCGGCGCTTCGGCAGCCGTCCCGCGAAGCTTCGCTCGTCGAGCCCGAATGCCCCTCGCGCGACGCCGAGCCCGCCTGCGCCGAGCCATTCGCCGAGATGCGGGATCGACCCCGGGCCGAACGCCACGTCGACGTACGGATAGAGCGAGAAGAGCAGCTCCCGCTGCGCCTCCGCGTAGCAGCCGCCGACCGCGATCACCTTCTCCGGCTCGCGCTCCTTGAGCGCCCCCGCCTGGGCGAGATGCGCGGCGAAGCGCTGGTCCGGCTTCTGGCGGATCGTGCAGGTGTTGAAGACGAGGACGTCGGCCTCGTCCTGGCTCGCGGCCTCGCCGAGACCGAGCTCCTCCAGCATGCCCTTGATCCGCTCCGAGTCGTGCGCGTTCATCTGGCAGCCGAACGTGGTGACGTGGTAGCGGCGCATCGGCCGAAACTCTAGCCGCGGCCGACCAGCACTTCGATCGGGAGGTCGGGCTCGTCGGGGGCGACGTGCGTGCTCGTGCGAAAGCCCGCGGCCTCCAGCAGCTCGAGCCACGTCGTGCGCGGGAACAGGCCGCATACGTGGTGATCCTGCTCGCACCGGACTGCGCCGTTCCCGTTGCGGAGGAGGTAGGCGAAGTCGACGGAGTAGGTCGTGTCCTCCGGGTCGGGATCCCATATCCACTCGAGGTAGCGCAGGGCGCGGTCCGGCCCGTCGTGGCCGCCGTGGCTCGTGCGCGGGCGGAGGGTCTCGGCGAGGTAGTCGGGGACGAACAGCGCCGCCCCTCCCGCGCGGCAGTGCTCGCGCGCAGTCGCGATCGTGGCCGCCAGGTCTGCCTCGGTCGTGATGTACGCGACCGTGTCGTGGACGAAGACGGCGTCGAACGTCTCTCCCAGGCGGATCGTGCGCATGTCGCCCTGGACGTGCCGGCACTCGGGATTCAGCGAGCGGCTGAGCTCGAGCATCCCGGGCGAGCGGTCAACGAGCGTGAGCTCGAAGTGCGCCTTCAGGTGCGAGGCGTTGTTCCCTCCGCCGCTCCCGAGCTCGAGCACGGCCAGGGCCGGGCCGTCACACGATTCCTCGATCAGGCGACGGTAGAGCTCCGCCTCGCGTAGTCGTCGGGGGACGTGAGGAGATGGAACCAGGACGCGAGGTCGCCGTACAGGAGCGGGGTCTCGTCCGACCCCGGGCCCGTCACTTCGCGAACTCGATCGCCCGGGACTCGCGGATCACCGTCACTTTGATCTGGCCCGGGTATTCGAGCTGGTCCTCGATCTCGCGCGCGATCTCGTGCGAGAGCAGGACGGCACCGTCGTCGTCGACCTCGGTCGGCTTCACGATCACGCGGATCTCGCGGCCCGCCTGGAGCGCGTAGACCTTCTCCACGCCCTGGTGCCGCGCCGCGACCTCCTCGAGAGCCTCGAGCCGGTTGATGTATTGCTCGAGGTTCTCGCCGCGTGCACCCGGCCGCGAGGCCGAGATCGCGTCGGCGGCGATCAGGAGCACGGCCTCGACGGTCTGAGGCTCGACCTCGTAATGATGCGCCTCGATCGCGTGCACGACCGCGGGCGACTCGCCGTAGCGGCGCGCGTACTGCGCGGACAGGAGCGCGTGCGACCCCTCCGCCTCGTGCGTCAGCGCCTTGCCGAGGTCGTGCAGGAGGGCGGCCCGCTTCGCCGTCTTGACGCTCGCGCCGAGCTCGGCGGCCATGATCCCGGTCAGGTGCACGACCTCGAGCGTGTGCCGGAGGACGTTCTGCCCGTAGCTCGTCCGGAAGCGCAGGCGCCCGAGGATCTTCACGATCTCCTCGTGAAAGTCTCCGCAGTGCGCCTCGAAGACCGCCTGCTCGCCCGACTGCTTCATCAGCTCGTCGATCTCGGCCTTCGACTGGTAGTACATCTCCTCGATGCGGGCCGGATGGATCCGCCCGTCCTCGATCAGCTTCGTCAGGGTCAGCTTCGCGACCTCGCGCCGGATCCCGTCGAAGGACGAGAGGACGACGGCCTGCGGGGTGTCGTCGATGATCACGTCGACGCCGGTCAGGTGCTCGAGGGCGCGGATGTTGCGCCCCTCCCGGCCGATGATGCGGCCCTTCATGTCGTCGGACGGGAGCTCGATCAGCGAGACCGTCGTCTCCGAGGCATGGCTGGCGGCGACCCGCTGCAGCGCGTCCGCGACGAGGTTCCTCGCGCGGCGCTTCGCCTCGCTGCGTGCCTCCTCCTCTGCCTGCCGGACGCTACGCGCCAGCTCGTGTCTGACCAGCTCCTCCGAGCGGTCGAGGAGGTGCGCTTTCGCCTCGTTGACCGTCATGCCGGAGATTCGCTCGAGCTCCACGAGTTCCGACTCGCGTGCCTCCTTCAGCTTCTCCTGGAGCTCCTTCGTGTGCAGCTCGCGGTCCGCGACTCCCTGCTCGCGCCGGCTCAGCTCGGTCAGCTTCCGGTCGATCTCATCCTCCTTGGCGAGCACCCGCTCCTCGATCTTGATCGTGTCCGAGCGCCGCGCGGCGACCTCCTCCTCGATCCCCGCGCGCAGGCGGACGGCCTCCTCGCGTGCCTCGATCTGCGCCTCGCGCCTGAGGGCGTCGGCGTCGGTCTTTGCTTCGCTCAGGAGCAGCTGACGCGTGCGGCGGGCGGCGGCGAGCCGCGAGCCGGTCAGGGCGTAGAGCGACAGGAAGGCAAGGCTCGCTCCGAGGACGACTCCGATCGCTATGCCGATCACGACGAACATGCGCGCTCCCTAACCTCGAGCCGGGCGAGCCCGGCTGGGACCGGTTGTCCGCGCCTTGAGCGCGGCGCCCATCCGGCACCGCTGCAAGGGACGTGCGTCGAATCGGGTGTCTGCGAGGCCGCGCGCGAGCCTCGCAGGCGGTCAGCTCACCGCCGCTCTGCCTTCGCCTCCTTCGCGCTCATCGAATAGGTCGTCCTCGCTGGGGTTACAGGATCCGATTCGGAAACTCGTTCAGATGCAGGTGAAATGTCGGATGAAGCGGTTTCTATCCTAGCGCCGTCCGTCGGTCCTGCGCAACGGTTGCCTGGAGGGCGAGCTCCACGCTCTCCGCGTCGAAGCCTCGGCCGGCGAGCAGACGCGCGGTCCTCGGGCTCGGCCCACGTTTGGCGACGATCCGTTCCGCGCGATCCCGTTCCGGCTCCAGGCCTGCGACTGCCTCCACCGCGAGCTCGGCGCCGACGCCCTGGCGTTCGAGGTCGAACCTGATCGCCGCGTCGCCCTTCCCGCGCTCCGCGAGAGCCTCGGCGCGCTGTCGAGCGAAGCGATCGTCGTCGACGAGACCGGCGTGCTCGAGCTCCGCCACCGCCTGGTCGGCCTCCTCGGGGCCAACGTCCGCCTCCGCCAGTCGGTCGCGGAGCCCGCGCGCCGAGAAGTCGCGCTTTGCCAGCGCCCGGGTGGCAACCTCGAGCGCCCGCGGCTCGGCCGCCACTACGCTTTCGAGCCGACCTCTGCGGGCTCGGGCTCGGGCTCGGCGGCTTCGGTCTCGACGTCAATCGGAGGCCGATCCTCCGTGTCCGGCCGGGCCTCTGGCAGGAGGCGGGCCGAGACGACCTGGTCGGGGCCGGCGAGCGCCTGGATCCGCACCAGGATCTGCTCTGCGACGTCCGGATGCTCGCGCAGGAACGCGGTCGCGTTCTGGCGGCCCTGGCCGAGCCGCTCGTCCTCGAAGCTGAAGTGCGAGCCCGATTTCTGCACGATCTTCCGCTCCAGCGCAGCGTCTAGCACCGTCCCCTCCCAGGAGATCCCGGTGCCGTAGATGATGTCGAACTCGGCCTGCTTGAACGGCGGGGCGACCTTGTTCTTGACGACCTTCACGCGCACCCGGTTGCCGAACGCCTCGACGCCGTCCTTGAGCGTCTCGATCCGCCGGATGTCGAGTCGAACCGACGAGTAGAACTTCAGCGCGCGGCCGCCGGGGGTCGTCTCCGGGTTGCCGAACATGACGCCGATCTTCTCGCGCAGCTGGTTCACGAAGATGCAGATCGTGTCGGTGCGGTTGAGCGTGCCCGCCAGCTTCCGCAGCGCCTGGCTCATCAGGCGAGCCTGAAGGCCGACGTGAGAGTCGCCCATCTCGCCCTCGATCTCGGCCTTCGGGGTCAGCGCTGCGACCGAGTCGATCGCGACCACGTCGAGCGCGCCCGAGCGCACCAGGAGCTCCGCGATCTCGAGCGCCTGCTCGCCCGTGTCCGGCTGCGACACGAGCAGATCGTCGATGTTGACGCCGATCTTCTTCGCATAGGCCGGGTCCATCGCGTGCTCGGCATCCACGAACGCGCAGATCCCGCCACGGCGCTGGGCCTCGGCGATCACGTGGTAGACGAGCGTCGTCTTGCCGGAGGACTCCGGGCCGAAGATCTCCACGATGCGGCCTCGTGGGACCCCGCCGATCCCGAGCGCGAGGTCGAGCGAGAGCGAGCCCGTCGAGACGGCCCCGATCGCGACCTGTGCCTGGTCGCTCATGCGCATCACCGACCCCTTGCCGAACTGCCGCTCGATCTGGCCGAGGGCGGTGTCGAGAGCCTGCTCGCGGTCCAACGTCATCTACCTCCTAGGGCGACCGATTCAATGACTTCGTACTGCGCTCCGCCGGACCGCAGCAGTGAATGATAGAGAGCGGCATCGGACGGACTGAACGGCGGCAGCACCGGCAGCGGCGGGTCGAGCTGGGGTCTCGTGCGGAAGCGCAGGACGGTCACGTGCGGAAGCCACTTTCGCCGCTCCGGCTCGTAGACGCCGAGCCGCTCGAGCCGGCCGTGGAGGTCCACGGCGAGCGCCTGCGCCCTGCCCTCCTCGTCGTCGAGCGCGAGCATGCCCACGGAGCGCGTCTCGCGGTAGCGGTGCACGGAGAGCAGCGGCGGCTGCACGGCGGCGGCTGCGTCGCGCAGGGCGCCCGCGATCCGCTCGACCTCCCCGACCGGTCGGTGGCCGAGGAAGGCGAGTGTGAGGTGCAGGTGCGAGGCCGATGGGATCCTGACCCCGGCCACGTGACCGAATTCCTCCGCCTGCCAGGCGACGAGCGCCTCGACCGTCTCGGCAGGAAGGCGCAGCGCGCAGAAGAGGCGGATCCGTTCACCGCCCTCGACGCTAGCAGCAGGGCTCACGCGTCTTCGTGACGATTCTGTGCCAGGAGCCGCAGCAGCAGGTGGAGCGCCGCGGCCGTCGCGCGGCCCCGTACCGCGTCGCGCCCGCCCGGCAGGTTCAGCTCGACGCCGCGGTCCCCGTCCGGCACCTGAGCATGCAGGTGGACGAGGCCGACCGGCTTCTCCGGGGTGCCGCCCCCCGGTCCGGCGACGCCGGTGACGGCGACGGCCGCGTCTGCGCCCAGGCGCTCCCGGATTCCGTGTGCCATCGCCGTGGCGACCTCGGCCGAGACGGCGCCGTGACGCGCCAGGAGTTTCTCCGGGACGCCAAGCTCCGTGCTCTTGACCTCGTTTGCGTAGGCGACGACCCCACCGCGAAAGACGTCGCTCGAGCCCGCGACGGAGGTCAGCCGCGCGGCGACGAGGCCGCCCGTGCACGACTCGGCGGTCGCGAGCGAGAGCCCGCGCTCCCGACACGCGGCGAGCACGAGCTCCTCGACGGGCCGCTCGTCCTCGGCGAAGAGGTGGCCGCCGAGCCGTTCCCGCAGCTGCGCGACGAGGCCGTCGGCCCGCCTGCGACCGTCCTCCTCCGCCAGCAGGTCGACGTGAATCTCGTAGTCGCGCGCGCAGATCGTCGCCCGCAGGCCGCCTCCCTCTCCCCCGGCCTCCGCGAGCGCAGTCGCGACACTCGACTCGCTGACCCCGTAGAAGCGCAGCACGCGCCGCTCTGGCACGTGCGCGCGCGCAAGGACCGCCCGCACCGCGGCGGTCTCGAGCGCCCGCGGCCACAGCCTGCGCAGCTCGGGCGGCGGGCCCGGGAGCACCACGGTCACTGCCTTCCTCGTCTCGAGCACAAGCCCCGGAGCGGTGCCTGCGACGCCGATCACGATTGCGCCCTCGGGAAGGGTTGCCTGCTTGCGGACGCCCTCCTCGAAGTCCGCGTACGGTCGGCGCATCCGCTCCGCGAACGCGCGCGAGACGTCGCCGATCTGGGTCTCGAGGGCCGCGTCCACGAACAGGCCGACCCCGGCCGCCTTCGCAACGAGCTCCACGGTCCGGTCGTCGTGCGTAGGCCCGAGCCCGCCGGAGACGAGGCACAGGTCGGCCTCGAGCCCCTGGCGCAGCGCGTCCTCGAGCTCCTCGGGGTCGTCCCCCACGATGTCGATCCGGGCAGGCTCGAGCCCGAGCCGGAGGAGCTCGCCGGCGAGGAACGGGCCGTTCCGGTCAGTCCGCTCGCCGCGGACGAGCTCGCTGCCCGTCACGACGACGACGCCGCGAGGCCGCGTCAACCGTTCGGAGGTGCGATCGAGACGCCCTGCCGCGTGATGCGCACGGCCACGGGCCGGCCGCCGCCGGGGATCGTCACTGCCCGGCCGTTGAGGCTCGCCTTCACGTGCCCGGGATCCCCGAAGCTGATCCACAGGCGCCGTGCGAGGAAGCGGTGGTACTGCCCGGGGTCAACGGTGCCCGTGAAGAGCGTGCGGCCGCTCGACGAGTAGTTGCGAACGTCCATCCAGCAGCTCCCGCCGACGGCGACCACGAAGAACGCGAACCGGGTGGGCACGACGACCCTCGGCTTCGACTTCGGCTTCGTCGTGGACGTGGTCGCCTTGGTCGTGGGCGTGGTGGTCGTCGTGCTCAGGTTCGCGATCGAGGTCGAGTTGTTGCCGCTGAACTTCCAGGCGGCGATGACGAGGGCGAACACGATGCCGATCCCGACGAGCGCGAGCAGGACTCCCCGGCGCTCGGTCCGCCGGTGACGGGCGTGTACGCCTGAGCTGCGCCTCGCGACGACGGGCTCTCGCGGCTCCTCCTCCCCGACCGCGTAGCGGGAGTTGTACTCGTCGACGTAGAGCTGGCCGTCGAGGCCGAGGTACTCGGCGTAGTTGCGCAGGAAGCCCTTGACGTACGCCTGCGCCGGAAGCGCGTCGAAGGTCTCCTCCTCGAGGGCCTGCAGGTAGCGGGCCCTGATCTTGGTCGCCTGCTCGACCTCGGAGAGCTCGAGCTGCTGGCGGTAGCGCGCCTCGCGAAGGCTGTTGCCGATCTCGAACACGGGAGAGCCTCGATTGTAGTAAGGCCGGCCTAGCCGAAGACGTTCAGCAGCTCGTAGAAGCCGAGCGCGAGCGCGGCCGTAAGGCCGATGCACAGCGCGAGGAAGCCGAGCAACCTCCCCACCCGTGCGGCCGAGGCGCCGCCGACCCGACCGATCGAGCGTTCGATATTGCGCCGGCCCCGCCGGGCGAGCACGATCGCCGCGAAGCCGAGGAGCGTCGATGCGGCGGCGGCCACTGTCGCCTGCACCAGGGTCACCTGGTCGAGCTGGCGCGCAGCTACGAACGCCGCCGCCTGGATCGTGAGCGCGAGCAGGCCGACGAGGAGCGATCCCCGCGCCGCGTCGTTCCGCGCCCGACTACTGCTTCTCGTAAGGCTGACCATCCGCAGCCGGCGCAACCGCGCGGCCGATGATCCCCGCTACGGCGATCAGCGTCAGCACGTACGGGAGGGCCTGGAACAGCACCGGCCAGGCCGCGGCCTGGTTTTGGGTCAGGTCGGGCAGGTGCTGGGCAAGCGCGCTCGAGAAGCCGAACAGGAGGCAGGCAGCGAACGCCCCGAAGGGCTTCCAACCGCCGAAGATGAGCGCCGCGAGCGCGATGAAGCCTCGCCCGCCCGTCAAATTCTCGCCGAAGCTGCCGACGTACCCGATCGAGAGGAAGACGCCTCCGAGCGCGGCGAGGACGCCCGACAGCGTGACCGCCGCGTAGCGCGTGGCGTACACCGAGATGCCGACGGCCTCCGCGGCACGGGGGTGCTCGCCGACGGACCGGATCCGCAGGCCGGTCGCCGTCTTGAACAGGACGAACCAGGAGATCGGCACGAGCGCAATGCCGATCCAGATCATCAGGTTCATCGCGCCGATCGAGTTGTCGAGGAAGTTTCCGACTGCGGGGATGTGCCCAAGCCAGTGGAGTCTGACGTTCGGCACTCCGGGCAGGTTGCTCGGCGTCCCGTTGTTGCCGTAGATGTCGTTGTAGAGATAGCCGGTGATGCCGAAGGCGAGGAAGTTGATCGCGGTTCCGCCGACGATCTGGTCGATCCGGAGGTGGATGGCGAAGAACGCGTAGAGGAGCGCGAGGGCCGCGCCCGAGGCCACGCCGATCACCACCCCGCCGATCCACGAGTGCGTCTTGTCGGCGCCGTAGGCGCCGAAGAACGCGCCCATCAGCATCATCCCCTCGAGCGCGATGTTCACGACGCCGCTGCGCTCGGAGAAGAGCCCGCCGAGCGCGGCGAACGTGAGCGGGGTCGACCAGCGGAGCGTCGCGGCGATGAGGAGCGACCAGGTGAACACGATGCTGAGGTTCGATGTCTGCGCCTGCATGGCGGCCAGCGCTCCGGCGATCCCGATCACGCCGGCGGCGGCGGCGCCTCCGCCCAGCCGCCGCTCGCCGCGCGCAAAGGCCCAGATCCCGGCGGCGACTGCGACGACCCCGAGGGCGACCGGCCCCGGCGGCGTGCGCACCGTGACCGGCGGGAGCGCCAGCCAGAGCGCGAGGATCCCGGCCCCGATCCCGGCGATGCCGATCGAGCGGGGCGAGGAGATCCGGTGCCAGAAGCTCCGGTGTTCGAGGCTCTCGGCGCGCGCGATCACGACCCGGTGTCCTTCCGCCTGAACGGCTTTCGCGCCGCCTGCCACGCCAAGAGGATCAGCGGGGCCGCAACGAGGAGGACGACGAGCCCCTGGATGATCCCGGTCAGGCTCCCAGCCAGCTCGGGCTGAAAGACGGATGGGTTGAGGTTGCGCGTCGAGGTCCCGGTCTGGAGGGCCCCGAAGAGCAGCGCGGCGAAGAAGATCCCGACGGGGCTGCCCCGCCCGAGCAGGGCGACGGCGATGCCGATGAAGCCGGGCCCGCCGACCGAAAAGCTCGACACGACGGTCAGGTCGAGGTTGAACTCCCAGCCGAGCATGTCGATCCCGCCGGCGAGCCCCGCGAAGGCGCCCGAGATGGCCATCGCCAGGAAGTAGTTGCGGGCGACGCTGATCCCCCCGTAGCGGGCGGCGTCCGGATTGAAGCCCACCGCCCGCACCTCGTAGCCGAGCGTCGTCCGGTTGAGGATGATCCAGTAGGCGACGAGCGCGGCGACCGCGAGGAGGAAGCCGATGTGCAGGCCCTGCAGCAGCGGATTGCCCCAGAAGACGTGCAGGTGCGCGCTCTTCGCGATGTCCCGGCTCACGCCCGCCCCGCCCAACCTCGCCCTCGGGTCCTGCATCGGTCCGTTGAACCCGACCAGGTAGCTCCCCAGCCAAAGCGCGATCCAGTTGAGCATGATCGTGGTGATCACCTCGTGCGCCCCGACGGTCGCTTTCAGAAACCCCGCGATCCCGGCCCACAGCGCGCCCGCGAGCGTGGCGAGCGCGAGCACCAAGGTCACGTGCAGGGGCCCAGGCATGCCCGCGAACCAGACGCCGAACTGGATGCCGACCAGCGCCCCGACCAGGTACTGGCCGTTGCCTCCGATGTTGAACAGGCCGCAGCGGAAGGCGAAGGCGACCGCGAGACCGGTCAGGATCAGCGGCGTCGTCTGGATCAGGGTCTGCTGCAGGTTGAACGCCGCCTCGGAGCCTGTTGCCCAGGGGAACCAGACGTGGGAGCTCGTGAACGGAACTCCGATCGAGTGGGAGCCGACGTGGAAGAACCAGTTCAGGCCCGTACCGTCGAAGATCGCACGGTAGGTCGAGAGCGGGTTCTTGCCCGTCGCGACGATCACCAGGCCGGCGACGAAGAAGGCGAAGACGGTGGTCAGGAGCGGCGTCAAGACGCCGCCGGCGCGCTGGAAGCCGACCAGCCGCCAGGCGGCGCTCGGACCCTCGGACTCTGGCTCGCTCGGAGGGGGAGCGGCCGCCTCGCTCAGGCTGCCACCTCCTTCCTCCCACGGCCGCCGGTCATGGCGATCCCGAGCTCCTCGGGCGTGGTGTCGGGCGGGTACTCGCCGACGATCCGGCCTTCGTACATGACGAGGATCCGGTCCGAGAGCGAGAGGATCTCGTCGAGCTCGAGCGACGTCAGCAGCACCGCCTCGCCTGCGTCGCGGGCCTCGATCAGGCGCCGGTGGACGAACTCGATCGCGCCGACGTCGAGGCCGCGCGTCGGCTGAGCGGCAAGGAGCAGGAGGGGGTCGCGGGCGAGCTCGCGCGCCAGCACGACCTTCTGCTGGTTCCCTCCCGAGAGCGAGGACGCCAGGGTCTTGGGGCCGCCGCCCCGGACGTCGAACTGCTGGAGGAGCCCGCGTGCCCAGCGCACGATCCGGTCGACGAAGAGCCAGCCGAGACGGGAGTTCGGCGGCCTGTCGAAGTCGTGCAGCGCGAGGTTCTCGGCCAGGGTGAACCTGAGCACGAGCCCCCGCCGATGCCGGTCCTCGGGGATATGGCCGAGGCCCAGGCGCAGCATTCTGTGCGCCGAGGCGTGGGTGACGTCCTCGCCGCCGACCCGGATCACTCCGCCCGCGGCCCGACGGAGCCCGCTGAGCGCCTCGACCAGCTCGGACTGTCCGTTTCCGTCGACGCCCGCGATTCCGACGATCTCACCGCTGTGCACCTCGAACGAGACTCCCCGGACCGCTTCGAGATCCCGGTCGTCGAGCACCCAGAGATCCTCGACCGCGAGTACCGGCTTGCCCGGCGTCGCGGGGCCCTTCTCGACCCGGAGCAGCACCTCGCGCCCGACCATCATGCGCGCCAGCCCTTCCTCGGTTGCACCCCTGCGAGGGACGGTGTCTACTCTCTTCCCCCGCCGCAGGACCGTGATCCGGTCGGCGACCTCGAGCACCTCGTGCAGCTTGTGCGTGATGAAGATCACCGACATCCCCTCGTCGACGAGATTGCGCAGGATGCCGAACAGCTCCTGCGCCTCCTGGGGCGTGAGCACTGCCGTCGGCTCGTCCAGGATCAGGATGTCCGCGTGCCGGTAGAGGGCCTTGAGGATCTCGACCCGCTGCTGCTGGCCAACGGTGATCTCCTCGATGCGGGCGTCCGGGTCGATCGCGAAGCCGAACTGCTCCGCGAGCGCGGTCACCTCCTCCCGCGCGGCGGCGTAGTCCAGCACAACGCGCGCGCGCGTCGGCTCGGCGGCCAGCACGATGTTCTCGACGACCGTCATCACCGGGATCAGCATGAAGTGCTGGTGCACCATGCCGATCCCTCGCTCGATCGCATCCTTCGGCGAGTGGATCCGGACCGCCTCGCCCTTGATCTGGATTTCCCCCTCGTCGGGGTGGTAGAGGCCGTAGAGGATGTTCATCAGCGTCGACTTGCCGGCGCCGTTCTCGCCGAGCAGCGCGTGCACCTCGCCCGGGCGAAGGTCGAAGTCGACGTGGTCGTTCGCGAGCACCCCGGGGAAGCGCTTCGTGATCCCGCGCAGCTCGAGGACCCGGGGCTCGCTCGCCATGCGGTAATCCTAAGGGGCGGGGCGAGCCCGCCCCTTAGGACCGTTCGCTGCTAGGAAGCCGGGGGCTTGATCTTGCCCTTCGCGATCAGCTTCTCGATCGCGATGACCTTCTTGGTGATGTACTTGCTGTCGGCCTTCGAGACCTTCGAGCTCAGCTTGCCGTAGCCTACGCCGTGGTTCTTGAGAGTGTAGTTCTTGTTGAAACCACCATTGAACCCGCTCGGGTTCGCCTTGAACGCCTTGATCGCGTCGAAGACAGAGAGGGCGACGTTCTTCGTCGCGCTCGTCAGCATGTGCCGCCCGAGGAAGCCCTGGTCGGCGTCGACGCCGATGCCCCAGACGTGGCTCGCCTTCGCCTGCAAGTACCCGCCGAGGCCGCAGGCACCCGCAGCCTCGAACTCGGCGCGCGACCCCTCGTTGATCTGGTTCAGGGTCGTCTCCTTGCACTTCGCCTGGTCGGCGAAGGTCGGGTCGTTGGCGTAGTCGATCAGGACCTTGACCTTGGGCCATGCCTTCTTCGCGCCGGCCTTGTAGCCGGCGAGGTAACGCACGATCGCCGGGACCTTGTTCGCGCCGACGCCGCCGACGACGTTATGGCCCTTCTTGGGGTGCCGCTTCTCCCAGAGGCCCGCGATGTAGCCGACCAGGTAGCCGGCCTCCTGCTCGCGGAACTGGATCCCGCGCACGTTCGTGCAAGCGGCACAATTGAGGCCGTTCGGCCCCCACTCGACGTCGACGCCCGCAAACTTTGTGTTCGGGAACGCCGGCGCGACGTCGTTCAACGGCCCGAACTCGAAGAGGACGCCGACTCCGATCACCAGGCCGTAGCCCGCCTGGGCCGCGGCCTGCAGGTTGGCCTTGCGGTCTGCAGCCGTCTTCGTGATGTAGACCTTGCCCTGGACCTTGAGCTGCTTGATCGCTCTCTGAAGGCCCACGTACGACAGATGGTTGAAGCCCTTGTCGTTCAGGCCGCCGATGTCGGTGACGAGGGCGACCCTGACAGGTGCGTTCTGCTTTGCGGGCGCCGCGCGCCCGATGCCTGCGACGGCGGCAATGGCCACCGCAAGGACGCCCACGAGCGCTGCAGCCGCGAGCGTCATCAATGTCTTTCGTTTCACTGCGTCCCTCCCGGTTTGTATGCGCGGAGATGCTATTCCGCGACCCCTGTGCTCAGCAACTACTAAGACGCGTTTTTCCCTGCTCTAGTTAGCCTGGACGTGCCCGAGCTCGGCCTCGTCCACGAGCACGCGCCGGGGCTTCGAGCCCTCGTAACCGGAGATGATCCCGCGGCGTTCGAGCATGTCGATCAGGCGGCCTGCGCGGGTGTAGCCGACCCGCAGGCGCCGCTGCAGGAGCGACACGGAGGCGGTCTGCGTCTGGACGACCACCTCGATCGCCTTGTCGAGCAGCGGGTCCTCGTCCGGGTCGAAGTCCTCGTCGCCGCCGTCTGCATCGGCGCCGGCCGGCTCGGGCGCCTCGAGCAGCGACTCGTCCAGCTCCTGCTCGCGCTGGCCGCGGCACTGCTCGACGACGAGCGCGATCTCCTCTTCGCTCACGTAGGCGCCCTGGAGCCGCTGCAGGCGGGAGGTGCCGAGCGGCTTGAAGAGCATGTCGCCCTGGCCGAGAAGGCTCTCGGCGCCGGCCTGGTCGAGGATGACGCGCGAGTCGGTCTGGCTGGAGACCGCGAACGCGATCCGGCTCGGGACGTTTGCCTTGATCATCCCGGTGATCACGTCCACCGACGGCCGCTGCGTCGCGAGCACGAGGTGGATGCCGACCGCACGGCTCTTCTGCGCCAGCCGGATGACGCAGTCCTCGACCTCCTGCGGCGAGATCATCATCAGGTCGGCGAGCTCGTCGATCACGACGAGCAGGAACGGGAGCTGCGGCTCGCCGCGCGAGCGGAGGGCGCGGTTTGCCTCCGGGAGGTTGCGGGCGCGCACCGACGAGAGGCGCTCGTAGCGGCGCTCCATCTCGGCGACGACGTTCCTGAGGACCGCGGCCGCCTCCTTCGGGGACGAAACGACGGGCGTGAGCAGGTGCGGGATCGACTCGTAGTAGCCGAGCTCGATTCGCTTGGGGTCGATCAGGATCATCCGCACGTCGTCCGGGGTCGCGCGCAGCAGTACGGAGGTGAGGATCGTGTTGATGCAGCCGGACTTGCCCGAGCCCGTCGTGCCCGCGATCAGGATGTGCGGCATCCGCGCGAGGTCGGTCCAGACGGCCTGGCCGGAGATGTCCTTGCCGAGCCAGACCGCGAGCGGGCTCGCGGTCTGCGGCAGGGTCTCGAAGATGTCGCCGAGGGTGACGAGGTTCGGGCTCGAGTTCGGCAGCTCGACGCCCACCGCCTGCTTGCCCGGGATCGGGGCGAGGATCCGGATCTCGGTCGTCGCGAGCGCGTACGAGAGGTCGTCCTTGAGCGCGGCGACCTTGGAGACCTTCGTTCCCGGGGCCAGCTGCAGCTCGAAGCGCGTGACGCGCGGGCCGGAGATCTGGCCGATGACCGTCGCCTCGACTCCGAAGTTCGCGAGTGTCTGCGTGAGGAGGTCGGCGATCTGCGCGCTGTGGTCGCCGTTCGCGTTCCCGCCCGGCGGCGAGGCGCGCAGGAGCTCGCGGTCCGGGAGGCGGTAGTCGGCCGCCGGCTCGGCGGTGACGTCGAACAGGCTGGCCTGGTCGGGATCCTCCTCGGGCTCCGGCTCCGCCACGAGCAGCGGCGCAGGCTCGGCCGCGGAGACGAGGTCGGGGAACTCGTTCATGCCGTCGACCGGGGGCGCGAGCGGCTTCGGCGGCGCCATTGCCGTCGGCGCGTCCCCTTCGATCACCCGCAGCGGAGGGGCCCGCTCGGCGCGGCGGCGCGACCAGTCGGCGCGCGACTCGAGGACCCGAGTCGTCGAGCGGCGGAGGATCGCGCCGATCGAGGCGCCGGTCAGCAGCAGGATCCCGGCGAGCAGCGCGAGCGTCCCGACGATGGCCTCCCCCGTGCCGCCGACGGCGAGCCCGAGCCCGCCGCCGAGCAGCGTCCCGAGGTAGCCGCCGCCGCTGCTCCCGAGCAGGATCAGGAGTCCGACCGACACGAGGACGAGCCCGGTGCGGAAAGGCCTGACCTCGACGAGGTCGCTCCTTGCGACCATCAGAAGCCCGACGATCGCGAGCACGGCCGGCAGGGCCAGCGCGGCCGCGCCGATCAGCGCGTCGAGCCCCGATCCGATCCAGCCGCCGACGTAGCCGCCGTTCCAGCCGATCCAGAGCACCGCGGCCAGGAACGCGCCCAGCGCGACGAGCCCGAGCCCGAGTAGCTCGGGGTGCTGGTGCCCGCGTGTGCCGCGCTCGCGCTTCTTGCGCTTCACGCGCTTCGGCATGCGCGGCCTGAGCGTGCGTCTCTTCCGACGGCGCGCCATCGTCGGGCCTGCTTCGACGAGCCTGGCGAAAGCCCTGCTGGTGGATCTTAGCGGCGCTGCTGCTTGTTCAGCTTCGCCTGGGCGCGGCGCTGCGCGCGGTTCATCGGCTCCGGGATCGCGTTCTGCTCCCCGGCCGCCTCGAGCCACGCCTGTCGCTCTGCGGCGGTGAGGCGGGACAGCGCCTGTTGCGCCTTCATCGGGTCGCGCCGCACGCCTGAGCGCTCGAGCTTGGCCACGGCGCTGGCGAGCTCCGGGTTCTTCCGCTCCAGCGAGGCGCGCGACGCCTTTTCGAGCTGTTTGCCGAGGAACGGCACCTTCATCAGCCCCTGCGCGAGCGGGCGCACGTAGCGGCCTCCCTGGACCCGCGCGAGAAGGTTCAACGCCACGAGCACGAGCACGAGGACGACCAGGATGATCAGCGGGTAGACGAAGACCGGGAGCGAAGCCAGCATCGGCTTTAGCCTAGCGAGGGGTTAGGCCGCCAGGGCTCTCAGGTCGTCGACGGCGCGGCCGAGCAGGTTCTCGCGCAGGTCGAAGAGGCCGGCCCAGAGCGCGGAGCGGTCCGGGGCCGTACGGATCCGGGCTGCGTCGCCGAGCCCGGCGAGGGCGCGCAGGAAGACGGCGAGCTCGAGGTACGCCTGCGTCACGCGCATCGCCGAGGCGTGCACCCCCGCCCGCTGGAGGACGGGCTCCCACTCGAGCAGCTCGGCGGCTCCGGGCGCTCCGTACCAGGATCGTCCCTCGGCACGCTCCGGCTCGAGCTCCAGCAGGTAGCGGCCGAGCGGCTGCTCGAGGCCGGCGAGGGCGGTCTCGATCCGCTCGGCGGCGCGACGCAGCGCGGCCTGGCGCCCGCCTGGCGTCGAGGGCGCGGCGTCCCCGCGGGCCCACCGCTCGAGCAGGCGGCAGAACGCGAGCGCGGCGACCTCGCAGGCGGCGAGCTGGCGAATCAGCCGGTTGGCGGTCTCCTGCTCGCCCGCGTTGTCGGCGAGCACGTCCGCCCAGGTCTTGGTCGTCCGGACCCTCATACCTCTACTACTACGGGAAGAATCATCGGCCGTCGACCCGTGCGGTCGTAGATCAGCTGGCCGAGGCCGTCGTGCAGGTGCTCCTGGAGGAGCTTGATCTCGGTCACGTCCTCCGAGAGCAGCTCGCCGAGAACACGCTCGGCCTCCTCGCGCATCTCCTCGAGCAGAGGGTCGTCGGGCTCGGCGAATCCACGCGCGATCAGCTCGGGGGCGCCGGCAACCGAGCCGTTGGAGCTCGTGAGCGTCGCGACGACGATCAGGACGCCGTCCTCGGAGAGGTGGCGGCGGTCGCGGAGGGCCACGTCCTGCACGTCCCCCACTCCGAGCCCGTCCACGAACGTGACCCCCGACGCGACGTGGTCGACGACGCGCGCGCCGTTCTCGTCGAGCTCGACGACAGAGCCGTTCTCGGCGAGCACGATCCGGTCCTCGGGCACGCCGCCGTCCCGGGCCAGGCGGGCGTGCGCGGCCAGCATCCGGAACTCCCCGTGCACCGGCATCACCGACTTCGGCCGCACGAGACCGAGCATGGTGCGCAGCTCCTCGGCGTGGCCGTGGCCGGAGACGTGCACCGGAGCGATCTCCTGGTGGAGCACCTCGGCGCCCAGCCGGGCGAGCTGGTTGATCGCGTCGTGCACGCGCAGCTCGTTCCCCGGGACCGGCTTGGCCGAGATGATCACGGTGTCGCCTGCCTCGACCTTCACGGCCGAGTGGTCGTTGTAGGCGATCCGCACGAGCGCCGAGAGCGGCTCGCCCTGGCTGCCGGTGCAGAGGATCATCACCTCGCCGGGCTCGTACTCCTCGAGGTCGGTCGGGCGGATCAGCGCGTCCTCGGGCACCTCCATGTAGCCGAGGTTGCGCGCAATGTTCACGTTCTTGCGCATCGAGCGGCCGACGACGCAGACCTTGCGCCCCACTTCCACGGCCACGTCCACCGCCTGCTGCATCCGGTGGATGTTCGAGGCGAACGAGGCGACGAGGATCCGACCGGTGCGCGGTGGGATCAGCTGGTGGAAGGCCTCGCCGACGAGCCGCTCGGAGCCGGTCACCCCGGGTCGCTCTGCATTGGTCGAGTCGCCGAGGAAGAGATCGACGCCGCGATTCCCGATCTCCGCGAGGCGGCCGACGTCGGTCCGGAGGCCGTCGACGGGGGTGTGGTCGAGCTTGTAGTCGCCCGTGTGCAGGATCCGGCCGCCGGGCGTGTCGAGCACGATCGCCACGGCGTCGGGGATCGAGTGCGCGACGCGCACGAACTCCGCCGTGAACGGGCCGAGCTCGACAGGGGCGCCCTCGGGATCGACCTCGCGCAGCTCGGAGGCGCGCAGCAGCCCGTGCTCGTCGAGCTTCGACTTGATCAGGCCGAGCGTGAGCCGCGTGGCCCAGATCTCGTCGACCCGGGTCTCCCGGAGCAGGTACGGGAGCGCGCCGACGTGGTCCTCGTGGGCGTGTGTGAGCAGCACCGCGCGGATCGGCCCGCCGCGCTCGATCAGGTAGGAGAAGTCGGGCAGGATCAGGTCGACGCCGAGGTGCTCGTCGCGCGGGAACGCGAGCCCCGCGTCCACGATCACCGCCACGTCGCCCGCCTCGAAGACGGTCATGTTCTTTCCGACCTCCCCGAGGCCTCCGAGGGGGATGATCCGCACGCTTTCGGGCATCGCGGCAGTCTAGTTCCTGGGTCCAAGGAGGCTGAGGCGTCGCTTGCGACGCCGACCTCAGGACGCGCGGGCACCGCTCGCGCGTCCGTCGGAAACGACCGGCCGACGCGATTGCGGTCGGCCGAGGCAGGCTAAGCCAGGCACGTGGCGTATCCGATAGATCGTCCGTGCGGCTCTCCGTCCTCGCTCACGCGACCGTCGCAGCCGGTCTTGCCGCCGTCGTAGCCGGCGCGTATGCGGCTACCCAGCGCCCGCTGACCGCCCTCGCGCTCTTCGGCGCGGCTGCGCTCGCGGCAGAGCTGATCGAGGAGCCGGAGAACATGCGTCTGCGCGCCCCCGTCGGCCCCGGGGTGTTCCGCGTGTCCTCCGGCGTCGACATCGCCGCGGTGATCGTGCTCGGCCCCTGGCGCGGCGCGCTCGTCGCGGGAACGGCCGCGCTCCTCGCCCGGCTCGTGCGCGGCCCGTGGCGCCTCGCCGTGTTCCAGGCCTCCGCCTTCACGCTCGCCGCGCTCGCCGCCGGCTACGCGTTCCTTCTCGGCGGCGGCACCGTCGGGCACCTGAGCCTTCCGGACGATCTCGTGCCGGTGACGGTGCTCGCAATCGCCTACCTTGTCGTGTCCCGCGGGCTGCTCCACGTCGTCGGCGACCTCGAGGTGCTCCAGCCCGACTTCGTGGCCGCCGCTGCCGAGGCGGGCCTCGGCGCGGTGATCGCGCTCTGTGCGCTCGGGCACCCGTGGGACGCGGTCGTCGTGATCCCGGTGGCGCTCGCCGTCAACGAGGCGCACCTGCGCGTTCGGCGCTCGCGCCTCGAGACGCTGCACGCTCTCGAGACGTTCGCGAACATCGTCGACGAGCGCGATCCCTACACCTACCGGCACTCGGTCCGCGTGGCCGCCTACGTCGACTCGCTCGCCCGCGGGCTCGGGCTCCCCTACTCCGACATCGACCGCCTGCGCTGGGCCGCGCGGCTGCACGACCTCGGCAAGGTCGCGGTCGACGCCGCGGTGCTCGGGAAGTCGGGCAAGCTGACACCGGCTGAGTGGGGCGCCGTCTGGCGGGCGCCGCGGCTCTCCGCGAGGCTGCTGAGGCGCTTCGAGATCTCCGCCGGCGAGGCCCGCGCCGTCGAGTTCCACCGCGAGCGCTTCGACGGCCGCGGCTACTACGCCATCCCGCCCGGCGACCAGCCGCTGGCCGCGCACTTCCTCGTCGTCGCGGACAGCTTCGACGCGATGACGAGCGACCGCCCCTACCGGCCGGGGCTCTCGAAGGACGAGGCGCTCGCCGAGATCGAGCGCAACATCGGGACGCAGTTCCACCCGGCGGTGGCGAAGGCGTTCATCGCGTTGCAGCGCGGCCAGGACCCCTACGAGGCGCTGAGCCCCGACGAGCAGGAGCAGCTCCGCGGCTCCGCAATGCCGTACCGGCTGCGCGACGTGCGGCGCTCCCGGGACCTGCGCGAGCGGCCCGAGCTCGTCGCGCTCGGCGGGCTCGTCGCCGGGCTCGCGGGAGTCGGTCTCCACCAGCCGTGGCTGGCCGCAGCAGGCGCGTTCGTCACGTGCGCGGGGCTCATCCTCCACGCCTGGCTGCGGCTGCGGGCCAACCGGCTCGCGCGCGCGCTCGCCTCGGCGCTCGCCTCGGACGAGCGCTCGCTCGTCTTCGAGGCGCTGGCCGGAGTGCTGGAAAAGGCGGCCGGAGGCGACTGGGTCGCGCTCGTCGGCTGGCGCGAGGACGGCTTGGGCGGCTCCGTCGAGGTCGCGCGCGGCGAGGACGAGCACGAGCGGGCGCTCATGAGCTGGCTCCTGCGCGAGGCCGACTCGCACGACGAGGTGCTGACGGCCGACGGCCACGAGCTCGGCGGCGACGGCGCCTACGTGGCGCTGCCGCTCCGGCGCGAGAACAGCGCGCTCACGGGCTTCTTCGTCATGCACACGCCGCGCGCGCTTCAGCGCTCGGTTCGCACGGCGCTCGCCGGCTCGCTCGACGCGATCGGCCTGGCCCTTGCCACGGAGCCGGAGGCGCTCGAGCAGCCTGAGCACGCCGCCGCGACCGCCTGACCGTCCCGCTCGATCCCCCACGAGGGGGATTTCGGAATGGGCGGTTCTGCACAAGCTGCGAAGGCGGTAACTGCGAAGGAGGCAAAGGATGCTGCGGAAGACGTGGATCTATCGAATCGCGTTCCTCGGAGCGCTGGTGCTGGCGGCAGGCGCTGGCACGAAGTGGCACTAGGCGAGCCCGCCTAGACGGAGTCACATGACAGGCGCCCCCTCACGGGCGGGCGCGTTCGCCGCCAGCACGATCGTCCTCGGGTTGGGGGTGGTCGTGGCAGGCGCGTTCGCCGCCACCGCCGAAGCCACGCTCACCATGCTCGCGGTCTTCGCGGCCGCGATGGTGCTGACGGAGCTGATCCAGGTTCCGGACGTGGACGGCGTCGTCGGCGGCGACCACGGCCAGAGCCTCAGCTTCTCGTCGTCGGTGCAGATGGCGGCGGTGATGGTCTTCGGCCCGCTTCCCGCCGCCATGGTCGCGACGCTTGGCGTCCTGATCGTCGACCCGCTCCGCGGCTCGCCTCCGCGCAAGGTGGCGTTCAACGCGAGCGTCTTCGCGCTCTCGACGTTCTTCGGTGGCATCGCCTACGTCGCCCTGGGCGGGACGGTCGGCAGAACGAGCCTCCCCCACGACGTGCCCGCGATCCTCGGGCTCGCGGCCGTCTACTCGACGTTGAACATCCTGTTCGTCAACGCGATCGTCGCGCTCTCCTCGGCCCGGTCGCTACGGGTCGAGCTGCTCGACCTCCGCCGGGGCGAGCTCTCGCTGCGCGCGGCCGAGGCCGCGCTCGCGGCGACGATGTCGTTCTTCGTCCTCTCGAACCCCTGGAAGGCGCTCTTCCTCGTCCCGCTCGTGTACGCCGTCTACCAGGCCCAGGCGCGGCTGGCGCTGCTGCGGGCCGAGACGAGCCGCGCGCTCGAGACGTTCGCGAACGTCGTCGACGAGCGTGACCCGTACACGTTCAGGCACTCCGACCGCGTGGCGAACCACGTCCAGCGCCTCGCCCAGGCGCTCGGGTTCCCCGCCTCCTACGTGGGCAGGCTGCGCTGGGCGGGCCGCCTCCACGACCTCGGCAAGATCGCCGTCGACCGGAGCGTCCTGAGCAAGGCGGGCGAGCTCGACGACGAGGAGTGGGCCGCGATCATCAGGCACCCGCGCCTCTCGGCCAGGCTCCTCCGCCGCTTCGACTTCGCCGCCGACGAGGCACGCGCGGTCGAGTACCACCACGAGCGCTTCGACGGCTCCGGCTACTACGGGATCCCGGCCGCCGAGCAGCCGCTCGCTGCGCACCTGCTCGTGGTCGCCGACAGCTTCGACGCGATGACCACTGACCGCCCCTACCGCGACGCTCTTCCCCGCGAGGTCGCGCTGGCCGAGATCGAGCGCCAGGCAGGAGCGCAATTCCACCCGGCCGTGGCCAAGGCGTTCGTGGCCCTCGAGAAGGGCCTCGACCCGCGCGCGGTGCTCTCCGCCGGCGAGCGTGACGAACTGCGCAGGCTCGCCCGCAGGCGCCCCGGTCACCTGGTCGCGATCCAGCAGTTTCTCGACGTGGCTCCCGAGGCCGCGGTCATCGGTGGGATCGTGGGCGCGCTCGTCGTCCTGGCGACCGCTCCGCCCGTCTTCGCGCTGATCCCCGCATCGCTCGCGGTGGCCGGGATCGTCGTGCGCATGGTCGACCGCGGCCACACGCGCCGCCTCGTCTCGAACATGCGCGTCATCCTCGCCGCGCCGGTCAGTCGCGCCGCCGTGTTCGACGCCTTCACCCGGAAGCTGGCGGAGATCGTGGAGCTGCGTTGGTCGGCGCTGATCGGCTGGCAGGAGGACGAGCTGTTCGGGTGGATCGAGCTCGAGCGGCGCCTCACGAGCGAGCGTCCGCGGGCCGCCGCCCTGACGAGCTGGCTGATCCGCGACGCCGACGCTGGAGAGCGCGTGCTGCGCGCGTCAGGGTCCGAGGTCGGCGGCGCCGGCGTCTACCTCGCGATCGCGCTCCAGCCGAGCGGCGTGACCCAGGGCTTCCTCGTGCTCGGCCTCGGCGCGAGGCCTCCACGCCGGCTCTCGCCGGCTCTCGAGGCCTGCGCAGAGGAGCTCGAGACCGCGTTCACAGGCGCGAAGCCGGCGAAAACGGACGAGCCCGAGCAGTTCCCTCCCTCCCTGGCGGCGGCCTCGTAGTGCTCCGTCCGACGATCTACCACGGTTTCTGGCCGACGAGCACGCGGCGCCCGACGCCGCCCGCGCCCCCGGCGACGCCGAGCCCTGCCGCGGACAAGCGCGAGCACCAGGCCAATGCGCGCGACGTGGAAACCCGGCGGCAGCAGCGGGCGGAGCGCTGATGTTCCTCCTCCCGAGCCTCGTCCTCGGGCTCGTGTTCGCGATGCTGCTCGGCGGCCGCGCCGGCCGTCTGGTGGAGGTCGGCTTCCGTCTCAAGTGGACGGTCCCGGTCGCGCTCCTGCTCCAGGTCTACATCTTCAGCGCGCTCGGCGAGGGCCTCTCGCAGGCAAACGTGGAGCGGCTCCACGTGGGGAGCTACGTGCTCCTGCTCGCGTTCGCGGCGGCGAACTTCCGCCTGAAGGTGCTCGTGCCGGTGCTGCTCGGCCTGATGGCGAACGCGACTGCGATCCTCGCCAACCACGGCCTGATGCCGGTCTCGGAGAGCGCGGCCCGGGCGGACGGGCTCTCGCCTGGGATCCACGAGAACGTCTTCGTGGGGCCGGCCCACCTCGGGTTCCTCGGCGACGTCTTCGCGCTGCCGACGGAGTTCCCGCTCACCAACGTCTTCTCGATCGGCGACATCCTGATCGGGATCGGGATGATCGTGTTCGTCGTACTCGTCTCCGTGCGCGACGACGGCGAGCCGGTGTTCGAGGCGTCGCGCCTGGTCGAGCCGCTCCGCACGCCGAACTACCGGATGCTCTCGGTGGGCAAGCTCGTCTCGTACGCGGGCGACTGGATCACCCTCACCGCCCTCGTCGGCTGGATCTACTCGACGACGGGGTCGACCGGCCAGGCCGCGCTGCTCCTGCTCGCGCGGCTCGCGCCGCCGGTCCTGGGCGGCGGGATCGCCGCGTTCGTCGTCGACCGCCTGCCGAAGCAGCGGCTGCTCGTCTGGATCGAGCTCGGCCGCGGGGCCGCGGTCGCTGCGGCGCTGCTCGGCGTCGCCTCCGGCTCTCACGCCGTCGTCTTCGTCGCGATCGCCGCATCCGGCGGGCTCGCCGCGATCTCCAACGCCTGCGTGCCGTCGCTGCTGCCGAGCCTCTTGCCGCCGGAGCAGCTCGCCTCGGCAAACGCGGGGCTCGGGATCGCGAAGGACGGGGCCATGGCGGTGGGCGCGCTGGGCTCGGCACTGATCGTCTCGCTCGTTGGCGTCGTGCCCGCGCTCGTCGTCGATCTCGGGACCTTCGTCGCGGCGATGGTCTTCTTCGGCCTCATCCGTGCACCGTTTCGGCGAGTCGAGAAGCCGCGGCAGGAAGAGGACTCGGCCGGCGCCCTGCACTACATGCTCGGCCGTCGCTGGCTGCTCGTGCTCGTCTTCTCGTTCGCGGCGGCGACGCTCGCCACGGGCCTCGCGAACGCGACCCTACCGCGCCTGTTGGAGCAGAAGCTCGGCTTCGGGGAGGGCGGCTACGGCTTCGGGATCGCCGCGCTCGCCACCGGCCTGGCGCTCGGCCAGGCGCTCGTCGGCCTGGCCAGGATGGGAGAGACGGCCGGGCGCTGGATCGGCGCCGGGTTGCTCGTGATGGCGGGGTTGTTCGGGATGCTCGGGCTCGTCGATCACGCGCCGACCGCGCTGCTCGTCCTCGGCGCGATCGGCTTCGTGGACGGGACGACGGACGTGCTGTTCGAGACCGTGGTGCAGCGCGAGGCTGACCCGCGCCGCTACGGCGCCGTGTTCGGCTTCTCGTACGGCTTCATCACGCTGACGATGATGGGTGCGGTCGCGGTCGCTCCGCTCGTCAACAGCCTCGTCGCCCCGGGAGTGGCCATCCTGTGCGGCGCCGGGCTGCTGCTCGTGGCGGGCGCGATCGCCCTGCTCGGAATGCCGGCGAACGCGCGGGTCTCCAAGCGCCCCGTGAGGCGTTCGCTTGCGACGCCGACATAGGAGGCCGTGCCGGCTTTGCCGGTGCGGCCGTTAAACAGTGGACGGCTGAAGAAGCTTCAGCCGCTCGAGGCAGGAGCGGATCTCGGCGGTCTCGGCCGCGTCGGCCTCGACGAGCGGTAGGCGCACGCCGCCCACGTCGTGGCCGAGCATGTTCAGCGCGGCCTTCATCTGGATCGGCCCGGTCACGACGCCGATCAGCTCGTAGGCCGGTGCCAGCTCCTCGTCGAGCCGCCGGGCACCCTCGAGGTCGCCCGACCGCGCGAGCCGGATCAGCTCCTTCACCTGGGGCCCGACGATGTGGGTGTGGACGCAGACGCCGCCGGCGCCTCCCAGCTCCACGAACGGGAGCACGAGGTTGTCGTCGCCCGCGTAGAGATCGAGCCCGAGCTCGACGATCCGCTTCGCCTGCTCGAGGTCCGCGTTCGACTGCTTGACGGCGGAGACGTTCGGGATCTCGGCCAGCTCGGCCATCGTCTCCGGCTCGACGTTGATCACGCAGCGACCCGGGATGTTGTAGGCGATCACCGGCCGGTCGCTCACCGCTGCGACGGCCTTGAAGTGCGCGACGATCCCGCGCGGGGGCGGCTTGTTGTAGTACGGCGTCACGACCAAGAATGCGTGCGCGCCTGCCTCCTGCGCCTGCTCCGTGAGGTGGATCGAGTGCTCCGTGGAGTTCGTGCCCGTGCCGGCGACGACCGTCGCCCGATCGCCGATCGCCTCGAGCGCGGCCCGGATCAGGCCGACCCGCTCCTCGTCGGAGAGCGTCGACGCCTCGCCGGTCGTCCCGTTGACCACGACCCCGTCGGAGCCGTTGTCCACGAGGAACGTGCAGAGCTCTGCGTACCGGTCGAAGTCCACCTTGCCGTCCGCGTCGAACGGCGTCACCGTGGCGGTCAGGACCTCGCCGAGCACGAACTCCAGTCTAGTCGAGGAGCGTGTCGAGCCCGAGCGTCAGGCCCGGGGGCAGGCTCGGGAGCCGCTCCAGCGCCAGCAGGACCCCGGGGACGTACGCCTCGCGCGAGTAGGCGTCGTGGCGGATCGTCAGGAGCTGGCCGTCGCCGCCGAGCAGGACCTCCTGGTGCGCCACGAGCCCGGGGAGCCGGACGGAGTGGATCGGCGGGTCGCCCGGGAGCAGGTCGGCCGTGGCCTTGGCCGTTCCCGAGGGCGCATCCTTCTTCGCCTCGCCGTGGAGCTCCACGATCTCGGCGCGCGGCAGGAACCGGGCCGCCTCGGCTGCGAGGCGCATCATCAGGACCGCGCCGACCGCGAAGTTCGGGACGACGAGGAGCTGGAGCCCGCGCTCGGCCGCGAGCGCTCCCGACGGCCCCGGGTCCCAGCCGGTCGTGCCGACGATGCACGGAACTCCAAGCTCGAGCGCGGCGTGCACGTTGCTCTCGACCACGTCGGGCGCCGTGAAGTCGACCATCGCCTCGGCGTCGGACAGCTCCACGTGCTCGTGACCGGCTGCCTCGAGCGCAGGAGCGAGGACGGAGCCGACCTTGCCCCCGCGGCCGAAGAGCGTGACCTTCACGCGGCCTTGGCGAGCCCCGGGTTGACGCGCGCGATCGCCGCGCGGAAGCGCTTCTCGGTGGGGCCGATGCCGGCCGCCGAGAGCTTCTCCGGCGCGAGCAGGTCGCCCGCCAGCTCGGCCAGCGCCTCCGGCTCGACCGCGTCGAGCTCCGCCATCAGCCGCTCGATCGAGAGCAGCTCGGTGTCGGTGATCACGGACTTCCCGAGGCGGCTCATCCGGTTGGCCGTCGACTCCATGGAGAGCATAATCCGGCCCTTCAGGTTCTCCTTCGCGCGCTCGAGCTCCTTCGGCCGCAGCCTCCCGGCGGCGATCTCGCCGATCTGCTCGCTCGCGATCTCGAGGCAGGCGGCGAGCTTGTCCTCGCGTGTCCCGACGTAGATCCCGATCTGCCCCGTGTCCGTGTACTGCGAGGCGAAGCTGTAGACCGCGTAGGCCATCCCCCGCTTCTCGCGGATCTCCTGGAACAGGCGCGAGGACGCGGAGCCGCCGAGAATGGAGTCGAGCAGCGAGGCGGCGAACCGCCGCTTGTCGGAGCGCGCGATGCCGGGCGCGGCGATGCACACGTGGTACTGCTCCGTGTCCTTTCGCTGGAAGCGCACGCTCGGCAGAGGAGCCTTCACCAGCGCGGGCCGGACGCGCGGGCCCTTCGTGACCGGGCGAGCGGCCTTGCGCTGAGCCTTCAAAACGAGCCTCTGGAGCTCCTCGTGCTTGACATTGCCGGCCGCGGCCACGACGACGTTCCCCGGCACGTACATCGAGCGGTGGTACGCCGAGAGCGTGCGGCGCGTGACGCTCGAGATGACCTCGCGGTCGCCGATCACCGGCCGCCCGAGCGGGTGGGCCCCGAACGTCGCCTCCGAGATCAGATCGTGGACGAGCTCCTGCGGCTGGTCCTCGTACATCGCGATCTCCTCGAGGACGACGTCGCGCTCGGCGTCGAGCTCGGCGAACGACGGGGCGAACACCATCTCCCCCATCACGTCGAGCGCGGTCTCCAGCCGGTCGTCGGGCACGCGCGCGTACACGACCGTGTGCTCGCGCGACGTGGCCGCGTTCAGCTCGCCCCCGAGCGCGTCGAAGATCTCGGCGATCTCCTGCGCCGAGTACGAGGCCGTGCCCTTGAACAGCAGGTGCTCGAGGAAGTGCGAGACGCCGGCCTTGGCGTCGGTCTCGTCCCGCGAGCCCGCGCCGATCCAGAAGCCGATCGCGACCGAGCGCACGCTCGAGAGCCGTTCCGAGATCACGCGCTCGCCGGAGTCGAGCTCGGTGAGGACGTACCGCTGCACAGACCGGATGGTACTCGCGGCGGTCGCTAGGCTCAGGCCCCGTGCAGGCGCCCGATCCCGACCTCGAGTTCGAAGACTCCGTCCAGGAGGCGATCGACAGCCTGCCGGAAGACCTGCGCGACGCGATGTCCAACGTGGCGATCGTGGTCGAGGACGAGCCGCCGCCCGGGGAGCCGCTCCTGGGCCTCTACCAGGGGGTGCCGCTGACGAGCCGCACGAGCTACTACGCAGGCGTGCCGCCGGACAAGATCACGATCTACCGCGGCCCGCTCGAGCGGCTCTACGGTCACGACCCGGAACTCCTGGGCGAGCAGATTCGGCGCGTCGTGCTCCACGAGATCGCGCACCACTTCGGGATCAGCGACGAGCGCCTCCGCGAGCTCGACCGCTACTGACTACTTCTGCTGCTCCAGCGCGTTGATCGCGTTCTGGAGGTCGGAGATGCTCGGCGCGGTACCCGGCGACACCTCCACGAGCTTCCCGCCCGTCCTGCCGATCAGCACCGTCGGCGTGCCGGACACCTTGTCCTGGGTTGCCTGCGTGTCGAACGTCTGCTCCTGGCCCAGGACATTGTGCGAGGTGCGGTTGTTCATTGCCTCCTGCACGTTCACCCCGGGGATGCTCGCGTAGGCGGCGCGGACCAGGTCGTCGGTGAGCCAGCCCGAGTTCTCCGTGCCCTGGTTCGCGTAGAGGAGCTGGGAGAACTGGGCGAGGCGGTTCTGCAGGCCGACCGAGAGCGCCGCGCGCCGGCCCCGCTCCGAGTCGGCGCCGATGAACGCGATCGGACGGTAGACGACCTTCACCTTCCCGTTCCGCACGTCGCGGCTGACGATCGTCGGCATCACCTCGGTCTCGAACGCGCGGCAGATCGGGCACTGGAGGTCGATGTACTGAACCATCGTCACCGGCGCTTTCGGCGAGCCGAGCACGTTCCCGTGTTGGGGGATCCCCTTGAACATCGCCAGCACGTCGGACGCGCCCGGGAGCGTGGTCAGCGCGCCGGTCGTCGTCTGCGAGCTCGACGACGAGGAATGGCCGACCAGCGCGATCGCCCCGACGGCGATCACCGCTGCCGCCGCGATCGCGCCGACCACGATCGCCAGGACTTTCGGCGACGCCCTTCGCCCGCCGGTGCTCCGGACGGGCGGCCGTGCCACCGTCTGACGCTGCTTTCGTGCCTTCTTGCCGCTGGTCATTCGCTGGAAACGGTAGCGCTCGGCGCGGGCAGCGCGCCGAGGAGGAGGAACGCGAAACAGAGCGCGAACCCGGTCAGCGCGAGCGTCGGGATCGTCACGTAGCCGAACTCGTTGATCCACTTCACGGCGCAGCCGCCGGGCGCCGAGATCAGGCAGGCGCGCGCCTGCTCGACGACGCCGTTCTCCACCAGCAGGTGGTAGACGGAGACGCCGGCGCCCACGAGCGGGAGCGGGAGAAGGTACCGGCAGACGACGCGGTCGTTGTCGAGCGCAGCCAGCAGCGTGATGATCGTCAGGGGGTACATGCAGATCCGCTGGTACCAGCAGAGCTCGCACGGGGGGAAGTTGGCGATCTCCGAGAAGAACAGGCTGCCGCCGGTCGCGATCGACGAGATCGCGAACACGATCCAGAGCTCGTAGCCCTCGACCCACGCGCGCAGGTGGTCTCCGGGGGCACGCAGGCCCACGAGCCAGGCAATCCCGGTCAGGAGCAGGAGGACGGCCAGTACCTGGCCGATCACCCCCAGCACCGAGAGGACGACGATGACGTCGTGGGTCATGCGTGCTCCATCGCTATGCGGGGCGCAGGAAGACCCGTGCGCCGCGGCCCCGCTCGGCCAGGACTTGTCCGTCGAGCTCCCGCTCCCGGAGCGCTACCTGCAGCGCCGCGTGGAGCGCGGCCAGGCCGAGCCCGGCGAGCATGCCCGCGAGAACCGCTGCGAGGCTCGTGTTCAGGCCGAGGGAGATCGCGGTCAGGATCGTGACTCCGATCGTGCTCGGGAAGGCCGCCTCGAGGAGCGAGCGCCAGAGCGGCTCGATCACGGCGTCCGGCGGCGGCGGGCCCTCTGCTCCGGAGTCGCGGCTCGCTCCACGGTGCCTCCCGCGGGACGCCAGCAGGGCGAGAAGGAAGCCCACGCAACCGAACAGGAACAGGCCAGTGGCCGGCCCGGCCTCGAGACCGCGCGCCCGCGCGAGCGCCAGCCCGACGACGGCCAGCCCGATCCGCAGCGCGCCGATCAGGAGGGCCTGGGCCCGCACTTCCACCAGCACGGGCCCACCGCCGGGTACCGCGGGCAATGCCTCAGCCGCGGTCCCGGTCGCCTCGCCCGCGTCCTCCACCACGGCCGCGCCGGCCGCCGCCACCGCCACCGCCTTCGCGGCGGGGCGGCCGCTCCTCGCGCTCGCGGGGCGGCGCGTTCTTCGCGCGCTCGATCAGTTCCTCGGGCTCGACGAGCGAGCCGTTCTCGTGCTTGGCGACCAGCTTGAGGCCGATCCGGCCGCGCTCCTTGTCGACCTCCTGGACGACGACGTCCAGCACGTCGCCGCGGCCGATCACGTCCTCGATGTGGCCGACCCGGCCCGGGCCGACGTTCGAGACGTGGAGCAGGCCGTCGGTGCCCTTCTTCAGCTCGACGAACGCGCCGAACTGCGTCGTCTTGACGACCTTGCCGGTGTAGGTGTCCCCCACTTCGGGCTCCTTGGTGAGCGCCTCGATCGCGGCGATCGCGGCCTCGGCCTTGGTGCCCTCGGTCGCGTAGATGAGGATCGTGCCGTCCTCCTCGATGTCGATCTGGACCTCGTAGTCGGACTCGAGCGAGCGGATCGTCTCTCCGCCCTTGCCGATCACGAGCCCGATCTGCTCCGGGTTGATCGAGATCGTCGAGATGCGCGGGGCGTGCGCGGCAAGCTGCTCGCGGCTCTCCGGCATGACCTCCGCCATCTTGTCGAGGATGAACTCGCGCGCCTGCTTCGCCTGCTCGAGCGCGTTGCGCATGATCTCCTGCGTGACGCCGGTGATCTTGATGTCCATCTGGAGCGCGGTGATGCCGTCCCGCGATCCGGCGACCTTGAAGTCCATGTCGCCGAGGTGGTCCTCGGCCCCCTGGATGTCGGTCAGGATCACGTAGTCGTCGCCCTCCTTGACGAGGCCCATCGCGATACCGCCGACGGGCGCCTTGATCGGCACGCCCGCATCCTGGAGCGCGAGCGTCGACCCGCAGACGGAGCCCATCGACGACGAGCCGTTCGACTCGAGCGTCTCGGAGACGAGGCGGATCGTGTACGGGAACTCGTCGAGCCCCGGGATCATCGGCTCGAGCGCCCGCTGTGCGAGCGCGCCGTGGCCGATGTCACGCCGCTTCGGGCCCCGCATGAAGCCCGTCTCCCCGACCGAGTAGGGCGGGAAGTTGTAGTGGTGCATGTAGCGGCGCTCCTCCTCGAGCGAGAGGTCGTCGATCCGCTGTCCCTCCTTGGCCGTGCCGAGGGTGAGCAGCGTCATGATCTGCGTCTGGCCGCGGGTGAAGAGCGCCGAGCCGTGCGTGCGCGGGCTCACCGAGACCTCGCACGTTACGGGGCGGATCTCCTCGGCGCCGCGCCCGTCGGGGCGACGCTTGTCGACCGCGATCTTCCGTCTGACGAGATCCTTGTAGATCGTCTCCGCGGCGCGCTTCAGATAGCTACGCGTCATGGAGTCCTTCACGGCCGGCGTCTCCGGGTCGGCCGGGGAGGGCCCGACCGGGAACGGCAGCTCGGCCTCTTCCTCGATCCGGCCGAAGAGCACGTTGCGCTTCGCCGACCTGAGCTCCTTCGAGTCCTGCTCGGCGTCGGTCAGCGCACGCAGGTCGTCCTCGAACTGCAAGACGACGGGTCCTCGGACGGCCTCGAGCCGCTGGCGGTCGAGGATCATCCCGAGACTCGACCGGACCTGGATCTGCCGGCGAATGTCGTCCTCCGTCGAGTCCATCGAGAGCGGCGGGGCCAGCTCGGCCACGAGCTCCTCGACGACCCCTCCGGCCTCGCGGAGGCCCTCGGCGCCGATGCGCTCCTGGAAGCGGGCGCCGTGCTCCGCCTCGAGCTGCTCCGTGACCTCCGAATCGAGCCAGCGCTCCTTGCCCGCCTGGCGGCGCAGGTCCTCCTGGGCCTCGCAGATCTTCCTGATCTCGCCGTGGGCAAGCTCAAATGCCTCGAGGATCGTCGCCTCGGGGATCTCGGCGGCGCCCGCCTCGACCATGGTCAGTGCATCCTGCGTGCCGACGACGACCAGGTCGAGCGTGCTCTCGCCGCTTTCGATCGCGGCCAGCGTCGGGTTCGCGACGAGCTCGCCGTCGATCAGGCCGATGCGGACGGCGCCCACCGGCCCGAGGAAGGGCAGCGGCGAGACCATCAGCGCGGCCGAGGCGCCGTTGATGCAGAGAATGTCGTGCGCGGTGACGAGGTCGGCCGAGAGCGTCGTGCAGACGACGTGCACCTCGTTGCGGTAGCCCTTCGGCCAGAGCGGCCGGATCGGGCGGTCGATCATGCGGGCCGTCAGGATCGCGCGCTCGGTCGGCCTGCCCTCGCGCTTGAAGAAGCCGCCCGGGATCTTGCCCGCGGCGTACATCCGCTCCTCGACGTCCACGGTGAGCGGGAAGAAGTCCGCGCCCTCACGCGTCTCCATCTTTCCCTGCGCGGTCGCGAGCACCATCGTCTCGCCCGCGCGCACGAGCACGGCGCCGTCGGCCTGCTTGGCCAGCTTGCCCGTCTCGAACGTCAGCTCCTCGCCGCCGACGGTCACGGAGACCGTCACGGTCCTGGGCTCGGTCGTTACTGCCATTGTTCGTTCCTCCACTTCTGAGGAGAGTGGAGGTTTGAGTCAGCCCCGGCGACGAGGCTCGCTCAAACTTCCACCCTCCGCGGGTCTGGGTTGTGTCCGGCCGGTCCTACCTCCTGAGGCCGAGCTCTTCGATCAGCGTGCGGTAGCCCTCGAGGTCCCGCTTCTGCAGGTACTGCAGGAACCGCCTGCGGCGGCCCACGAGCTTGAGCAGCCCACGCCGGGAGTGATGGTCCTTGGGGTGGGTGCGCAGGTGCTCGGTCAGCTCGTTGATGCGCGCAGTCAGGAGCGCGATCTGAACGTGGGTCGATCCGGTGTCGCTCGCGCTGCTTCCGTGCTTGCCGACGATCTCCTGCTTCGCTTCCTTGGTGAGGGTCAAACTGCCTCCTTCTACGTGACTCCGCAGTCCAAGCGCGCCGCCGGGAAGCGCCGGCGAACGGCCGAGACTGCGGTCCCGGAGAAGGGTAGCAGGAGGCGGCCTTCTTCCAGGCACCGGGGCGCATCCGGCGTTCCCCGGTGGCCACCAACCTCCTCCCCACTGCGAGCGTAAACGGAAAACGCGCACGCGTGGGTGACGCGAGTGAGCCGAAAGCGTCACGATTCGCCCATGCAGGCAGCCGTCTCAGCAGGGCACCCGGCCACCGTCGACGCAGGGATCGAGCTCCTCGAGGACGGCGGCTCCGCCGCCGACGCCGCGGTCGGGGCCTCGCTCGCCTCCTGCGTCGCCGAGACCGTCATGACCGGGCTCCTGGGCGGCGGACACGCGATCTACCTCGACGCGGCAACCGGGCGCGCGCGCAACCTCGACTGCTTCGTCGCGGTCCCGGGGATCGGCGCGCAGCCGCGGGAGGCGGAGCTGCTCGAGCTCGACGTCGTCTTCGGGAACGCGACGGTCCACTACTCCGTCGGCATCGCCTCCTGCGGGGTGCCCGGAGTCCCGGCCGGTCTCGCGGCGCTGCACGAGGCGCACGGTCGGCTGCCCTGGGAGCGCGTCGTCGAGCCGGCCATGCGCCTGGCCGGGGACGGCGTCGAGTTCCCTCGCGCCCACGCCGCCTGCCTCGCGATGCTCGAGCCGGTGATGACGATGAACGAGGGCGCGCGCATCTACGCGCCGGGCGGAGAGCTCCTCCCGGAAGGCGGGCGGCTCGAGCAGCCCGGTCTGGTCCGCGCGCTCGAGATCGTGGCCGCCGAGGGCCCGCGCAGCGCCTACGACGGGGAGCTCGCCGATGCGCTGCTCGCGCTGATGGACGAACGCGGTGGGCTCGTCACCCGCGGCGACCTGCACGCCTACGAGGCCCGGTGGTCGGATCCGCTCGAGGTTCCGTATGCGGGAGCACGGTTCCTCACCCGTGGGGGGCTCTCGGATCTCGCGGATCTGCTCCCGCGCCTTCCGCGCCTCCGCGGACTGTCTCCGGCCGCCCGAGCCCTCGCACTCGCGCGGACGCTCGACGCACCGGACGGCGAAGGCCACACGACCAACCTCACCGTCGTCGACCCCGAGGGCAGCGCCTGCGTCCTGACCACGAGCTTGGGCCTCGGCTCGGGCGACTTCGTGCCCGGGCTCGACCTCCACCTCAACAGCATGCTCGGCGAGACCGACCTGGTCCGCGGCCCGCTCCGGCCCGGAGACCGGATGGGCAGCATGATGGCGCCGAGCGTCGCGCTCGACGGAAGCGGAGTCATGCTCGCGGCCGGTGCGGCCGGTGGGACGCGCCTGCGTAGCGCGATGCTCCAGGTGGTTTCCGGGATCCTGGACGAGGAGCTCGACGCGGAGGCCGCCGTCGCCAGACCGAGGCTCCACGGCGCGGCGGGCGCGATCGAGCTCGAGCCGGGCCTCGGGGACGACGTGGCGCCTGCGCTGGAGGAAGTCGGGTACGAGGTTCGCGCCTGGCCGGAGCGGCACCACTACTTCGGCGGGGTCAGCGTCGTCACACGCGACGGCTGCGCCGGGGACCCGCGGCGAAGCGGCGCCGCGAGAGCGCTTCCGAGCTAGAGCGGAGGCTCGGCCGCCCGGGTCTCCTCGACGTCGCGCGCGATCTGTGCGACAAGCTCATCCTCGCTCCGGAACTCGGCCTCGTCGCGAAGCCGGCGCCACAGCTGGACGACCAGCCGGCGCCCGTAGAGGTCGCCCTCGAAGTCGAGCAGGTGCGCCTCGACGCGCTGCTCCACTCCGCCGTAGTGCGGGTTCGTGCCGATCGAGATGGCCGCCCTGTGGCCGTCGGCGGCGCCGGCGTAGATGCCGCGCGCGGGCACGAGCAGCCGCGGCTCGACGCCCAGGTTCGCGGTCGGGAAGCCGAGCGCCGCGCCCCGCGCGTCACCCTCGACCACCGTCCCCTCGACCTCGGGGGCCCGCCCGAGGAGCTTCGCCGCGCGCTCGATCTCGCCCCCGCGCAGGAGGTCACGGATCCGGCTGGACGAGGCGCCCTCGACGAGCGGAACCGCGCGCGCGTCGATCCCGAGGCGGCGCAGCGTCTCGAGATCTCCGGCCCGCTCGCGCCCGAAGCGAAAGTTGGCGCCCGCGACCACGACCTCCGTCCCGGCCGCGAGAAGGGTCCGCTCGACGAACTCCTCGGGCGCCTGCCGCGAGAACTCGAGGTCGAACTCGACGACGAGGGCCTCGGCGATCCCGGCCTCGCCGATCAGCTCGAGGCGGCGCTCGAGTGTCGTCAGCAGCGCGACGTCGTGTCCGAAGACGATCCGCGGGTGCGGCTCGAATGTCATCACGGTAGAGAGGAGCCCCGCGGCCTTCGCTGCCTCGAGCACCGCGCGGTGGCCGAGATGGACGCCGTCGAAAGTGCCGATCGCGACAGCCCGCGGCCGCCGCTCCAGCTCGCCCGCCTGGTATGCGACCCTCACGCCGCCCCGATCCGCGCCAACGCCTCCTCGGGCGCGATCAACCGCTCCGGATCGGCCTCCTCCACCCGGAACGGCCCCACCTCGGTGCGGCGGAGCGCTGCGCAGTGCCCGCCGAGGACGTCGGCGATCGCCCGTACGTATGTCCCGCTGCCGACGCGCAGGTCGAGCCGGGCGACACCGTCCTCGTACGAGAGGACGTCCAGCGCCTCCACCCGCGACTGCCGGACCGGCATCTCGACGACCTCGCCGCGGCGGTGCAGGCGATACGCGCGCTCGCCGCCGATCTTCACCGCCGAGGCCGCCGGGACCGGCAGCTCCACCTCGCCCCGCAGCGCGGCGATCCGCCGCTCGAGCTCCTCCTCGTCCGGAAGCTCGAGCCGGTCCACGATCTCGCCCTCCCGGTCGCCCGTGTCCGTGCGCGCGCTCAGGTCGACGTCGGTCACGTACCGCTTGTCGAGCCCGACGAAGGACGGCGCAAGCTTCGTCGCCGCCCCGGAGAGCACGAGCAGGAGGCCCGTCGCGAACGGGTCCAGGGTTCCCGCGTGGCCCGTGCGGGCGCCTGTCCGTCGCCGCAGCTCGGCGACGATCGCGAACGACGAGGGGCCCTCTGGCTTGTCGACCAGAAAGAGGCCGCTCGGGCTAAGCGCCCGGGGCGGCACGAGCGAACTCCTCGCGGATGAATCGTGTGATCTCGTCGATCGAGGCGTCGCTGGAGAAGCCTGCGGCCTGGCGGTGTCCGCCGCCCTTCGACTTGGCCGCGATCGCCGAGACGTCGAGCTCGTCTGTTCGCGCGCGAAGGCTGACGCGGCGCGCGGGCCCGCCGGGGCCAGGCGGCTCCCTGATCAGGGCCACCATGTCCGCCCCGTCCGTCTTGCGGAGCGTGTCGATCAGGCCCTCGGAGTAGTCCTCGGGGACGTTCAGCTCGGTGAAATCGCTCCGCAGGAGGTGAGAGACGACCAGCCGCCCGCCCTCGTAGATCTCCGCCCGCTCGAGCACCCGCCCCAGCAATTTCAGCTTCTTGAACTCGGTCGACTCGAAGACCATCTGGAACACGTGGTGCGGGTCGACCCCCGCGTCGACGAGCTCGGCCGCGAGCAGCAGCGTCTTCGACGTCGTGTTCGTGTACTGGAAGCACCCCGTGTCGGTGACGAGCGCGACGTAGAGCGCCTCGGCGATCTCCGGAGTGAGCTCGACGTCGAGCTCCGCGAACAGCTCGCGCAGCACCTCGCTGGTCGACGACGCGTCGGCCACGACGAGGTTCACGTCGCCGAAGAGCGTGTTGTCCTGGTGGTGGTCGACGTTCACGGTCAGCGGCGCCGCCTCGACGATCGCGGAGCCAGGGCCGATGCGGTCGTTGTTCGCGCAATCGAGCGCGAGCAGCACCCGCTCGGAGGCGTCGGGCGGCAGCTCCCTCCGTAGGTCGTCGAGCTGCATCCAGGCGTAGTCCTTCGGCACCGGGGCATCCCCGTAGAGATACATCTCGACGTCCTTGCCGAGCGAGGCGAGTGCCAGCTTCGCCGCGAGCAGCGAGCCGAAAGCGTCGCCGTCCGGGTTCTCGTGGGTGACGACGAGGAAGCGGTCGTGAGAGCGGAGCGCGTCGGCGACCGCCCTCAGATCGTCACTCGTCCTTTGGCGCGAGCTCATCGATCAGTTGAGTCATCCGGACGCCGCGCTCGACGGTCGGATCGTACTCGAACGTCAGCTGGGGGGTCCGCTTCATGCGCAGCTCGCGGGCGATGCGCGCCTGGAGGACGCCGTGTGCCGCCGCGAGGCCCTCGAGCGTCTGCTCGCGCTTCCGCTCGTTTCCGAGGACGCTGACGAACACCCTCGCCTGGCGGAGGTCGGGCGACGTCTCGACGCCCGTCACCGTGACGAAGCCGACGCGCGGGTCCTGCAGCTCGGCGATGCCCTCGGAGATCACCTCCTTCACGGCCTCGTTGACACGACGCATGCGCTCGGTCACCGCAGGTCCTCCGGCGTCAGGACCTCGCGCTCGATCGCGGCGAGCTCGAACGCCTGGCCGGCGAGATACCGCTCCGCCCCGTCGAGCAGCTCCTCGAGCTCGCGGTGGCCACGCGCGACACAGGAGAGCGTGAGCCGCGAGCGCTGCCAGAGCTCGTGGTGATCGACCTCGGCCACCGAGGCGCCGAAGCGCCGCTGCAGCTGCGCCTTCACCGACAGGAGCTCCTTGCGCTTCCCCTTGAGCGAGCCGTTCTCGGGGAAGTGGAGCTCGACCGAGAGGATGCCGACGTACCCGCTCCCCATGTGCTCATTCTGACCGTACGACGCCGTCCGATTGCGGCCATAGGCTCGCGGCGGCGTCAATCTCCGAGCAAAGGAGAGACATGAAAGGCATGGCACGCTGGTCCCCCCTCAGCGGGGTCGTGTTCGTCGCAACCTGGATCATTGCCATCGCGATCACGAGCGGATCGCCCAGCAGCGACGACTCGGACACCACGATCGTCGACTACTACAACTCGAGCGGCCATCGCAACAAGGACATCGCCGCGCTCTTCTGCGTCCTGGTCGGCCTGCTGTTCTTCGTCTGGTTCATCTCGGCGCTGCGGACACGGCTCGCCCGCGCCGAGGGCAAGGCCGGAGGGCTGACGGCCGCCGCCTTCGGGGCGGGGCTCGTGATGGCGGCCCTCTGGTTCACCGGCGCCGCGATGTTCACGTCGGCCAGCATGACCCGCTCCGACACCAGCCAGTTTCAGCTTGACCCGAACACGTTCAGGATGATCAATGACATGGGCTTCGACTTCTGGTTCGGCGGGACGACGATCGCGCTCGTGACGGTCGTGGCGACCGCGCTTCTGAGCCTGCGCGCAGGGCCGCTTCCGAAGTGGCTCGCCTGGCTGAGCTTCCTCGTCGCGGCGACGATGCTTGTGTCGTTCTTCTTCATCCCGATCCTGATCTGGCTGGGGTGGGTGCTGCTGGTGAGCATCGTCCTGGTCTGGAAGCACGAGACCGCGGACGAGGCGTCGTCGGCTATGGCTGCGTAGCCGCGGGGGCCGGCGTCTCGAGGTCGGTTCGCTCCACCTCGCGGGTCTCGTAGACCTCGAGCACGTCGCCTTCCTTCACGTCGTTGAAGCCCTCCAGGAGGATTCCGCACTCGAAGCCCTCCTCGACCTCCCGGACGTCGTCCTTGAACCGCTTCAGCTGGGCGATCTTCGTCTCGTAGATCACGGTCCCATCCCGCACGACGCGGACGCTGGCGTTGCGGCGGACCGTGCCGTTCGTGACGTAGGAGCCGGCGATCGTGCCGAGCCGCGAGACGCGGAACAGCTGGCGCACCTCGACCTCGCCGATCGTCTCCTCGGTGCGCACTGGCTTGAGCATCCCGACGAGGGCCTGCTCGATGTCCTCGGTGAGCTGGTAGATCACCCGGTAGGTGCGGATCTCGACGCCCTCGCGCTCGGCCAGGGCACGCGCGTCGGCGTTCGGCCGCACGTTGAAGCCGACCACCATCGCGTTCGAGGCCGAGGCGAGCATGATGTCGTTCTCGGTGATCCCGCCGACGCCCTGGTGCATGACGTTCACGCGCACCTCGGGGTGCTGGATCTTCTGGAGCTCCGAGACCGCGGCCTCGACGGAGCCGTCCACGTCGCCCTTGAGGACGAGGTTGAGGTCCTGCACGGCGCCTTCTTGAATCTGCTCGAACAGCGCCTCGAGCGAGACTCCCGTGCGACGCTGGGCGAGCTGCTCGCGGCGTAGCCGCTCTCCGCGTGCCTGCGCGTATGAGCGCGCCTGGCGCTCGTTCTCGACGACCCGTGCGTGCTCTCCCGCGGGCGGCGGCTGGTCGAAGCCGAGGATCTCGACCGGGTCGCCCGGCCGCGCCTCCTTCACCTTCTCGCCGTGGAAGTCGTAGAGCGCCCGAACCTTGCCCCAGGCGTCGCCGGCCACGATCGCGTCGCCGACGCGAAGCGTGCCTCGGTGGACGAGCATCGTGGCCACCGGGCCGCGGCCGACGTCGAGGCGCGACTCGATGATCGGCCCGGACGCATCGGCATTTGGGTTCGCGGTCAGCTCGAGCTCGGCATCCGCCACGAGAAGGACCCGCTCGAGGAGGTCGTCGAGGCCCTGAGACTGCTTGGCCGAGACCTCGGAGAACTGCGTCGTGCCGCCCCACTCCTCCGGCTGGAGACCCTCCGCCGCGAGCTCGGTGCGCACGCGGTCGGTGTTCGCGTCGGGCAAGTCGATCTTGTTGACCGCAACGACGATGGGCACCTCGGCGGCCCGCGCGTGCGAGATCGACTCGCGCGTCTGCGGCATGACACCGTCGTCGGCTGCCACCACGAGCACTGCGATGTCCGTCACTTTCGCGCCGCGGGCACGCATGGCCGTGAACGCCTCATGGCCGGGGGTATCGAGAAACGTCAGTTTCCGGCTGTCGTGCTGAACCTGGTACGCGCCGATGTGCTGGGTGATCCCTCCGGCCTCGGTCTCGACCACGGTCGTCTCCCGGATCGCGTCGAGGAGCGTCGTCTTGCCGTGGTCGACGTGGCCCATGATCGTGACCACGGGCGGCCGGGCCTCGAGATCGGCTTCGTCGTCCTCGTACTCCTCGGGCTCGAGCTCTTCCTCGGCCGCGTGCTTGATCGTGATCTCGCGGTCGATCTCCGCGGCGATCAGCTCGACCTCGTCGTCCGACAGCGACTGCGTCGCCGTCTTGGGGGACCCGAGCCCCATCAGCATCTTGATGATCTCGGGCATGGGCTTGCCGAGGGCCTGCGAGAGGTCCTTGACGGTCACGCCCGACTCGACCGTCACGGGCCCGGTCGGCTGGACGACCTCGCGCGGCTGCTTCGGCCGGGTCTCCTGCCGCTCGCGTGCCTGGCGGCTGTCCTGGCGCGGCCGTGCGGCACCTGTGTCGATCACGACACGGCGCTTGCGGCCGCCCGCCGGCGCGCCCTGGCGGGGCCGGATCGGGCGGTTTGGCTTGTTCGGACGGTCAGCCATCGGCGTCAGTGTAGAGGCGTGCCAGCCCGGGATCGACCCGGACGGACGTTTTCAGGATTCGGTTGAAGGCTCGTTTCTCCGTCGCGCGCTCGAAGCACACGAGGCGGCGGCACGTGTAGGCGCCGCGGCCGGGCCCGCTCGGCGAGAACGTGAGCTCGCCGCCCATGGCCGCGAAACGCAGCAGCTCGGCCTGCGGCGACCGCTTCCCGCAGCCCGCGCACGTCCTGATCGGAACGCTCACGCAGCGGCGGGGCCCTCCTCCTCTTCGAGTTCCGCGACTGTGTCGGTAGGTGCCTCGGCGGGCTCGGCGGTCTCCTGCTCGGGCTCGGCTTCCGCAACCGGCTCCTCCGCAACGGGCTCGGGCTTGGGCTCGGGCTTGGGCTCGGGCTCCGGCTCAACCGGAAGCTCGCCGGCCGCCTCCTTGCGCGCGAGCTCCTGGTGCGCGGGAACACCGCAGTAGTGCGAGCCCGGCAGCGCCGTGTTCGGGCAGCGCTTGCCGGTCGAGAGGATCGCCTGGCAGCGCCCTGTGAACTCCTCCTGCTCGCCCTCTCCGGCGAACGCGGCCTCGGCCTCCTCGGTCGCGAACTCGGTGTCGGACTTGATGTCGACCTTCCAGCCCGTCAGCCGCGCGGCGAGACGGGCGTTCATGCCCTCCTTGCCGATCGCAAGCGCAAGCTGGTCGTCCGGGACGACGACGGTCGCCTCCTTGGCCTCGTCGTCGAGATAGACCTCGCGCACGCGGGCCGGCGAGAGCGCCTTCGCCACGAACCGCGCGGGCTCGGGATTCCACGGAATGATGTCGATCTTCTCCCCGCGCAGCTCCGAGACGACCATGCGCACGCGCGAGCCCCGCGGGCCCACGCAGGCGCCGACCGGGTCGACGCCCTGGGCGTGCGACTCGACCGCGATCTTGGAGCGGTACCCGGGCTCACGCGCGACCGCGCGGATCTCGACGAGGCTGTCGGCGATCTCGGGAACCTCGAGCTCGAACAGCGTGCGGATCAGCTCGGGGTCGCGGCGCGAGAGAATCACCTGCGGACCCTTCGTGCCCGAACGGACCTCGGTGATGACTGCCTTGATCCGCGAGCCCTGCTCGTAGCGCTCGCCGTCGACCTGCTCGGAGCGCGGCAGTAGCGCCTCGACCTTGCCGAGGTCGACGAGGACGTTGTTGCGGTCGCCTGCCTGCTGGACGATCCCGGTCACGACCTCGGTCACGCGGTCGACGTACTCGTCGTACATGATCTGGCGCTCCGCCTCGCGGATGCGCTGCGTGATCACCTGCTTCGCCGTCTGCGCGGCGATGCGGCCGAAGTCGTGGGGCGTCACGTCCTCGCGCTTGATCTGGTTCTCCGGGACGTCCGACCAGTCGATGTCGAGATCCTCGTCGGTCACGAGCACGTGGGAGCGCTCGCCGTTCTCGATCTCGGCCTGCTCGAGCTCGGTGATGACGCGCTCGCGCGCCTCCTCGATCAGCCGCTCCTCGATGTCGGACGGCAGCTCGATCGAGTACACGCGGAAGTCGCCCTCATGGCGGTCGAGCTCGACCACGGCGTGCCGGGAGGAGCCCGGCGTCTTCTTGTACGCCGCCAGCAGCGCGTCCTCCAGCGCGGCGATCAGGGTGTCGCCCTCGATCCCGCGGTCCCGCTCGAGCTCGTGGACGAGCTCGATGATCTCTCGGCTCATGTCGAATCCCTCTCGTCGATCAGGTTGCCCCGGACGATCTGCTCGTACGGGATGTCCACCTCGTGGCCGTTCGTGGCCACCGTCACGGATTCCTCACCCGCGCGGGTGACCTCGCCGCGCACCTTGGTGCGCTCTGCCGTCTTCAGCTTCACGGTTCGCCCGACGACCTCCTGGAAATGCTCCGGCTTGCGCAGCGGCCGCTCCAGGCCCGGTGACGAGACGTCCACGGAGTACTCGCGCAGGTAATCCCGGAGGACCCGCGTGACCTCCTCGCAGAGCGCGTGGTCGACACCCTCGGCCCGGTCGACGTAGACGGTGAGCCGCTCAGGCCCGGTCAGCTCGACCGCGAGCACCTCGACGCCGGGCAGCGCCTCCTCGACGCGCCCGCTGATCTCGCTCTCCAGTGTTCGTTCCTTCTCGTAGACGTTCGGCAACTCGCGCTCCTCACAAAAAATGGGCGCCTCGCGCCCATTTCGCCAAGCCGGTGAAATGTGGTTGCAAAAGGATAGCACTGCACCGGGGCATGAGGCCCCGCCGCGGCGGGGCCTTGAACCCTTGAATTAGACGGTGCGGGTCTCTGAGGGCTCGTCGCCCTTGAGGTGCCGGATCACGTCGGCGACGTCTGCGATCTCCTGCTCGAGATCGCGCTGGTACTCCTCCAGCTTGCGAAGCCACTCTTCGCGGCTGGGGAAGCGCCGGTGCCCGCGGAACCCTCGGTGTCCGCGGTAGTGCCTGTGACGGTGGTGCATGGTCACCTCCCTTCGTTGTATCGGTCGAGAAAGGTTCCGATCGTGTCGCGCGCCCGAACGAGGGCCTCGGCCCACCGGTCGAGCAGCTTGCGGCCCTCCGCCGTGAGCTCGTACGTGCGCTTCGCCGGGCCCGGGAGGTCTGCGCTCCACTCGGAGCGCACGAGCCCCTCGTCCTCGAGCGAGCGCAGCAGGCGGTAGAGGTTGCCGATGTCGACTCTCCCCTCTACCCCGAGCTCCGGGATGCGCTCCAGCAGCTCGTAGCCGTGCAACGGCCGCTCGCGCAGGAGCAGGAGAAGCGAGGGCTCGACGAAGCGCTCCACCCGCGCCCGCACCTGCCAGTGGCCGGGGCGAACGAGACGGCGGCTGCGGGAGCGCGCGTGACGGTGGCCGTGATGTCGCATTCCGGCCAGTATAGGTAAAACACATATGTCTGTCGCATATTTGTAGGCTCCGGCCCCGATGGCACACCCGGATCTCCCCGTCGAGCAGGCGTACGTCGACCGGGCGTACGACTGCCTCGACCGCATGCGCGAGGCGTTGCTGCAGGCCTCCAGCGCGGGCGCGACGGACGTCGCGGCCGAGGCGATCGAGACCTGGGCGACCACGCGGCTACGGACCTTCGAGGACGCCGAGCGCGGGCTCTGTTTCGGCCGGATCGACTCCGAAGAGGCGGCCGACCCGATCTACGTGGGCCGACGCTGGGTGCACGACGACGACCAGGGCGCGCTCGTCGTGAACTGGCAGGCGCCGGCGGCGCGGCCCTTCTACACGGCGACCCCCGTCGCGCCGCACGGCGTGACCCTGCGGCGCCGGTTTCGCACGAAGGGCCGGACGCTCACCGGGATCAGCGACGAGTCGCTCGACGGCTCGCTCGCCGACGCGGCTGCGGCCGTGGACGACTTCCTGCTGGAGGAGCTCGAGCGCGCCCGCGACGCCCGTATGCGCGACATCGTCGCGACGATCCAGGCCGACCAGTACCACCTGATCGCGCGCGAGCCCGAGCCGCCGCTCGTCGTCCAGGGCGGCCCCGGGACGGGCAAGACGGCCGTCGGCCTGCACCGAGCGTCGTACCTCCTCTACGCGCACCGGGACGAGATCCGCCGCGTGCTCGTCGTCGGCCCGAACCCCGCGTTCATGGAGTACGTCTCCCACGTCCTCCCCACGCTCGGCGAGGACAGCGTCGACCAGCGCGCGGTCGGCGAGCTCGTCGAGGGCACCGAGATCACGCGCGTCGACGGGCTCGAGGTGCAGCGGCTCAAAGCCGACCTACGCCTCGGCGACGTCGTCGACCGTGCGGTCGAGCTGGGCTCGCTGGGCGAGCCCGAGGAGCTCGTCGTCCGGCTGGAGGGCCGCTTCGTGGGCGTCGAGGCGGACGAGGTCGAGGAGCTGCTCACCGAGGCGCGCTCGGAGCTCGGGCTCTCGGCTGCCGCGCGCGAGCGCTTCCGGATGAACGTGCTGCGCCGTTTCTACGAGGACTACGGTGCGCGGCTCGGCGGCCAGGCATTCCGCAACTTCGACGAGATCGAGCGCGCGTTGCGGCGCGACGGGCGCATGAACCGCTTCCTCGAGCACGTCTGGCCGGCGCCGAAGCCGGAACAGGTCGTCAGGCGGCTTCTCTCCTCGGCCGAGCGCCTGAGGGAGGCGGCGGACGGGATCCTCGACGGGGACGAGCAGTCGCTCCTCCGGCGCGCGCGGAGCGGCTGGAGCGAGTCCGACCTACCGCTGATCGACGAGGCCCGAGCGCTGCTCGCCGGCCCTCCGACCCGCTTCGGGCACGTGATCGTCGATGAGGCGCAGGACCTGACCCCGATGCAGCTGCGGATGATCGCGCGTCGTGCCGCGGGTGCGTTCACGATCCTCGGCGACATCGCCCAGGCGACGGGGCCGATTGCCTACCAGCGCTGGGACGAGCTCCTTCCACACCTGCCCGGAGGAGAGCGGGCGGGGGTCGAGGAGCTCCGCCACGCCTACCGCGTGCCCCGCGAGATCATGGCGCTCGCCCTCCCGCTGCTCGAGAAGATCGCTCCCGACGTCGAGCCGCCGCTCGCCTACCGCGTCGGCGCCGAGCCGCCGCGCATCGTCCACGGCGACCCGCCGCTCGCAACCGCCTACGACGAGGCGGCGCGGCTCTCGGCCGACGAGGGCCTCCTGGCCCTGATCGCGCCTGCCTCGCTGAGCGGCGAGAGCGAGGGGTCGCTCTTCGACGAGTCCCGGATCGCCGTACTGACCCCGCGCGAGGCGAAGGGCATGGAGTTCGACCACGTGGTGGTCGTCGAGCCGGCGCTGATCGTCGAGGAGGCGGTCGAGGGCCAGGGCCTGCGCGAGCTGTACGTCGCGCTCACGCGCCCGACGAGAACACTCGTCGTCGTCCATTCGCGCCCACTACCGCCCCAGCTCGGCCTCTAGGCCCATTACCTAGTAACAGAGTGTTACTTGGATGGCGCGAGCGTCGTGTTAGGGCCGCGTTAGAGTTGTTTCCCATCCTCTTCCTCGGAGCAGGCGAAAAGAACGGAGAGGAGGCTTCTGATGAAGCTCAGTCCCGGCGCCCGCAGCCTCTGGCTGCTCGGCGCTGCAAGCGCGCTCGTCCTCGTCGCCTCGGCGGTGTTCTTTGGCGCCGGCAGAGCGACGCGACCGGCCAGGGCGGCGTCCCCGTCGAGCAACCTCTACGCGCAGGTCGTCCCGACCGCGAGAGGGCCGTTGACGTCGTGCTCGGAAGCTCCGTGTTCGTCAGCGACCACGGTCTGGCATTTCATCCATGTCGTCAACGCGAATCCCCTGACGAACGAGGGCGGGGCGAGCCGGGCGATTGTGCCGAACTCCTTCGTCGTCGACAGCGTCGATTGGCGGGTCTTCGTGAACGGCGCCGAGGTGCCGGAGTTCGCCACGACGGTCACGCCGCCACCCGACCCGTCGGGTCCGCTCAGCTGGTCGGGACGTTGGCCGACGACCGTCACGTGCCAGGGCCAGCCGGGCTCGTTCTTCCCACCGTGCAACGTGGTTGGCAGCCCGACCGTTCTCCCCGGTGAGAACACCGTCGTCTTCTACTTGGGCTGGATCCACGGAAACACCGAGCCGAACGGGTGGTACGTCTTCAAGTACACGATCCACGGGACGTTGAACGGCAACCCCGTCGACCTCACCGCGAGCTCGCCGCCGATCAGGATGACGAGCTAGCAGCCATGACACCGGAGGGGGCCCGGCGCACCTGCCGGCCCCCTTCCGTCACTACCATTCGCGACGTCTGCGACTGAGTTCCCCGAGCTTCCGCCTGGCCTCGGCCGCCTCCGGATCGTCGTCCGCCGAAGGCGGAACGCTCGGCGCGGCGACGGGATCGTAGGGCTCGCCGAGCGTCTCCTCGATCATGTGGCGCTCGCGGTCAAGCCCTGCCCGGAGTACATGGAATGAGTCTATTTTCGAGGGTCGGCACGTCCGATTCGGGCTCCCACAATCTGTGCGTGGCGGACGCGCTCCACGAAGAGGAGGTCGAGTCACGCTGGGAGGCCGCGCCCGCGGTCGTGGTCGTGATCGCGTTCCAGCTGCTGCTCGGCCTCGTGAGCCGCTCGGAGGACTGGAAGCTCTGGGGCCTGCCGTGGTGGGTGTGGCTGGTCCCGATCGGGCCCGAGGTCGTCCTCCTGGTCGCGCTCGCCTGGCAGCGGCCGCGACGGCAGCTCGAGCAGATGGGTCAACGGCGCAACGTCGCGATCGCGCTGCTCGCTCTGATCAGCCTCGCGAACTCGCTCCTCCTCCTGGCGGTGATCGCCTCACTCGTGCAGGGCCAGGAGAAGAGCGGCGCGCAGCTGCTGCTCAAGGCGATGACGGTGTGGGGCACGAACGTGATCACGTTCGGGCTCTGGTACTGGGCGGTCGACCGCGGCGGCCCGGTGCGCCGGCTCGAGGCACAGCCGCCGCCGCCGGACTTCCAGTTCCCGCAGATGGAGAACCCCGAGCTGGCCGAGCCCGGCTGGTACCCGCGGCTGCTCGACTACGTCTACGTCTCGTTCACGAACTCGATTGCCTTCAGCCCGACCGACGCGATGCCTCTCACTCGCCGGGCAAAGCTGCTGATGCTCTCCGAGTCCGCGGTCTCGTCGCTGACGGTCCTCCTCGTCGCAGCCCGGGCCGTGAACATCTTCACCTAGAGTCCCGGCGCTACCCAGGCGACCAAGGGAGGCGGATCATGGATTCAGCTCAGAGAACTGCGCGGATCGCGGGGCTGTGGTTCATCGGCACGTTCGTGTTCTCGATCCCGGCCGTCCTGCTCTACGACCCCGTGCTGAACAAGACCGACTTCATCCTCGGCTCGGGGTTCGACACGCGCATCTCCACCGGCGCGCTGCTCGAGGTCTGCCTCGCGATCGCGAACATCGCCACCGCCGTCGTCCTGTTTCCGATCCTCAGGCGAGTCAACGAGGCGGTCGCGCTCGGCTACGTCGCGCTTCGCACCATCGAGTCGGCGATCATCATCGTGGGCCTCATCAGCCTCATGTCCGTGGTGACCCTCCGCGACGACCTCGCTGGAACCGGCGTCAACCCGGACTCGCTGACGCTCGCCGGCCGGCTGCTCGTCGCGGTGCACGACTGGACGTTCACGCTCGGGCCGCAGTTCTGCGCAGGCTTCGGGAACGGGCTGCTGCTCGGCTACCTGATGTACAAGTCGGAGCTCGTGCCGTCGCGCGTAGCCCTCCTCGGGCTCATCGGCGGCCCGCTGGCCTTCCTCGGGGGCGTGCTCGTGCTGTTCGGGGTGATCGACAACCCCAGCGCCGGGCTGTTCGTCATGACCATCCCGGAGATCGCCTGGGAGGCGTTCCTGTGCATCTACCTGACGTTCTGGGGATTCAGGCGGTCGTCACCCCTGCTCGTTGGTTCCGCTCGAGTTGCCGTCGAGTAATCCGGGCGCCGCACCGGGTCCGATAGCGGCCAGGGTCCGCTGCGGAAGGGGAGCTTCCAAACGAAGTCCGCAATCGCCAACGGCTTCGTCACGAACCCTGGCCGGATCAAACTAGACGCCCTCGGCCCGGGTTTTGTTAGGCGCGTCGGGCCTGAGCGAAGGGGCTAGACCTCGAGCACGATCGTGACCGGGCCGTCGCTCTCGATCTCGACGACCATCCGAGCTCCGAACACGCCGGTCTCGACCCGGATGCCGAGCTCGCGCAGCTCCTCGCAGAACCGCTCGTACAGCGGCACAGCCTCGTCGGGCGGGGCCGCCTCCGAGAAGCTCGGGCGGTTTCCCTTCGCGGTGTCCGCGATCAGCGTGAACTGGCTCACGACGAGCGCCTCGCCGCCCGTGTCCAGCAGCGAGCGGTCGAAGCGGCCTTCGTCGTTCGCGAAGATCCGCAGCCGCGCCACCTTCTCGGCCAGGCGCGCGGCCAAGGCATCGTCGTCACCGCGCGCGACCCCGAGCAGCACGCACAGCCCGGGCCCGATCTCGCCGGCCACGTCCTCCCCGACGCGCACGAGCGCGCCCGAAACTCGTTGCACCACCGCCTTCATGTTCCGCGCCGAAACGACGATATAGCCCCCGTGGAAGCGGCCCACCTTCCCTGGCAGCACCTGGGCTCCCTGCTGATCAACAGGGGCCTCCTGACCGTGGATCAGGTCAAGCAGGCCTTCGAGGAGCAGCGCCTGACGGGACGGCGGCTCGGCGAGATCGCCGTCGGCCACGGCTGGGTGACGAGCGCGGACCTCGCGAAGGCACTCGCCGACCAGTTCGGGCTCGAGTACGTCGACCTCTCGGAGACCCAGCCGGACCGCGACGCGGCGACTCTCCTCCAGAAGGAGCTCGCGTTCCGCTACCAGGCTGTCCCGGTGCGCTTCCTCGCAGACGACCTGCTGCTCGTCGCGGTCGCCGACCCGACCGACGTCGGTCGCGCCGACGACCTACGTCTCGCGCTCGGCCACAACGTGCGGCTCGCGGTCTCGGAGCCCGCGGACCTCGAGCGCGCGATCAAGGCTCTCTACCGCACCCAGATCGAGGTCGAGCAGGAGGACGAGGCCGTCGAGGACGCGGACTTCGACGCGGCCCAGCGCGAGGAGATCTCCGAGGCCGGCGGCGAGAGCCCGGCCGTGAAGCTCGTGCACACGACGATGGCGCAGGCGATCGAGGACGGCGCCTCCGACATCCACTTCGAGCCGCAGGAGAACGAGATGGTCGTGCGCGCGCGGATCGACGGCGTCACGCGCCCGGTCGCGACGATCCCGAAGCCGATGCAGCCGGCGGTCGTCACGCGCCTGAAGATCATGGGCCAGCTCGACATCGCGGAGCGCCGCGCGCCGCAGGACGGGCGCGTCTCGGTCCGCTTCGGCGGCGAGCCGCTCGACCTCCGGATCGCGGTGCTCCCCACCACCCACGGCGAGCAGGTCGTGCTCCGGATCCTCCATCGCGCGGTGAGCAAGCCCGACCTGGGCGAGCTCGGGATGACAGCGGTCGCGCGGGAGCACTTCGAGCAGGCGATCCGCCAGCCGTACGGGACCGTGATCGTCTGCGGGCCGACCGGCAGCGGCAAGACGACGACGCTCTACACCGCGCTGCACATGCTCAACGACCCGGGCCGCGTGCTGATGACGATCGAGGACCCGGTCGAGTACCAGATCCCGGGGATCAACCAGATCGAGATCTCGGACAAGAGCGGCCTCACGTTCGCGCGCGGCCTCAGGACGATTCTGCGCAGCGACCCGGACGTGCTCCTGGTCGGCGAGATCCGCGACGAGGAGACCGCGCGCATCGCGATGCAGGCCGGCATGACCGGGCACCTCGTCCTCACCACCGTCCACGCCCACAACGCGGCCAGCTCGATCGCGCGGCTGAAGGACATGGGCGTGGAGACGGGCCTGCTCTCGAGCTCGGTCAACTGCGTAGTCGCGCAGCGGCTGGCGCGCCGCCTCTGCACCGACTGCCGCGAGGCGTACTGGCCGACCGACGACGAGCTCCAGCACCTTGGCCTGATGGACCAGAAGGGGCAGATCTTTCTCCACCGGCCCAAGGGCTGTGGGCGCTGCGGCAACGCGGGCTTCCGCGGACGGGTGGCGCTCTACGAGGTGATGCCCGTGACCGGCGAGATCAGACGCCTGCTCGAGGCCGCGACCGACGAGATCCACGAGGCCGCCATCCAGGGCGGCATGACGACACTCTTCCAGGACGGCGTCCGCCTCTGCGTCGAAGGCGTCTCCTCGCTCGAGGAGATCCACCGCGTTGCCGGCGAGCGGCTCGCCTAGCTCTCCCGGCCGGACGCGCTCACTTCACGTACTGGGGCGGGAAGTCGCCGCTTTGGCCGCGTTCACGCACGCGGTGAGAGGGCAAGACGAGGAAGCTCCAGCTGTGGTGTTGCGCACGGAACGGCGACCCTGCGGAATGGAAGGAGCGCCACGGCCACGTCTCCGTCAGGACGACGACGGTCTGGCCCGAGTAGCGGCCCCCTCTGGCGGTCGCCCGCGCCGCGCAGAGCCCCTTGATCCGGACTCCCGGAGCCAGGCCACCGCTGGGGATGTCGCAACGCACGGTCCCGACGCGGCGCGGGAAGAGGGCGAAGGCTTGCCCCGCGGCCGACGCGAGGACGCCCGCAACCGCAGCGTTCTTCGGACCTGCCGACACCGGAGTCGTGACCCCCACGCTGGAGGTTCCGCTTTTGCCGCCCGAGCCGTGACAGCCGGCTGCGAGACCGGCGAGCACTACGAGAATTGCCAGGAGAGGCGTGCGACCCATGTGCCTGTCATACGCCGCCGCCGGTCGCACCGGTCACTCCAGATCTCGAATCCGGGCCTCGTATGCCGGACGTCCGGGCCTGAGGGAGCTCGCGAGCTTGTAGTGGCCGTTCGCCTCGGCCGACTTGCCCTGCTTCTCGAGGCAGCGGCCGAGGGCGTAGTGCGCGTAGTCGTCGACCGGCGCCAGCTCGAGCACCTTGCGGAACTCGGACTCGGCCTCGGCGTAGCGATGGATGCGGAAGTAGGCGATGCCGAGGGCCTCCCGGATCGAGGCCTTCTCGGGCTCGCGCGCCTTCGCCTTCTCGAGCGCGACCGTCGCCTGCGCGGGCATGCCCCTGCGCAGGTGACTGCGGCCCTGCTGGAAGAGGTCGAACGTGTCGCTCATCGCGAACCCGCCAGGCCGAGCGAGCGAAGGGAGAGCAGCCCGCGCAGGCGCTCGAACCGCGTCAGCTGCGAGCGGATCCCGCGCCTGAGCGCGCGGAGGTCGCGGCGCAGCTCCCAGGCCGCCTCCTCCGCGCTGGCGGCCGGCCCGAAGCGCGCGACCGTCGCGTGCGCACCGCAGGTGCCCGTCTTGACGCCGAGCTCGAGCTCGACGAGCCGCGTCAGCTCCGAAAGCGTGGCGCTCGCCGGAACGTCGACCTGCTGGTCGCGGAGGATGTCGCGCAGCTCTTTCCTGCAGGCCGTCGCGAGCCGGCGCGGGTCGCGGGTGAGGTACCGCCCTCGCCGGAGAAGGGTCTTCGCGATCGTGATCGCCGCGGTGACGCACGCGAGCACGAACAGCAGGAGGCCGAGGATCCCCGGGGTCCGCCAGCCGTGCGACCCCGACGCCGGAATCGTCTCCGGCGTGAGGATGTCGGGCCCTCTCGACGAGCGGACGGCGAAACCGAGCTGCGAGCGGTGTTTGTCGAACGACTTCAGGCCGTCCTTGCCGGCCAGCACGAGCGCCGCCACCGCCTCGTTGAAGCGCGGCGAGGAGCTCGAGTAGGTGCCCGCGGGGCCGCCGCGGCCGGGCGTCGGGTCGAACGGGAGCCACCCCCAGCCGCGGAACCAGACCTCGACCCAGGTGTGCGCGTCGTGGTCGGTCACGTCCCACTCCCCGGTGCGGTTGTCGAACGACCCGCTGTTGAAACCGGCGGCGACGCGCGCGGGGATCCCGAGGTACCGCAGCATCAGCGCCATCGCGCCCGCGAAGTGCTGGCAATAGCCCTTGTGCGTCCGCGTCACGAAGTCCACGAGCGGCGGCACTCCGGGCGGGGGCTTCGGCGGGTGCTGGTCGTAGACGAACCCGCCGCCGGTCCGGAACCAGCGCTCGAGCGCGACCGCGGCCGCGTACGGGCTCTTTGCTCCGCCTGCGATGCTCCGCGCGCGCTCCTCGAGCGGCCGGAAGGGCTCGATCAGCCGTCCGCGGTAGTAGGAGTCGAATGTCTCGTCGACCGTCTCCCAGCGGTTCGGGGTCCCGAACGGCGGAAGCGACACGCCCTGCTCGACCTCGAGGTACTTCCGCCGCATGGTGATGACCGGCGGGTAGATCGCCTTCGAGCGGGCGAGCTGCTCCGGGGTCGGCTCGAGCTCGTAGCTCGTGACGTCGTAGCTGTCCCCGCGCTGCAGGGCTCTCGACGCGCGCGCGGTTCCCGCCGGGTCGGTGAAGACGAAGCCCAGATCGGGGCTCGTCGTGAACCTGAGCGGGACGCTTGCCCCGGTCAGGCGATCGTCCGAAAGCCCGACGACCGTGACGTGCTGCTTGACCAGGGCTTTCGACCGGCCCTTGAAGGACGGGAGCAGGCCCGCCTCGCCGAACACCCCCGTTCCCTCCTGCCCGGACCCGGTGAGAGGGTCTTCCTCCCAGTAGCCGTTGATCACCGAGTTGAGGACGGTCGTGCGCCAGTAGTGAGGCGTCGGCGAGGCCTGGATCCGAAGGACCGTCGTGGTCTTGCGGGGGAACGTGAGGCCGTTGTAGCGCGAGTCCCAGACGTACGACACCGACACCGGCTTCGACTGGTGCGTCGTGAGGTCCCACGTCTGCCAGTTCAGGAACGCACGCTTCGCGAGCGCCGGCGAGGTCGAGGCCAGGAGCCCGACCAGGACGACGAGCAGACCGGCGGCCGGCGCCCAGCCGAGCCTCCGTGGCCGGTCACGCAGGCCGACGAGGAGAACGAGCAGCCCGAGCAGGATCGCGGCGCCGCGGAGGAGGCCGTGCCCTGAGAGGACCGTCGCCGGCCAGCCGGCGCCCACGAGCAGCGCGAGGGCCGCGAGGCTGGCGCGGCGCGAGGCGACCGCGAGAGCGGCCGCGAGCGCGAACGCGAACGCCGCCAGGAGGATCACTCCGTGCATGTGCGGATGGAACGCCGCGTTGAACGGCAGGCGCACGTCGTAGAACTCGAGAAACCCCTCCCACGAGCGGGTGAGCAGGCGTCCGGGCTCGTGCCACCCGAGGCCGAGATGGAACGCCGTCCCCGAAACCACGACGAGCCCGGCGAGTGAGAGGGCGAGACGACCGATCCAGCCCCCGGCCAGGGCGGGGACGATCGCGAGGAGGAGCACGACCGCCGCCTGCCAGACGCTCGCGCCCGTCTCCAGCCGCAGCCAGCTCCAGACGATCAGCAGGCCGGCGACGGCCGAGAGCAGAAGCGTCGTGACGCGGCCGCTAGCCAAACGCGGCCTCCCTCGCCGTGTGCGGGCCGAGCTTCGCAGCGAGGTCGTCTCCCCGGCGGAGCACGGCGACCGGGATCCCAGCAGCCTGCAGCTTGAGCAGGCCCGGGTGGGCGCTGTGCGCCCCCGAGCCGTTCGAGGCGAAGCTGGCCGAGTCGACGAGGACGAGCGAGACGTGCCGGTGGTGGCCGACCGCCAGGTTCAGGAGCTGCTCGACGAGCGTCGCGGGCAGCGACGCGGTCACGATCGCGAGCTCGAACGCGCTCCCGCCCCCGCCGTCCTTGTCCACGAGCAGCGCCGCGAGCGGAGGCCCCGGGCCGGGCTCGACGCTCGCCAGGAGGTCGAGCGCCTGTCGCCAGTCGCGGTCGGCGGAGCGTGTTCGCCGCTGCTCGACGCGGGCCGAGTTCGCGAGCAGCACCGCCCGCCGGCCGCGGCGCGCATGGGCCAGGAGGATCGAGCCCGCGGCGCGCACCTGCACCTCGAAGCTCTCGCCCACGACAGCGGACGGGTCGACGTCGAGCACGACCGCGACCTCGTTGCGGGGCGAGTCCTCGAGCTCCTTGACCATCAGCTGCCCGCGCTTGGCGGTCGAGCGCCAATGCACCTTCCGGAGCGACTCGCCCTGCTCGTACTCGCGCACGCTGTGCAGATCGAACCCGGCCGGGCGCCGCAGGAGCAGCCGCTTGCCGTCGTGCGCCGATGCGCCGGACTCGGAGAAGAGCCGATCGAGCTCGACCAGCCGCGGGTAGACGAGCAGCGCGCCCGGGGCCTCCAGCGGCTCCTCGATCCGGTCGAGGCCGAGCGGGTCCTCGATCACGATCGTGCTCTCCTCGAAGACGTACCTGCCGCGGGGCAGGCTCTCCAGGACGTACGACGATCCACGCCGCATCGGCAGCGGGGTCTCCCGTTCCCCGAGCTTTGCAATTCGCTCGCGGAGGAGGACGGTCGAGGGCAGATAGCCCCGGCTGCGCTTCAGCTCGAGCCGCACCTTGACGTCGTCGCCCTCGTGCCGCTCGACCTCGGGCAGGCGGCGCCTCAGCTCCGCCGGGCTGCTCGCGAGTCGCGTCCACAGCCGCGCGATCAGGACTGCGGCCAGGAGGCCGAGCGCGACCGGGTAGAGCGGCGTCGAGCCGAAGGCCCAGGCGGCGAGGTAGGTCGCGCAGCCGAGCGCCAGCGCGAGCCGTCCCCTGCTGGTCACAGCGGAACCGGCGTGTGCTCGAGCGCCTCGCGGACGAGGTCGGCGCCCGAGAGCCCTGCGGCGCGCGCCTCCGGAGCGAGGATCAGACGGTGCCCGAGCACGGGCTCGGCGCAGGCCTTGACGTCGTCCGGCGAGACGAACTCGCGGCCGTCCGCGAGCGCTTTCGCCTTCGCCACTCGAAGGAGCGCGATCCCCGACCGCGGGCTCGCGCCGAGGTAGAGCCGCGCGTCCGAGCGCGTCTGTTGCAGGAGGGCCACGACGTAGTGGTTGACGCTCTCCTCGACGAACACGGCGGCCGCCTCGGCGATCAGCGCGCGCACCTCCTCTGCGCTCGCCACGGGCCGGAGCGAGTCGAGCGGCGGCTCGCCCGTCTGCTCGGTCAGCATCCGAGCCTCCTCGGGCAGCGGCGGGTAGCCGATCTCGACGCGCAGTGTGAAGCGGTCGAGCTGTGCCTCGGGGAGCGGATAAGTGCCCTCGTACTCGATCGGGTTCTGCGTCGCCATCACCACGAACGGCCGCGCCAGCTCGTAGGTGACCCCGTCGACGGTGACCTGGTTCTCCTGCATGCACTCGAGCAGCGCGGCCTGCGTCTTCGGTGAGGCGCGGTTGATCTCGTCGACGAGCACGAAGTTCGCGAACACCGGGCCCGGGCGGAACTCGAACTCGTTCGTCTTCTGGCTGAAGACGTTGACGCCGGTCACGTCGGAGGGGAGCAGGTCGGGCGTGAACTGGATGCGGGAGAACGAGCAGTCGACCGAGCGCGCGAGCGCCTTGGCCAGCATCGTCTTCCCCACGCCCGGGAAGTCCTCGATGATCAGATGGCCCTCCGCGACGAGGCAGAGGACGACGAGGCGAAGCGTCTCCACAGGGGCCCGCACGACGAGGGCGAGGTTCTCGGTGATCCGCCGGACAGCGTCCGTCGCGGTGGCTCCGGAGCTCGCGGGCTCGCGCTCCGCGTTGACCGCGCGCTCGTCCACTAGCGGACCTCCCCCAGTCGTTCCGCCACCTCGTCGAGGATCACCGCGGCTATCCGCTCCTTGGGCGCCTTCTCGACGTGGCGCTCTCCGCCGGCCGACACGAGCACGACCTCGTTGTCGGCCGAGTCGAAGCCGACGTCGTCGCGGGCGACGTCGTTGAACACGACCAGGTCGACGCGCTTAGCAGCGAGCTTCTCGCGCGCCCGCTCGAGCCCTCGCTCGCCGCGGTCGGCCGCGAAGCCCACAAGAACGCTGCGCGTCGCAGGATCCCGGCGCTCTCCGAGCTCGCGGAGCACGTCGGTGGTCGGCTCGAGCGTGACGGTCCAGGAGTCGCCGTCCTTCGGCCGTTTCCCCTGCTCGGGCTCGGCCGGGCGGTAGTCGGCGACGGCCGCGGCCATTAGGACGACGTCGGCGTCTCCCCGTGCGAGCGTCTCCCGGGCCACGTCCTCGGCGGTCGGGGCAGGCACCACGTCCACGCCTACGGGAGGCGGCACGGAAAGGTTCGCGGCGACGAGCGTCACCTCCGCCCCACGCCGGCGCGCCTCGGCGGCCAGCGCGGCACCCATCCGGCCCGACGACCGATTGCCCAGGAAGCGAACCGCGTCGAGCGGCTCGCGCGTGCCTCCCGCGGTGACGAGCACGCTCCGGCCCCGCAGCTGCTCGCGCTTCTCCAGCAGCGAGCGACACCGCTCGAAGATCGCCTCGGGCTCGCTCATCCGCCCGACTCCGATGTCGCCCTCGGCCGTGTCGCCCTCCTCGGGCCCGATCAGCTCGACCCCGCGGCGCCTCAGCGCCTCGGCGTTGTCGCGGGTCGCCGGGTGCGCCCACATCCCCGGGTTCATCGCCGGCGCGACGACCACCGGCCCGTCGAAGGCGAGCGCGGTCTGCGTGAGGACGTTGTCGGCGAGGCCCTGCGCGAGCTTGGCGAGCGTGTTGGCCGAGAGCGGCGCGACCACCAGCAGGTCGGCCTCGACGAGGTGCGGATAGAGCTCGCGCGGCATCTCGCGCCGCGCCAATGCCTCGAACGTGTGCGCCGTGACGAACCGCTCGGCCTCGGGGGTCAGGATCGGCGTCACCTCGTGCTCGGAGCGCACGAACAGCCGCGTCAGCTCGCACGCCTTGTAGGCGGCGATCCCGCCTGTCACCCCGAGGAGCACGCGTGCCACGATCACATTGTGCCCCGAGCGCGCAAAACCGCGACGGCGCCGAGCCCGTACTCCCCGCGTCACGCAGAAAGGAGACCGGATGAAGAAGACCTACGCAGTGATCATCGCGCTCTGCATCGCGCCGCCGCTCGTGCTCGCGGGGACAGCCTTCGCCAAGGGCTCGTCGGCGCCGAAGCTGAAGGGCGTCGTCGGGCCCGGCTTCACGATCTCGCTGAAGAAGGGCGGGAAGAAGGTGAAGCAGCTGAAGGCCGGCCGCTACACGTTCGTCATCACGGACCGCTCGTCCATCCACGACTTCACGCTCGAGCAGGAGAAGGGCGGAACGTTCGAGAAGCACCTGACGAAGGTCCCCCAGACGGGGACCGTCACGAAGACGATCACTCTCAAGAAGGGCAAGTGGAAGTACTACTGCTCTGCCCACGAGGACGAGATGTTCGGCTTCTTCAAGGTGACCTGAGCCGGAGCGGCCGCCTTCGGGCGGCCGTCTCACCTCCCGGTAGCGGGCGAAAGCTACTTGGCGTACGAGTACTTGATCTTGCCCTCTTGGATCTCCTCGAGGGACATCGTCAAGTAGTTCTTCGAGCGCGACTCCACAAGCGGCGGCAGCACCTGGTCGAAGGTGCCCTCGCCGAGCTGGTGGTGGTAGTTGTTGATCTGCCGCGCGCGCTTGGCCGCGACGATCACCAGCGCGTAGCGGGAATCGACCTGCTCGAGGAGCTCGTCAACGCGAGGATGGATCACGGCCGCGAATCCTACCTACGAGCGCAACTCGGCCCGGACAATCGTCTCCAGCTCGGCCAGCGCCCGGTCCAGGTCGTCGTTCACGATCCGGTGCCCGAACTCCGATTCGAGCTGGAGCTGACGCTCGGCCACGTCCAGGCGCTCGTCGATCTCGCCCTCGCTCTCGGTCGCCCGCGCGCGGAGCCTGCGCTCGAGCTCCTCCTTGCTGGGCGCCGTGACGAAGATCGTGACCGCGCCGGGCACCCGGTCACGAACCGCGAGCGCCCCCCCGGTCTCGATCTCGAGCAGCGGCGCCCGGCCGTGCCCGCGGATCCGGTCGAGCTCCGACCACAGCGTCCCCGACCGGTAGCCCTCGCCCCAGGGCAGCGCGACGTGCTCGAGGAAGTCGTCCGCCGCCAGCCTCCTGTCGAACTCGTCCTCCGAGATGAACCAGTAGTCGCGGCCGTCCTCCTCGCCGGGCCGCCGTGGCCGGGTCGTCGCCGAGATCGCGAGCTCGAGCTCCGGCACGCGCTGGACGAGGAGCGTTGCGAGTGTGCTCTTTCCCTCCCCCGAGGTGCCGGTGATGACGAAGACCGGCTTCTGCGACGCCTCAGCGGTTGAAGAGGCCAATCAGCTCCGCCCGCTGGCGATCAGAGAGACCGCCGACCGTCTTCGACTGGCTGATACGGCACTGGTTCAGGAACCGGGCGGCTTTCACGCGGCCGAACTTCGGCACGGCCATGAGCATGTCGAACACCTTCGCCGTCGAGACGTACTCCGGCGGATCCTCGAGGATCTCCTCGATCCGGACGTCGCCGGACTTGAGGTCCTTCTTCAGCCGGGCGCGGCGAACGCGGATGTCGTTCGCCCGCTTGAGCGCCTCCATCCTTTGGTCGAGAGAGCGAAGCGGCGCCTGGGCTTGAGTTTTCACGGCGGCGGCCACGGCGGGGGATACTAACAAGACCGGAGCCTCGGTCAACCCACCATATTTCAGCCTGTATGCAGGGTTTTTTCGAGGACAACCCTCGATGTCGAATCGAGGGTTGATGCCTCGCTCCCCTGTGCGACCGCGACGGCGTTGTCAGGATCGACAAAGCCGCGGGCCGCCAGCTCGACCTCCAGCTCACCCCGGATCCGGGCGGGCGCGCCGGGATCGGCGAACAGGACCGTGCCGAGCGCGACGTCGTTCGCGCCGACCGCGAGGAGCTCGAGCACGTCGCGGCCGGAGGCCACTCCGCCCATGCCGACGATGGGCAACTTCGTCGCGCGGCGGCAGGCGTACACGGCCGCGAGCGCGATCGGGCGAAGCGCCGGGCCCGAGAGGCCGCCCGCGCCTCGCGCGAGCACCGGCCGAAGCGTGCGCTCGTCCAGCGCGAGGCCCTTGATCGTGTTCACGAGGCTGAGCCCATCGGCTCCGGAGGCCTCTGCGGCCCGCGCGGTCTCCGCAACATCGGTCGCCGCCGGCGAGAGCTTGGCGTAGAGCGGTTTCGTCGTCGCCGCGCGGGCCAGGGCGACGGTCTCGGCGACGCTTTCCGGCACCTCGTCGACGTTCGGGCACGAGAGGTTCAGCTCGATCACGTCGACCTCCGGTCGGCCTTCGAGCTTCGAGCAGAGCTCGGCGAAATCGGTCGCCTCGAAGCCGCCCACCGAGACCCAGAGCGGGAGCCCGAGCTCCGCGAGCCGGGGCAGGTAGTCGGCGAGGAAGCGGTCGATCCCCGGGTTGGCGAGGCCGATCGCGTTCAGCATCCCGACGTCGGTCTCGGCGATGCGGACCGGCGTGTTCCCTTCGCGCGGGAGCGGTGTCACTGTCTTCGTCACGAACGCGTCGAGCTCGCGCGCGACCTCGGGCGCGACGAGTGCGTCCAGGCAGCCGCTGGCATTAAGCAGCCGCATGCAGTACCGGCCCTTCCACGCAGAGGCGCTTGAGCTCCCCGTCGATCTCGACCACGCAGCCGTAGCACGCGCCGAAGCCGCAGGCCATCGGCGCCTCCCACGCGAGCTGGGCGTGCGGGGACAGCCGCCGGACCGCCTCGAGCATGGCCTCCGGTCCGCACGCGAGGACGTCGTGGCCGGGCGCCATGATCTCCGTCACGAGCACCGGCTCGAGCACGACCTCCGCGTTCGGAACCAGCTCCGCGGCCTCGGCGTGCCAGGAGCTCCGGAAGCCGAGCACCGCGGGCGGGCCGCCGAGCCTCTCGGAGAGGTACGGGAACGGCGCGACGCCGATCCCGCCGCCGACGAGCAGCGGGCGCTCGACGTCCAGCCGGAACCCGTTGCCGAGCGGCCCGAGGATCGCGAGCCGGTCGCCCGGCTCGAGCGAGCAGACCGCGCGCGTTCCATGCCCGATCGGGTCGATCAGGAATCCGAGCTCACCCTTCGGGGCGACGCAGAGGCTCATCGGCCGCGGCAGCAGCCTGCCGGGCGCCTCGAGCATGAAGAGCTGCCCCGGGATCCCGGGCTCGAGCCCGCCCCGGTCGACGCGGAGCAGTGTGTACGGCCCGACGGCCTCGGTCGCGGTGACGCTACGCGCTTCGCGCCTGAGCATCGATCCGTTCCTGGAGGCTGAGCGCGACCTCGTCGCGCGCGTGCGCGATCGCCTCAACCGCGGCGGCCGCGCCGGAGATCGTCGTCACGCACGGGATCCGCGCGACCAGCGCCGCCTCGCGGATGCGGTACCCGTCGGTGCGCGCGCCCGAGCCCTGTGGGGTGTTGACCACGAGGTCGCAGCGCGCGCGGCGGATGAGGTCGACGACGCTCGGGCCTCCACCCTCCTCCGTCACCTTGCGGACGTACTCGACCGCGAGACCCGCGGCCGCGAGGGTGCGCGCGGTGCCCGCGGTGGCGAGCAGCTTGAAGCCCAGCGCCGCCAGCGCCTGGGCGACGGAGACGACAGCCGCCTTGTCCTCGTCCCGGACCGACAGGAATGCAGTTCCGCGCGCCGGGAGCCGGCGCCCGGCGGCCCGCTCGGCCTTGGCGAACGCGGTCGGGAGGTCCGACGCGCTCGCCATGACCTCGCCGGTCGACCGCATCTCCGGCCCGAGCACCGGGTCGGCGCCCGGAAAGCGCGTGAACGGCAGCACCGCGGCTTTGACGGAGACCTGTCCCGGGGACCGTCCCTCGGCCAGGTCCAGATCGGCCAGGCTCGCCCCCGCGGCTAGGCGGCACGCGGCCTGGACGAGGTTCACGCCGGTCGCCTTGCTCGCGAACGGCACCGTGCGCGACGCGCGCGGGTTCGCCTCGAGCACGTACAGCTCGCCGTCGGCGAGCGCGAGCTGCACGTTGAGGAGGCCGACCACGCCGAGCGCGGGCCCGAGTCGCCTGACTGCGTGCGCGACCGCGCGCCGCTCGGCCCGCGTGAGCGATTGCGGCGGGAGGACGCAGCTCGAGTCGCCGGAGTGGACACCGGCCTCCTCTACGTGCTGCATGACGGCAGCGACGAACGTCTGCGTGCCGTCGCAGAGCGCGTCCACGTCGAGCTCGATCGCGTTCTCGAGGAAGCGATCCACGAGCAGGCGCCCGCCGGCCGCGGCTGCTTCGCGCACGGTCTCCGCCTCGTAGCAGATCCGCATGCTCCGCCCGCCGAGCACGTACGAGGGTCGCACCAGCACCGGGTAGCCGACCCGTTCCGCGACCCCCACGGCCTCGTCCGGGCTCGAGGCCATTCCCCACGGCGGCACCGCGATCTCCAGCCCGTCGCAGAGCGCGGCGAAGCGCTCCCTGTCCTCGGCGAGGTCGACCGCCTCGAAGGGCGTCCCGAGGATGCGGAAGCCCGCCGCCTCGATCGCGCGCGCCAGCTTCAGCGGGGTCTGCCCGCCGAACTGGATCACGACCCCTTCCGGCTGCTCGCGCTCGCAGACCGCGAGCACCTCCTCGACGCCGAGCGGCTCGAAGTACAGCCGGTCCGAGGTGTCGTAGTCGGTCGAGACGGTCTCCGGGTTGCAGTTGACCATGACCGCCTCGTACCCGAGCGCGCGGAAGCTCTGCGCCGCATGGACGCAGCAGTAGTCGAACTCGATCCCCTGGCCGATGCGGTTCGGCCCGGAGCCGAGGATCACGACGCGCTTCCCGCGCGCGAGGCCAGGTGGCCGCTCGTCCGCCTCGCCCCAGGTCGAGTAGTAGTAGCTCGAGGCCGCCTCGACCTCGGCCGCACAGGAGTCCACGCGCCGGTAGCTCGGCCGGACCCCCCAGGCCCGCCGCTTCGCCCGCACCGCCTCCTCGTCCACGCCGTGCGCCCGACCCACGTCGGCATCCGAGAGACCCAGTCGCTTGAGACGGACCCAGTCGTCGGCGACGAGCTCGTCGATGTGTGCACTGGAGCACAAGCCGGCCTGGATCCGGGCGAGCTCGTCCCGGAACCACGGATGGAGGCCCTCGGGCGGCTCGGCGAGCGACGCCCAGGGCGTCACCGCGCCCCCGTCGAGCTCGCGCGAGCGCATCGCCTTCAGCAGCGCCTCGGTGAACGTCCGCCCGATCCCCATCGCCTCGCCAACCGACTTCATCTGCGTCCCGAGCCGCGTGTCTGCGCCGGGGAACTTCTCGAACGCGAAGCGCGGCACCTTGACCACCACGTAGTCGAGCGTCGGCTCAAAGCTTGCCGGGGTCGTCCCGGTCAGGTCGTTCGGGATCTCGTCGAGGGTGTAGCCGACCGCGAGCTTCGCCGCGACCTTCGCGATCGGGTAGCCGGTGGCCTTCGAGGCGAGCGCGGACGAGCGGGAGACGCGCGGGTTCATCTCGATCACGCGCACCTCGCCGGTCTCGCGGTCGCGCGCAAACTGAATGTTGGAGCCGCCGCACTCGACGCCGACCGCGCGGATGACCGCCGCGGCCGCGTCGCGCAGCTCCTGGTATGCGTCGTCGGGAAGCGTCATCTGCGGCGCCACCGTGACCGAGTCGCCCGTGTGGACGCCCATCGGGTCGAGGTTCTCGATCGAGCAGACGACGACCACGTTGTCGCTTCGGTCGCGGATCACCTCGAGCTCGAACTCGTCCCAGCCGACCAGGCTCTCCTCGACGAGCACCTGCCGCACGGGGCTCTCGCGCAGCGCGCGGTCGAGCAGCGCCTCGAACTCGTCCCATGAGTGCGCCGTCCCGCCCCCGTGCCCGCCGAGCGTGAACGCGGGCCTGAGGATGACCGGGAACGAGAGGTCGCGCGGCGCCTCCGAGAGCGAGGTGACGACGAGCGACTCGGGAACCTTGAGACCGCCCTGGCGGACTGTCTCGCGGAACTCCTCGCGGTCTTCGGCACGGCGGATCACCTCGGCCGGCGCGCCGATCAGCTCCACGCCCAGGCTTTCGAGCACGCCCGACTCGGCCAGCTCGAGCCCGAGGTTGAGCCCGGTCTGGCCGCCCATCGTCGGGAGGAGCGCGTCCGGCCGCTCGCGCCCGAGGACGTCGGCGACGCTCTCGACGTCGAGCGGCTCCAGGTAGGTGCGGTCGGCGAAGCCCGGGTCGGTCATGATCGTCGCCGGGTTCGAGTTGACGACGATCGTGCGGAAGCCGTCCTCCCGCAGCACCTTGAGCGCCTGGCAGCCCGCGTAGTCGAACTCGCAGGCCTGGCCGATCACGATCGGCCCCGACCCGATCAGGCAGATGGAGCGGAGGTCACGCCGCCTGGGCAAGGCTCACCTCCTCGACCCAGCTCGAGAGCAGCGGCCACGCGTCGTGCGGGCCGGGCCGCGCCTCGGGGTGGAACTGAACGGAGCGCGCCCGCACGTCGGGGAAGTCGAGCCCCTCGACGGTGCCGTCGTAGAGAGAGACGTGCGTCGCCTCCTTCCCGGCCGACGGCGCGACCGCGAAGCCGTGGTTCTGGCTCGTGACGAGCACGCGGTTCGTGCGCTTCTCGAGCACGGGGTGGTTCGCGCCTCGGTGGCCGAACGGCAGCTTGAACGTCTCGTGCCCCGTCGCGAGTGCCAGCAGCTGGTGGCCGAGGCAGATGCCGAGCAGCGGCACGCGGCCGAGGAGCGCGCGCACGGTCTCGACCTCTCCGGCCAGCGGGGCCGGGTCCCCGGGCCCGTTGGAGAGCAGCACGCCGTCGTAGCGGGCGAGCTCGTCGGGATCAGCGTCGTGCGGGTGGACGGTCACGGCGGCACCGGCCCACGCGAGGCGGTCGAGGATCGAGCGCTTGCAGCCGTAGTCGACGACGGCGATTTGGGCCGAGCCCGCGTCGCTGAAGACGTACGCCTCTGGAGCCGAGACCGCGCCCGCGAGCGAGCGGCCGGCCATCGGCGGCTGCTCCCGGACTGCGGCCAGCGCCTCGTCGACCGACGCTTCGCCCGACGCCGCGATCGAGCGCATTGCGCCGGCACCGCGCAGGTGGGTCACCAGCGAGCGCGTGTCGATCCCGGAGAGCGCGACCAGGCCGTGCTCGTGCAGCCAGTCGGTCCAGGCCGGCCCGCGCGCCTCGCGCATCAGGACTGCGCGCGCGTGCGGGCGCGCGGACTCGCACCGGTCCGGTGAAACGCCGTAGTTGCCGACCATCGGCGCCGTGAAGCAGACGATCTGCTCCGCGTAGCTCGGGTCGGTGACCACTTCCTGATAGCCGGTCATTGCCGTCGTGAACACCGCCTCGCCGAACGCGAAGCCCTCGGCGCCGACCGACTCGCCGCGGAAGAAGGTCCCGTCTTCGAGTGCCAGGAAGCCGCTCATGACTCGTGCACCACCGAGCCGGCCGCGACCGTCATCCGCACCTGGCCCTTGAGCGTCTGGCCGAGCAGCCACGAGTTGACCGAGCGGGAGCGGAAGCCGCTCTCCTCGACCTTCCAGGTAGCCGCGGTGTCCAGGAGCACGAGGTTTGCGGGCGCCCCGACCGCGATCCGCGGAGCCTCGAGACCGTACGCGCGCGCCGGGCCGGCGGACATGCGCTCGAGCAGCGTCTCGAGCGGGATCAACCCCGGGTCGACGAGTCCCGTATAGAGGGCGGCAAACGCGGTTTCGAGGCCGGTCACGCCGAACGGCGCCGCCTCGAACGGGACGTCCTTCTCCTGGCGCGCGTGTGGCGCGTGGTCGGTCGCGATCGAGCCGATCGTCCCGTCGCGCAGCCCGTCGATCAGGGCCGTCCGGTCGTCCGAGCTCCGCAGAGGCGGGTTCATCTTCACGTTCGGGTCGAGCGAGCGGACCGCCTCGTCGGTCAGGCAGAGGTGGTGAGGTGTGACCTCGGCGCTAGCCGCGACCCCCGCGGCCTGCGCGCGGGAGAGCGCCTCGACCGACTCGCGCGCAGAGAGGTGGAGCAGGTGCAGCGGCTGGCCCTCGAAAGCGGCGAGCGAGAGGTCGCGCTCGACCATCACGCTCTCCGCGACCGATGGGTAGCCGGCGAAGCCGAGCTCGGCCGAGATTGCGCCCTCGTGCATCTGGCCGCCGCGCGAGAGCGTCGGCTCCTCGCAGTGGAGCGCGAGCCGCCGGCCGGTGATGCCGTGGTACTGGAGCGCGCGCCGCATCAGGCCCGGCGCGACCACCGGGTGACCGTCGTCCGAGAAGCCGACCGCGCCGTGGTCGGCGAGCTCGGCCATCTCCGTCAGCTCCGCGCCCTCCTGGCCGCGCGTGATCGCCGCGAGGAAGCCGACCGGGATCTCCGCCTCGGCCTGCGCGTCCTCGATCAGCGACCCGAGCACCGCGGCCGAGTCGACGACCGGTTCCGTGTTCGGCATTGCGAGGATCGCGCAGTAGCCGCCGGCCGCGGCCGCGGAGGTGCCCGAGGCGATCGTCTCCTCGTCCTCGCGCCCGGGCACTCGCAGGTGAACGTGTGGATCGACGAAGGCCGGTGCCAGCACCAGCCCCGCGCCGTCGACCGCGCGGTGCTCGTTCGCGTCGAGGCTCGTGCCGAGCTGTGCGATCGTGCCGGCGTCGACGCGCACGTCGCAGACCGAGTCGATTCCCTCGACCGGGTCGACGACGCGCGCGCCGCGCACCACGAGGTCGTCCTTGGACTTGTTCTTGCCGAAGAGCATCATGCGACCTCCAGCGGCTCGGGCGAGCGCACCGAGGCCGGCCCTGTCGTGAGCAGGTCGTAGAGAACCGCCATCCGGACGACGAGCCCCGCGCGGACCTGGATCTCGATCAGCGCGTCAGCGGCGTCCGCGACGAGCGGGTCGATCTCGACGCCGCGGTTCATCGGGCCGGGGTGCATCACCTTCTGCCCGGGGCGCAGCCGCTCCGGGGTCACGCCCCAGCGTGCGGTGTACTCGCGCAGCGAGGGCACGTAGTTCGCGCCCTCCTGCATCCGCTCGCGCTGCATCCGGAGGACGTACACGACGTCGGCCGCGCCGATCGCGGCGATGTCGTGCGAGATCTCGCAGCCCATCGCCTCGATCCCCCGCGGGATCAGCGGCGGCGGCCCGACGAGCGTGACGTGCGCGCCCATCAGCGTCAGCGCCTGGATGTTGGAGCGCGCCACCCGCGAATGCAGGACGTCGCCCACGATCGCGACGTGCATCCCCTCGAGCGGACCGACCTCCTCCCGGATCGTGTAGAGGTCGAGCAGCGCCTGGGTCGGGTGCTGGTGCTTGCCGTCGCCGGCGTTGACGATGTGTGCCTCCGTGTACCGGGCGACGAGCTGCGGCGCCCCGATCTGCGGGTGCCGGATCACGATCACGTCCGGGTCGTAGGCGCCGAGCGTCAGCGCGGTGTCCTTGAGCGACTCGCCCTTGTCGACCGACGAGCCGGCGGCCTTGATCGACATCGTGTCCGCCGAGAGCCGCTTGGCGGCGAGCTCGAAGCTCGACGACGTGCGCGTGGACGACTCGTAGAAGACGTTCACGACCGTGTGGCCGCGCAGCGTCGGCAGCTTCTTCACCTCCCGCTCGAGCGACCGCGAGAAGCTGCGCGCGGTCGCGAGCAGCCGCTCGACGTCCTCACGCGTCACGTCGCCGATCGAGATCAGGTGCCGCCGCGGCGGCTGCTTCGGCGGGAGGAAGTCCTCCCGCATCACGTGGATGTCACCCATTCGCAGACTCCTTCTGGACGAGCAGGACGCGGTCGATCTCGTCCACCTCGACGAGCTCGACCTGGATGCGCTCCTCGCGCGCGGTGGGCAGGTTCTTGCCGACGTAGTCGGGCCGGATCGGAAGCTCGCGGTGGCCGCGGTCGGCGAGGACGGCGAGCTGGACGCGCTCGGGCCGGCCGTAGCCGAAGAGCGCGTCGATCGCGGCGCGGATCGTGCGGCCCGTGTAGAGGACGTCGTCGACGAGGACGCACGTCATTCCCTCGAGCGGGAAGTCGACCGTCGTCGAGCGGACGAGCGGCTGCGCGTGGCGAGGAGCCTCGCCCGCGCGCACGTGCACGTCGTCGCGGTGGAAGGTGATGTCGAGCTGGCCGAACGCGACCTCGGCGCCGTGCAGCTCGGCGATCCGGCGGCGGAGCCGCTGCGCCAGCGGGACGCCGCGCGTATGAATGCCGACCAGGGCGACCTGCGCGAGATCGGGGTTCCCCTCGGCGATCTCGTGCGCGATCCGCGTGAGTGCGCGCTCGATACCCTCGGCATCGAGGACAGTCTTCGCTGGAGAGGTCTGCGCGCTTATGGCGCAGTCAGGGCGCTTCTCACCTTCGACTCCTTTCCGGCCTCACAGGACCGGGTTAAAGGGGCTCGTTGTCGAGGGAAGACTCTACCCGTCCGCGCGGACGGCGGCGTCGGCGACGGCGACGAGCCACTCCACGCGGTACTCGATCTGCTCCGGCAGCTCCCGCTCGGCGCGGGCGAGGCCGGCTTCGTACTCGTCCTCCGAGATCAGGTCGAACGTCGAGATGTGACGCTCCCGGATCCGCTCGAGCCCCTGCTCCCGACCGAGCGAGTCGGTCTGGGAGAGCCGCGCGAGCCGGACCTCCGCGAAGCCGGCACCCGTCAGCTCGGTCTCGAGCTCCTCGGCGGTCGGGAAGCGCGCGCGGTCGACCGCCTCCATCGAGGGGAAGAGCGTGTTGAGCCAGAAGACGGAGAAGTAGCTCGGGTCGAAGGTGGCGACGGCGAGCCTGCCGTCCGGGGTGAGGACGCGCCGGGCCTCCGCGAACGCGCTGGGGCGGTCGACGAGATGGACCGAGAGCCACATGACGGCGCGCTCGAACCAGCCGTCCTTGAAGGGCAGCGCCTCCGCACGGCCGACCTTGAACGTCGCGCCGGGCGCGTTCCGCCTCGCGACCTCGAGCATCTCGGGCTCCGCGTCCACGCCCCACACGCGGGCCCGGCCGGCCAGCGCCGCCTCGAGGCGCCCCGTGCCGCAGCCGACGTCGAGCACGCGCCGGCCTTCGAGCCCCGCCTCACGGTCGACGAGGCGGAACAGCTCCCACCAGTTGTCGTCGACCGGCCGCACCCGGTCGTACGAAGAGGCGAGACGCGAAAAATCGGGCTTACGCGTCGGCGATGAGATCGTCGGGGTCGGTCAGCGACTCGATCGCGTGCTGGGCGGCCTCGAGCTGCGACTCGGGCACCAGCACCTTCTGGGGGGCGTCTTCCGTCTCGCGCGGATGGTGCTCGACGGCGGTCTCGAGCTCGGAATCGATCCCCGCTGCGCGCAGGAGCTCCTGGATCTCCTCCGCCTCGGCGACGTCCTCCGCCAAGGCGACCTGGACCATCCCGCTCATGCCGGAACCTCCGGCTCGAGTGCCGGCTCCGCGGTCTCGCGGCGCTGCAGCGCGCCGCCCTTGACCAGGCGGGGCGCCCCGCGCTCGGCGAGCGGTACGTCGATCACGTCGAAATCCTTCGGCACCACGGTATCGGGGAAGATCGTACGCGCTTCGCGGGCGATCTCGGGCCCGAAGTAGCGGTTGGACAGGTGCGTGAGGGCGAGTAGGCCGACCTCGGCGTCTCGCGCGATCTCCGCCGCCTCGAGCGCCGTCGAGTGATCGGTCTCCTGGGCCCGCTCGCGCTCCTCGTCCATGAACGTCGCCTCGTGGACGAGCACCTCAGCGCCGCGCGCGGCCTCGAGCACCGACTCCGACGCGGCGGTGTCCCCGCTGAGGACGATCTTCCGCCCCGGGCGGTCCGGCCCGAGGACGTCCTCCGGAGTCACGGTTCGCCCGTCGGCGACCTGGATGGGCTCGCCCGCCTGCAGCACGCCACGCTCGGGGCCGGCCGGGACGCCGAGCGCGTCGGCCGCGTCGACGTCGAAGCGCCCGGGCCTCGCGTGCTCGACGAGCGCGAAGCCGAGCGACTCCACGCCGTGCGCCACGGGGAACGTGACCAGGTCGTAGTCGCCGCGGTCGAGGACGTCGCGCGGGCGCAGCTCGACCAGCTCGACGCGGTAGGTGAGCTTGCCGAACACGCGCCGCAGCGTGCCGAACAGCTCCTTCAGGCCATGCGGCCCGTAGATCGTCAGGGGCGTCTCACGGCCGCGCAGCGCGAACGTCTTCAGCATCCCTGGCAGACCGAGGTAGTGGTCGGCGTGGAAGTGCGAGACGAACACCTCACGCAGCTCGACGAGCCCGACCGACGACCGGAGCAGCTGGCGCTGCGTCCCCTCGCCGCAGTCGAACAGCAGCCGCTCCCCTCCGCGCCGCAGGAGCAGCGCGGAAGGGGCGCGCTGCGCGGTCGGAACCGAGCCCGAGGTGCCGAAGAAGACGAGGTCAAGGTCCACGGAAGCAGTCTAGTTTCGGCTGCCTCAAGCGATCTCGGCTCAACGCCGATATCTCCCGTTGAACTGAGGCACGGCTTGCGACTGCTCACGTCACAGAAATCGAGCCTGCGCGACGCGACCGAACGATCGCTGACCCTGCTGCGGCTCTTCCTCGTCGCGAGCGCATTGATCCTCGCTGTCGGCGCCGTCGTCCTCAGCACCGTTCTCACGCGCACGCTCACGCAGCAGTCGCTGACCGACCACCGCGAGAGCCTCACGCGCTACGTCGACGGCGTGCTCCGCTCCGCGCTCGTTCGCGACGGGAAGCTGCAGGTCGGCCCGCACGTCTCCTCCGTGCTCCTCGGCGAGCTGAAGCGCGACCCGAGCCTCGTGACGGTCAAGGTCTGGCGACCCGACGGCGTGCTCGCCTGGACGAACCGCGCCCAGGGCAGGATCGGCAAGCGCTTCGGCGAGGAGGACGAGCTCGAGGAGGCTCTGCACGGCCATACCGCCGGCTCGATCGGCGCGCTCGACGAGGACGAGAACGCGGTCGAGCGGTCGCTCGGCTACAAGCAGCTCCTCCAGGTGTACGCGCCCGTGCTCGGCTCCAACGGCAAGACCGTCCTCGGCGCCTACGAGATCTACGCCGACCCGGCCGACCTGGAGTCGGCACTCGCCTCGCGCAAGCACGTGATCTGGGGCGCGGTCGCGCTCGTCTTCCTCGCCCTCTGGACGGCACTCGCTCTCCTGGTCCGGGGCGCGTCCAGCACGCTCCGCCGCCAGACGAGGGAGCTCCGGGACCGCTCGCGCGCGCTGATGGACTCCTACCAGCAGCTCGAGGAGAGCTCGCAGGCGGCGATCGAGAGCCTGAACGCCACCGTCGAAGCGAAGGACCCGAACACGGCCGGCCACTCGATGCGCGTGCAGCGGGTCGCGCTCGCGATCGGCGAGGAGCTCGGCCTGCCCCCCACGCGCCTCGACGCTCTCCGCTTCGGGGCCCTCTTCCACGACATCGGCAAGATCGCCGTTCCCGACGCGATCCTGCTCAAGCCCGAGCAGCTCAACTTCTGGGAGAACGCCCAGATGAAGACGCACCCGGCCGAAGGCGCGCGCATCGTCGGCAAGTTCGGCCGGCTCAAGGAGGCCGTGCCGATCATCCGCCATCACCACGAGCGGTGGGACGGCGAGGGCTATCCGGACGGCATCGTCGCCGACGAGATCCCCCTCGAGGCGGCGATCACCGGCCTCGCCGAAGCCTGGGACGCGATGACGACCGACCGGCCGTACCGCTCTGCCCTCTCGACCCAGGAGGCGCTTCAGGGGGTCCGCGACGGAAGCGGCTCCCAGTTCTCGCCCGAGGTCGTGGACGCGTTCTTCCAGGCCGCGGCCAACCGGCCCGAGGCGCTCGGGCTCGACGGCCCGGCAACCGTGCTCCGCGCCGGCTAGACGGCGTAGGCTTCCCCGCGTGGAGGGCGGGTCGGTCCGTGAGCTCTTGCGCCGCGAGGCGGACGCGGACGAGTACTCCGAGATCCGCGAGCTCTGGAAGCGCCACTCGATCGCCGAGGAGAACCGTGACCTCCCCGGGCTGATCTCGACGTTGACCGACGACTGTGTCTACGAGCTCGTCCAGACCGGGGCGCGCTGGGAGGGGCACGAGGGCGCGACCCGCTTCTACCTGGGGCTGCTCGGCGCGTTCCCGGACATCGACTTCCAGCTGACCGACATCGTGATCGGCCCGCAGGGCGTCTGCGAGGAGGCGGAGGTCACCGGGACGCACGAGGGCGAGTGGCTCGAGATCCCGCCTTCCGGCGAGCATCTCGCCTGGAAGGTCGTGATCTTCTTCCCGTGGGACTCGAACCGCCGGCTCTTCCGCGGCGAGAAGGTCTACACCGCGGGGCTGCCCCTCCCCGGCCAGCGCTAGGGAAGCAGCAGGCGCTCGCCCGGGCGGATCAGCGTCGCGCCCAGGTGGTTCTCGTGCTGGATCTTCCAGACGCCGTCGCGCGGGTCGCCCGCATAGTGCGCGGCCGCGATCGACCAGAGCGTGTCGCCCGGCCTGACGGTGTAGCGGGTCGCGTGCCCCGCGCCCTGCGAGGCCCGTGCCACGACTGCCCAGGCGACGAGCGCGAGAACTGCCACGAGGAGTGCTTTCGCGAACATGTGTTCGCCATACTAGAGCGAACACATGTTCGTGTCAAGCGGCGCTGGCGTCCTCCAGGAAGCGTCCGGCCTTCCACGCAAGCTCGCCGTCGACATAGACCTCTCCCTCCGTGCGGAGGTCGCAGACGAGATCCCAGTGGAGGGCGGACTCGTTGCGCCCTCCGAGCTCCTTGAAGGCGGCGCCGAGCGCGACGTGCATCGTCCCGCCGATCTTCTCGTCGAAGAGCGTGTTGTTCGTGAAGCGGTCGATCTCGTAGTTGAGCCCGAACGCGACCTCGCCGAGCCGGCGCGCGCCGTCGTCGAGGTCGAGCAGCACCTCGAGGAACTCCGACCCGCGCGCGGCCTCCGCGGCGACGACGCGGCCCTCCTCGAAGCTCAGGCGGATGTCGTCCACTTCGCGGCCCTGGAAGAGCGCGGGGAACGTGAACCAGATGTGGCCCTCCGTCTCGGACTCGACCGGGCTCGTGTAGACCTCGCCGTCCGGCATGTTGTAGCGGCCGTCGGCGGACTCCCAGGCCCGCCCGTCCACCACGAGCCGGAGGTCGGTGTCGGGGCCCACGATCCGGAGCTCGCGGGCCCGGCCGAGGGCCGCCGCGCGCTCCGCCAGCTCGACCCTCGTCGCCCGCCAGTGCGCGCCGGGGTCGCCGTTCTCCTCCACATGGCAGGCGCGGTAGACGAACCGCTCGTAGCCGTCGAGCGACATGCCCGCGTCCTGGGCGTGGGCCGGCGTCGGGAACAACACGCCGCACCAGCGGAGGTCGCCCGACGAGATGCGGGCCCAGCGCCGGGTCGTCAGCGCCCGGGTCGCCGCGATCAGCCGCTGGTGCCGCTCGGCCGGCGCCCCGCTCAGGGCGCGCGTGTTCTCGTCGGCCCAGATCGTGACGATCGCGTCCAGGCGGTCAATCTCCTCCGCGGCGACCGGGGAGACGAAGTCGAGCTGCTCGTCGCTGCCTTCCCGGATCAGCAGCCCGGCCAGCTCGTCGAGCTCGACGTTCACGTACGGGAGCGCGCCCGCGTTGAGCGCGGCCCGGTAGATCTCGGTCGCGAGCGGCGCCCCGATCCCCGGCGTGTCGATGCGGAGGACCTTTCCCGGTCGGAGCTCGAGGGAGTAGCCGGCGATCAGCTCGCCGAGGCGCGCCAGCCGCGGGTCGGTCATCGGGCCGTGCCGACGCGGAACGGGGCGCTGATGAGCACGCGCACTCGCGAGGGGTTCATCGTCGCCGACATGCGGATCGCGAAAACGTACCGCCCGGGCTTGAGCTTCCGTGCCGGGAACGTGACGACCCGGGTCTTCGCCTTGATCGTTCCCGCGACGACCGCCAGCGCGCCCTTGGGCTTCCCGCGCACGAGCCGCTTCGCGATCGTGTGCTTGCTCGTGCCCGTCTTGAAGATGGCGGCGCGGAACAGGGTCTCCTCCTGCGCGCCCGCCTGGAAGCTCCACCGCGTGTTCCGCGGAGAGCGGACGAGCTTCAGGTAGCCCCATTTGGCGGTGGCCGAGACGACCGTGGCGGTGTGCTTCCACACCACGGGCGTGCTCTGGCAGCTGCCCTTCGTCTGGGCGATCGCCTGCTTGACGGCGTCATACGAGGGTCGGTGCGAGCCATTCGCGCGCTCGAGCCCGCTCTGCCAGTGCGAGAGCAGCGGCTCGTCCACGAGCGGGAAGTAGCTCAGCGAGCTGACCGTCGGGTCGCACTCCGCCATCGTGAGGGCGTCGACGTAGTAGGTCGCCTGGGTCGCCTCGTCGATCGTCGGGATCGTCTCGGTACCGGTGTAGTAGCTCGCCAGGTTCGGGAGGATCGCGACCTGCCAGCCGATCTCGTCGAGCTCGAGCCGGAGCGGCGGCGTGAACGTGGACACCCCCGTCTCGGCGAACGTCGGCTGTGCCGTCCCGTGGAAGGCGTCCCAGACGGCCTGCTTGATCCGGTCGAGGTTCGTGAGCCCGGCGTTGGGCCACGCGTAGCCGGCGTTCGGCGGGTCCGTGTTCTTCAACGGGTAGGGGTGGAACGCGAGCTCGTCCATGATCGGCTTCGTCCGGCCGCTCGCCCGGTAGGCGGCGCCGAGGTCGTGCAGGAAGCGGACCGGCGAGCGCGAGATGTTGCTCTTCGCGCTCGGGTTGTCGTTGCCGCGAGGCGAGAGGCCGACGCCGATCACGCTGATCGCCGGGTTCACCGCCTTGAGCGCGTCGTACGAGCGCGCGAGCACGGGCTCGTACGCGGCAGCGGAGAGTGGTTTGCCCTCGGCGCTGAACTGCGGGAGCCAGAAGGCCGGCTGATTCGGCTCGTTGCCGATCACGTAGTCCTTCACCTGCGGGAACGCCTTCGCCACCTGTCCGGCGAAGGACGCGAAGGCGGCGGGCGCCGACGCCGACGAAGTGATGTCCCTCGCGCTCCTCGGCCCGACGAGGAACACGACCCGGACCCCGGCCGTCTGCGCGAGCGGCAGCTCGGCGGCGATCGCGGCCTGATTCGGGATCGTGGTCGGCTTCGTGGGGTCCCAGCCGATCGAGATGCGGTTCTGGGTCAGGCCGATGTCCTTCAGCGTCGCGAAGAAGCCTGCCGGGTTGCTCTTACCGCCGTCGTCGCTCACCCCGATCGCGATCCCGCCCTGCGCAGCGCCGGCCAGCGCCAGGGCGGCGCACGCGCAAGCAATCAGCCCCGAAATCCTCGTCAACGTGTCTCCTCGGTTGATCGACCCGCTCCTAGCGTCGCATGTCCGGCGGCCGTCGTCCGGGCTTCGTCATCGCTCGTCGTCTGCCTGCACGGCGGCACGAGGCTCGAGCATCTGAAGCACCGCGTCGAGCAGCGCACCGGCGCCGAACCGTACCGGATCGTCCGCGGGCAGGCCGGTTTCCTCGGCGGCGGCCGCGATGGCCCCGCGCGCTTCCGGCTCCTCGAGATGCCCGGTGTTGAGAGCGAGGCAGGCGACGCGGGCAGGGCGCAGCCGCAGGGAGATCCGCTCGTGCAGCTCGACCAGCTCCGGGAGGCTCGGCAGCGGGTGGCCGGGGTAGCCCTCCACCTCGGTGGACCCGGCCCGGTGGCAGAGCACGAAGGCGTGCGGCGCAGACCCGTGGATCAGGCCGAGCGTGACGCCCGAGTACGCGGGGTGCGAGAGCGAGCCCTGGCCCTCGACGAAGAGGAGGTCGCCCCCGCGCCGGTAGCCCTCGACGACGAGCCGCTCGGCCGCGCCCGCGAGGAAATCGGACACCACCGCGTCCACCGCGATCCCCCAGCCGGCGATCGCGATCCCGGTCTGGCCGGTGGGGACGAACACCGAGTGCAGGCCGCGCCGGCGGGCCTCGAGGTCGAGCTCGAGCGCGACCGTCTTCTTGCCGATCGCGCAGTCGGAGCCGACGGTCAGCGCAACCCGCGCCGGCAGCTGGAGGTTCTCGCCGGTCGGCACGTTGAGGTCGGACGGCGGCCTGCGCAGGTCGCGGAGCTCGACGCCCCGGGCCGCGGCGAGCCCAGAGAGCTCGGGATCGTCCGCCAGGAACTCGTGCAGGCCGTTCTCGACGTCGAGGCCGGCCTCGACGCACGCCTTCAGCAACTCGCGCCAGGCCGGCGGGAAGCGGCCGCCCTGGGTCGCGACTCCCACGAGGGCGGTCGTCGGCCCGAAGGGCAGGGCCTCGGCGACGGTGGCGACGATCGGGATCCCGTCCAGGGTCTTCCCCGCGCGCGTCGAGTCGAGGACCACGACGGCCGGGTCCGGCCCGTACCGGATCACCCCGCGTGCGGTCTTGCCGTAGTGCGCGTCGCCGGAGCGACCCTCAGCGAGGATCAGGTACCGCTTCGGTGACACCGAGACCGGGGCTGTCGGGAGGGAGCTGGATGCCGTCGACGAGCTCGACGCCGGGCCAGGGGTCGTCGGCCAGCAGCAGGTTCCCGTCCAAATCGACATGGTCGAAGAGGCTCGCGATCTGCGCGCCTGCCGAGACGGCGAGGCCCGATTCGTTCATGCACCCGAGCATCAGGCCGAGGCCGAGCGCCCGGCCCGCGTGGGCCATCCGCACCGCCTCGCGGATCCCGCCCGACTTCGCGAGCTTCACCGTCAGCCCGTGCGCCCGCTCCGCGCACGCCGGCACGTCGGCCAGCGTGTGGCAGTCCTCGTCGACGTAGATCGGAAGCGGCGACCGGCGCTTCAGCTCCGGGCCGTCCGGGTCCCCGGCGGGGAGCGGCTGCTCGCAGTACTCGACGCCCATGCTCTCGAGCTCCGGCAGCGCCTCCAGCGCCTCGTCCAGCGACCAGTACTCGTTGACGTCCACCTGGAGCGGGACCTCGGAGACCCCGCGGACGGCACGCACACGCTCGACGTCGAGGCCGTCCCGGCCGCCGAGCTTCAGCTTGAGGCGTTTGAAGCGGCCGCGCACCTTCTCGGCCCGCCGCGCCATGTCGTCCGGATCGCCGAGCCAGATCGTCCACGAGGTCGGCGGCCCCGCCCGCTCGAGGCCGAGCAGCCGCCAGACCGGCAGCCCGGCGAGCTTCCCGCAGAGATCGTGCAGCGCGGCGTCGAGCGCCGCCTTCGCGGCCTGCTCCCCCGGGCGCTCGCGAAGGCGCGCCTCGATCGCCTCGAGCGCGTACGGGTCGTCGCCGAGCAGCTCCCCGGCCGACTCGAAGAACGCGAGCGAGGAGGCAGCCGTCTCGTCGTAGCGGTCCGACGGCGTCGCCTCTCCGAACCCGCCGACCCCGTCGTGACGGAGCTCGACGAAGACGACCTCCGTCTCGTCCGCGGCTCCGCGGGAGATGACGAACGTCTCCGCCATCCGCAGCGTCGCGACCCGGGCCTCGAGCTCCACGGCCGTACCTTAGAGCCGATCAGTCCGCCGCTAGACTTGACCGCCCACGCGCCTGTAGCTCAGGGGATAGAGCGCGCGCCTCCGGAGCGCGAGGTCGCAGGTTCGATTCCTGCCAGGCGCATTCCATGCGAGGGCCATGCCAACTCGCGGTCAGACGCAGACTCTCGGGCCCCAGATCATCGGCGAGACGTTCCAGAGAACGATCAGCGCGGCGATGTACGCGAGGATGAAGCCGACCACGACGAGCGGAAGCCAGCGTCGGAGCCATCGGGTGGAGATGCTCGCCGCCGCCCACAGCGCGATGCCGATCAGGGCCGCAGTGCGCAGGCTGCCGCCCGCCGCCGCGCCGCCTTCGTAGGTCCCTCCGAGGAAGGTGTCGTACGGCGTGTCGCAGTCCGGGAACAGCGGGCTCGCATGGAGGTAGACACCGCAGATCAGGAGTCCGGCACCTGCCATTCCGAGCATCCAGAGAAACGACGAAAGCGCAGAGCGGGCGAGGGCGCCCGGCGGTGAAGGCCTCGAGGGGGGCGCGTCCGGCTCAGTGCTCATGGCAGTCGGACGCTACGAGTCGGCTCTAACGGGCTCCTAACGCGCCGGCCGGCTCCAAGGCCACTCGCCCTTGACCGGAAGCTCGGTCGCGACGCCGTTCCTGATCGCGAAGATCCGGACTTGATGGCCCGGGCCTGCGGGTGGGAGCAGGCCCTTCGGGAGCTCGAAGTGGAAGCCGAACAGGCCCTTGTGCGGGAAGATCCGATGCGGCAGCAGCTGGTCGGTGGGGCTCGCGAAGACCTCCTTGCCGTCGGCGATCACCGCGATGCTGTCCGCCCGGTGGGTCAGCGCCGGCTCGGCCGCCCAGCCGCTGAAGCCGAGGAGCTGGCCGGGGAAGAGCTGGACGATCCCTCGCAGCGCGCCTGCCTTCACGGGTACGCGGGTGCCGTCCGAGGAGACGAGCACCTCGCGGCCGCCGCGGCGCACGAGCGCCGTCGTCGTGCTGCTGCCGTGCAGCTCCTCGAGCGTCCGCGCGCCGTTCTCGTGCTCGACGAGCAGCACGGCCACGTCGTTGCGGCCGCCGCGCAGGGCGCTCGCGGGCACCATCGCCGCGAAGCTCGTCCGGCCGCCGCCCTGGAACGTCCTCGTCACCGCGGCGACGCGTCCGTTGACCGCGATCGCCACGTTCGCGCTCGACGGATGCGTCCCGGTCAGCTGCCCCTCGACCCAGGTGGGGAGCAGATCGGTGTGCTTGTCGACCACGTCCAGGAGCTGCTGCCCCTGAAGCTCGACGCCGGTCGCCTCGCTGGGCTGGACCGGGAGCTCGGAGAGCGGCCGGCCGACGAGGTCGCGGTTCGGGCCGATGCGGTACACGGACGACGGCGTGTCGCCGAACCTCTGGAGCTGCTGCGCGAGGGCCTTCGCCCGCCTGGCCCGTAGAACCGAGAGCCGGGCGCTCACGGCCTGGCCGCCTCCGAGCTCGATCCGGACCTTCCCGTTCGACGGAAGCCGCCGGCCGATCAGGGTGTGCCCGTCCACGTGCCACGGGATCTTCACACCGAGGACGTGCGCGATCGTCGGGACGATGTCGATCGTCCGCGCGAAGCCGTCGTTGATCTTCGGGGTGTGCTGGTTCGGGAGCTTCACGAACAGCGGCACGAACGCGATGTCCTGCAGGTTCCCGGGCGTCGGACGGCGGCGAGGCTGGCCGTTCCGGTTGCTGACGCCGTGGTCTGCGACGACGATCATCAGCGCCCGGTCGTAGATGCCCTTCGCTTTGAGGCGCTGCACAATGAGGCCCAGCGCCCGGTCGGTGTACTCGACCTGGAGGATGAAGCGCTGGTCGGCCTGCAGCGCGGGCCAGGCCTGAGACCAGCGGTTGTGCTGGATCCCGCGCAGCAGCGGCGCCTGCACCCCGTACCGCTGGCCGGAGGGCAGGTACAGGTAGGGCACGTGCGGCAGGAGCGAGTGCAGCACGTAGAGCGTCGGCCTGCGGTCGCGCGAGAACAGCGAGGTGAACCGGCAGACGTTCCTGCCGCACGGGAGGATCGGCCCGGACTCGCTCGCCTCGTTCGGCTTCTCCGCCTTCTCCTGCTGGCCGAAGTCGCCCCAGCTGTCGCTGATGTCTGGGATGTCGTTGACGTACGGCGACGGCAGAAGCAGGTGGAGATAGACGATCCCGGCATCCGAGGTGAGCGAGCGGGTGGTGTCCGACACCGCGGAGGGCGAGGCGCCGCGCACCTCCTTGCAGAGCTTCGGCGGGCAGAGCGAGGTGATCGACTCGACCGCGCGGACGCGGTAGCTGCCGCCGAGGAGCGTGAAGATGTTCCGCGGGTGGTCGGCGTAGGTCGGTAACGGCTTCCGGCCGGTGTTGGGCGGCAGGATCCCCGTCAGGATCGCGGGCACGGCGACCTCCGTCAGCCACTGCACGGTCGTCGCGCTTCGGAACCAGGTCGAGTCGTGCGCGAGCGCGGCGAAGTTCGGGTAGCGCTGCGCGTCGATCTGCTCGTTCCTGTTCATCAGCGCCACCGGCGCGAACTCGTCGAACACGACCAGGACGACCGGCGTGGTCGACGTCACGCGGCGCTCGTGCACGGTCGGGTTGTGGACGAAGACCAGCTTCGAGGCCGGCGAGTCGAACAGGAACAGCGCGAGGAAGATGAACGGCGCTGGCACGAGCACCGTCAGGAACGAGCCGACCGCGGGGACACGGCGATAGATCACCGCGCCGAGCACCCCCACGACAGCCGCCAGGACGAGCACGCCCACGCCCGAGAGCGCCGTCCGGTTCGTGAACACGTGCAGCCCGATCACGGCGACGAGCGCGGCGACGAACACGAGATGCACGATCCCCGCGGCGGCCCGGCTCGCGAGCCCGACCAGCAGCTCGATCGCGAGCAGGATCGCGGGCGGCACGAGGATCAACCCGAGCGCGAACAGCACGATCTGCGCGCTCGTCGAGCGCCTGACCGCGAAGAACTCCGGGTTCCGCCCGAGGATGTCGAGCAGTGGCTGCGCGAGAGCGAACGCAGAGAGGACGACCAGCTGGGCGCCCCGCGTCAGCGTCGTGCGGGCGAAGCTCGGCTCAGGTCTTGGCTCGGGCAAGGTAGAGCGTGCGCGCCCCGTCGGCGAGGCTCTCCGAGCGGACGACGTCGAAGCGCTCGTTCAGGCAGCGCTCGAACCAGTCCGCCCGGTAGTCGGGATGGTCTCCTGGCCGCTTGCGCGCGAGCAGCCGGCGGGCCATCGGGTCCTCTGGCGAAACGAACTCGATCACGAGCGAGCCGGTGGCGCCGCGAAGCCAGTCCAGGAACTCGGCGATCGGCACGTTGCCTGCGATCGACACGTGGTGGATCAGCGCCAGGCAGAGCGTGAGGTCGGGCCTGCCACGGTCGAGCAGCGGCCGGCGTTCCTGCGCCCTCCATCCGAGCGCGGGCGGCGGATCGACCACGTTCGCGACGAGCGGCAGGATCCGCTGCTCCCCTTCGGCACGCAGCGCTTCGTACAGGCGGTCGACGACGACGCTGTCCGCGTCCATCGCCACCACGTGCTCTGCCTTCTCGGCGGCGATGCGCGCGTGGACGCCCTCGTTGCAGCCGAGGTCCCACACGAGCCGCGGGCCCTCGCTCTCGACGGCGTCCCTGACGAATGCCGCCTTCCGCTCCGCGTCCTCGTGCTCGTAGGTCGTCTCGAGCGTGTAGTCCTTCCACGCCGAGTGCTCGCTCTTCCAGTGCAGGCGGCGGATCATCCGCTCGAGCCCTTTGACGTTCGCCACGATCAGCTCCGGCTTGAACCCGGCCGACTTGAGCTCGCCCTTCAGGTCGTCGTCGCGCGCCTCGTAGCGGCGCTCGAGCCGGTCGTGGAGGACGACGTGGGTGAAGGTGCCGCGTCGGAAACGATCGCGTGCCGAGAGCAGGCTGCGCAGCTCGTGCGGCGTGATCCCGTCGAGGCTCCCGCGCAGCCACGGCTGGAACGGCACGTCCTTCCAGGCCTGGAGCAGGAGCGGGTAGAGGAAGAGCATGCAGAACTGGCGGTAGCCCGCCCACGGCTCGCCCGCGCGCAGCTGCTCGAAGGAGCCCACGTCGATGAAGACGGGCTCCGCGCCGCGGAACTGGACGTTGTACGGCGACGAGTCCTTGAGGATCATCCCCGCCTCGACCGCGCGGCGGACGAGCGCGAGCTGCAGCAGCGCCGCGTCGCGCAGCATCGAGAACGACCACTCGTAGGGGTACGAGACGAACGGGATGACGTCGTGCTCGAGCACCCCCGCGACGCCGCCGTGGATCGCCTCGGGCAGTTCGCCGGGCTCCTCCACCTCGCGCGTGCCGACGAGGCTCCCGTCCCGCTCGAGCTCCTCGAACAGCGCCGACGACGAGAACGCCCGCCAGTCGGCGAGGCCCTGCTCGCTCAGGAGCCGGAGGACCCGGCCGTTGTTCGTGAAGACGCGGCTGTCCGGGTCGCGGAACGACCCCGGCTCGAGACCCGTGAGCGCGCCTGCCGCCTCCAGGTCATCGCGCTGCGCGGTCAGCTCGGGGTGCTCTCGTCCTCGGCGGGCGAGGGCTTCCCGATGTGGAGGAACCGCTTGAGCCGGCGCCAGTAGACCTTTGCGAGGACGCCGATGCCCGCGATGCCCGCGGCGAGGCCCTGCAGGAACATGCTGCCGCTGCCGGGATCGATGTAGCCGAGAATCGTGTTCATGCCCCTAGACCGAGAAGACAGGGTAAGCCCTCGCTCGGACGTGCGCAAGGGGGTGCCGACTCGCGTTCTGACACTAGGCAACAGCGCCCCTGCGGAGTACGCTCTTGCCACGCGTGAGAGCCGTCACCGCGTACCTGCGCAGCCTGAACCCGCAGCTGCCTCGACCCGTCTGGTTGCTCGAGGCAGGCGGGGTCGCCAACTCGCTCGGAAACGGGATCGTCCTCCCGTTCCTGATCATCTACCTGAACGAGGTCCGGCACTTCGGGCTCGGCACTTCGGGGGTGATCGTGGCGACGATCGGCGGGGTCGCGCTCGCCGCGGGCCCGCTCTCCGGCCGCCTGATCGACCGGATCGGTCCACGCGCGACGCTGTGCTGGTCGCTCGGCCTGCTCGCGGTCGGCTACGGCGGCTTCCCGTTCGTCCGCCAGCCGTGGCAGGCGTTCGTGCTGGCGGCGATCGCGGGCGCCGGGAACGGCGGCTTCGCGCCGAGCCACTCGAGCCTCCTCGCCACGCTCACCTCCCGTGAGCAGCGCAACGCGGCCTACGCGCTCCAGCGAGCGACCGACAACCTCGGCTTCGGCGTCGGCGCGCTCGTCGGCGGCCTGATCGCGACGACGCAGGTCCCCGAGAGCTTCACGCTCCTGTTCCTGCTCGACGCGATGACGTTCCTCGCATTCATCGCGCTCTTGATGTTCGTCCCCGCCGCGCGCGCCGCGCAGAGCGCCGCCCACGCGGCCGGCCGGTACACGGCCGTGCTCCGCGACCGCGTGTTCCTCTGGCTGCTCCTCGTGATCGCGACGCTGGTCGCGGCCGCCTACGCGCAGGTCGCTACCGTGCTCCCGCCGTTCGCGAACCAGCACGCAAACGTGAGCGAGGCCGGCATCGGCGTCATCTTCTTCGTCAACACGGTCGTGATCGTGCTGGCCCAGCTACCGCTCGCCAAGGCGATCGAGGGCCGGCGGCGCATGACGGTGCTCGCCCTCTCCGCGGCGATCTTCTCCGTGACGAGCGTTGCGATCGTCGCCGTCGGCTACTGGCTCACGTCGAGCGCCGCCGTCGTCGCGCTGTGCGGCGTGATCGTCGTGTTCAGCGCTGCCGAGTGTCTGCACGGAGCGGTCCAGAACCCACTCATCGCCGACCTCGCGCCGGACCACCTGCTCGGCCGCTACATGGCGCTGCGCACGATCTCGTGGCAGGTCGGCTTCATGGCCGGGCCCGCGATCGGGAGCTTCCTGCTGGCCCGCTCGGCGGCCGGGCTGTGGCTCGGGGCGGCGGCCGCGTGCGGCGCCGCCAGCCTCGGCTCGCTCGCGCTCGGTCGGCGGATCCCCGCGGCCGCCGCCTTCACGCCGGTCCCAGAGAGAGGTCCGGCGCAAGAGTTGCCGATAGAATGGCGAACTCTGAAAGTGCGACTCGACGACCCCCTCAGTACCAGTGCCAAGCCTGCCCCGCATCAAGCGCCCGAGGCCCCGCACGCCCACACGGGAGGTCGACGCTCGGCCTGAGCCGAGGGTTCAAGAGCAGAGCGCGCACGGCCTAACCTGGATTCACCTCGACGCTCCCACCGCGGAGGAGGCGACGGCCCTCGCGGAGCGGTTCGGCTGGCACCCGCTCGACATCGAGGACGTCCTCTCGAGGCGGCAGCGCCCGAAGATCGACGAGTACGGCGACGAGGGCTACCTGTTCGTCGTCCTCCACTTCCCGGTCTACGACAAGGCGATCCAGCGCCTCAACGCCGCCGAGCTGGATCTCTTCATCGGCCAGGACTACCTCGTCACGCTGCCCACGGTCGAGCTGCTGCCGGTCGCCAGGCTCTTCCATCGCTGCGAGGAGGACGAGGCGCTTCGCGACCAGCTCTTCACCAAGGGATCCGGCTACCTGCTGTACCACATCCTCGACGACCTCTTCGACTACTGCTTCCCGATCCTCGACAAGATCGGGTACAAGCTCGACTCGATCGAGGACGCGATGTTCGAGCAGCGCGCCGAGGACGTCGTCCGCGACATCTCGAACGTCAAGCAGGAGATCATCTCTTACCGGAAGATCATCAAGCCCGAGCGCTCGACGCTGCGGCTGCTCGAGCGGCACATCGAGCGCTTCCTGCCCGAGGACCTCGAGCTCTACTTCGACGACATCGTCGACGCCGCCGAACGGATCTGGGACCTCCTCGACAACTACAAAGAGGTGATCGAAGGCCTCGAGTCGACGAACGAGTCCGTCATCTCGCACCGACAGAACGACATCCTGAGGATCCTCACGGTCTTCTCGGTGGTGCTGCTGCCGCTGACCCTGATCACCGGGATCTTCGGGATGAACGTCCAGTTCCCGGGCTTCGAAACGCAGGAGGCCTGGTGGTTGATCGTCGGTGTGATGCTCGCGTTCCTGGGCGGGCTGCTCGGCTTCTTCCGCTTCAAGCGCTGGCTCTGAACAGACCGGCGCGGCCGAACGGGCTTTCCTAGGCCTCGTAACCTCTCCGTCCGGTCAGTTGCCGCGCCCCGCGTTATGCGCCACGATGGTGGCTCAACAGCTCGACGGGAGGAGGTCAGGCCTTCCGAGAAGCTGCGGCGCTCGGCCTTCCCGCCTCCCCCAGGGGAACGTGACAGAGCCGCCGCCAACACGACAGTGCTCGATCGCCGTCTGGCGGGGCTACGTCATGGCAGAGTTCTATGTCCGCAGCCCAGACGGTGACGTAGCAAGGCGCAACTCGCCGGCCTTCCGACGATTGCGTCTGCCCTGGGAAGAGAAGAGGGCAATGCGGGACGATCCGTCTGCACTCGCCGCCCTCGCCGCGCTTGAGGCTGAGCTGCTGGCCACGGGGTGGGAGCGCGTCGCACCAGAGCCTGGGGCCGAGTGGTACCAGCACAGTTTCAGGCTCACGGGGTCCGAGAAGCCGCGCAAGCGCTCGAGGCGTTTGGGAGGAGGTCCGAAGCTCGCGCCGATTCCGCGATCTCTTCCGTACAACGGCGACGAAGCGCCCGTGGCGGCGAACGGAAAGGAGAGTGCGTCTGCAAGTCCCGGGAAGATCACCGTTGACACATCCGTCCGGGGCTTCCAGGCGGCAGCGAGACGGCTAACCGAGGCTGTCGAGCGGCGCGATCCGCCCGAGCATGCCTATCTGCACCTGTTCGAGGCATTGAACTGGGCGGTCGCGATCATCGACGCTCTCGGGCGTCCGGACGTTCCGATCGCAAACGGCTTGCGATGGGCCCGAAACTCGGTTCACCAAGAGTGGATCAACGCACTGGAGACACGTGCCGTCCTTACCCCCGGGCCGGCCAGCCAGATCATCGGGCCAACCGTCGTACCCGAGTGGGTCTGGCTCCCGGTCGAACGGATGCCGAAGCCGAGGACCTCGAAGCGCGAGCCCGAGCAGCGGAGGGCATACGCCGAGCAGCTCGCCGGGCGGAGTGCACGGGAGGTTCTTGAGCGCTTCGTTCCGGAACTGACTCGCTACCGGTCTGAGCGTAGTGGCGAGGACGATCGAGCGCGCTCCAACGGGTGAGCCGATTCCTGTCCTCAGCGTCGGGTAGGCCGCGCGGATCGCTTCCTGTCTGCTCCCCCGGGTGGCGTCGGGAGCTCACGCCGACACGATGAAGACCGGCGTCCCGATGTGGACGTGGTCGAACAGCCACTCCGCGTCCGGGACATACATGCGGATGCAGCCGTGGGAGGCCGAGTAGCCGATCGACGCGGCGTCGGGGGTCCCGTGCATGCCGACGCCCGGTGCG
>DATIXI010000047.1:0-14855 GCA_035518635.1 Gaiellaceae bacterium
TCGAGCAGGAACTCGGCCAGGTACGAGCCGTCCTGGCCGGTGATGCCGGTGATCAGCGCCCGTCGCTCGCTCACGGCACGCGCTCCAGCTCCGTCTGGCGCGCCGCCTCGAGCGCGTCGGCGAGCGTCTGCTCGAGCGGGATCTCGGGAGCCCAGCCCGTGGCTTCGCGCAGGAGCGAGGAGTCGCCGCAGAGCACCGGGATGTCGAGCGGCCGCAGCCGAGAGGGATCCTGCTCCACCTCGACCGGCACCTGGGCCAGGCCGCTCAGGAGCTCGACGACCCGGCGCATCGGCACCACGCTCCCCGAGGAGACGTTGTAGGTGGCGGCCGGAATGGTCGGGTCGAGCAGCAGGCGGTAGGCGCGGCAGACGTCGCGCACATCGTTGAGGTCGCGCTCGGCCGAGAGGTCGCCGACGAGGAGCTTGCCGCCACCCTCGGCCTCGAGCCGCGCGATCTGGCGCGTCCACGAGCCGACCGCGAAGCGCTCGTCGCGGCCCGGGCCCTCGTGGTTGAAGGCTCGGGTGATCACGACGTCGAGGCCGGCGCGGGCCTGCTGCGCGCATGCGATCTCGGCCGCCGCCTTCGTCGCCGCGTAGGGAGAGACAGGCGCTGCCGGCTCGCCCTCCGGAGTCGGGATCCGCCTCGCGCGGCCGTACACCTCTCCGGTGGACGGAAACAGCACGCGAGCCTCGGGCCGCTCGCGCCGGACCGTGTCGAGGACGTTCACGGTGCCGACGACGTTCACGGTCCAGGTGCGAGGCGCGTCCTCCCAGGAGTTGCCGACCGACGACTCCGCGGCAAGGTGCACCACCGCGGCCGGCCGGGTCTCCCGGACGGCCCGGGCCAGTGCGGCGCTGTCGAGCACGTCGCCCTCGAACGGGACGAACGCCTCGCCCAGCTCGGCCCGGAGGTGGCGGCCGACGAACCCGCCTGCGCCTGTCACGAGCACGGGCCCCATCCGCTAGTAGGCGCCGCGACCGCTGAGGACGGCGGGGATCGTCTTCGCCAGGATCCAGATGTCGAGCCAGATCGACCAGTTCTCGAGGTAGAAGAAGTCGAGCCGCACGAGGTCGTCGAAGCCGAGGCTCGAGCGCCCCGAGATCTGCCATAGGCCCGTGATGCCCGGCAGGACGAGGTAGCGCTTCCGGTGCCACGGCTCGAGCTGGGCGTAGTCGCGGAGCGGCAGCGGCCTGGGCCCGACGAGGCTCATCTCGCCGCCGAGCACGTTCAAGAGCTGCGGAATCTCGTCAAGCGAGAGGCGCCGCAGGAACCCGCCGACCCGGGTCACCCGCGGGTCCTCGCGGATCTTGAAGAGCGCCCCCTCCGCCTCGTTCGCGGCCTCGAGCTCGGCCTGCTGCCCGGCCGCGTCTGCGTACATCGTGCGGAACTTGAGCATGCCGAACTCGCGCTCCCCGAGGCCGATCCGCGTGTCGCGGTAGAAGACCGGGCCGCGTGAATCGAGCTTCACGGCGATCGCGATCGCCACCCAGACCGGCAGGCCGATCAGCAGCACCACGGCCGAGACGAGCAGATCGAACGCGCGCTTGACGAACCAGTCGATGCCGATGAACGCGGGCGGGTGCAGCTCGAAGAGCGGCACGCCCTGGCCCGGCACGAACTGGGCGCGCTGCGTCAGGAGCTCCGTCGCCTTCGGCGCGATGCGGACCCGCACCCCCTTGCGGTGGGCGTTGGAGACGATCTCGACCAGCTCGCGGTCGCTGAAGCCGGAGTCGGTCAGGATCAACTCGTCGACCCGCGTGTCCTCGAGCACGGTCGAGAGGTCGTGCAGGTCGCCGAGGACCGGAAGGTCGATCCCCTTCGCGGACGGGGCCAGGACGCCGACGAACTCGTAGTCGATCCCATTCCGCGCCGAGCCCAGGGCCTGGTGGAGATGTGCCACCTGCTCGCCTGAGCCGGCGAGCAGCGCGTGGCGGCGGGCGCCGAGCGCACGCAGGAAGTCCTGCGTGACCGCGTCGTAGCTCCCGCGCAGCGCCGCGATCGTGATCGCGCAGCAGACGACCGCGGTCGGCGCCAGCCCGTACGTCGCGAACTGGTGGCCGGTCCCGAGCCCGAACGCGAGCGTGATCAGCGCGACGACCACGAGCGAGGAGAGCACCCGCCCGAAGCCGGGCCGCTGCTCGCGCTCGGCGTAGAGTCCGGCCTGCGCGAACACGAGAACGGTGATCAGCACGAGGAACGGCAGCCAGTCCGTCTCGACCCGCCAGAGGAAGCCCCAGAGCAGGTCGGTCCGGCCGTAGTAGAGCTCCCGGACGACGAGGGCGGCGTAGAGGCCGAGCACGATCCCGGCCACGTCGAGGCACATGAGCACGGCGATGCTCGAGAGCCTCCGGCCGGCCGTCGCGAGCTGCCTGCGCGAGAGGAAGAACGCCTTGCCGGAGCGGATGTCCTCCGAGCTGCGAGCCGGAAGCTCCTCACCGGGCGCGGCCGGGGTGGGAGCCCGCTCCCCCTCGCGCTGCCGTGCCCTGGTCGCCATACGGTGCCTAGTGTGGCAGGCGCATGAAGGCGTTGAAGGCCGGCTTCTTCTTTCCGGCAGCGGTGATGAGGCCCGATTGCCAGCCCGAGAGGCGTTTCTCGTCGCGGAGCAGGAACCAGAGCATCAGAGTGATGCGCGGGTTCCGCCGCGCGATCTTGAATGCCTGGGTCAGGTACTGGGCCTGTTTCGCCCAGGTGACGCCGAAGTTCGGGTCGGGGGGCTTCGTCTGGTAGCCGTACTCCGTGATCCAAAGCTTCTTGGGCCCGTAGAGACGGCTGAGGAACGTGGTCAGCAGGTTGATGTTGGCGAGCGTGATGACGGTCTTCGCCTTGGGCGGCGTCGTGGGGCTCTCCTGCGGGCTGTTGTAGTACGGGTGGTGGGCGTAGACGTCGAAGTCGCGCAGGCCGTAGCGCTTGAGCGCCCGCAGGAACGTCAGCGGCGCGATCGAGGGACGGCTGCTGCGCGGGCGATTGTTCCCGCGCGGGTCGGTGGCGCCGCAGGCGACGGTCTCTTTCAGGTTCGTCGCGTGGACCCCGGCCCAGACCGCCTGGCACATCGCCGCGTAGTTCTTGGCCGCGATCGGGATGTACTTGTTCTTGCCGGCCTTCGCCCACTGCGGCTGGAGGAAGACCGGGTTGTTCGGCTCGTTCCAGGCCATCCACTTGCGAACGGCCGGGAGCACCGTCCCGTCCCCGCGGTCGTAGGTGCCGCTGTAGCGCTTCGCCGCCGCGTACGCGAACTGGCGCAGGTAGAGCATCTTCTTCGGCGCGCGGTTCAAAGGCTTGCCGCCGTTCGCCCACTTCGGCGTCCCGTAGATCGTGAAGAGCACCTGGATCTTGTGCTTCTGCGCGTTGAGGACGACGTCGTCGAACTGGGTCCAGTCGTAGGCCGGGTCGGCCGGGTCCATCGGATGCGTCGGCTTCTTCTTCGCGACCGTCAGGCCCCAGTCGAGCCCGATGCGGATGATCTTGACGTGCAGCTTGACGAGCGCCGGGAACGTCGTGTCCGGCGCGATCAGCGGCTGGACCGGGTCGTAGAGGCCGACCAGCATGCCGTTGGCGGCCAGCGCCTGGCTCGGTTTCGCGGTCGCTCCCGCGGCGGCCAGGACGATCGTCGCGAGGGCGATGGCCACGCGGGTGCTCCTAGACGTCAACGGTCTCCCTTCCGAGGCTCGGCAGCAGGCGCCGCAGGCCTTCCTCGAGCTCGATCTCCGGCTCCCAGCCGAGCAGCTGCTTCGCCCGGGTGATGTCGGGCTGACGCACCTGGGGGTCGTCGATCGGCAGCGCCTCGAACACGATCTCGCTCTTCGACTCGGTCACGCGGAGGACGGTCTGCGCAAGCTCGAGGATCGTGAACTCGTTCGGGTTGCCGAGGTTGACCGGGAGGTGCTCCCCGCTCTCGGCGAGCAGGTGCAGCCCGCGGATCAGGTCGTCCACGTAGCAGAAGCTGCGCGTCTGCGAGCCGTCGCCGAACACGGTCAGCGGCTCGCTCTCGAGCGCCTGGCGCATGAACGTCGGGATCGCGCGCCCGTCGTGCGAGCGCATCCGCGGCCCGTAGGTGTTGAAGATCCGGACGATCGCCGTGTTCACGCCCTGGGCGCTGTGATAGGCCATCGTCAATGCCTCGGCGTAGCGCTTCGCCTCGTCGTAGACGCCCCGCGGACCGATCGGGTTCACGTTCCCCCAGTAGCTCTCGGGCTGCGGATGGACGAGCGGGTCGCCGTAGACCTCGCTCGTGGACGCGAGCACGAAGCGGGCCCGCTTGAGCTTCGCGAGGCCGAGCGCGTTGTGCGTCCCGTAGGAGCCGACCTTCAGCGAGAGGAGGGGCTGCCGCAGGTAGTCGATCGGGCTGGGCAGCGCGGCAAGGTGGTAGACGACGTCGACCGGCTCGTCGATCTCGAGGTGGTCGATCATGTCGTGGCTGAAGAACCGGAACGCGTTGTCCTGCACGTGCTCGAGGTTCTCGAGCGTGCTCGTCTCGAGGTTGTCCACGCAGATCACGCGGTGATTCCGCGCGAGCAGGTACTCGCAGAGATGTGAGCCGAGAAAGCCGGCTCCGCCGGTGACCACCGCAGTCGGCACGTCCTCGATGTTAGCGGCGGCTCTGGCGGGACCGAACGGGTCTTACGAAGTCCTAACCCCGGCTTCATCTCTCTCCGACAACCGGCCTCGGAAGGGTCGGTAGTTCCCCGCTGGACGGATCGGCGGAGTCGCTGATGCCATCGAGAGCTCGCCGGTCGACGCTTTGTCAGACGGAAGGAGGTACCAGTGTCGACAGTGTCGCCTGAGGCGCCGATCGGGCTCAGCGAGGCCGAGCTGCGCCACGAGCTCGAGGAGGAGTTGCTGCGTGCGATGCGCGCAGAGGGCGAAGCGCCGACGATCCACGCGATCGCTCACAGCATCGCGCGGGTCATCGAGCAAGACCACCTGCGGATCGCCGAGCAGCTCGAGCGGGCGGGAGTGCGCCTGGAACGACCGGCTGAGAACGATATCTCGTGAGCCCTCTGCCCCCGCCGTGGAAGATCAAGGTCGTCGAGCCCGTGACCTTGCAGCCCGAGCCGATGCGCCGCGAGGCGCTCGAGGCAGCCGGCTACAACACATTCCTGCTCCGCTCCGAGGACGTCTTCATCGACCTGCTGACCGACAGCGGAACATCAGCCCTCTCGCAGGAGCAGCGCGCCGCGATGGAGCTGGGCGACGAAGCCTACGCGGGCTCGCGCAGCTTCTTCCGGCTGGAGCGCGCTGTGCGGGAGACGTACGGCTACCGACACGTGATCCCCACCCATCAGGGGCGCGGCGCCGAGCACCTGCTCTCGAAGCTGCTCGTCGCCCCAGGCCTGCTCGTGCCCTCGAACCTCTACTTCACCACCTCGCGCGAGCACGCGGAGCTCGCGGGCGGGACCTGGGTCGACGTCTCCGTCCCGGAAGCTTCCGACCCGGAGTCGACGCACCCGTTCAAGGGCAACGTCGACCTGGCCGCGCTCGAGCGGGTCCTGGCGGCCGCTGCGCCGGAGCGCGTCGCGTTCGTCCGGGTCGAAGCCTGCCTGAACATGGCCGGCGGGCAGCCGTTCTCGCTCGAGAACCTCGCCGGCGTCCGCGAGCTCACGCTCGCATACGGCGTGCCGCTCTTCCTCGACGCGACGCGGATCTCGGAGAACGCGCTGTTCGTCAAGGAGCGCGAGCCCGGATGGGGCGATAGGCCGTTGCCCGAGCTGATCGGGCAGATCGCGAGCCTCTCCGACGGAGCCGTCTTCTCCTCGAAGAAGGACCACTTCGTCCCGATCGGCGGAGTCCTCGCCGTGAACGACGACGACCTCGCAGAGCGGGCCCGCGAGCTCGTGGTCGTGTACGAGGGCTTCCCGCACTACGGTGGCATCGCGGGTCACGACATGGAGGCTCTCGCACAGGGCATCCGGGAGTCGACCGACGAGGCGCTCGTGCGCCACTACGTCTCGCAGAGCCTCTATCTCGGAGGCATCCTGCTGGAGCGCGGGATCCCGATCGTCGTTCCCGTCGGCGCTCACGCCGTCTTCCTCGACGCCCGGCGCTTCCTCCCGCGCGTGCCGCAGGAGGAGTTCCCGGCCCAGGCGCTCGCGGCGGCCCTCTACCTCGCCGGCGGCGTTCGCTCGATGGAGCGAGGCATCGTCTCGGGCCAGCACGGCGACGAGCCCTACGACGGCCTCGAGCTCGTCCGCCTGACGATCCCGCGGCGGGTCTACACGCAGGAGCACCTCGCCTACGTCGCGGACGTGGTCACGGACGTCTACGAGCGGCGGGAGCTCGTCCCGGGCCTGCGGATGGTCTACGAGCCGGCCCACCTGCGGTTCTTCCAGGCGCGGTTCGAGTCGCTAGGGCCGTTCCTCGAGGGCCGTGCCGCGACGGTGACGGTCGCGCCCGCGCCCTAGGTCTCGCCGGGTTTGCCCGGCCAGGACAGCCGGGAGCAGGTTGTGACCACGCCCGGCACCGCGCCGACCAGCGCTACGAGCAGCTCGGCTTCCGCACGGCTTTGCAGCCTGCCGCCGAGCATCACCTCGCCGTCCTCCACCTCCACGGCGACGCTTCGCCTGTCCAGGCCGAAGTGGCCGACGACCAGCTCCTCGCGGATCTCCTCCGCGATCTCTGCGTCGCTACGGACGAAGGCGCGTACGAGGTCGGCTCGCGTAACGATGCCGACGAGCTTCCCTTCGTCGACCACCGGCAGCCGGTTGATGCCCTTCTCGCTCATCAGCCTGGCCGCCTTGCTCACGGGAGCCTCGGCCTCGATCGTCAGTGCCGGCGACGTCATCGCCTCGCCGACGACGCGCGCGTCGAGCTTCGATCGGTCGACCTCGATGTCGAAGCCGGTCAACCAGGCGAGCGACGGCTGTGCGAGAACCCCAGCCGTCTCCTTGGGCAGCACGTCTGCCTCCGAGAAGACGCCCAGGACGTTGTTTTCGTCGTCCACGACCGGCAGACCGGAGATCCTGTGCTCGACCAGCAGCTCCGCGGCCTGCTTGAGCGAGGCGCCGGGCTTGACCACGACAACATCGCGCGTCATGAGGTCCTCGATCTTCATCGCCCGTCCTCCCGTCCAGCCCTCAGCGCATTGGGTGGGTCTCGGGGAAGTCGGCCAGCGCCCGCGCGACGTCGAGCGTCGAGAGCACGCCGACCGGGCGTCCTGACCGTCGCTCGACGACAACGAGGTGCGAGGCCCTGTGCTCGGCCATGAGCTCCGCGGCGCGGGCGAGATCGTCGCTGCTCGCGATCGTGAGGACCGGGCTAGCGGCGATCGACGCAGACTCCTGCTCGTCCAGGCCGCCGCGCTCGGCCGCCTGGAGCAGATCGGTGTCGGAGACGATCCCCCACCGTCCCGGCGGAAGCTCTTCTTCCCCGTGGGCGGTGACGAGGATCGCGTGCACCCGGTAGAGCGCCATCATCCGCGCAACCGCCCGGAGCGGCGTGCTCGGCGAGCACGAGATCAGGCCGGGGTGCATCGCATCGATCACCCGCAACCCGGCGAGGGTCGGGTAGGCCTCGGGCTGCTCAGCCATCGGGCGCCTCCTTCACGGTATGCCGGACGACGACCGCGTCGCTGCCCGGCGTGAAGATGCTCTCGTGACCGTCCTCCCAGCGGACCCGGTAGTGCTCGTGCTCGCCGGTCCCGAGGACCTCGAGGATCTCTCCGGCTCTTGCGGTCTCCCCGACCTTGTGGCCGTGGATCTCGATCAGATCGCCCTTGTGTGCATGTGTCTTCTCTGCCATGACGTACCTCCTCTCTAGCCTCTCCCGATGACTCCCAGCTCGTGACCCACGCGCTCGAACACCTCGAGCGCGCGCTCGAGGTGGGCCGGCTCGAGCGCCGCCGACATCTGAACCCGTACCCGGGCAGTCCCCTCGGGAACGACCGGGAAACCGAAGCCGGTGACGAACACGCCCTCTTCCAGCAGGCGCTCGCTGAAGCGGATCGCAAACTCCGTCTCGCCGACGATGATCGGGATGATCGCCGCCTCGCCTTCGAGCGGGCGGAACCCGATCTCGCGCAACCGTGTGCGGAACAGCTCGGACAACCGGTGCAGCCGCTCGACGAGCTCCGGCTCCCGGCTCAGGATGCGGACCGCCTCCAGCGCGCTACAAGCGACGGTCGGCGGGAGGGCATTCGAGAACAGCTGCGGCCGCGAGCGCTGGGCGAGCATCTCGCAGACCTCGGCGCTCGCCGCGACGAAACCGCCCGCCGCGCCACCGAGCGCCTTGCCGAGCGTGCTCGTGATCACGTCGATCTCGCCGAGCAGGCCGAAGTGCTCCGCGACGCCGCGGCCGGTCGCGCCCATCACGCCCGTCCCGTGCGAGTCGTCGACGACGGCGAGCGCAGAGTGCTCGCGGGCGAGCTCGACGATCTCAGGGAGACGCGCGAGGTCCCCTTCCATGCTGAAGACGCCGTCCGTGACGACCAGCTTGCGGGCCCCCCGCGGGCAGGAAGCGAGCGCCTCGCGGAGCTCGTCCATCGACGAGTGCCCGTAGATCACCTTGCGCCCGGGCCGCGAGAGCCGGACGGCGTCGACGATGCTCGCGTGGTTGAGCTCGTCCGACAGGATCACCGTCTCGTCGTCGGTAAGGCTGGGGATCAACGCCTCGTTCGCGTTCCAGCACGAGCAGTAGGTGAGGGCCGCTTCCGTCCCGACCAGCCTGGCCAGCTCCCGCTCGAGCTCGAGATGCGGCTCGAACGTGCCGCAGATGAAGCGGACCGAGGCGGTCCCCGCACCGTAGCGGCGCAGGCCCTCGATCCCGGCTGCGACGACCTCCGGGCGGGCGGCGAGGCCGAGGTAGTTGTTGGACGAGAGCACGAGCACCTCGCCGCGGCCGGCCATCTCCACGACCGGGCCCTGTGGGGAGCGGAGCGTGTTGAAGCGCTTCAGGGTGCCGGCGTCGCGCAGGCTGCCGAGCTCAGCGCTGAGCTGCTCGGTGAGCGTTGCGGCTGCGACGGTCACGCGACCACCTGCGCCGTCTCGGCAACGGGTCGCTTCGGCACGGCTCCGGGGTAGAGCACGACCTTGCAGGCCTCGCCAGCCTCGAGCAGGCGGAACGCCGTCTCGAAGTCGCCGAGGCGCAGCTCGTGGCTGATCAGGGGCCGCAGGTCGACGACGCCGCTCTCGAGCAGCCAGCGCGTCCGGTACCAGGTCTCGAAGATCTTCCTCCCGCTGACCGCGCGCACTTCCAGGTTCTTGAAGACCAGCGTCTCGGCCACGTCGATCGCGACGGGCCGGTCCGGGATCCCGAACAGGATCACGCGCCCGCCGTTGCGGGCGATGCGAAACGCGTCGGCGACCGCCCGGCCGGAGCCGGACATCTCGAAGACGACGTCGAAGCCGAGCCCCTCGTGGTGCTCGAGGAACCACCCCGCCTCGTCGGCCACCTCGTCGACGTCGACGACGGCGCTCGCGCCCATGCGCGTCGCCAGCTCGAGCCGGGGCCGGGTCCGATCGGCAGCGAGCACGACGGCCGCACCGGATGCCCTGGCGATCGCGATCGCGAACAGCCCGATCGGGCCGCAGCCGAGCACCGCCACCGAGCGCCCCGCGAGATCCTGCTCGCTCGTCGCGTGGACGGCGTTGCCGAACGGCTCCTGGAGGGTCGCGATCTCCGGCGGGAGCTTGGACCGGTCGTTCTGCCAGACGACGGACTCGGGGACGGCGACGTAGCGCGCGAACGCCCCGTCCCGGTCGACGCCGAGGATCTGCGCCCGCTCGCACATGTGCCGCTGACCGATGCGGCACTGGAAGCAGACGCCGCACGTGACGTGGCTCTCGGCAGAGACGTAGTCGCCCGGATCGGCCTCGCGAACGCTTTCGCCGACCTCCACGACCGTGCCGGCGAACTCGTGGCCCAGGGTGAGCGGCGGCAAAATCCGCTGCTGCGCCCATTCGTCGCAGCGCTCGATGTGGAGGTCGGTCCCGCAGATGCTCGCGGCTTCCACCTCGACGAGCACCTCGTCCGCGGCAGGCACCGGGACCGGCACCTCGGCGAGGTGGAGCCCGGACTCCCGCCCGAGCTTCCTGAGCGCGGGCATCGTCTCCATCGCCACGATCGTCCCGCCCGTGGGGGCGAGCGGCATCCGCGACGAGCCTGATTGCCGTTGCGGGATCCCCGCGACGGCGCTGAGCCTATGAGGAGCGAGGCTTCACGAGGAGCCGGGCCACGTCCGTGATCGAGATGAAGCCGGCGAGATGCCCGTTCTCGACCACGAGCGCCCGGTGGAGGTCGCCCCCGGCCAGCTCGCCGAACCCTTCGAGCGCGTCGTCGTCGGCATGGAGGAGCGGAACCTCCTCGCGATCGAGCATGCAATCGGCGACCCGGCGCTGGTCCCACTCGCCTCTCGGTGTCTCGATCACGCGCCGCAGCGGAAGCACGCCGAGCGCCTCTCCGTCGCGGACGACCGGGTACGCCGTGTACCGGGCGATGCCGGCGACCCCGTCCATGAACTCGCCGAGCGTCTGGTCGGGATCCGCCGTTACCGGGTCCGGAACCATCAGCTGACCGACCTTTAGGCCCGCGAGCGCCTCCCGCACGACGAGGTAGCGCGCCTCCGCTCCCGCTGCGCCGAGGAGGAACCAGCCGAGGAACGCGAGCCAGGCCCCGCTGAACGCGCCCTGGACGATGAACAGGAGAAGCCCGCAGGCGATCATCAGGAAGCCGAATGCCCGGCCGATGTCCGCCGCGACGACCGTGGCCCAGTGGTAGTCGTGCTTACCCGCCCAGAGGGCCGCGCGAAGAACCCGCCCCCCGTCGAGTGGAAGGGCCGGGATCAGGTTGAAGGCGAGCAGGAAGAGATTGATGTACCCGAGCCAGGCCGCGACTCCGTTTGCCGCCCCGGGAAGGCCCGAGATCGCCGCGATGGCCACGAACACGGCGCCGAGCACGAGGGTCACGAGAGGCCCGGCGATCGCGATCCGGAACTCCGCACCGGCGCTCGGCAGCTCGCCCTTGAGCCGCGCGACCCCGCCGAACAGCCAGAGCGTGATGCCCTCGATCTCCACGCCTTCGCGCCGGGCCCGGACCGCATGGCCGAGCTCGTGCAGGAGGAGCGAGACGAAGAACAGCACCGCCGCCACGAGCGCCATCGCGATGTAGGCGCCGTTCGAGTAGCCGGGGTTCTGGCTGGGAAAGACGGCGGAGGCGAGCGACCAGACGATCAGGGCGAAGACGATCGCCCAGCTCCAGTTGACGCCGATCTCGACACCTGCGACCCGGCCGAGGGAAAAGGTCGCGTGCACGACTCCATCCTGCCCGGATCAGTCGTCTTCGCGCGCGGCCGGGACGAGCCGGTAGAAGAGCGAGCGGGCCTCCCGCTCGTCCTCGGTGGTCACCGCCTGCGCCAGCCCGCGCCGGACCTGGAGAAGGGCGTGGACGAGGGAGGGCGTCGCATCCAGGTCAAGGTCGAGCCTCTGGAGGACGCAGCCGCCGGGCAGCGCGGCGCCGCCTTCTTCCCAGAACGGGCAGTCGGTCTCCCGGCACGGCTCGATCCGGCCCGCCCGGTACTGGAGGTGACACAGGCGAACGCCGTTCGACTCGACGCAGGTGACCATGTCCATTCGATTGTCCCGTGAGGGAGCACCCGTCACATCGGCGAATCGGGCAATCGCGGTGCGGGGAAGTACGGACGCGTAGTTCTCCCCCACCGCGATCCGCGGTTGCGCGGATGCCCCCGCACCCGTGTCTGGAACAGGATCGAGCCGTGAGCATCTCCTCCAAGGAAGCCGATCTCGCCGGTCCGGGCATCGGCGACTACGCCGAGCTCGAGCGCGTCCTGCCGGCCGACTACCGCCCGCTGCTCGCGCCGAAGGAGACGATGCAGGCCCTCTATGAGGCGAAGCGGCTGATCGAGGACCGGCTCTCCGAGGAGCTCGGGCTGACGATGGTGCAGGTGCCTCTCATCGTCGAGGCGGCGAGCGGCGTGAACGACTACCTGGACCGCGACGGCTCACGGACCCCGGTCGGTTTCCACATCTCCAACGACCGGGACGCGCACCCGCTCGACGCCGAGGTCGTCCAGGCCGCGACGAAGTGGAAGCGGATGGCATTGCGCCAGTTCGGCATGGGCCCGGGCGAGGGCCTCCTGACGGACATGCGCGCGGTGCGCAAGGACTACTTCCTCGACCACGACCACTCGGCGTACGTCGACCAGTGGGACTGGGAGCGCGCGATCAACGAGGAGGACCGGACGCTCGACTACCTCACAGAGACTGTTCGCGCGATCTGGAGGGTCCTCAAAGAGGCCGACTCGTTCCTGCGCGAGCGTCACCCGGCGCTCGCCGATCCCCGTTACCCGGCTCTCCCCGACGAGCTCGAGTTCCTGCACGCGGAGGACATCCTCGCCGCCTACCCCGACCTGCCGCGCAAGCAGCGCGAGACGCAGATCCTCCAAGAGCACTCGGCGATCTTCATCTACGGGATCGGCTGGCCTCTCGCGGACGGCTTCCCGCACGAGCTGCGCGCCGCCGACTACGACGACTGGTCGACGGAGACGGTCTCGGCGGATGGCCGCCCGATGCACGGCCTGAACGGCGACATCCTCGTCTGGAACCCGGTCACGCGGCGCCGGCACGAGCTGATGTCCGGTGGCATTCGCGTTACCAGGGAATCGCTCGTCAGGCAGCTCGAGCTCTCGGGGCAACTCGACTTCCTCGAGCTTCCGTACCACCAGGCGATCCTGAACGACGAGATCCCGCTTTCGATCGGCGCGGGGATCGGGCAGTCGCGCACGATGATGCTCCTGCTCCGCAAGGCCCATCTGGGCGAGGTGAGCGTCACCGTCTGGCCACAGATCCTCAGGGACATGTGCGAGGCCCGGAACATTCGCGTGCTCGACTGACACGCCCGCTAGCCTGGCGCGATGCCCAACGAGAAGCCGGAGCCGCTGACGCAGGCTCAGAAGGAGCAGCTCGAAGCCGAGCTGGCCGAGCTGGAGGGCCCTCGCCGCGCCGCCATGGTCGAGGCGATCAGGACGGCCCGCGGCTTTGGCGACCTGTCGGAGAACTTCGAGTATCACGCGGCCAAGAACGAGCAGGGCCTGCTCGAACGCCGGATCACGCTGCTCCGCGACCGTCTCGGGCGCGCCGTGCTCGTGGACGAGCAGTCCGCCGTGAGTGACGTCGTCGGAATCGGCTCCAAGGTCGAGCTCGAGGACGAACAGGGCGGATGGCTGGAGGTCGAGATCTCGAGCGTGGGCGGCATCTCGCCCGACTCACCGCTCGGCCGCGCGCTGATCGGCACGAAAGCCGGAGACGAGGTCGAGGTCGACGCCCCCAGCGGCGCCTGGCGAGCCCGCGTCATCTCGGTCGGCCGCTAGAACCGGTAACTCTCAGGGCACAACGACGCTCGTCCAGGCAAGCGGCTGCCGTCTCAGAGCCTTAAGAGGCCTCTGACTAGCCCAATCACTCCAAGAGCCGAAAGCAGACATGCGAAGGTGAGCCATCCAGACGAGAAGTCATGCTCTGCGGCCCCGAGCCAGCCGAACGCACATGTGGACGCGATGGTCAACACAGTCACGCCGTTGAGGCCGGGTCCGTTCCCTCTCCTCAGCATCGCCTGACGCCTGAGTATGACGCTGCGTCCTCGGGTCGCTTTCCCGCAGGCTGGCTCACGCGAGGACGTTTTCGCCCAGCAAGCTGCGCGCCAAGATCCACCGGGCCCAGTCCGCAGTTCGATGTCGCCCTCAAACGACTCGCGCGAAGGCCTACAGGCCCGCGAGGGGTCGCGCTCCGAAAGAACAATGAATGCCTGCCGCTGCAGTGGCAGCCTTCGCTCGGAGAAGCAACACGTCGGCTGTGCGGACGTCGCCCTTGAGCAGTAGAAACCTCGCCCGCTCCCAGTCCAACAGCGCCGGCCCGAGCCTCTCGGCCAGTCCTAGCTTTACAAGCCGGGTCGCTTCCGCATCGATGTGCGCCACGGTGTTTGCGGTAAACCACACGCCTGGGGCGATTGCTTCGGCCTCGGCAATCTTTGCGTCATCACGCCGACAGGCCGCGTTGGCCTTCCGAACGAGCGGCGACTGCCGCGCGCCAGATCCGCTAGGTCGCTGGCGTGGGCTAGACCCGCTACAGGCCGTCGCCGCCAGAGCGACCGTCGCGAGCAACGAAGTCAGGCGCGCGGCGCCGCTTAGTAGATACACGACTCCCCACATGTTCCAACCACGGGCCCCGATTGTCTCAATCGATGGTTCACCGTCGCTCAAGTGTCATTCCGGCACGCTGGCCCAGCGAAGCGTTTCAGTCCTCTGGCTGCGAGCCTCGCAAGTCGCTGAGGTCGAGACCGTCGCCGAGTTGTCGACTCCCGTAACCGAAGATCAGGCGTCCCTGTACGACTCGCGCCCATCGCCGCGGCAGCGGACCCTCTGACGCGTCGTCGATCGGCCACGGCTTCGCCGTCGCCTCGGCCACGTCGTCCTGCACTCCGTCGAGAACCGACTCCGCCACTCCGGCGACTCGTGCATCGGGGTCGGGCCAATCGAGGCCACCATCCGTGACGCCGGTTCCGCCCGCGCGACCAGTGGGTGTGTCCGTGAAGATCACGATGTGGTTCTGCCAACGCTCACATGTGAGCCGAACTCCATCCGGCACGAACCGGTTCAGTTCGTCGGCAAGAGCCTCACCGATTGCCACCAGCTGCGTGTCGTCGCCCACCTCACCATCATGCCGACCGACACCGCCTCGCTCTAGTGACATTCCGGAACACTGGCCCAGCCGGCACTCACTGAGCTTGGAGGCTCCTCGCCGCGGTGTGATGTGACCTAAGGCTGGTACTGCTGGTCGAGCGAGAGCACCGGGTTCGGATACTTGTCGCCCACCCGAATCCAGAAGCCGAACCCACGAACTCCGCCGCCCATCAGA